>JAFVBO010000119.1 GCA_017479935.1 Lachnospiraceae bacterium
AAACAGACCCGTCCCCTGTCACAAAGAGACCCGTCCCCTGTCACACACAGGCCCGTCCCCTGTCACACACAGGCCCGTCCCCTGTCACACTCAGGCCCGTCCCCTGTCACACTCTGTCAGATTTTCAGAACTTGGCGGCCGGGAGGAAGGGAGCCTCCCGACCTGTTATTGAGAAGAAGGGGGATTGCTTTATTCTTCGCCGGCAGCAGTCTTCACAGACGTGATGTCCATGGTCATGGTACGGCCGCAGGCAATGCCAGGGATCAGGCAAGGATAGTTGTTGTAGAAGAAACCACCGGAGCAGTCGCCAGCTACGTACAGGCCTTCCACAACGCTCTTGTCCTTGCGGGTAGCCTGAGCCTTTTCGTTGGTCAGGATGCCCTGTTCGGTGGTTAAGAGGCAAGCACCCATCCAGAAGGCGTAGAACGGGCCGTTGCGGAGTTCGCTTAAGCGGTATGCGGGCTTGCCGAAGTCGACATCTTCCTGCATGTCATACAGCTCGTTGTAACGGGCACAGGTGGCCAGGAAATTCTCTTTTGCCTGTCCTTCAAAGCCCATCATGTCGGCCAGCTCATCCAGGCTGTCCGCCTTGAAGCCAAGGCCGCGCTCCACCTGGCGGTCGAACTGCTGCAGCACGCGGTCCGCACCATTACGGGTCTGCGCGGAGCAGCCGATCGTGTGGAAGCGGCGCACGTCGTCCGGAAGGTGCGAATCGAAGACGGAGGCGTAGACATGACCGGGCTGATTGTAAGCCGCATACAGGATGTTGTCGTAGGTACCGGATTCGCAGGCGAAACGTTCGCCGTTGCGGTTGACTTTCAGGAACGGCTGGGAACCTAAGTTAAACTGTCCGTTGTCAGACGGGAAGTAGAAGTTGCCTTCCTCGGTCATGATGTAACCGGCATCCTGACCGGCGGGAAGAATACCACGGTCAAAGAGCATGGGAGCCGGCTCGGGCTGCAGCTCTGCACCGACCCACATGGCGGCCTTGATGCCATCGCCCTGGTTGGTGGCGGAGCAGACGTTGCAGGTGATGACGGAGGAACCCATGGGGTCTAAGGCCTGCATCATCTGGGGGTTCGCGGGGTATCCGCCGGTGGTCAGGATCACGCCTTTATTCGCCACGATGCGGATGTATTCGCCGGTATCGGTCTTCTCGGCAATCAGGCCGCAGACACGGTCGCCGTCCTGTTCCAGCTTGATCAGCTTGGTGTTGAAGTCAATGGCATATCCACGGTTTTCCATGTACTTCTGGAAAGCATCGTTGCGGTTGCGGACACCGCGGCTTCTCCAGGTGTGCTCGACCATCGGGAAGAAATAGCCGCTGTCATCCTCTGCCGGCCAGGAGGCTTCCTCGCCAACCGTAGGATTGCAGGTGGCATCCGGATCGCTTTCTGCGTAGGCGCGGACGACCAGCTCGTGCATGTCGGCGGATTCGTTAAACCAGGTGTTGAACACTTTCATATTGCATTTGCCGGAGGAGTACTTCTGCAGCTCTCTTCTCATGCGGGCGCGGTCTAACGGTTCTGCTCCGGCGTTCTTCATGGCGGAGGAGTCTGCCGCGGCGTACCAGCCTCTGGCGCGGGCAGTGGAATTGACCTTTTCAATCAGACGGAAATCATAGCCTTTCTCGGCCGCATAGGCAGCAGCAGCCAGACCGCCGGCACCGGCGCCAACAATGACGATGTCCGTGGTCCAGGTATCGACGATTTCTTCCTCGGGGATTTCCGGAGCGTAGCCAAGCCATGCCGGAGGAACATCCTCGGAAGTAGGGTTTTCGATCGTGATACGTTCGATTTCGCCCTTCGCCTGCGCGATGCAGAGTTTCACTGCCTGCTTGATGGCGCGGGTGGTAACGGTAGCGCCGCCGATGGCGTCCAGATCATCGATCGGCATCATCTTCAGCATTTCAGCAAAAGGCTGAGCGGCTGCCTGGCCGACGCCTTCGCTTTCTCCGTCATCCACGACCTGGATGTCCGTGATGCTCTTTTCGTCAAACGTACAGGTGACAATAATGCGGCCGACACCCTTGGCTTCTGCCTGATAGGTACCGGGGGTATAGATGGCTTCCTCGCCGTCTGCCAGGACATTCAGACCGCTCATGGCAGCCAGAGTGGTGGCGCCGGCAAGGCTCTTTAAAAAGTTGCGTCTGCTGACTTCTTTCATAATGATACTCCTTTCTGCGTTTCCATTAGACCGGCATCGGTGCGCCGGAATGTGATTCTAACTACTAGCAGTATAATTCGGAGCATAAACGGTTACCATCTAAAAAACTCTTAAGAGATCTGAATTGGAAAAGCATAATAGACAAAAAACAGGCCCCTTGCAGGGCCTGTCGTTGACTAAAAGAGCAAAAGAGATTAAGAGTACTTAAGATTCCAACGAAACGATTAAGAGTTTCCTTAATCTTTGGCTGGTTATGCTTCTGCCGGAAACTCTAAAATATAGCCTTTTCCCCATACGCTTTTTAAGTAAACCGGATTGGCGGGATCCGGCTCGATTTTGGCGCGGAGGTTATGGATATGTACCTGGACGGTGCGGGTGTCGCCCAAGGGGTCTTTCCCCCAGATGTTCCGGTAAATATCATCACCGGAGAGATAGGTGCCGCGATGGGAGAGCAGGTAGGATAAGATGCGGTATTCCATCTCGGACAGGCGAATATACTTCCCTTTAATGGAGACCTGGCGGGATTCCGCGTCCAGAAAGAATTGAGATTCGACAGGGGCCGCGCTTCGGCTGGCCTCTGTATCAAGCTGGACGCGGCGCAGGTTCGCCTGGATTTTGGCCAACAGCACCTTATTGTCAAACGGCTTGGTGATAAAATCGTCGCCGCCCATCTGTAGGGCGCGGATCATGGTGTCGGAATCGTCTAAGGCGCTGCAGAAGATAATCGGGCACCGATGCCAGGTGCGAAGCGTGTGGCACAGATCAATGCCGTTCGTGTCCGGGAGCAGAATATCCATGATGATGAGATCGAACATGCCGCGGGCATAATTTAAGGCTTCCGCGCCGTTTTTTGCACAGGTAACCTGGTAGATTTTCTGGCTTTCCAGGTAAAAGCGGGTGATATCGGATATCGCTTTATCATCTTCAATAAGTAAAATATAGGTCAAGGCATACCTCCACTTTAATACTCCATAAGAAGGTTGGGAGAAGAGCAAACAAAGAGCCTAAGGATGTTTGCCTGCGGCAATAGCTTCGGGCAGGAAGAGTTTGACTTGTGAGTTGTCTCCCGCAGGGGTTTTGTGATATCATAAGGTTGTTGAAAGGGATACTTTATCTGATATTATAGCAGATTTTTGAGCGATTTGGCAAGAAACATAAAGAAAGGAAGCAGGAAAAATGAAAAGAAAGTCATTTTGGCTGACACTGTTGATCAGCCTGCTCTTGTCCGCCGCGATCGGGACGGTGCTGTTTTCCCTGGATCGTTTAGAGCCGACCGCTATCAGCGCGGCAGCCTGGGATTCGATCGCTAAGGTGGGGGAAATGCTTCCGTTGATCGGTATGACCATCATTGTGGCTTTGGGATTGTATACATTTTCTCTCTTCTGCTTTAAGCCGCAGGAAACCTATTTGCGTGAGTTTCTGATTTTTCAGGGGGTTATTCTTTTAAGATACATGATGTGGTATCTTCGCCTGTTTCCTTTGTCCTGGGAAGTCAGGCGATGGATCTCCCCGGCTATCACTTGGACGATCGCTCTTCTGATCCTGAAAATATCAGTGCTGCTTTCCGGAACCAGGCTGTCCGGCTTTTGGAAGAAGGCGTTGTCCTGGCCGTGGCTGCTGATCTGGGGTACCGTTCTGTTTCTTCTCTGGCCGCAGGAGGGAACCAGCAGGCATTTTCGCAATCTGACTGTCTTTTTGATCAGTCTGGTGTTTCTGTGCCAGGGAAGCTCCCAAAAAGAACGCGGCGTGCGGTGGTGTCTGGCTGGGATGGTGATCCTGCTGGGCGTCTATTATTCTATGATTGCCAACTATTTTGTGGAACAGCACAATCCGCTGTTTTACTACCTCAACCGTCTGTATTTTATCGATGTTCCCTTTATTTTAGGCACCATGGTCTGCGTGAACAGTAAGTTTGCCTGGGCATTCACGGAAAAGGAGAGGCTAAGCGCCAACTTAGAGGAAATGGTGGAGGAGCGAACGCGGCAGATCGAGGAATTGCAGGCAGAACGCCACAGCATGATTACGAACATTTTTCATGATCTGAGAACCCCGCTCTTTGTAATCGGCAATGGCCTGGAGGTGTTGGAAAGCAATCCGGAGGTTCTCCCGGAGATGCTGCCGATCTTGCAGCAACGGAGCCATTTCGCAAAGGAGCTCACGGAGGATCTGTTTTTGTTGATCAAGCTGCAGGACGGCAAAGTGGTGCTAAGTCAGCAGCGGGTTCCGCTGTCGGATATAGTGTCGTCCTTAAGCAGCTCGCTTCCGGAAATTGTGGCGAGGCCGGATATGACCGTGATTTCGCATGTAGAGCCGGATTTGTTTGTATGGGGGGATCCCATCCGGCTGCAGCAGATTTTCCAGAACCTGATCCTGAACGCGGTTCACTATACGCCGGAAGGCGGACGTGTGGAGATTGTGGCGTGTCGGAAGGGGGAGGAATATCTGGCGGATTCTCAGGCGGGAGAGCTTGATGATCGGAAGGGAAATCTTTTAGCAAGCCAGAACAGAGAGGATCTGGAGGGGGATGGCACTTGTGTGGTTTCCATCAAGGACAGCGGCACAGGCATTTCCGAGGAGGACGCCGCCCATATATTTGAGCGATATTTTCACACGAACGAGAGCCATAAGCATGACTCTTCCGGGCTGGGCCTGACCATCGCCCGGGAGTTGGTGAACCTGCACCACGGGCAGATTTCCTTTACAAGCGCACCCGGGGAAGGCACCACCTTTACGGTGGAGCTGCCGTTGTGCTAGGATTTTGCAAGGATATTGGCCTCGGGTGCAGGCAAAGGCGAGAAAAGAGTGAATGCCTGCGCTTTCCCTTGCGGCGGGGGGCGTGTTGTGGTATTCTTGAGAGGCTATCAAGCATATAGGGAGGTAGAAAAATGAAGAAAGGCTGGAAAATTTTCTTGAGCATTTTGGCCGTGCTGGTCGTGTTTTTTGTGATGATCAACGTGATCCCGCCCAAGAAGGTGCTGGAGGACAATCCCTTTGTCAAGGAAGAGGGAGCTCTTCCCATGATCGCGGCGCACCGGGGCGGCGGCGTCAGCAATCCGGAGAATACGCTGATGGCGTATCGGGCGGCTGTGAATGAGTTTCACATTCAGGTGTGTGAGACGGATGTGTGGATGACGTCGGACGGGCATCTGGTGTACAGCCATGACGGATCCATCAACCGCATGGCCTGCAAGGAAGGGGAGCCGGAGGTGATCATCGCGGAGCACACCCTGGAAGAATTGAAGCAGTATAACATGGGCTATAATTTTGTTGACCCTGACACGGGAGAATACCCCTACCGCGATGTGCCGCAGGAAAAGCTGCAGGAGATGGGCCTCCAGATCCTGGAGTTTCATGAGCTGATGGAAGAGTTCTATGATACCCACAAGGATCTGCTCTTTATCGTGGAGATCAAGGATGGCGGCGAGACGGGCTTTCGCGCGGCCAATATGATCGAGGAGACACTGGACAAACAGTTCCCGGATTACAAGCACAACATCGTGATTGGGACATTCCACCCGGAAATCGAGGAAGATCTGCGAAACAATCACCCGGCGCTTTATCGCGGTGCATCCACGGCCGGTGCGGCGGAATTTATCATCACGCAGCTCCTGCATGTCAACCTGTTTTCCGGCGTAGAGTTTACCTGTCTGCAGATTCCGCTGGCCTATGACATCAAGGGTATTCATCTGGACCTGACCTGGCAGACGTACATCAACCGGGCGCACCGGAAGAACATCGCCGTTCAGTACTGGACGATCAACGATGAGGACGAGATGCGCATGTTGATTGAAAAGGGTGTGGATGCCATCATGACCGACAACCCGAAGCTCCTGAGGAAGGTGTTAGAGGAGTATGCGAAAAAGTAATAATTCAGCACAGCCTGCAAGAGGAAATGAAAAATGCCTGCTTGCAGGACCTGTGCTGAAGAAATGTTCATTATCACCCCAAAGGTAATGTCGTATGGAAAGAAATCATCCCTTCCTTCGGCGTGGTGGCCCACACCTTCCCGCCGTGTTCTTCGACGATGGTTTTTGCGATGGCGAGGCCCAGACCGTAGCTGCCGTTACGGCTGCGGGAGGGGTCGAGGCGCAAAAAGCGGTCGTAGAGGCGCTCCAGGTCCTTTTCGTGAATGGGATCGGAGGGGTTTGTGACGGTCAGGCGCAGGTGCCGGAAATCCTGTTTTTGCAGGGACACGGTGACGGTGCTCCCGGGCGGCGCGTACTTACCGGCATTGTCTAAATAGATATCGATCAGGCGGCGAAGCTTTGTTTCGTCGCCTTCTGTTTTTAAGCCCTTTTCGATCTGTGTCTCTAAAGTCAGCTTCTTTTCATAAAAGACCGGCTCGTAGGGAAGGAGAGTTTCCTCCAGCAGATCCGAAAAATCGACCGTCTGTAAGGAGATGGGCGATGCGCCGGCATCGCTTCTGGCCAGGGTCAGCATGTTCTCTAAGAGGGAGCGCATCTGTCTGGCGGTGACCAGGATGTTGGATGCAAACGTGGCCTTGTTTTCCTGCGGGATCTGTGGGGAGGATAAGAGCTCCGCGTTTGTCAGGATGACCGTGAGAGGCGTTTTCAGCTCGTGGGAGGCGTCGGCCACAAAGCGTTTTTGCTCTTCCCAGGATTTTTCCACAGGTCGGATGGCCCATTTGGCAAGAAAGAAGCTGAGCGCGAGGAAGCCGAGAAAGCTGACGCCGCCGATAAGGAGAAGCAGGCGCAGGAGATTTTGCAGCGTCTTTTGCTCGCTGGTGATATCCACGAAGATCAGGTAGTCCTTCAGCGTGTTGGACAGACGATAGTAGCGCAGGTTATAATCCGAAAGAACGCCGTAGCTGCGGCTGTCCGCGGAGGCCGCCTTGGCGACTTCCAGCAGGAATTCCTTGTCGGAAAGATCGAAGTTTCCGTCGCTGATGGCCAGAACGGTTCCGAAGCGGGTGATCTCCAGAATGAAGTAGGGGAGGTTGACCTCGTCGGAGCCAATGACAAGCGTGTTTTGCTGCAGAGGGTCCAAGGCGATGGACTGCATGCGCTGCAGGCACTGCTTCTCCAGGCTGGAGCGCGTGAAGGCGTAAATCGTTCCCAGTATAATGCAGATCATCAGCATGACCGTGACCATGTTGATGAGGACGAACTTATGACGAAGACGTTTTAACATGATACCTCCAGGTGAAATATAGGAAATTTTTCATCAGGCGCCAGGCGATTTTCACTTAAGCGGAGACTTCCAGGTGATAGCCAAGGCGCCGGACCGATACGATTTTCACGTTGGAGTGAATACCGGTCAGCTTTTTCCGCAGGAAACCAATGTAAACTTCCACGGTGTTTTCCGTGGCGTCCGAATCAAACCCCCAGACCTTCGTGAACAGGGCATCCTTGGAGGTGTTTCGGGAGGGATCGGACAGCAGAATCCGCATGACGTCGTACTCCCGGGCGGACAGGCGGACGCTGTGGTCGCCGCACAGGAGCATGCCGGAGGACAGATCCAGGCTGGTGTTCCCGAAGCTCAGCTGATTGACCTGGTTTCCGGTCCTGCGAAGGAGGGCATGGATGCAGGCCAGCAGCTCTCTTGAGTCGAAGGGCTTGGTCAGGTAGTAATCCGCTCCGGAGTTTAAGCCCTCCACGCGGTCCATGAGCTCCGACTTGGCAGTGAGCATCAGGATGGGGAAGGACAGATGCCGGGTGCGGACCTGCTTGGCTACCTGATAGCCGTTTAGTCCGGGCATCATGACATCTAAAACCATCAGGTCGTAGACACCGGAGAGCGCGTATTCCAGGCCGGTCAGACCATCGTAGGCGACATCCGCCTCAAAGCCTGAGGCTTTGACAAGGGTTTGGATGGAGTCGGCCAGAAGCTGGTCGTCTTCTATGATTAAAAGTTTCATGTATTAGAAGTCCTTTCCAGGGCGTGTGATAATCTCTGCTTTATTATAATACCATTTGACGCTGAAAAGAAGATGAAAATGCAACGGCTGTTTTTCAGTTTCCTTTCAGCTTGATCTGGTAGAGTATCTCAAATATGCAGGGGTGTAGTCTACCCTGGCGCAAGAAGATGGAAAGGAATGCGAAAATGGGATTATTTTCTTTATTTCATAAAAAGAAAGAGAAGGAAGCCGGCCAGCGGGCGGCTGACATGGAAGAAGTAGAAGAGAACGAGAGCTTCGCGGAAGACGGAGACTTCGAAGAGAACGAAGAATTCGCAGAGGAGGAAGATTTCGCGGAGGACGAGGAATTCGCAGAGGAGGAAGACTTCGAAGAGGACGAAGAATTCGCGGAACCGGAAGAGGACCTTACGGATGACGAGAACTTTGAGGAGCCGACGGAGAGTGACACAGAAGATGTGACTTTTGAGGAATCGGCCGAAGGGAACGTGGACTATGAGAGCCCCGAAGCCGAAGCGGAGGAATCTTTTGAAGATCCCGAAGAAGAAACCTTCGAGGCTTCAGAGGACGAAACCTTCGAATCTCCCGAAGCCGAAACCCGCGAAGCATCCTGTGAAGGAGAAACCTCCGAGGATGAACTCCCCGAGGATCAAACCTCCGAGGATGAATTCTCCGAGCAAGCCCCGTTCGCACCTACGCAGCCTTGGCCGGACGAACGGGACACCTGGCAGAACGCCGACCCGGCCTACGGGCGGATGTACGCGCCTCAGGATAGAGGGGGCGAAGAGTTTAACCAGGAGAATGGCAGAGGAGAGGACAACGAAAAAGCGGACAAGGACAGCATTGGCGCCGGCACGATCTTTCTGATTACGCTGACCGCGGCTATGATCGGCGGCCTTTTAGGCGCGTGGTTCCTGATCTTCGGCGTTCGCATCGCCCGAGGCTTCGGACTGACCGGTACGACAACCTCTTACCTGTTTGAAGGGACGCGGGAGAAGACGACGCTGAAGACTTCCCAGGTGGATACGAGCACCGTGCTTTCCGCCGCGGATCTTTACGAGCTGAATGTCGGCTCCACGGTTGGGATCGTGACGCAGATCACCACCACTGGCTACTGGGGGAGTACCGCCACGGGAACAGCCTCCGGCTCCGGTTTTATCCTGACGGAAGACGGCTATATCGTCACCAACTACCATGTGATCGAAGGGGCTAACTCCGTGATGGTGTCCATGTACGGCAGGCAGTCCTGGTATGCCGACATCTGCGGGTACGACAAGAACAATGATGTGGCAGTGTTAAAGGTGGATGCGACTGGCCTGACCCCGGTTGTGCTGGGCGACTCGGATAACCTGCGGGTCGGGGAAGATGTGGTGGCCATCGGAAATCCGTTAGGAGAGCTTCCGTTCTCCCTCACCAAGGGAAGCATCAGTGCCCTGAACCGTTCGATCCATTTAAAGAACGGCACGAACATGGATCTGATCCAGACCGATACGGCCATCAACTCCGGAAACTCCGGCGGCGCCCTGTTTAACATGTACGGTGAGGTGATTGGCATCACCAACGCCAAGTTTTCCACCAATATTTACAGCAGCGACGCCTCGATCGACAACATTGGCTTCGCGATCCCGATGAACAGCGTGCGGGACATCATCGCCAACATCATTGAAAAGGGCTACATTGTGAAGCCTTTCCTGGGTGTGACGGTGCAGTCGTATCAGGAAACGAAGGAAAACGGACAGATCCTGTACGGAGCGAAGGTCATTTCCATTGAGAAAGACGGCCCGGCAGCGAAGGCTGGCATCCTTCCGGGAGACATCATCACCTACTTAAACGGCACGATGGTGCATACGAGCACCGAGCTGGTCAAGCTGGTCGGCGCGAGAAAGTCCGGGGAGGAAGTGAGCGTGACGCTGCTTCGCGGCGGCAGAGAGATGAAGATCCAGGTGGTTTTGGGAGAGCGGCATCAGTCCGCATTTGAAGACGCGGAGACCACGGCATCTTCTGAGGAGGAAACGCAGGAAGCACAGGAGACTCAGCCGGGCATCGGCCGTGAGGATTACGACAGCAGCGAGGATTTTAGCGGCGAATTCTCCGGCGAAGCGGAAGATGAGCCCGAGACAGAGGCGCAAGGCAATCGCCCGAACCGCAGAGGGAGTGAAGAGACTGCTCCGGCGGGGCCGTGGTATTAAAAGAGATCAAATGTAACTACTCAGCAGCACAGGTCCCAGGCCATCCGCCTGCGGCGTATGTCGCGCCTTTGGCGCTAATGCCTGGGACTGTCGTGGTGGGGGGCCACCACGACATATGCTTAAAAAACATGGAAAAGTGGCTGCAAGCAGCCATTTTCCATCGTTTTTAAGCATACCCGTGCTGAGTAGTTACGATCAAATGCAGACCACAAAATGGCGCCAGGAAATTTGACATTTCCTGGCGCCATTTTTGTTACCCTGATTTGTGTGTGATCCGCTCTTGCGCGCGTTCGTCCAAGACTTACTTGGCAATTGTCACCGTGATCTGGCCGTTTTCACTGGTCCAGGTTCCGGACAAATCTGCTGCGGCAACGGGGCCTTCGGCGGAAACCGTCAGGCGGGCGGTTCCGTCTTCGTTTAAGTACAGGAACATCTTACAGTCAAACGGTGTCTGCGCATCGCCCTTGGCAAGGGAGTAGGTGTAGGTGGTTCCGGGGGCGGGCTCTGCCTTGGTGGCCGTCGTATGGAAGTAGACGTGGGAGCCAATTTCGTAGGTGAAGCTTTCCGCGCCTTCCTCGAAGGTTACTTCCTTCGGTTCCACTTCAAATCCGGCCATTCCGCCGCCAGGACCGCCCCTGCGTTCCTCGGCCACATCAGCCGTAACGGTTCCCGGGACTGTGTAGCCGTCCACCGGGTTTACCTGAACCTGGAAGGTGATCTTGTCGGCTTTACTTAACTGAGGAAGGTTCAGATCCGAAGCGGAGAGCATCAGATCGCCGTTTACAGCCTGATCGTTTCGGTACACTTCCGAGCCGTCCTTCGTGGCTGTCACAGTGTAGCGGGAGGCTACCTTGTCGCCGGCCTGGATGGAAAGTTTGATGGAGACGTTCGGGCCGTCTTCCTGCCAGGTGGCGGAAACCGTGGGCTTTGCCATAGCCGTTGAGGTGCCGGACAGGAGCGTGGAGGAAGGCGTGTAGCCGGAGGCAACTGCGAGAACGTAGGCATTGTAGTCGCCGGCAACCAGATCCGCGTCCACATGACCTTCATAGCGGTTGGAGCTGTCTTTGTCGATTCGTTCGGACTGAGCTAGGGCGGAGACGGACTGGGTTCCGTTTTCTACATTGTAGACGCGGACCACATAAAACTGTGCTTCTTCCGTGCCGGTGAAGGAATACCTGCCGGTGTTAAAATCAAAGGAGAAGTCGCTCACCTGGGCCAGGGGCTGGCGTGTGGCAGAGCCTTGTGAAGCATCGCTCTTTGCGAGGCTGCTAAGGCCGGTCAGAGACAGTCCCGAATACAGGAGCATCAGGCAGCAGAGGATGGCGGTGGAGGCTGCTTTTTCCTTGCGCTCTGCCGAGATCAGGTGCAGGATTGCAAAGGCGATGACGCCAAGTGAAGCGCCAAGGGCCAGGTTTCCAAGGAACGCGATACCGATGAGAGTAACCGCGAAGGATACATATTCTTCCTTTTTCTCCCAGTTTACTTTACAAAGACCTTTTAACAGAGCCACACCGATGAGAACCATGATAAAGTCTGCGAATGCAAAGCTGTCATTGACATAGGCGGCCAGTTTGGTTTCGGTTTCGTTGATCCACATGCCTGCGCCGTTTGTGCCGGTTGCGAAGAACATCAGGAAGACCCAGGTAAAGGCGGAGATTAAGAAGCCTAAGGAAGCAACTACGGAGGTCAGGCCGGTGCGTCCGCCGTCTTCGGCGGCTCCGGCTGATTCGGCTCCGATGGATGTCGGGGCAACGCCCAGGATCGGGGCTGCCAGGTTCAGCAGAGCTGCGATGCAGTGGGGGTTCTTACCATTTGCATCAGCATAATTTGATGCGCCGCAGACAGCGACAGCATCCATGGACGCCGTGTTGGTATAAAGCCCCAGGAACAGGAAGCTTAAGACGCCCTGCAGAAAGAGGAGAGGAACGTTCCCTGTGTATCCGGAGAAATCAAAGCCTTCCGTGAAGACTCTTCCGATCTGCAGTCCGGCCAGGCCCGCACCGATGTGATACGGGGAGGCGCCATCTGTGGCAACGACCAGATTGACGCGGTGGTAAACCAGGGTGGCAGCGGTCTGACCGCCGATAAACTGGTCCATGTAAAAGACAATGCCGAACACCCACATGGCTCCGACCATCAGGCCGTATACCTTCAGGAGGGCGTTGTTTTTCCTGTATGCTTTCAGAATGAGGTAGATGACAGCCGCAAAGGTCATGATCCAGAAGTAGAAGCGAGGCAGGGTCATCAGCTGTCCGGCATCCACGAAGGAACCGTCAGCCACGAAGCCGGCGTTCTTTAAGCCGGTCAGGATGGTATAAAGACCAAGGCCTACGGGCAGGGCTTTGCGGACACCTTCCGGCAAAAGATCCACCAGGAGCTTCCGCAAGGGGGTCAGCGCGATCAGCAGATAGACTACTGCTGCCACCAGGGTGATGGACATGATGTTCCAGTAGGTGATGCCGGGGGCAGCGGAGAGCATGGAGATCACACAGGTGGAGAGGGCCATGTTCGAGGTCTGCACCAGAGGGAGGTTACAGAGGAGGCCTAAAAGGAGGCTCCCCGCAAAACAGAGGCAGGTGGCAGCCAGATAGGTTCCAGCGTAGTTTCCATAGGCAGCTCCCAGGATTCGGGTGTTGACGAGGAGGGCACAGACGGCTGTGAAGAAGGCCAGGCAGCCGGCGCCGATTTCTGTTTTCAGGGAGGATCCGCGTGCGCGAAAACCGAAGAAGCGGTCAAGCGCGGAGGATAATCCCGTATGATTCTTGGTAGGGATGGTTTTTTCCTGTTCGGACATAATTCGAATTCTCCTTTCTATGGCAGCGGCTTCAGGCACATCAAAGCCGCTGCGGCAGGTTGGTTTTTCAGGCTGCTTTTTCTTCTTTCTTAAAAAGTGGAGTAATGAAGCAGAAGATCACCACAAGGGCAGCCGCGATAGCCAAGGCGATATTGCCGATCTTCTGGTAATTCTTCCAGGCATCGTTTGCCACAGGGCTGATCTGCGCCGCATGGCAGAACTGATACAGCATGTGCTTGGAAGCCTGGCGCAGCAGGTAGCGGCCATACTGCGTGGTCTCAGAGTTACCTTCCACTTCGTAGTAAGCGGAGACAGCAGAGCCGCCCAGCTGACCTTCCACGCCGCCGAACAGTCCGGCACCGGGGCTCATGATGGTAGCGGAAGGGCCAACGCCGTCGGTGATGATCATGCCGTTAAAGCCCCATTCACCTCGGAGGATGTTCTTGTAAAGTCCCTGATGGAACATGGAAACGCCGTCACGGTTCAAGGAACTCATAATGCCTAAGGCGCCTTCGCCTTTTACAAAGGTACCGCTTTCCGTTTCCGGATCGGCGAGGAAGATTTCGTGTACGCAGATTTCGTAATCTTTCAGATAAATCTCGCGGGCGGACTGTTCGGAGAACCAGGTGATGTTGCCGTCGCGGTTGGTGTCGTTGTCGTTCATCGCCATGTGCTTGATGAAGACCGAGATGCCTTCCGCCTGCAGACCGGTGACTTCCGCGGCACCCATCTTGCCCCCGATGAAACCGTCCTCGGAGAAGTACTCAAAGTTTCGGCCGCCAAAAGGTGTGCGGTGCGTGTTCATGGCCGGAGCGTAAGCGCCGGAGAGACCGTTCTTGATCGACTGGTGGGCGTAGACATGGCCCAGCTTTTCTAAGAGGTACGGGTTCCAGGTGGAGGCGTTTACAACCGCCGAGGAGAACCAGGTGTTGACGCCGTAGGAGTTGTTGCCGTTGCCAGACTCGCCGGGGCCGTCTACGACGGAGGTGCGCTCTTTATTTAAAGAAGGAACCGCCGGGGTCTGCCAGCCCATACCGCCTGCCACGGCGATCTGCTCGGCCAGGCTCATCTGGTCAACCAGGTAAGCCCAGATTTCGTTGTCATAGTTAGCGCTCTTTAAGATCGGAGCGTTAATATCCAGGCGCATGGAGGTTTCCTCCGTTGTCACCTGATAGTTCCCGTTTTCGTCCACGATGGCATTGCCGGCCTCGTCGACCACCACATAATAAATCTGATTATAGTCAATCACATGGTTTTCGTTCTCGTCGTCAAAGTAGTAGCGAATGTCATCCTGGGTCAGTCCCTCCCAGTTCGGTTCGGCCGAGTAGGCCAGATAGCTGGTGCCGTTTACATACTTGGGAACGGTCTTCTGCACCTTTACGCCGTTCTCGTAAGTGGTATAGGTGTACATCGTGGTTCCAAGAGCAGGGGTGGACATGACTTCCACCAGCGCGTCGGAGATGGCTTCCGTCTTGCAGGAAGACTCGTGGGTCATGATCTGGGCAAAACCGCCCGCGAAATCATCGCGATTTAAGTAGCCATCCAGCATGTTTCCGTCGCCGGCATCCACATCACTCATGGCGACTCTGGCGATGGTTTCATCGGTGTTTCGGGCACCGACGCCTGTTTCGTCATAGATGATTGAAGAAGCAAGGGAAGCCTGTACCGGATCACAGCCGTCTTCGTGGGCGTTCTTTCCGATGTGGAAGAGATAGTCGCCGCGCTCAAGGACGTAGCAGCCGTGACCGTAGGTGTCGAAGGAGGCCAGATCGTCGGTCTCAAATTCAATGGTCACTTCCTGGCTTTCGCCGGGGGCAAGAAGTTTCGTCTTCGCGAAGCCCATGAGCACTTTGTGGGCCTTTTGTAAGCCGGTGCTCTGAATTCCACAAGTATCGTCGGTTCCGTAAGAAGCCTGCATGTAAAGCTCCACCACATCCTTGGAAGCGACGTCGCCGGTGTTGGTGACGCGGACAGTGATGCTGTTGTTCTCGTGAGCTTGCAGGGAAACGTCGGAAGAAACGACGTTCCAATCAAAGCTGGTGTAGGAAAGGCCATATCCGAAGGGATACTGAACGACTTCGTCATATCCGCTGGCCTTGCCGTTTTTCCATTCGTGCTGGGTAAAGAATTCGCTGTCAAAGAAGCCCTCGGCATCGGCTGTTTCGTACCAGCGGTAGCCGACATAGATGCCTTCTTCGTACTGATAGTAACCGTAGTTCGTGGAAACGCCAAAGCCGGATACGATATCCGCCACGTTCGTGTACTTATTGTCATCGTTGTTGTAGAAGGCGGGCATGGTGGACATGTCGTAGGCGTAGGTATCCACCAGTCGGCCGGAGGGGCTCACCTGACCGGTTAAGACCTGGGCGACGCCCACGAGGCCTGCCTCGCCGGGATGTCCGATCCAGAGGACCGCGTCGATGTCATATTCCTCCATCTCGCCGAGCTCGACAGCAGCGGAGGAGTTGATCAGGACGATCACCTTTTTGTAGTTTTCCTTGCAGAACTGCAGGAGGTTTTTCTCGTCCTCGGAAAGCTGCAGGTAGGTGGTTCCGGTGGATGCTTTTCCGTCTCCGTCATAGTCCATGACCGGACTGGCGCCTTCCGCGCCAGAGCGGGCGAAGGTGACGATGACGGTGTCGTTGTAGCCCTCCGCCATGAAATCACTCTTGTGATTTTCGTAGACGCTGATGTCAAATTCGCAGACGCGGCGGTATCCGCCCCAGTCGCCATTTCCGTAGTTGTCTTTGTTGGAGGCGTAATCGCTGCCGCTAAAGAGCGTCAGTTCGCCAGTTCCGGTGTGGCCCATGTACTCGCCGGTGGTGTTTAAGTTGCGGCCGCCTCCGACGGCCGTTTCCAGCCAATTCCATGCTTTTTCGTTCACATCCAGGTATTTCACGGTGCTTTCAGAGCCGGAGCCGTCCTGTTTGGATCCATCAAAGGCTTCCTTCATGGTGTAGGTGTACTCGTCGTACTTGCCGCCGGCGGAACCGGTGCCGCCGTTGATGTAGTTGTAGCTCTGAGCGCCTAAGATGGTGACCTTTTCGCCCATCTGAAGCGGCAGCGCCCCGTCTTCATTCCGAAGAAGGACGGAACCTTCGGCCAGAAGTTCCGCATCCATCTCCCGGCCCTCGGCCAGAAGCGTCATCTCGTCCATGACGGTGCCGTCGCCCGTGGCGGCTACCGTGCCTCCGCCGATGTAGCCGGACAATGTGTCACCGAAGGTGTCCAGCAGTGTGTTCATCAGCATGGCGATGATGGCGATCGTCGCCAGCAGCGTGATGCCTGGTTTCATTTTTACCCTTTTCATCGTTTGTTCTCCTTTCGTTTTACCGGGGTAAGGGTTCTGATGTTCAGGTTTTCCTGAACGTCTGTTGCTTGATGCGTATTCTACCCGGCAGGCCGCAGGCCGTGGGGATTTTGGCAAAATTGGTCGTTTTTTGGCGAAAGTTGGTCAGTCGGTGACAGGATGGATGATCCGTGAACAGGGACGGTAAAAAACCGCGCAAGACGGTCTTAAAAGGAAGGAATGCGAATACTTGCATTCAAAGGAAAAGTGTGCTAGATTCACACTATCTTTGCGCGTAAGGAGGAAGAAGACGGTGGTCCGTGTGGGAATTGTGGAAGACGATGAACAATATATCGGCCAGCTGCAGGCGTTTTTGACAGAGTACACCCGGCGCAAAGGAGAAAGCTTCCATACACGCGTCTACCGGAACGGTCAACAGCTTGTGTTCGATTACCAGCCGGATTTTGACATTCTTCTGATGGATATCGAGATGCCGAAGATGAATGGCATGGAAGCCGCAAAAAAAGTGAGGGAGATTGACCCGGCTGTACAGATTCTGTTTATCACCAACATGGCCCAGTATGCCATCGAAGGCTATAAGGTACAGGCAAAGGCCTACCTTTTAAAGCCGCTGAACTTCGTGGGTTTTTCCATGGAGATGGAATCGGCCATCGAGGCGCTGAGCCGTCGGGGGCGAAGCGAGATTCTGGTTTCGTCGGAAGATGGGACCGTGAAGATACCAGCCGGCCGCATTACCTATATAGAAACAGACGGGCATGACCTTCTGTATCACACCGTGGGCGGCCAGACGTATCGGACGCGTTCGAGCATGAAGGAGGCGGATCAGGCGTTAGCGGACATTTCGTTTGCGAGGGCAAGTGTCAGTTACCTGGTGAATCTGGTGTACGTCTCTCATCTGACGCAGGATACTGTCACAGTTGATGGAACGGTATTGCCTTTAAGCCGCGCCAAAAGAAAGGGCTTTCTGGCAGCGCTGACAGAATACGTTGGGACCCGGTAGGGAAAGGGGAGGAATGAATATGCGAGAGGTTTTACTGGAACGCCCCATACTGCCGCTTATCGTGCTGATGCTGGCTTTTGTGGCCGGGTTATGCCCGGAATCCGCCAGGAAACGACATAGAGCATGGGCCGTATCGTTCGTTTTTGCTGTCTGCCTGCTGGCTGTCAGTCTGGTTTTGGACGCTATGCTGGTTGACGCCTCTAACGCATCGACTACGTTAGAACCGCTGCTGGCATTTCTGGCAGGGCTTTGTTTTGCCGTACCGGTTTTGTGTCTTCCGCCGGAAGCCGGGGTTTTTGTCACCGTCTGGGCACAGATCGTGGTGGAGCTTGTCAATCAGATGCTGATTCCTTTCATGCATCGGATCGCTGACGTGAATACGCCGTCTGGCGTGGGAATCCATTTTGGAGTGCTTGCCTTGGCGGGCGTGCTGCTCTTTTGGGCTGCGAGGGCCCTTTTGTTTCCTCATTTGACGCACAATGGCTCGTACCGTATGAACCATCAGAAAACCGTGCTTTCGCTGGCTGTTTTGTTTGTCTTCCTGTTTCTTACGAACTATCAGGTGATTTTCTATCTGATTGATAATCCGTCGGCCAACAATAGTCCGATTGTCCCGACATTCCGCTTGGTTGTCGGCTTTGCGGCTCTGTTTGTGCTCTATCTGCAAAACGCTCAGGAGCTGGCCTTTCTGGCGCGGCACGAGCTGGACGTCGTGCGGCAGCTGCAGGGCATGCGGGAAGAACAGTTTAAGATCAGCCAGGAAAATATCAATCTGATCAATCAGAAATGCCATGATTTAAAGCACCAGATCGCAGCTCTCCGGACCATGCGGGATGAGGAGACGGTGAACAGGCAGATCTCCGAGATGGAGAGCGCCGTTATGATCTACGATTCTGCGATTCGAACCGGGAATCCTGCCCTGGATGTGGTTTTGACGGAAAAGAGTCTGTACTGCGAGGCACACCAGATCAGCATGACCTGCCTGGTGGACGGAAGCTGTGTTTCCTTTGTGGACGTGATGGATCTGTATTCCATGTTCGGAAACGCGATCGATAACGCGATCGAAAGTGTCATGAAGGTGAAAGACCCGGAAAAGAGGGTGATTCAGGTAGCCGGATACCGGGAAAAGGATTTTGCCTTTATCCGGATCCGAAATTACTGTGAGGACGTGCCGGTGCTTACGGATGGGCTTCCGCAGACATCGAAGGAAAAGAATGGCTATCATGGATATGGGCTCTTAAGCATCCGTTCCACCGCGGAAAAGTACGGGGGAGACATCCGGATTGATACGGGGGAAAATTCCTTTACGCTGCAGATTCTGATCCCGGCGTAAAACGAACTTTGCGCTGCAGGCCCTGATCCCGAAGTAAAACGATGGCCTTAGGATCTGGCTAAGTGAGTATCTAACACTTTATAAACCGCAGGGAGGAAACGATGACCTGTCAGGAAGCACAGCGGATGATACCGCGTTATATAAAGAAGGAACTGACACGGCAGGAAACCGATGATTTCCTGACCCATGTCATGTCCTGCAAGGAATGTTACGACGAGCTGGAGATCTATTATACGATCGATGCGGCGCTGCGGGAACTGGACGGCGATACGGAAGATATTCAGCCGCTCAAAGAGGCCATCGAGATTTCCATGAAGGAATCCCGCACCCAGATGCGGGCAACGAAGATGCGATGGGATGTGTACTATGCTTCTTCCACCGTGGTGTTCTGGACGGTGCTGGCGGCAGTGATCGCGGAATTGTACCGGATCTATGTGTTTGCCATGGCAAATGGCTGGCTGGAGCTGCTCCATCCATAGAAGACACACAGGGAAAAAACGCAGGCTATCCTGCTTACGATCTATACCGGGGGAATAGTATGAAAGAAAAAATCGTCCTGGTGGACGGACACAGTATTTTAAACCGGGCCTTTTACGGCCTGCCGGATCTGACCAGCTCCAAGGGAACGCACACGGGGGCAGTCCATGGCTTTTTAAGCATTCTGTTTAAATTCCTGGAGGAGGAAAAGCCGGATTATCTGGCGGTGGCGTTTGACGTGCATCACCCGACGTTCCGGCACGAGATGTATCCGGAATACAAGGGAACCCGCAAGCCGATGCCGGAAGAGCTGCGCGAGCAGGTGCCGATCATCCGCCAGGTTTTAGCCGCCATGAAGGTGACCATCTGTGAGCTGCCCGGCTTTGAGGCGGACGACATCCTGGGCACGATGGCCAAAAAGAGCGAGGAGATGGGCCGGGAGGTTTCCGTGGTTTCGGGCGACCGCGATCTTCTGCAGCTGGCGACGGAAAACATCTGCATTCGGATCCCCAAGACGAAGCAGGGCTCGACCACGGTAGAGAACTATCACGCGGAGGATGTGAAATCCTTGTATGGGGTGACGCCGCTTCAGTTTATCGACATGAAGGCCTTGATGGGTGACGCCTCCGACAACATCCCCGGCGTGCCCGGAATCGGGGAGAAGGGGGCGGGTGCTATCATCGCCGCCTACGGCAGCATCGAAAATGCCTTTGCCCATGTGGAAGAGATTAAGCCCAAGAGGGCGAAGGAATCGCTGGCGGAGCATTACGACATGGCGCAGCTCTCCAAAACGCTGGCGACGATTGACGTAAACGCCCCTGTAAAGGAAGAATGGCTTTCCTGTGCCATCCCGGAGCTGTATACGCCGGAAGCGTATGAGATGTTAAAGGACCTGGAGCTGAAGGTGATGGCCGCCCGTTTCCATGACAGACTGAAGGACGTTCCGGTCAAGGAGGATAAACCCCTGAGATTTGCCCGGGTGGAAAGACGCGGCGAGGCAGCCGAAGTGTTTGCGCGCGCGAAGAAAGCCGGGAAGATGGGCCTGCACGCCGAAGCGGAGGACGGGCGTTTTGTCGGGCTTTCCCTTTGCTTTTCCGATGAGAAGAACGGGACCGAGGTGTACGTTTTTCCGGCGGCGGGGGCAGAAAAGCCCGTGTTTACGCAGTTGACGCTGTTTGGAGACGCAGAGGAAAGCGAAGAAGTGCGGGCTGCCGCCCAGGAAAACCCGGATGCCCTGACAGAAGAGTGGCTGCGGGGACAGGCGAAGGCACTGTTTGATACGGAGAAGAAAGACATATCGGGAAAGGAAGAAGTTTCGGGAAAGGAAGAAGCTTCGGGACAGGAAGGAATCTCAGAAAAAGAAGAAACTCCTGAAACGACAGGCTTCGCCTTCATGGATTACAAGGCGTTTTTAAACTGGCTTCCCGAGGCGAAAAAGGGCATGCCCCGGGTGTTCGACGCCGGCGTCTGCGCGTACCTGTTAAATCCCCTGAAAAACTCCTATGCGTTTGATGATGTGGCGAGGGATATCCTGGGCCAGACGGTTCCGTCCCGCAAGGAAATGCTGGGAAAGAAGACCATGCGGGAGCTGGCGGCCGAACGGGGCGAGACATTCTTAAGCGCGGTGGGCTATCCGGCATATATTGCGTTTCTGGCGGCGGAAAAGGGCAAAGAGCTCCTTTCGCAGCAGGGCATGCTTAAGCTGTATGAGGAGATGGAACTTCCGTTGATCCCTGTGCTGCATGATATGGAAGCGGCCGGCGTCAAGGTGCAGAAGGACGAGTTGGAGAAATACGGCGAAAAGCTGCAGGTGCGCATTGAGGAGCTGACGAAAGAAATCGTCGAGGAGGCGGGAGAAGACTTCAACCTGAACTCCCCGAAGCAGCTCGGCGAAATCCTGTTTGAGAAGATGAAGCTGCCGGGCGGCAAGAAGACGAAAACCGGGTATTCCACAGCGGCCGACGTTCTGGAGAAGCTGGCGGTGGACGTGCCGTTTGTGCGGAAAATCCTCGAGTACCGCCAGTACGCGAAACTCAAATCCACCTATGCGGACAGCCTGGGAAGCTACATTCGGGAAGACGGAAGAATTCACAGCGTGTTTAATCAGACGGTGACGGCCACAGGGCGGCTTTCCAGCGCCGATCCGAACCTGCAGAACATCCCGGTGAGGATGGAACTGGGTCGGGAGATCAGAAAGCTCTTTGTGCCAGAGGACGGTTTCCTTCTGGTGGATGCCGACTACTCACAGATCGAACTGAGAGTCTTAGCCAGCATGTCCGGGGATGAGCAGCTGATTGAGGCATACAATCAGGCGCAGGATATCCATGCCATCACGGCTTCGAAGGTCTTTCACGTGCCGCTTTCCGAGGTGACGCCGCTCATGCGCCGGAATGCCAAGGCGGTCAACTTTGGCATTGTGTACGGCATCAGCGCGTTTGGCCTGTCGGAGGACTTAAGTATCTCCCGCAAGCAGGCGACGGAGTATATCGAACAGTATTTTGCCACCTATCCGAAGGTAAAAGCCTTTTTGGACAAGCTGGTGTCGGACGCGAAAAAGAAGGGCTATACGGAGACGTTGTTTGGGCGGCGCCGGCCGATGCCGGAGCTGAAGGCCTCGGGCTTTATGCAGCGCTCCTTCGGAGAGCGTGTGGCCATGAACGCGCCGATCCAGGGGACGGCCGCGGACATCATCAAGCTGGCGATGATCAAGGTGGTGAAGCGCCTGCAGGAAGAAAACTGCCGGGCCAGACTGATTTTGCAGGTGCACGATGAACTGATTCTGGAGGCACCGGAGGAAGAGAAGGAGAAGGTGTCAGCCATTTTGGCGGAAGAGATGCAGAACGCGGCGCAGTTAAAGGTGCGGCTGGAGGTGGATCTGCACACCGGCAAGAGCTGGTTTGACGCCAAATAATAGAATAACGAAGAGGTTAAGAGAATGATTAAAATCGGAATTACCGGAGGCGTGGGATCGGGCAAGAGCGACGTCCTGGCTTTCCTTCGGCAGGAATACAAGGCGGTGGTTTTGCAGGCGGACAAGGTGAGTCATGAGCTGATGGAGCCGGGCAAACCCGCGTATGAGAAAATCAAGGAAATCTTCGGGGAAGCGTTTCTTCTTCCGGATGGACAGATCGACCGGGAGAAACTGGGAAACTCCGTATTCCCGGATAAAGAAAAGCTTGCTATATTAAACGCTATTCTGCACCCGGCGGTGAAGGAAGAAATCGCCCGGAGAATGCGTGAGGAAGAGGAGAAGGGAACGAAGGTTTTTGTTCTGGAATCCGCCCTCTTATCCATCGATGGATACCCGGAGATGCTGGATGAAATCTGGTATATCTACACCAAGATGGAAACGCGTATTGTCCGCCTGATGCTGTCCAGAAGATACAGCGTGGAAAAGTGCATGGAAATCATGAGCCGGCAGCCTTCCGAAGAGGAGTTTCGCGCGCTGGCGGACGTGGTGATCGATAACAGCGGAAACTGGAGGGACACGATGCATGCGATTCGCGAGCATTGCCAGCGGCAGCAGTGGTAACTGCATCTACGCCGGCACAGATCGAACGCATATCCTGGTAGATGCTGGTATATCCAACCGTCGAATCGAGCTGGGATTAAAGGAACTGGGCCTGAAGGCGGAAGAGGTGGACGGGATCTGCCTGACCCATGAGCATTCGGATCACATCGCGGGACTTTCCATGTACTTAAAAAAGCATCCCGTTCCCGTGTACGCAACCGAAGGAACCCTGAAGCAAATCCGAAAAGCGCTTTCGGTTCCGTACGCGGAGGAGTTCCTGATCCCGATTGAGGCGGACCGCCCGTTTTCCGTAGGGGATATGGAGGTCACGCCGTTTGCCATCTCCCATGACGCGGCCGAGCCCGTGGCCTACCGGATTTCGGGAGGGGAAAGCCAGGTGGCGGTTGCCACCGACTTAGGCACGTACACGCCGTATGTGGTGCAGCATCTGCAGAACTTAAATGCCATCCTTTTGGAAAGCAACCACGACATCCACATGCTGGAGACCGGCCCGTACCCGTATTATCTGAAGCAGCGGATTTTAGGGGACCGGGGGCATCTGTGCAACGAGAACGCGGGACGGCTCTTGAGCGAGATCCTAAATGATCGCATGACGCATGTCCTTTTAGGACATATCAGCAAGGAGAACAATTATCCGGAACTTGCCTGGGAAGCGGTGCGGTTAGAGGTAAACCTGGCTCCGAACGAGTACCGCGCGTCGGATTTCGACATTCAGGTGGCCAGCCGGACAGAGATGTCGGAGATCTTCTATGTATAAAAGAATAACTAAAAAATTCTTAATGAGGCTCCCTTTTTTGTGGTAATGACAGAAAATTTCTTTTCTCTGGAAAAGCGGCTTCGAAACGTTTATAATCGGGCTGAAAAAGGTGGGGTGGTATGGGTTTATCCTTTAAGCTTGAGGTGTTCGAGGGTCCTTTGGACCTGCTGTTGCACCTGATTGAGAAGAATAAAGTAGATATTTACGATATCCCGATTGTCATGATCACGGATCAGTACATGGCCTACGTGTCCGCCATGGAGAAGGAAGACATGGAGCTTGTGAGCGATTTCCTTCTGATGGCGGCTACTCTTTTGGATATCAAATCCCGCATGCTTCTGCCGCAGGAAAAGACGGAGGAAGGGGAGACGGAAGATCCCCGCGACGAACTGGTACAGCGCCTCCTGGAGTACAAGATGTGCAAGTATCTGTCCGGCGAGCTGAAAGACATGGCGGAGGAAGCCGGGCAGTTTTTCTCCAAGAAGCCGACGGTTCCCAAGGAAGTGGCTTCCTACGAGCCGCCCGTCGATCCGGATGCGATCCTGGGCAAGCTGACGCTTGGCGAGCTGAACCGGATTTTTCAGTCGGTCATCAAACGCCAGGAAGACCGCGTGGACACCGTGCGTGCAGGATTTGGCACCATCAAAAAGGAGCCGTTTCGCGTCTCCGAAAAAATCCGCTACATCCTGACGTACACCGCTGAAAACCAGCTGTTTTCCTTCCGGGATCTGCTGGAGAGGCAGTCCGGACGCGTGGAAGTGATCGTCACCTTTTTAGCCGTTCTGGAGCTGATTAAGATGGGCCGGTTAAAATGCCGGCAGTCGGAAGTGGGCGGCGAGATCGATCTTGAGAGGTCGGATGACGGTTCCATCTCGGCGGAAGAGCTGGAGAAGGCACTGGAAAGCGATTATTAAAGGAGAGGGACGGCTGCGGCCGGTGATAGAAGTTATAGAACATGGAAAAAGAAAAGGCGAAAGCTGCGCTGGAGGCCGTGCTGTTCACCATGGGAGAGTCGGTTGGCCTGGACGCCTTATCCGCCGCTGTCGGCGAGGATGAGATGCGGACGGAAGAGCTTCTTTCTTCGCTCCAGGCAGACTACGAAGCGGAAGATCGCGGCATTACGATCATTCGTCTGGAAGACCGGTATCAGATGGTGACGAAGCGGGAGTTTTATGAAAACCTGATCCGCGTCGCCTCGCGCCCGAAAAAGCGGACATTGACCGAAGCGGCGCTGGAAGTGCTGTCCATCATTGCCTATCGCCAGCCGGTGACGCGCCTCGAGATTGAAAAAATCCGCGGCGTGAGCTGCGATTACGTCATCAACCGTCTGATGGAATTCGGACTGGTGGAGGAAACCGGACGTCTGCAGGCGCCGGGACGCCCCATGACCTTCGGCACCACGGAAGGGTTCCTTCGGCACTTCGGACTGGAGTCCTTGGAGTCGCTCCCGGCTGTGCGGGAAGAGGAATTGGCCGTCTTCCAGGAAGAAGCGGAAGAGGAAGTTGGCGGGAAAGGCGCGGGTGCTTCTCCGGAAGGGGAAGGCGCACCGGCGAACGACAGCTTGGAAGTACAGACCGAGAGTTCGGTGGAGGAAAGCAGTTTCGGTGTGTAGAGATGCACCGGAGAGCAGTTTTTTAAGCGACGCGTAAGCGCTGTGTGAGGGTTTGGTATGAAAACGATAGGATTTATCGGATGCGGCAATATGGGACAGGCCATTTTGACCGGCATCCTTGCAAAGAAACTTGTGACACCGGATCACGTGGTGGTGACGGATGTCATCCCCGCCAGCCGGGAAAAAGTAGCGGAAAAGTTTGGCGTGACGGCGCTGGCCGGAAACCGGGAAGTGGTAGAGCGCGCCGACCTGATTTTCCTGGCGATTAAGCCCCCGGTGTATCCCGCTGTGATTGGCGAGATCGCGGATCTGGCGCAGGATGAGAAAATCTTCATCTCCATGGCGCCTGGAAAGACGCTCGCCTGGCTGGAAGGCCTGTTTGCCCGCCCGGTTAAGATCGTGCGGATCATGCCCAACACGCCCGCGCTTGTGGGATCCGGCATGACGGCCATGGTCCCCGGCAGCCGGATTTCGGCGGATGAAAAGGAAGAAGTGCGGACCGTCTTAAATTCCTTTGGGGAAACCGAAGAGGTTTCCGAGCATCTGATGGATGTGGTCACCTCCGTGAGCGGCAGCTCGCCGGCGTATGTTTACATGTTCATCGAAGCCATGGCGGATGCCGCCGTTGCCGATGGCATGCCCCGGGCGCAGGCGTATCACTTCGCGGCACAGGCCGTGCTGGGTAGCGCGCGCATGGTGCTGGAGACAGGAATTCATCCGGGTGAGTTGAAGGATCGGGTGTGCTCCCCCGGCGGAACCACCATCGAGGCAGTCCGCGTGCTGGAAGCAAAGGGCTTCCGCTCCGCCGTCTTTGAAGCCATGAAGGCGTGCACGGAGAAATCAAAAAATATGTAGCCAAAATGTGGCTATGGCGGAAATCCGCCATTTAGTTCATTTTCATATACATTCGGCACAGGTGATGCGGCAGATGAAAATTTGCGTTTGCAGCCGCTTTGTGCCGGGTACACAAATCTATTTCAAAAGGAGTATTCATCATGGATTATGCAAAAGAATCACTGCGCCTTCACTATGAATGGAAGGGCAAGCTGGAAGTTACGCCCCGCGCAGCCGTAGACAGTAAGGAAGCCCTTTCCCTGGCTTATACGCCTGGTGTTGCACAGCCCTGCCTGGAGATCCAGAAGGATGTCAACAAGAGCTACGAGCTGACCCGCCGCTGGAATACCGTTGCCGTTGTCACCGATGGTACCGCTGTTCTTGGTCTGGGCGACATCGGTCCGGAAGCCGGCATGCCGGTTATGGAAGGCAAGTGCGTTCTGTTTAAGGCCTTTGGCGATGTGGATGCCATTCCGCTCTGCGTCCGTTCCAAGGATGTCGATGAGATTGTCAACACGGTTCGCCTGTTAGCCGGCTCCTTCGGCGGCGTGAACCTGGAGGACATCTCTGCTCCTCGTTGCTTTGAGATCGAAGAGAAGCTGAAAGCTTGCTGCGATATCCCGATTTTCCACGATGATCAGCACGGAACCGCTGTCGTCACGCTGGCCGGCCTGATTAACGCTCTGAAGGTTGTCGGCAAGAAGATTGAAGATATCCGCATCGTCACCAGCGGCGCTGGTGCTGCCGGTATCGCTATCATCCGCCTTCTGATGGCCATGGGCTTAAAGGACGTCGTTATGTGCGACCGCAAGGGCGCCATCTACGAGGGACGCGAAGGCCTGAACCCGATCAAGGAAGAAATGGCCAAGATCACCAACCGTGAGATGCGCAAGGGCTCCATGGAAGAAGTCATCAAGGGCGCTGATGTATTCATCGGTGTTTCCGCTCCCGGAACCCTGACCAAGGAAATGGTCCGCACCATGGCGAAGGATCCGATCATCTTTGCCTGCGCAAACCCGACTCCCGAAATCTTCCCGGATGAAGCCAAGGAAGCTGGCGCTGCCGTTGTCTCCACTGGCCGCAGCGATTATCCGAACCAGATCAACAACGTTCTTGTCTTCCCCGGAATCTTCCGTGGTGCCCTGGACGTTCGCGCTTCCCAGATCAACAACGAGATGAAGATTGCCGCCGCTTACGCGATCGCCAACCTGATCTCCGATGAAGAGCGCAACGCCGAATACATCATCCCCGCCGCCTTCGATCCGCGCGTGAAGGATGCCGTAGCTGCCGCCGTAGCGGAAGCTGCCAGAAAGACCGGCGTAGCCCGTATCTAAGTTAGTTTCCAAATTATAGCAAGATGGTGGCCGTCTTCGCAGCTTTTCAAGCTGCTAAGGCGGCCACTGTTTCTTTTGCGAATGATCTGCCACGTCATTGCTATTGCATGACAGGAAAATGAGTGAGTCAAAAAGCGGCCGAGGCAGCGATTACTATCTATAGCTGTCATGTGAGTCCTGGAGCGTCGGGGAGATTTCCGGCAGATCAGGGATCTTCGGGAAGTACCACTAATAACATCGAAGCGTTGCACTTCCGCCGGGGGACATTTCGGAACCCCGTCTGATGACGGTGTTCCTCTTAGTCCCCCTGAAATCGCGGTACTTGTAATACCGCGATTTCGCGTACGTGCAACGTTTCGCTGCCATAAGTGGTACTAGTCCCTTGCTCCCACTATCTGCCTGGAAATTCTCCACCGCCGCCTTAGGCCCTCACATGACAGCAATCGGCTTATCGCTGCCTCGGCTGCTTTTTGACAATCCACTTAACTAATCAGCAGAGATATGCAAAAGCACTGCAAAATGGCGTCTTTCAGCCACTCTTTCTCGCCTTTGTTTCTGAAAGAACTACTTAGGCGGAACAACAGGTAAGTAAACAAGCCTGCCGCAGGCAGAGATTATATCGTGCAGCAGTCATGTGGAGGAGGCCTTAGAACCACTTGGTGAAAAAAATCTGCTTTAGAAGCAAGGAGATTCACTGTTTGCACCGGACACTATGCTTCAACGTTCGTCTTACGACTCCGTTTCAGCAAGTGCCCGGTGGGGCACGCACGTAAGCGTCAGTCATCGCCTTTGGCTCGACTGGCGCTAAGTGCTCCGCTCCAGCGCGAAGCGCGAGTTGGACCGACTTGCTTCTGGTTTTTGCAGATTTTTTGAACCTATGTGGTTCTGGCCGAGGGAACTTTAGACTGCGAACGATATAACTCTGCTTGCGGCAGGTTTGTTTACGACCTGTACACGATAATGACGTGGCAGATCATGCGTGTCGAAAAGGATTTGTTGCCATCAGGGCGCGGTTGTGGTATAATTCTATAATCTATGTCCGTTGAAGAACAACAGACGAACTTATGGAGTAAACATACCAGGAGGAGTATTTTGGCGGATACAAAGAAGAAATCGGGCCAGACCGCGAAGAAGAGCGGAACTGGCTCCACGACCAAAAAGAATACGACAAAAGGCACCCGGCAGCAAGCATCCGGGAAAGGGACAACAAGCCGCGGGACGAAAAGCACATCCGGAAAATCCGGCAGCAGCAAAAAAAGTATGTCCGGGAGCGGGAAAAGTACCGCATCGGGCAGAAGCACAGCAGCCGGCAGGAGCACGCAAAGCGTAAGAAGCACGGCGAAGGTGCAGACGCGCCGGGAGCCGGATACGAAGATGCTCGGGGAAGTCGTGACCATCGGCTTTTTTGTGTTGTGCGCATTTTTGTTCTTGAGCAATATGGGACTCTGCGGGAAGGCAGGAGAAGTTTGTGCCAATTTCATGCAGGGATACTTTGGAGCGCTGGGCTTTCTGCTTCCGATCCTGATTTTTATCGCGGTCATCGTTCTGGTGAACAACGCGGATGACAGCAGGATCTGGTGGAAGACGCTGTTAAGCGCGGCTTTGTATTTGCTGCTTTGCTGCCTGATTCAGATGGTGATGATACCGCCGGGCACGTTCGATAAGACGGCTACAGTGGAGGACTACTATCTGCTGGCGCTCTCGGAGAGCAGCGGCGGCGTGGTAGGCGGAATGTTTGTGCACATGGTATATCCGGCCCTGGGCCTGGTGGGAACCTATCTGGTGCTACTGTTCCTTCTGTCTGTGGTCCTGGTGCTGCTCACGGAGCGGTCCTTAATCCGGCCCATCCGCGACGGAGGCCGGGAAGTGATCGACCGCGCCAGGGACGACCATGAACGGTGGGCGCGGGAACGGGAAATCCGCCGCATGGAGCGCGAGGAGCGGGAACAGGAACGCCGGGAGCGCGAGAACGCGCGGCGGGAGAGAGAATGGGCTCTACGCGAAGAAGGATCCCGCCGCATGGATCAGAAGGTGAAGGGAATGACCTTCCGCACCAGCATGTCGGGGCAGGAGGAAACCTATGAGCCGATCCGTGGGGAGCTTCACGGGATAGACAACGGATATCGTTCTCTTTGGAAGAAGACCGATCTGGGCGACGGAAGGGCAGATTATGCGGCGAAAGGGCAGGCAGCCGGCGCCGATGAGCAGTATAGCGCCGCGGAAGTGGAAGAGCTTCCGGGTGGTGTAAGGAGAATAGTGCCGGCCGGGCAGGAAGCGGAAGCGACAAAGCGCGGCGGCAGCGCAGAACGAAATGGCATGGCGGAACAAAGAGAGGCATCTGAAGCAGCGGATCAGATGACTTCCGCTAAGCGGAAAGCGCCTGCCGAACCCGCAGCAAAGGCCGGAAAAGGCGAAAAAAATCTGAGCTTTTCATTGGTGGATGAGTCTGCATCGGCAGATGTGCCCGGTGAGGGTCAGGTGGAGAAGATGCCTTCGGCGGAGCAGCGGATCCGCATGATCCCGATCCGCCGCGGAAATGTGGAAACGGATGAGAAGCCGGAGAAAGATCTGATGGCGAAGGCTGACAGCCGTTCGCTGGAAGAGTTAAATCTGCTGGATGAAAAACGGCATCCGTTTGGAGAAAATGGCGCAGAGCCGCTTCGCATGTCGGATCTGACGGCGGATCTGCAGGTTCCCGCGGAGGGCATTCACGATACGCTTCACTCCAGAAGAAAAGCAGGCCCCGCCGGAATGGAAAACGAAAACCGTCAGGATAAGCCTACAACGGATGAGAAATTTGCCGGCGTGACCGGCGTTAATCTCGAAAAGGCCACCCGCACGGTGACGACAGCTTCCGGGCAGGTGATCGAGGCCGATATTGATCCGGACGATGATCCGATCATGCGCAAGCGCAAGGCGGCGCAGGAAAGTATCTGGGCATCCGGAGACGGGAAGAACCGCTCTTCTTCCGGCGGACACAGCTTTTCGCTGGAGGGAACACCGGCGGATGACCTGAGCGCCATGGACGGATTATTCCAGGCGGGAGGAAACGGAGCCGGCGCGCAGATGAGAGCGGGAGGCACCGCGTCAAACAGCGGATCCGGCTCGTTTGGAAAGGCAGATGGAAGCGGATCCGGCTCTCAAACGAGAACGGGCCAGATGAACCACGGCAGCTTCGCTGGCGGACAGGCAGCAGGAAGCCCAGCCAAAATGGAACCGGAGAAGAAGGAGCCGCCGAAGAAGCCGCTCTTACCGTATGAGACGCCTCCCATCACGCTGTTAGATAAGCCCAAGTCCTCGGGCGGTGGCGCGTCGGATGAGGAACTGCAGGAGACGGCGCTGAAGCTGGAGCAGACGCTTCGCAGCTTTAACGTGGGAGTCACCATGAGCGATATCAGCTGCGGCCCCAGCGTAACGCGCTACGAACTGCAGCCCGATGTGGGCGTCAAGGTCAGCAGGATTGTGTCCTTAAGCGATGACATCAAGCTGAACCTGGCCGCGGAGGACATTCGAATTGAGGCTCCCATCCCCGGAAAAGCGGCGGTGGGCATCGAGGTTCCGAATAAGAAGAAACAGATTGTGCCTCTGCGGGACGTGCTGGAGTGCGACGCGTTCCGAAATCATAAGTCGAAACTGGCCTTTGGGCTGGGGCGGTCCATCGGTGGCGAATGCGTCGTGACTGACCTGGCCAAGATGCCCCACCTTCTGATCGCGGGTTCCACCGGTTCCGGTAAATCCGTGTGTATCAATACGTTGATCGTCAGCATTCTGTACAAGGCGAAACCTTCTGAGGTGGAGCTGATCATGATCGACCCGAAGGTGGTAGAGTTAAGTGTATATAATGGAATTCCGCACTTAAAGATTCCGGTTGTGACGGATCCGAAAAAGGCTTCGGCAGCCCTCAACTGGGCCGTGCAGGAGATGACGGACCGCTACGCCAAGTTTGCCGCGGAATCCGTGCGTGATCTGCAGGGATACAACGCCAAGGTGAAGACCGAGATGGAGAAGGGTGAGACGGACAGAAAACCGCTGCCCCAGATGGTCATCATCGTGGATGAGCTGGCCGACCTGATGATGGTGGCCCCGGGTGAGGTGGAAGACGCGATCTGCCGTCTGGCGCAGATGGCCCGTGCCGCCGGCATTCATCTGGTGCTGGCAACGCAGCGCCCTTCGGTTAACGTCATCACGGGTCTGATTAAGGCCAACGTGCCGTCCCGTATTGCGTTTGCCGTGTCGAGCGGCATCGATTCCAGAACCATTCTGGATACGGTCGGCGCGGAAAAGCTGCTTGGCAAGGGCGATATGCTGTTTGCGCCTGTGGGCGCGCCCAAGCCTTCCCGTATTCAGGGCGCGTTTGTCTCCGATGAGGAGGTGGCGCGTATCGTGGAGTTTTTGAAGGAACGCGATTCGGACGAGGAAAAGAGCGGCGACACGGCCGATGTGGAGAGCAGTATCTTCGCCTTCTCGGGCGAGGGCGGCGACGCGTCGGGATCCTCGCAGGAGCAGGATAGTTATTTTGAGCAGGCCGGGCGCTTCCTGATTGAGAAGGACAAGGCATCCATCGGCATGCTGCAGCGGGCGTTTAAGATCGGCTTTAACCGCGCGGCCCGCATCATGGATCAGCTGGCGGAGGCCGGCGTCGTGGGCGAGGAGGAAGGCACCAAGCCCCGCAAGATTCTGGTCACGCTGGAAGAATTCAACCAGATGTGCCAGAGATAGCATGGAGGAAAGAATGATATGAAACATGTCACAGCAGCCGACCTGGCCAAGGCCTGCGGCGGCGTTTTAACCCAGGGAAATCCGGAGCAGCCGGTGGAGATCATCTCCACCGACTCGCGGGAGGGGCTTTCCCCGAACGGCCTTTTCGTTCCTTTAATCGGAGCGAAGACAGATGGACATAAGTATATTGCGGGAGCGGTGGAGCACGGCGCTGTGTGCACGCTTTGCTCCGAGGATGTGGATGTAAGCGGGCTGGACATCGCGTGTATCCGCGTGGAGGACACGGAGAAAGCCCTGTTTGCCATCGCGCTTTTCTTAAGAAAGCGCTTAAACGTCAAGATGACCGCCGTGACGGGCAGCGTCGGGAAGACCACCACCCGGGAGATGACGGGTATCGCGCTTTCCGCGAAGTATCAGACGTTCCGCACGGAAAAGAATTTTAACAGCCAGTACGGCGTTCCCATTATGCTGAGCCGGGTGCCCGAGGATTGCGAAGCCGTGGTCTTAGAGGCCGGCATCAGCGAATTTGGCGAGATGGATCTGATCGCACCCATGATCGCCCCGGATGTCACGATCATGACGATGATCGGCGTGAGCCACCTGGAGTTTTTCAAGACCAGAGAGAACATTTTCCGGGAGAAGTTCAAGCTGGCGCAGGCCATGAAGCCGGGATCGTACCTGATTGTCAACGGAGACAACGATCTTTTAGGGCAGCTGGATGAGAGCTGCGGCTACCAGCTGATCCGTTTTGGCTTTGGCGAGAACAATGATGTGAGAGCGACGGCGCTTCGCCGGGAGAACGGGCGCAACGTGTTCGACGTGGACTGCCGGGGAGAGAAGCTGACCGTTTCGCTTTTGATGGCCGGCGAGCACATGATCCTGGATGCCCTGGCAGCTTTGGCGGCGGCCAGCGTGTGGGGCGTTCCGCTGAAGGATGCGGCGGCGTTATTGGAAGAGTACGCCGGGTATGCAGGCCGTCAGGCCATCACTGAGGCGGGCGGCATCCGGATGATCGAGGACTTTTACAACGCCAGCCCGGACTCCATGCGGGCAGCGCTTTCTGTGCTGTCCCAGATGGAATGTGACGGAAAGAAGATCGCCGTCCTGGCCGATATGAAGGAACTGGGCGAGGACGCGGAAAAATTCCACGCGGAAGTGGGACGCTTTGCGGCGAGCAAGGACTTGTCCCGCCTGATCTGTGTGGGCGAGCTGGCCAGGGAGATCGCGGCGAGCGCCTTCGAGGCGAACAGCGAGCTGGCCGTTTCCTGCTTTGACACCAACCGGGAAGCGTATGAAGCGCTGGAGGAAGAAGTGCAGAGCGGAGATCTGATTTTGTTTAAGGGTTCCAACAGCATGAATCTGAAGGAGATTTGCGCATGGCTGAAGGAAAAACGGGCGCAGGAGACTGGTATGCCCGTCTGATTATCGATATAAGTCATGAAAGTCTGGACCGGACGTTCACGTACCGCATTCCGGAGGCGCTGCGCCCGGAGTGCGCGGTGGGAAGCGTGGTGGAAATTCCGTTTGGGAAGGGAAACCGTGTGATCAATGGCTACTGCGTGGAAATCACGGACAAGCCGGAGTATGATCCGGATAAGATCAAGGAAATTCTGTCTGTGAAGAAGTGCGGCGCCAGGCCGGAGGAGGAGCTGATCCGCCTCGCGGCCTGGATGCGGAACGAGTACGGGGCCACTATGATCCAGGCGTTAAAAACCGTGCTTCCGGTGAAAAAGACCGTGCGCCAGACGGAGATCCGGCAGCTGGTCAGCCGGATGAGCGAAGAGGAGCTTGTGGCCTACAAGGCCGTGTGCGAGCGGAAGAAATACAAGGCCAAGCTGCGGGTGGTCGAGGCGCTGCTAGAGGACCCCGTGATTCCCTGGGATATTCTGACGCACAAGCTGGGCGTGTCGGCGCAGACCATCGCGGCGATGGAAAAAGACGGCGCGGCGGAGGTGACGCGGGAGAAAACCTGGCGGGATCCGGTGCATGTCGCCGCGGAGCGGGATGCGCACCCGGTGTTCACGCAGGAGCAGGAGGCGGCTCTTGGTGAACTCGCCCGCCTGCACGCTCTCGGAAAGCCGTATGTGGCGCTTGTGCACGGCGTAACCGGAAGCGGCAAGACAGAAATTTACATGGAGCGCGTCGCCAAAACGATCGAGGAGGGAAAGCAGGCGATCCTTCTGATCCCGGAGATTTCCCTGACCTATCAGACGGTGATGCGGTTTTACCGGCGCTTTGGCGATCGGGTCTCCATCATGCACTCCCGCCTTTCCGAGGGAGAGCGGTACGACCAGTTTGAGCGCGCCAAAACGGGGGACTGCTCTATCATGATCGGCCCCCGGTCCGCGCTTTTTACCCCGTTTCCGAAGCTGGGGCTGATTGTGATTGACGAGGAGCATGAAAACGCGTATCAAAGCGAGAGCGTTCCGCATTACCATGCGCGGGAGACCGCCATCGCCCGGGCGAGGATGTGCGGGGCGGATGTGATTTTAGGTTCGGCGACCCCTTCGCTGGAGGCATACAGTCGGGCGTTAAAAGGGGAGTACGTCTTACTTGAAATGAAAAAACGGGCGCGCGAGAAGAGTACCCTGCCCTCGGTCACGATTGTGGATCTGCGGGAGGAGCTGGCCGCGGGCAACCGTTCCATCTTCAGCCGCCTGCTGCAGGAGAAGATCCGGGACAGGCTGGAAAAGAAGGAGCAGGTGATGCTGTTTTTAAACCGCCGCGCCTACGCGAATTTCGTGTCCTGCCGTTCCTGTGGGAAAACCATGAAATGCCCGCACTGCGAGGTAGCGCTCAAGTACCACATGGACGGGGTGCTGCGCTGTCACTATTGCGGATTTGAGCAAAGAATGGTAAAATGCTGTCCGCAGTGTTCCTCTCCATATATTGCGCCGTTTGGCACCGGAACGCAGAAGGTGGAGGAGATGGCGAAGGACATGTTCCCGTCTGCCCGGATCCTCCGGATGGACGCGGATACCACGAAGGAGAAGGATGGGCATGAAAAGATCCTGACCGCGTTTGCCGCGGGGGATGCAGACATCCTGATCGGCACCCAGATGATCGTGAAGGGACATGATTTTCCCAACGTGACGCTGATGGGAGCGCTGGCGGCGGATCTGTCCTTGAACAGCCAGGATTTCCGGGGCGGCGAGAGGACGTTTCAGCTTTTAACGCAGGCGGCCGGCCGGGCAGGGCGAGATAAACGCCCGGGTGAAGTGGTGATACAAAGCTACGAGCCCGGTCATTACAGTATCCTTGACGCGGCGGCGCAGGATTATGGCGCCTTTTATGAAAAGGAAATGAGCTTTCGCGATATGCTGCACTATCCGCCGGTTTACTCGCTCCTCACGGCGCAGTTTTCCTCGGAGGAGGAGGCGAACGCGGAGGACGCGGCCGCGCTGTTTGCGGCGGCGGCCAGAAAGAAGTTTCCGCAGATGGAGATCATCGGGCCGGCGCAGGCCCCCATCGGGAAACTGAATGACGCGTACCGGAAGCGGGTGTACGCGAAATCGAAGAATCATGAGGAACTCCTGGCTCTGAAGGAAGTCTGGGAGGAAATGGAAGAGCCGGAGAAAAAACGGCGTGTGAATATACAATATACTATGGAGTGAAAAGGAAGGAAAGCTATGGCTTTACGTACGGTTCGTGAAATCGGAGACCCTATTCTGACGAAGAAGTGTAAAGAGGTGAAGGAGATGACTCCTCGCCTGAAAAGTATGATCGATGACATGTTTGAGACGATGTACGCCTATGATGGAGTCGGCCTCGCCGCTCCGCAGGTGGGCGTTTTAAAGCGGGTCGTGGTGATCGACATCGGCGAGGAGAACGGCAGCGGTCCGCTGACGCTGATCAACCCGGTGGTGACCGAGCAGTCCGGGGAGCAGACCGGTTCGGAAGGATGCCTGTCCGTGCCCGGCAAGGCCGGCGATGTCACCCGCCCGATGGAAGTGACGGTGGAAGCGTTAAACGAAAACATGGAACCGATCACCATTCACGGGAAGGAACTGCTGGCACGCGCTTTGTGCCATGAGATCGATCATTTGGACGGAAAGCTGTACGTGGACCTGGTCGAGGGCGAGCTGAAAGACGTGGAGCCCGGAGAGGAAGAGGAACAGTAGAGAATGCGTGTTGTATTTATGGGAACGCCGGATTTTGCCGTGCCGGTGTTAAACGCGCTGGTGGAGGCAGGGCATGAGGTGGTCTGCGCCTTTACCCAGCCGGATAAGCCGAAGGGCAGGGGCAAGGAAATGCAGGCCCCGCCGGTCAAGGAAGCCGCGTTAGCCATGCAGATTCCGGTGGAGCAGCCAAAGCGCGTGCGCGAGCCGGAAGAAATTGAAAAGATCAAAGCGCTCCGGCCCGATGTGATCGTCGTGGTGGCCTTTGGGCAGATTCTCCCGCAGGAGATTCTGGATATTCCGAGGTACGGCTGCGTGAACGTACATGCCTCCCTGCTTCCGAAGTACCGCGGCGCGGCCCCGATCCAGTGGGTGATTATAGATGGGGAAGAAAAGACGGGCATTACCATCATGCGTATGGACAAGGGCCTTGACACCGGCGATATGATCGAGAAGTGCGAGGTTGCGATTGCCCCGGATGAAACCGGCGAGAGCCTGCATGATAAGCTGGCGGCCCTCGGCGGTCCGCTTCTGGTGGAGACCTTAAAGAAGATTGAGGACGGGACAGCCGTGTATACGAAGCAGGAAGGAGAAACCTGCTATGCGTCCATGCTGACCAAGACCCTGGGCCAGATTGACTGGACGAAGCCGGCCGTGCAGATTGAGCGACTTGTGAGAGGCTTAAACTCCTGGCCGAGCGCCTACACAAAGATCGGTGGAAAGACGGTTAAGATCTGGAAGGCGCAGGTGCTGGAGGAAGAGGTAATCGCGCTTCCCGGGACCATTGTGCGGGTGGAGAAGGACCGCTTTGTGGTCGCCACGGGCGAAGGCTGCCTGGCGGTGCTGGAAGTGCAGGCGGAAGGAAAGAAGAAGATGGATACGGCCGCGTTTTTGCGTGGCAATTCCGTGACAGAAGGCATGATGCTTTAGCTGAGGTCAGGCAGGTATGTGGCAGAGTCCTGACGCCTGGCGAGGATATGAAAAGCGGATGGAAGAAGGAGGGCTTCCTTCTGGAAAGGAGAGGACGATGTTTTTTGATTCAACGTATATTCTGGTGCTCATCGGGGCTGGAATCTGCGCGCTCGCGCAGTGGAACGTCAACCGTACTTTCAGCGAGTACAGCAAGGTAAGAACAGAGGCAGGGATCACGGGCGCGCAGGCGGCCAGACGCTTTTTAAGTTCGGAGGATCTGGGAAGCATGCCAGTGAACCATGTGGCGGGAACCCTGACGGATCATTACGATCCCACCTCCAAGAGCGTGAGCCTGTCGGACATGGTGTACGGCAGCACCTCGGTCGCGGCCATCGGCGTGGCGGCGCATGAGTGCGGACATGCCCTGCAGGATAAAGAAGGCTACATGCCTCTCGCGATCCGCTCGGCCATCCTGCCGGTGGCCAATATCGGCTCGAAGGCGGCATGGTATCTGATCCTGATCGGCCTTTTGCTGACCAGCGTGGCGGAAAAGGTCGGTTCGATCGCGCTGCAGGCCGGCGTGGTGTGCTTTATGGCGGTGGTGGCGTTTCAGCTTGTGACGCTTCCGGTGGAGTTTAACGCGTCCCGCCGGGGACTGGAACTGCTCTCCCGGGAAGGAATGCTGACGAGTGAAGAGGAATCGCAGGCGGGCAAGGTGCTCTTTGCCGCGGCGTTAACCTACGTGGCCGGTGCCGTCTCCTCGGCGCTGCAGCTCCTTCGCCTGATTCTGATTGCAAACCGCGGCCGTTCCAGAAGATAGAACAGGGCTGCGAACCTGTTAGCATGTTGAAGGAAAGAAACAGGTGTACTTTAGCATACCAATCATGACGCAAGGGGGATACCGATGAGTCAGACGCGTGAGGCGGCCGCGAAGGCCCTGATGCAGATCCTGGATCAGGATCAGATGAGCCACCTGGTCATCCGGAAAACCGTTGACGAGGAGGCGTGGCAGGAGGCGGACCGGGCGTTTTTCACCCGCCTTACGGAGGGAACCCTGGAAAAGCTGCTGGTCATCGATCCGATCCTGAACGAATACTCCAGCACGCCGGTCCGCAAGATGAAACCCTTCATCCGGGAGCTGTTGCGCAGCAGTGTCTACCAGCTTTTGTTTATGGATTCCGTTCCGGACCGGGCGGTGGTAAACGAAGCGGTGAAGCTGGCCGAAAAGAAAGGCTTTCGGGGATTAAAGGGATATGTGAACGCGGTGCTGCGCGAGGTCGCCAGAAAGCGGGATGAGGGCTTTTTTAAGGATAGCAAAGCTGAAGAGGTGCTTCCTGCCTGGCTGAAAGACCATTTTGAGAAGACGTGCGGAGCGGAAAAGACCGCGCAAATTCTGGCTTCTTTGCAGGAAAGAGAACCGCTGACGGTGCATAGGCACAGGTCGCGCGCGAGCCGGGAAGAGGTGCTTTCCTCGCTCCGGGAGCAGGGCGTGACAGCGTCCCCGGGGCGGTACCTCAAGGACGAAGCGCTGATTCTTCCGGCAGGCGCGGCTTTAGCAAAGCTGAACGCTTTCTTAAAGGGCTGGATCCAGCCGCAGGATGAAAGCTCGCAGCTGGCCATTCTGGCAGCAGGCATCAGGGAAGGCGACCGGGTGCTGGATGTGTGCGCGGCTCCGGGCGGGAAGACGCTCTTTGCGGCAGACCGGGTCGGGGCAAAAGGCCAGGTGGTCGCCTGCGACATTTCTGAAAAGAAGACCTCGATGATCAAGGAAAATGCGGCGCGTGCCGGATTTGCGCAGATCATCCCCCAGGTGTGGGACGCGACGGTGCGAAAGGAAACCCGCGTCGGCGCGTTTGACGTGGTGCTGGCGGACCTTCCGTGTTCCGGCCTTGGCATCATCGGACGGAAGAAGGATATCCGCTATAAGATGACGCCGGAGCAGATGGATGAACTTTCGTTTCTGCAGAGAAAGATTTTAGATACAGTATGGGAGTATGTTAAGAAGGATGGGGTTCTTCTTTATTCTACCTGTACGATCAATCCGAAGGAAAATGAGGAGAACCGGGCCTATGTGCTAGAGCATTACCCTTTTGTGCCGGTGGACTTATCCGGGCGGGAGGAGTTTGCTGCTTTTGCCGGTGAGGAAAGCCTGAAGGAGGGCTACTTGCAGCTCCTTCCCGGCGTACACGGGTGCGATGGGTTCTTCTTTAGTGTGATGAAGCGATATGAATGACAAAGTAGATTTGCGTTCTTTGTTCCCTGATGAGCTGAAAAGTCTGTGTGGGGAGCTGGGAGAAAAACCGTTCCGGGCCGGTCAGCTGTTTTCCTGGATGCATGAAAAACAGGTGAAGAGCCTGGAGGAAATGACCAATATACCGGCGGCTTTCAAGAAGAAACTTTCCGAAAACGCGGAACTGGTCACGCTGCGGCCGGTGCAGGTGCTGACCTCCGCGATCGACGGAACCAAAAAGTTTCTGTTTGAGTGCCCGGACGGCAACGTGATTGAAAGCGTCTGGATGCAGTACAAACACGGCAACAGCATCTGCATCTCTTCGCAGGTGGGCTGCCGGATGGGATGCCGCTTCTGCGCGTCCACGCTGGACGGGTGCGTCCGGTCGCTGCGGGCATCCGAGATGCTCGAGCAGGTCTACCGCATCCGGGAGATCACCGGGGAAAAAATCTCCAACATTGTGATCATGGGCTCCGGGGAGCCTTTTGATAATTATGACAACCTGCTGAAGTTTCTGCGGCTTGTCACCGATGAAAAGGGAATGAATTTCAGCATCCGGAACATCACCGTCTCCAGCTGTGGTCTGGTCCCCCAGATCAAAGCGTTTGCGGAGGAGAACCTGCCGGTCACGCTGGCCTTGTCGTTACACGCGACGACGGATGAGACGAGACGGAAGCTGATGCCCATTGCGAACAAATACTCACTGAACGAGGTTCTTTCCGCCTGCGATGAGTATTTTGAGAAAACCGGACGCCGGATCAGCTATGAATTCAGTCTGGTGAGCGGCGTCAACGACACCCGGGAGGAAGCGCTGCGGCTGGCCGCGCTTTTGCACGGCAAAAACTGCCATGTGAACCTGATCCCGGTGAACCCCGTCAAGGAGCGCGATTTTAAGCGCCCGTTCCGCGAAGTCATCCTGGATTTCAAAAATACACTTGAAAAAAGCGGAATAAATGCTACTATTAGGAGAGAAATGGGCCGTGATATCAACGGTGCCTGCGGACAGCTTCGAAAGAGCTATCTGGAAGAAGGACAGGAAAGATCCTTCGAAATAACCGAATAAAGAAGGGGGAGAAGAGAAGCTTGTGGAAAAGATGGGCTTCCCTTGTTCTTGTCTTTATTCCTGCATAAGGAGGATTGTCTGTATGGTCGCATGCGCGCTGACAGACCGGGGACGCAAAAGAGAAAACAACCAGGATTCGATCTGCTGCGTCAGCACTCCGGTGGGAAACCTTCCCAATCTGTTCATTGTGGCGGATGGCATGGGAGGCCACCAGGGGGGCGAGTTCGCCTCTGCGTTTGTCATAGAAGCTGTGGTGAACGCGGTTCGGGAAGATACAGGGAATAACCCGATTACCATCATGAATCGGGCTCTTCAGGAAGCCAACAAGAATCTGTATGAGCAGTCGCTGTCCAGTCCAAGCCTGGAAGGCATGGGAACCACGCTGGTTCTGGCCTGCGTGGAGGGGGAGACGCTTTACGTTTCCAATATCGGAGACAGCCGCTTATACATTATCAATGAGGAAATCCGCCAGATTACCCGGGATCATTCCCTTGTGGAGGAACTGGTCCTGCAGGGAAAAATGGAGCGTGGCTCCGAGACGTATCTGGAACAGAAAAATATCATCACACGGGCCATGGGCATCAAAGATCAGGTCACGGTGGACTTTTTCGAAGTAGAACTGGAAAAGGGAGATATTCTTCTCCTTTGTTCCGACGGATTGAGCAACATGCTGGAGGACGAAGAAATCCGGGATATTGTCTGGAAGGAAGAGGATTTCACATCCCTTCCAGGCAAGCTGGTAGAGGCTGCCAACAATCAGGGCGGAAGGGACAATATTTCCGTTGTCCTGGTGAAACCGGAATAAGGCAGTAAGCCAGCCTACATGGGGGTTATTTATGTTAAGAATGGGCATGATTCTGGGAAAACGTTATGAAATCCTGGAACGAATCGGATCCGGCGGCATGTCGGATGTGTATAAAGCCAATGATTATAAACTGAACCGGTATGTCGCGGTCAAGGTATTAAAGTCGGAATTTAATTCCGATAAAAATTTCGTACAGAAATTTCGCTCCGAAGCGCAGTCTGCCGCCTGTCTGACGCATCCCAACATTGTCAACGTGTTTGACGTAGGGGAAACGGAAGATCTCCATTACATTGTCATGGAGCTGGTGGAAGGCATCACGCTGAAGAAATATATCGAGAAAAAGAAACGTCTTCAGGTGAAGGAAACCATCGGCATCGCCGTGCAGGTATGCCAGGGCATCGAAGCCGCGCACGCGCAGCACATTGTGCACCGGGATATCAAGCCGCAGAATATCATCATCTCCAAGGAAGGAAAAGTAAAAGTCACGGATTTTGGCATCGCCAAGGCGGCCTCCAGCCAGACCATCAGCTCCAATGCCATGGGTTCCGTGCATTACATTTCACCGGAGCAGGCGCGCGGCGGATACTGCGATGAGCGCAGCGACATCTACTCCATGGGTATCACCATGTACGAGATGATCACGGGCAAGGTTCCCTTCGAGGGCGATTCCACCGTGGCCATCGCGCTGCAGCATATTCAGGGAGAGATCGTCTCTCCCCGCAAACTTGTGCCCACAATCCCGGTCAGCTTAGAGAAGATTATTCTCAAATGTACACAGAAGAAACCGGAACTGCGCTATTCCAGCATCACCTCTCTGATGCAGGATTTGAAGCGCGCCTTGATCACGCCGAACGAAGATTTCGTCCGGTTTGTTCCCGCGTCGGTTTCCAGTGTCACCCGCGTGATGAGCCAGGAAGACGTGAATAAAATCAAGCGCGAAACCAGCAAGATCGAGGGGATGAAGGCCGCGCAGGAGGCGTATCAGCGCGGAGAAGAAATTCATAACGAGGAAGAGGATGAAAAGCCGACCGCCAGAAGAATTCGAGGCAGCCGGAATGAAATGATGAAAAACAGATATACAGGAAAAATCAGTACAAAGGGAAAGACGGAGCAGAAAAACCGCTCGTCCAGACGCTCGCGCTATGCGAACCTGTACGAAGAGGATTACGATTCCTTTGACGATCCGGAAGAGGAAGAGGGACGTTCCGTTTTTGAAAAGATCCTGATGGGCATCGGTATCGTGGCAGGCGTTCTGATCCTGGGACTGGGCGGTTATCTGATCGCCAGCGTCGCCGGACTGTTCGAGAGCTCCTCCAATCCGGTTGTCCTGCAGACAGATGAGCAGAACACGGTAGAAATCGTCGAAGTGGCCATGCCCAACGTGGTCGGAAAAGATATTATCGATGCGGAGGCGGAACTGGAGCTTCGCAAGCTGAAATACCGTCTGATGCCGGAGGACGCCGGCCTTGAGTACAAGGAGAACGAGGTCATCCGACAGGAGATTGAGGCGGGAACACCCGTGAAACAGGGAACCACCGTGGTGCTGTTCTTTAACACGGCATCCAGCGTGGCTACCATTCCGGACAATCTGATCGGAAGCGATTACAATAGCGTTCGCAGCCAGCTGACGTCGCTTGGCCTGTCGGTCACCCGCGAATTTGAGTACAGCGATTCGTTATCCAGCGGCTATGTGCTTCGTCTGACGCCGGCTTCGGGCAGCAGCGTGGCAAAGGGCAGCCGGGTAACCGTGGTGGTGAGCCGCGGCGCGGAAGTGCAATGGACGGAGCCGCCCACACAGTACGCTGTAGTGCCGAATGTAGTGGGCTATTCGATCTCTGCCGCCAGAGAGATGCTGGAAGATGTGGGCCTGTACTGCTATCCGATGGAGCAGGAATCCGATACGGTTGCGTATGGTCTGGTCATCAACCAGAATTACGCCGGAGAGTATGTGGAGGTTGGTTCGACGATCACGGTGTATGTGAGTTCCGGGCCTACGCCAACAACGCCTGCGGTTATTGAGACGTTAGAGATTGAGACGCAGCCGGAAAACCCGTCGCAATCCGAAAGCGAGACATCCAAAGAAACGCAGAACGAGACGGAAGCGTCTACTGAGGCAGAAACGGAAGAACCTACGGAAGCAGAAACTGAAGCGCCTACTGAGGCAGAAACGGAAGAACCTACGGAAGCAGAAACCGAAGCGCCTACTGAGGCAGAAACCGAAGCGCCTACTGAAGCGGAAACAGATCCGATTGAATCAGAGCCTCCCACTGAACCAGAAGAGCCTGTGATAGAAACCGAGGAGCAGATTGTGCTTCCGACGGAAATCTTCCTGGATCAGGAAGAAATCGGGGGAGAAGCTGAGGAAGAGCCGGTGGAGGAGCCCGTAGAAGAGCCCGTAGCAGAGGCTGTGGAAGAGCCAGTGGCAGTAGAATAATTCGTTTAGACGGATTGGCAGGGCCTTTTGGGAAACCGATGAACAGGCCATATGCTAATATAGAGGGGGAAATGGGAAAGCATATTTCCGGAAGGTTTCTTTCGGGAATATGCTTCCTGTGTGTTAAGAGCTGCTCTAAAAGCACGAGATGGATGGACGGCAGGTCCTTTTTAAGGGGCCGTCAAAAAGAACACATGCAAGGAAAAGTAATCAAGGGAATCGGCGGCTTTTACTATGTACATGATGGGATAGGCCGGATTTATGAGTGCAAGGCGAGAGGGATTTTTCGAAACCGCAACGTGAAGCTCCTGGTGGGAGACAACGTGGAATTCGAGATCCTGAATGAGGAAGAAGGGCTGGGAAACGTGACGGAGATTCTTCCCAGGAAAAACGTGCTGGCCCGTCCTTCCGCAGCGAATGTGGAGCAGGCGGTCATCATGTTTGCCTGCCGGGAGCCGGAACCTAACTTCGGCCTGCTGGATCGATTTCTGATCCGCATGGATCTGCAGGATCTGCCGGTTGTGCTGGTGTTTGGAAAAGCGGATCTGGCGGATGAGGCAGCGCGTCAGGCGCTGCGGGATATCTACCGGAATACCGGGTACCCCATGCTGTTTCTCAGCACGCAGACCGGGGAGGGAATGGAGCAGTTTTCCGAACTTTTAGAGGGGAAAACGACAATTCTGGCCGGCCCTTCCGGCGTGGGAAAAACCTCTCTGCGCAATCTCTTCGTCAAGGAGAGCGAAGGGGAGACCGGCGCGCTCAGCCGAAAACTGATGCGCGGCAAGCATACCACCCGGCACACGGAAATCTTCCGCGTGAGGGAAAACACCTATCTTTTAGATACGCCCGGGTTTACCGCGCTGACGCTTTCGGAGGCCGAGTCGCAAAACTGCCGGGAGTACTTTCCGGAGTTTATGCCATTTTGGAATGAATGCCGCTTTCAGGGCTGCGTACACATGGAAGAACCCGGGTGCCGGATTAAGCAGGCCGTGGAAGAAGGGGCCATCAGCCCGGAACGCTATGCGTCCTATCGGCAGCTGTATCTGGAAACCAAAGAGATGGAGAAAAGAAAATATTAACGGGCCCTTCATATGGGAACGGGAAAACGAGGGAACGAAATGAGAGATGTGGTGCTGGCTCCGTCCATACTTTCGGCGGATTTCGGAAAGTTGGGCGAACAGGTGAAAGAGCTGTCGCAGGCAGGTGCCTCCTATGTGCATATCGATGTGATGGATGGCGCGTTTGTTCCGACCATCAGCTTCGGTCTGCCTGTGGTGAAGACGCTCAGAAGCTGGACGGATAAGGTCTTTGACGTTCATCTGATGGTGGAGGAGCCGGACCGCTTTATCCCCGACTATGCAGCGGCTGGTGCCGATATCCTGACGGTGCACGCGGAGAGCACCCGGCATCTGGATCGCACGGTTCGGCTGATCCGTGATTGCGGCTGCCGCGCTGGTGTGGCGATCAATCCGGCCACAAATCTGCAGGTGCTGGAATATCTGCTGGATGATGTGGATATGGTGCTGGTGATGACTGTGAACCCGGGATTTGGCGGGCAGGTGCTGATCCCCTATTGCCTGGACAAGGTAAAAAAACTCCGCCAGTACTGCGAAAAGCGGGGGCTGGATCTGGACATTGAGGTGGATGGCGGCATCACCCACGAAAACGTGCAGAAGGTTATTGCGGCCGGAGCGAACGTGATCGTCACGGGATCGGCGGTCTTTTCAGGAAATATCACGGACAACGTTCATCAGTTTTTGAAACTGTTCTAAAAAGGAAAGCAGCATGCGGATCGGGATTGTGACAGGGGGAACACTGGAGGAAAGGTGGTTCCTGCAGGATTCGAAGAACATATCGCACTGGATTGTGGCAGACCACGGGATGGACGCGGCCAAACGGCTCTCCCTCGTGCCGGAATGCATCGTGGGCGATTTTGATTCGGTTTCCACGCAAAGTCTCCTGTATTATCAGAGCTTTTCCGGGATTCACTGGGAAAAGCATAATCCGGTGAAAGATGAGACGGACACCGAGCTGGCCATCCGCCTGGCCATCGAATGGATCTTGGAGGCGCGGGGGAAGGAAAGCCTGGGACCGAAGGACGTAGGCCTGGGATCAAGGGACGATCGTACTTCATTGGGAAAGCCTGGCGAAAAGAAGGATGAAATCGTTCTGTATGGAGCTACCGGCACCCGCTTGGACCATGTGCTTGGAAACATTCACTGCCTGGAAAAGGCGTTTAATCAGGGAATCCGGGCGGAGATCCGTGATCCCTACAACCGGATTTATCTGGTGAACGGAGTTGCCAGGATTTCCAGGAAGGAACAGTATGGGGAGTATGTCTCGTTTGTGCCTTTTGCGGGGGAAGTGCGGCACCTGACGCTTTCCGGCTTTTTCTATCCGTTACAGGATGTGAGCGTTTCGCCTGGAAATTCGCTTCTGATCAGCAACCGGATTGTCGAAGAAGAGGCTGTGATCACTTGTGAAGGGACACTGATCTGCTTTGAAACCAGAGACAAAATGTAAAAGGCGCTCTGGTTCATGCAGAACGTAAGAGGTAAAGATCATGCAAAGATGGATACTGGCATCGCAATCTCCGCGCAGGCGGGAACTCCTGGCGCGTTTTGGGCATCCGTTTGATGTGATTCCCAGTGAAGCGGAAGAAAAAATCACGACGTCGGATGCAAAATGCGCGGTGGAAGAGCTGTCCTGCCAGAAAGCCGGGTGGGTGCTCGAGCGGGCGCAAGACGGCGATGTGGTCATCGGTTCGGATACGGTGGTCGTTCTGGAGGGAGAGATTCTGGGAAAACCGAAGGATGAAAAGGATGCCTTCCGCATGCTTTCTGAGCTGCAGGGGCGCACGCATGAAGTGCTGACCGGGGTGACTGTTGCGGTGAAGGGCGGCCCTCTCGTGACTTTTCACGAGGAGACCGAGGTTCACGTGGCACCCATGAGCGAGGCCGAGATCTACCAGTATATCGCCACGGGAGAGCCGATGGACAAGGCCGGCGCATACGGCATTCAGGGGGCGTTTGGCCCTTTTATCACCGGGATCACGGGAGATTACTACAACGTTGTCGGCTTACCGTTAAACCACCTTTACCGGGTGCTGAAAGAAGGAGGTTTGCTGTAGATGAAACGCTCTTTCCTCATTTGTCTGCTTTTGGCGGGATGCCTTCTCTTTGGCGGCTGCGGGTATAGCGTCAGCATCGGAGAAGATGGCCTGGTCATCGCAAGAGCACTGAAGGACGGCGAGCTGGCCCGCATTGGGGACGAGGTCATCCGCGTGCCGGAGGCCAAGCTGTTTTTGCTGTCGGAAAAAGCCAGAATTGAAAGCGTGTACGGCATTGATTTTTTCAGCCAGATGGTGGCTGGGAAGACGGCTGCGGAGTATCTGAACGAAGAGTTAAAGAACTTCCTCGTGCGAATGCTGGAAGTGTCCGCAATGGCCGATTCCATGGGCGTTACCCTGAACAATACGGAGCTGGACCGGATCGGCCGGGCGGCCACGGATCTGTACAATGGCATGACTGCCGAGTATAAGGCATACACCGGTGTCGGCATTGAAGACTTAAGGTCGGCATTTACCCATTATTATCGGATGCAGAAGATGCTGGACCGCATTCAAAGCAGCATGAACGTGGAGATCAGCGATGATGAAGCCCGTGTGATCACCATCCAGCAGATCTTTGTCACGGATTACGGGTATGCGGAGGACGTCGTCAGACGGGCTGGCAACGGGACGGATTTTGAAAGGCTGGGGAATATCTACAACGAGTCGGGGCTCTTTACGAGAACCGTGAGCCGCCTCGATCTCTCTGAAGTCTACCAGAAAGCGGTGTTCCCGCTCTCAAGCGGTGAGCTGAGTCCGATTTTTGAAGACGACGGCGGGTATTACGTGGTCAAGTGTGTGAACAATTATGAGATGGAACTGACCATGGAAAACAAAAAGACGCTGGCCGCAAGAAAAGTGGGAGAGGAATTCGAGCGGATGTACGCGGAGTTTTCCGGCCGCGACAAGCTGATCTTTGGCGAGGAGACATTTGCCGGCTTCTCCTTTATCGATGAGGTGAAGATTGGCGGGCAGACGTTCTACGATGTATATGATATGATATTTAAGTAATACGCAACACGGATATGCAAAAAGCGCAGGAAAATGGCTGTTGCCAGCCAGATTTCCTGCGCTTTATTGCGTATATCGTGGTGGCCTTCCTGCGCTTTTTGCTTAGTGCTCGGTCAGCTTCAGCATCAGATCATTGGTGCGCTTTAAGAAGGCGCTCATGCGCTTCGGATCCAGCGATCCGTGGTTTAAAAGTGCCATATCGTAAAGCTGTTCGCAGAAGACGGAAGCGTCCTCCGCATCCTGATGTGCCATCAGGTATTTGACAAGCGGGTGATTGGCGTTCACGATCAGCTTGCGTCCCATGTCCGCAAACATGTCATCGTCCCTGCCGTTCGAGTAGCGGCGGAACATCTCCTCCATACGGCGGCTGTCCTCCGACTTGGTCAGAAGAGAGGCCACTTCCGTATTCTTCAGCTTCTCCAAAGCCACTTCCAGCTTGTCATTGTTTAACGCCTTCTTGAACAGATCACCGACGGCTTCAGCGGTCTTCTTGAATTCCTCGTCGTTCTCGTCGGCCTTTTCCTTCATCACATCGTCCAGATCGGAATCCACGCCGGCAAAGTGCAGCCCCTCGTTCTTCTGTTCCACGCTGGAGATGTAAGCGGCATCGATCGGGTGCGTCAGGATGACGGCGTCCAGGTTCTGCTCCTTGAACAGCTCCACATAGTGGGCCTGGGCCTTCTCGTTGCTGACGTAGAAAACGGTGTTCTCACGGACTTCTTTATTCTCGTCCAGGCATTCCTGAAGCGTCAGATACTTGCCGTCCAGGTTCTTGTAGAGCATGACGTCCTTGATCTTCTCGCAGAATTTTTCGTCACGGATGTAGCCGAACTTCAGGAAAGGAGCGATATCGTCCCAGTACTTTTCGTAGTTTTCCTTGTCCGTCTTGTACATGCCGGTCAGCTTGTCCGCCACCTTCTTGGTGATGTAATCCGAAATCTTGCGGACGAAACCGTCGTTCTGCAGAGCGCTGCGGGAAACATTAAGCGGCAGATCCGGACAGTCGATGACGCCCTTTAACAGAAGCAGGAATTCCGGAATGACTTCCTTAATGTTGTCCGCGATGAAAACCTGGTTGTTGTACAGCTTGATCGTACCTTCGATGGTGTCGTACTCCGTGTTCACCTTCGGGAAGTAAAGGATACCCTTTAAGCGGAACGGATAGTCCATGTTCAGGTGAATCCAGAACAGAGGCTCCTTGTAGTCGTTAAAGACCGTGCGGTAGAACTTCTTGTATTCTTCCTCGGTGCAGTCCGCGGGGGTTTTCGCCCAAAGCGGATGCGTGTCATTGATCGGCTTTGGCCCTTCTTCCTCGGCCTTCTTGCCAGCCTCATCCAGATCCTGCAGATCCTCGTCCTTGTTCGGCTCTGCATCCAGAATTTCCTGACCATTTTCATCCAGCTCCGGCTCTTTTTCCGCCTTCGTTTCCTTCTTGGCGGGAGCGGGGGCGTCGGCGTTCGTCAGATAGATTTCAACCGGCATGAAGGAGCAGTACTTCATCAGAACTTCCTTCGCGCGGTATTCGTTGACAAACTCCAGGCTGTCCTCATTCATGTACAGCGTGATCGTGGTACCAGGCTCCGTGCGGAAGCCGTCGGACATGGCAAACTCGGTGCCGCCGTCGGATTCCCAGAACACGGCGGGCTCATCCGCCTTATAGGACTTCGTGTCGATGGTGACGCGGTCGGCGACCATGAACGTGGAATAGAAGCCCAGACCAAAGTGACCGATGATCTGCTCTTCGTTGGTTTTATCCTTGTACTTTTCCAGGAAATCCCGTGCGCCGGAGAAGGCGATCTGGTTAATGTATTCGTCTACCTCTTGAAAGGTCATGCCGATACCGTTATCCGATACGGTGATCGTTTTCTTTTCGGGGCTGACAACCACATCAATGCGGGGCTTGTAGCCTTCCGGGAACTGGTACTCGCCGATGATTTCCAGCTTCTGGAGCTTTGTGATGGCGTCGCAGCCGTTGGAGATCAGCTCGCGGTAGAAGATATCGTGATCGGAATACAGCCATTTCTTAATGACTGGGAATATATTTTCGCTTGTGATCGATAAGGATCCTGTTTTAGAAGACATAGTCTTGTACCTCCTGTTCTCACCTGTTATACCTGTTGTAGAACATTATGTCAAGAGCTCAAATCTAAAACTTCTATGAACCCGCCCGGGGTGGTTGTTGCCTGGCAGTGAACTGGTATGTCATTGCTATCTTCCGGTTCGTATTTCGTCAAAAAGTGGCCGAGGCAGCAGTCGATCTGTTCCAGTCATGCATGAGAAGGCCTAAAACGTCGGGGAGATTTCCGGCAGCTAAAGGAAGCTTCGGGGAGTCCCACTTAAGCTGCCTGGAAATTCTCCACCGCCGCCTTAGGCCTCCTCATGCATGACAGCTATTGGGGATTATTGCTGCCTCGGCCGCTTTTTGACAATCTATGTATCTCATGAGCTTATACATAAAACAAAGCAAGAAGGTATCACACTTTATATTTTAGGCAGCGCATACGGATCTATCGTCCCCGAAATGCCGTATAGGCCAAGAAACTCATATAGACAGCAGGCAGAACACTAGTGTAAGTCAACAATGGCGCCGAAGGCAGAGATTATATCGTGCAGCAGTCATGTGGAGGAGGCCATAGAACCACTTGGCGAAAAAAATTGGCTTTATGAGCAAAAAACTTCTTGTTTGAGCGAAGCGAGTTAGAAGTTTTTTGCTCATGCATTTTGCCAATTTCTTGAGCCTTAGTGGTTCTGGCCGAGGGAACTTAGACTGCGAACGATATAACTCTGCCTCCGGAGCCATTATTGACGACCTGTCTGGCAATGACATACCAGGTCACTGTCGGCAGCTATTCTTCGTCGGCATCGATGTCCTGGCTGCAGAGAAGACGATAGGTGGCAGCGTCCCATTCCTGCTCCAGGTCGCGATTCCGAGTGAATGTTTTGAAGGAAACGGAAGTGATGATTGTCAGTTGATCATGCTCATAACGGATGTTGATGAGCCGATCCGCCTCCTCCGGGCGAGCAGGATCCATGAGGACAAGTTTAAATGAAACCGGCAGCTTCTTACCCTTCAGAATTTGAAAGCATAGCGGGCGCACTTCGGCCCAGGTGATGTATTCACGGTCAGGCAGATTTGGCTTTTCGTCCTCGGAATAAAAGGACAGATTGCGCCGGCCATCCAGCGAAAGTCGATAGGACGTATGGAAGGTTCCTTCATAAAACAAAAAGGAATCGAACAGTTCTCCGGCAAAGAGGGCGGAAGTGGCCTTTTTAAGGTTGCGTATCCGAAAGGCTTTCATATAGAGTCTCCTGGTTTTCTTCGAAATTGTAGAGAGTGTACCATGCTTTCGGCCAAAAAGAAAGTACCTAAAGCGTGTTCGGGTGATTTTTACTCACCATCTGGGATCGGTCGGAAGGATGACGCGGGATCATCCGTTTTCAGCATGCAAAGCCGATTGGATACAGAAAACATAGAAAGCTAAGGTTTGACTATCCGGAAAGGAACGCCTATAATAGTACTATATGTAGCACGGCGCGGGATGAGCCGCGTCAACGGGATGCCGGGAAGAACGCAGGAAAGAAAACGTTCAGAAATGCGGCTTAGCAAAGCATGGAAGGAGACTTAACATATGATCAGTGCGGAAGATTGTCGAAAACAGGGATTTTCAAAAAACATGCGAGGCTATTCAATTGAGGAAGTCGACGATTTTCTGGATGAAGTGGCAGAAACGTTACTTCAGTATGAGAAAGAAAAAGAGCGGGAAGAAGAACACATTCAGGAACTGAAGGTAAAAGGCGAGGCTTACATCGGGAAGATGGAAACCCGGTCCAAATCGATCCTGGCTTCCGCTAAGGCAGAGTCGGAAAAAACGCTGACCGACGCGAAAGAAACGGCCAAAACGTTGATTGAAGTGGCGAAGGCAAAGGCGTCCACCATCCTGGAAGAAGCCAATAAGCGTTCTTCTTCCTCGCTGGAAAAAACGCTTGGCGATGTCAAGAGCCTTCAGCAGAAAGCCGGTCAGTTTGTCAACGCCACGTTAAAGAAGGCGGAAGATGAAGCGGCGCAGATCCTGAAAGACGCCAGGGAGGATGCGGAAGCCAAAACCGCCGAAACGGAGAAGACGATCCGCAGTCTGTTAAAAGAAAGCCGGGAAAAAGCGGATTTCTTGGTGATGAAAGCCAGGGAAGAGGCCGATGCCACGGTAAAGGAAGCAAATGAAAGCGCAGATACCCTTACTTCCAATGCCCGGAAGGAAGCCGGCAGTCTTCTCTCCAAAGCCCGCAGCGATGCCGAGGCTTTGACCGCGAAGGCACAGGAAGAGGCGGATACCATGATCGCCGAGGCGAAAAGGCTTCTGGCAAAGGCGAAAGCCTTAAACGAGGAGACGGAGAAGAAAAAGCTGGAAGCAGAGACCGAGATTGCAGAGCGGTATCGCGTCTCGGACGAGGAAATCACTAAGCGCGACCTTGCTTCCCGCGAAGAAATCCAGAAGAGACAGCAGATGATGGACGAGGAAGTGTCCGCCAAGCTGGCCACGTTTGAGGAGATGGCAGAGGCCCATAAGAAATGGGAAAAGCTGTATGCGTACCAGACGCAGCAGCTGATCCGCATGCAGAAGTCTCTTCTCGACAAATACAGCAATCCCGGTGAGCAATGAACTGTCACGTCATTATTACCTGGCAGTCCATCAGGAAGGGATCACGTCAAAAAGGTAAGACGGCTGTGGAGTTTTCCGGCAGATAAGGGATCATCGGGGAGTACCACTAATGGCAGCAACGCGCCGCACATCCGCCGGGGCACACACAGGCCCCCGTCTGATGACGGGGGCCTTAAGTGCCCCTGAAATCGCTGTACTTGTAGTACAGCGATTTCGCGTCTGTGTAGCGCTTTGCTGCCATAACTGGTACTATACCCCTTGCTCCCATTTATCTGCCTGGAAAATCTCCACAGCCGTCTTGCCTTTTTGACAATCTATGCATCTCAAGAGCTTATACCCAAGGCAAAGAAAGGTGCTATCTCGCATTTTAAACAGCGCAGATAGATCGATCGTCCCTGAAATGTCGCAAAGGCCAAGAAACTCATACAGACAGCAGGCAGAACACTAGTGTAAGTCAACAATGGCGCCGGAGGCAGAGTTATATCGTGCAGCAGTCATGTGGAGGAGGCCATAGAACCACTTGGTAAGAAAAATCTGCTTTAGAAGCAAGGAGGTTTACTGTTTGAGCGCGAAGCGCGAGTTGAACCGACTTGCTTCTGTTTTTTGCAGATTTTTCGAGCCTTTGTGGTTCTGGCCGAGGGAACTTAGACTGCGAACGATATACTCTGCCTCCGGCGGCATTATTGACGCCCTTGATAACTATGACATAGCAGTTCATTGCCATGGGGCGGGAGAGTGAGGCGGAACTTTTTGAAAAAAGCAAAAAGTTTTGATTGACAATTGAAGAGGTTTGTTTTATATTATGGAGGTCGATGCTTCCGTAGCACAGCAGGTAGTGCACTTCACTCGTAATGAAGGGGTCGCCAGTTCGAGTCTGGCCGGGAGCTCTCATATTGAAAACAAGGTTAGAGGACGTGGGTGGATATTTATTCCTACCCACGTCATTCTATATATACTGATGGATACAACATGGCTTTTCATCGTGGCGCAGCGCAAGCGATCACAAGCAGGGGAAAGCCGGACATACTTCTGTAGGAGGGACACGAGAAATGCAGGAAAAATTAAAAGTTGGTATCCTTGGCGCGACAGGAATGGTGGGACAGCGTTTCATCTCGCTGCTCGAGAATCATCCGTGGTTTGAAGTGACGACGCTGGCGGCCAGCGCGCGTTCTGCCGGGAAAACGTACGAGGAAGCCGTGGGTGGCCGTTGGAAAATGGACACGCCCATGCCGGAAGCAGTCAAGAACCTGATTGTCATGGATGTCACGCAGGTGGAAGAGGTTTCTTCGAAAGTGGATTTCGTCTTCAGTGCGGTAGACATGACCAAGGAAGAGATCCGCGCGATTGAGGACGCGTATGCGAAGACGGAGACGCCGGTTGTTTCCAACAACAGCGCCCATCGGTGGACGCCCGATGTTCCCATGGTTGTTCCGGAAATCAACCCGGAGCATCTTGAAGTAATCGCGGCGCAGAAGAAGAGACTGGGAACCACGAGAGGTTTTGTCGCCGTCAAGCCGAACTGTTCCATTCAGGGCTATGCCCCTGCGCTTTTTGCCCTTCGTGAGTTTGGCCCGAAGGAAGTGGTTGTCACCACCTATCAGGCAATTTCCGGTGCCGGCAAGACCTTTAAGGATTGGCCGGAAATGATCGACAACGTCATTCCCTACATTGGCGGAGAGGAAGAGAAGTCCGAGCAGGAGCCGCTGCGCATCTTCGGCCATGTGGAGAACGGTGTCATCGTGAAGGCGGAAAAGCCGCTCATCACGGCTCAGTGCATCCGTGTTCCGGTTACGAACGGACATATGGCAGCCGTTTTTGTTTCCTTCGATAAGAAGCCTACCAAGGAGGAGATCCTGGATCGTTGGGCGAATTTTGAGGGAGAACCGCAGAGACTTAATCTTCCCAGCGCTCCGAAGCCGTTCCTTAAGTATTTTGAGGAGGACAACCGTCCTCAGACGAAACTGGATCGCGATTACGAAGGTGGTTTCGGTGTCACGCTCGGCCGTTTAAGAGAGGACACGTTGTTTGACTATAAGTTTGTCGGTCTGGCACACAACACGGTTCGCGGTGCTGCCGGCGGCGCTATTCTTTGCGCAGAGCTTCTTACCGCCAAAGGGTATATCGAGAAAAAATAACTCATCATCACGGCGGCTGTCATTCCCTTGGCGGGAGGGCAGCCGCTTCTTTATGTCAAGTGCTTAATGTAACTGTAAGCTATCTAAAACGGGAAGGGAAATTTGCATGGGAAAATCCTTGTTTATCGCGGAAAAACCGAGTGTAGCGCAGGAGTTTGCCAAGGTTTTGAAGGTGAACGGCGGCCGGCATGACGGGTATCTGGAAAATGACACGACCATCGTGACCTGGTGCGTGGGCCATCTGATTACCATGAGCTATCCGGACGCGTACGATCCGGCCCTGAAGCGCTGGAATCTGGAGACGCTGCCGTTTTTGCCAGGCGAATTTAAGTACGAGGTGATCAGTTCTGTTCAAAAGCAGTTTGGGATCGTATCCGGGCTGCTAAACCGGCCGGATGTGGACACGATTTATGTCTGCACCGATAGTGGACGCGAAGGAGAGTACATCTATCGTCTGGTGGAACAGATGGCGAATGTGCAGGGGAAACAGCGGAGACGCGTCTGGATCGATTCGCAGACGGAAGAGGAAATCTTAAAGGGAATTCGTAACGCGAAGGATCTGTCGGCCTACGACAACCTGGCTGCGTCCGCGTATCTGCGCGCCAAGGAAGATTATCTGATGGGCATCAATTTCTCCCGCGTGCTGACGATCCTGTACGGGCGGCAGATTTCCGACTGCCTGGGCCGCGAAAGAACCGTCGTCAGCGTGGGACGCGTCATGACCTGTGTGCTGGGAATGGTTGTGCGAAGGGAGCGGGAGATCCGCGCCTTTGTGCCCATGCCGTTCTACCGGGTGATCGCCCGGATTCCGATCAAAGACCAGAACGTGGAAGCGGAATGGCGGGTGCAGCCCGAGTCGGAGCACTACGGCAGGCCGTATCTGTACAAGGAGAACGGCTTCAAGGAGCGGGAAAAGGCCGAGGAGATGATCGCCAAACTGCAGGGGATGGATGCAGAGCTTTTATCGGTGGAAAAGAAGACCGAGAAGAAAAATCCGCCGTTGCTGTACAACCTGGCAGAGCTGCAGAATGACTGCTCGCGGTTCTTCAAAATCAGTCCCGATGATACCCTGAAGGTCGTTCAGGAACTGTATGAGAAGAAGATGGTGACGTATCCGCGTACCGACGCCCGCGTGCTGTCGTCCGCCGTTGCCAAGGAGATCGACAAAAACATCCGGGGGCTTACGAAACTGGATTTTGCGGAGCCGTTTGCCCAGGAAATTCTGGACAAGGGAAGCTATAAAGGAATTGGGAAAAGCCGTTATACCAACGATAAGCAGATCACAGACCACTATGCCATCATTCCCACGGGACAGGGGCTGGCGGCGCTTTCCCGCTTAAGTTCTTTGCAGGCCGCAGTATATGAGACCATCGTGCGCCGGTTCCTGAGCATCTTTTATCCGCCCGCGGTTTACAAAAAGCTCCAGATGGAGTTCGCGGTCGGAAAGGAGCACTTTTTTGCGGCCTTTAAGGTGCTGGAGGATCCGGGATATCTGACCGTGGCCAGAAAAAATGGCGGCGCGAAGAAGGATGCTTCGCAGGAGGACGCGAAGGATACGGCAAAGAAGGAGTCTTCCCGGGAGGGAGAGGAGAAGGAGCCTGAAGAGGAAGTGCAGGCCGACGCGAGTCTTTTGACCGCCTTGTCCGGAATTCGGAAAGGAACGCATTTCCCGGTGGACGAGATGAGCATCCGGGAGGGCGAGACATCGCCGCCCAAGCGGTATACGTCCGGTACAATGATCCTGGCCATGGAAAATGCCGGCCAGCTGATCGAAGATGAAACGCTCCGCGAGCAGATCAAGGGAAGCGGAATCGGGACCAGCGCCACCCGCGCGGAAATCCTGAAGAAGCTCGTTGCCAACGACTATCTGGCCCTAAACGGAAAGACGCAGGTTATCACGCCCACGCTTTTGGGTGAAGTGATTCACGACGTGGTGTATTCGTCTATCCGCTCGCTCCTCAATCCGGATCTGACGGCCAGCTGGGAAAAAGGCCTTACCTATGTGGCCGAGGGGTCGCTGACGTCGGACGAATACATGGTCAAGCTGGAGGACTTTATTAAGCGGCGCGTATCGGCAGCCCGGCAGGTGCATAACGGCAGCTATGTGCGTCTGTACTGTGATCGGGCCCGCCAGTTTTATGTGAAGGGGACCGAAAAAGAGACGGGGAAAAAGAAGAAGGCTGCCCGGGCAGCGAAGGAATAGAGGAAGAGGGACAGAGCAAGGCCAAATGGTCCTTTTTCAAGCGGAAGAATGAACAGAACAGGAAGGGCCGGTCCATTTGCATGCATGCAAAAATGGACTGGCCCTTTTCCGTATTCCCTTATTTCAGGTTCAATTTCGTATACCCGCGCAGCCGGATCAGATCCTTCACCTGTCTGATAATGTTCCGTTCCCAGAACCAGTGGTTAAAAGCGCCTCCGATCAGGAAAAGAAACAGGCACATGTACATCCAGACCAGAGCCAAAAGCGCGGCACCCAGGCGCCCGAACATGGTTGCGTCAGGAGAGAAGAACAGGTGGTTGATGATGAAGAAGAAGGAAAACACCCAGCAGCAGACACAGGTGAAAATCGTGCCGGGAAGCGTTTTCAGAAAATGCTGACGCTTGCCCGGCAGGAAGGTGTAAACTGCCCAGATAAAGATAAACTGGATGGCGAGAGAGGACAGGGTGTCCCGGCCGATCAGATAGCGGGTCAGCATGCCGAGCTCCGGAAGGAGCTGTTCGATGGCCTGCTGAATCTGGTTGCCGAAGATCAGGAACATACTGATGATCAGCATGAGGGCCGCCACGATCAGCGTGTAGGGAAGGGCAATCAGCCGGTTATAAAAATAACTTCTGGCGGGAACGCCCATCGCCTTGTTGAGCCCCAAACGGAGCGAGTAGACGCTCCGGGAGGAAGCCCATAAAACCGCCAGCGTGGATACGGAAACCCACCCGGCATTGGCATGTTCGTAAGCTTCCCGCAGGAAAATGGTAAGGATCCCGTGAAGCGGCTCCGGGGAAAAATCCATGACGAACTCGGCCACCTGGTCATAGGAGCTGAACGAAAAGAAACTGAATACATAGCTGATCAGCATCAGCATCGGAATGGCGGAGACCACCAGAAAGTAGGCCGAATGGCCGGCATACATGCCGAGCGCCTTGGTCTGGACGTCATCCACGAGATCCCAGATATCCCGCACCAGTTTGTAGGAGTTGATTTTACGCCATAAGATGGCTCCCTTTGTCTGCCGGGGCGGCTTGGGGTACAGATAGTTCAGCCTTTGACGGAACTTGGTCATGAAATTCCTCCATACGTGTTAGAACAGCGGCAACGATTGCACCATTGTATCGGAAAGAATTCCTTTTTGCAAGTCTCTTTTTTCAGATTCAAAAAAAGCCCTGTTTGCCGTGTAGTTCAAAGGCTTTTTTAAAAAGCGAGGCTTTTAAGAGGATTGCTCTTTGTCATTGATTTTGCGAAATTCCTCGCAGACATGAAGAATGGCCTGAACCTGTGATTCATTCAGACTGTCGACTTCCAGGTAGTAGCGGGGGCCTTCTTCCATCTCCAGGATATAGTCCGTGGAACAGCCGAAAAAAGAGGCCAGATTGATCAGCATATCGACCGATGGCATGATGTTGTTGTTTTCCCAGTTGCTGATACATTGCTTGGATACACCGACTTTGCGTCCTAGATCCACCTGGGAGAGGAGACGCGCGCAGCGCAGTTTTTTGATTTGATCCCCTAACATATTACAATACTCCTTTATGTATTTTCTATGAGTGGATAATAAAGGTTGTATGGATGCCCTATACCGATGACATAGTATAAATACATAAATATTGTAATGCGCTATACCACAGTATACAAAATACTAAAGTATTTTAAAACTGAAAAACGACTGCACAATGTCAAAACTATGTGAATGAAAGGCTTTTTACGTATGAAAGACGCTCGTTTACGCGTGCTTAGGAATCTGCTATGCTTCGATAATCTTCGGCGATCATCTGAATGTGGGCGTTCTGTTCTTCCGTTACGTCTGTAATTTCGATCAGCGAGCGGTATTCGCCGTCGCAGGCGAGAAGATGATCCGTACTGCAGCCGAACAGCATAGCCAGCTGTCGTATTGTTTCAACGGGCGGGTATACCTCGTTCTTTTCCCAGTTGTAGACGGTCTGACGGGAGATGCCCAGCCTTGCGGCCAGTTCTTCCGGCGTAAGTCCTTTTTCTATTCGTAGTTTTTGAAGCTGTGAACCAAACATGGAAACCTCCTTACAACGCCTGTGCGCATCTAAAGCGGTAAGCCAGGCGGGTTTTGCAACCGGTTTATCGGGAATGCCTTAAGAAAACGCATCACCTGCGATTTGCGCAACTATTCGAATACAGAACAGTTGAAATTCAATCTATCCGGTTGCATTGTAATTGAGTTCTGTCATCATACAAAATACCGGAGTATTGTAAAAGGGTCATTTTCCCGCGTTCACAGTATACTTATCCATGAATAAACTTTTTTGACAGCTTTCAGTAGACAGAGGTATAGAAATTGTGCTATAATTTTTGAAAACAAGGTGAGGATGCAACGCGTGAGCGAAGAACCTGTTCTTTGGCTCATCAGGTTGCGTCCGAGCGCACAACAACATATTGAAGGAGGTCTTTTATGAGAAAGACAGCAGGTTTTTTACATGTCCTGGCCACGATTGGCGTCATTCTCTTCATCGTGGCGCTTGCAGTGATTGCCCTTGCGGAAGGATTCATGTTTGCGGCGGGGGATCTGTCGGGTCTGGCTCAGGCCGGCATCACGGTTGACGCGGGTGGAGCAGCGCTTACCGCACAGGATCTGGCGTCCATGAAGCCCTTATTGATGTTCATCATCGCCTTCGCCTTTGTGCTGGTGCTGATCGGACTGCTGACTCTTTTAAAGGTTCGGAAGGTGCTTGCCGAGTGTAAGGAGTCGAGGCCGTTCTCGGAGGTTTGCTGCAAGAGTCTGAAGGGAGCTGCCAGACTGGAGATCCTCGGCGGTATCATTGGCATTCTTGGAACGATCGCCATCTTTATTCTTGGCGTCAATTTCTCTCTGAACGGAACCCCGATCGGGGACACGACGATCACTTTGAATCTGAGCTTCATCGTTGCCGCAGTGGTGTTGTATCTGCTCTATCACGTGGCTGAGTACGGGAAATCGCTGGAGAAATAAATCTTCCGACTTTTTCCAATAAAACGCTTGCAAAGGAAGCTCTTGTGTGCTACACTACCCATGTTTAGCTCTGGGAGGTAAAAATCATTATGGAAATCGCAAGAGGAATCTGTGTCGTTTTACTTGTTTTAGTCAGCATTGCCCTGGTTGCTTTTATTATCATGCAGAAGGGAAAGAAAGCCGGTTTGGGAGCACTTGGTGGTGCTGCTTCGGCTGATACTTTCTGGAGCCAGAATAAGAGCCGTTCGAAAGAGGGCCGTATGGATCTGATCACGAAATGTCTGTTCGCAGCGTTTATGGTTCTCGCGCTGTTAGTGGGTATCTTAAGCTGATCAAACAATTGAAGAACATGGAGATGGTACCCCCTCTTACGCTGTTACCTGTAAGAGGGGGTTCTTCTATATCGGGCTATGCGGGAAGGAAACCATGGGAAAAGAGAGTAAAAAGCTGATCGCCAACAATAAGAAGGCGTATCACGATTATTTTATAGAAGAAACGTACGAGGCTGGCATCTCCCTGGCCGGGACGGAAGTAAAGTCCATGCGCATGGGAAAGTGCAGCATCAAGGAGTCGTTCCTGAAGGTAGACAACGGACAGGTTTACATTTACGGGATGCATGTGAGCCCGTATGAGAAGGGAAATATTTTCAACAAGGATCCGCTGCGCGTCAGAAAGCTGCTTCTTCACAAGACGGAGATCAACCGGTTAAACGGAAAGATCGCCGAAAAGGGATACACGCTGGTTCCGCTGGAGGTTTACCTGAAGGGGAGCTTGGTAAAAGTGGAGATCGCTCTGGCAAAGGGCAAGAAGCTGTACGATAAGCGGGAAGACATCGCCAAGAAGGATCAGCGCCGGGAGGCGGAGAGAGAGTACAAGATCTCAAAAATGTATTAGAATGATGAAGCGCGGCCAGAGGAAAAATGGCTGTGTGAAAAGCGGAACGGAGAATTTTGGCGGAAGGAGGGACATGAAACGTGCTGAAAGCAGTCATTGTGGAAGATGAAGAAATTCATGCCAACCTTTTGAAAAGCTACATAGAAAAAGACTGCATGAGCAGGGGGGAATCCTGTCAGGTTACCGTCTATAAAAATGCGGTTGCCTTTCTGGAGAACTACCGGGCGGATGCGGATGTGATTTTTCTGGACATCGTCATGCCGTACATGGACGGGATGCAGGCTGCGAGAAAGCTGCGGGAAGTGGATGGCACGGTGCTGCTGATTTTTGTCACCAGCATGGCGCAGTACGCGATTCACGGATATGAAGTGGATGCCTTTGATTTTATCCTGAAGCCGTTACAGTATCCGGCCTTTTCCGTCAAGATGGACCGGCTTTTTGCCAGGTGCGGAAAGAAAAAGGGCGAAAATACCGTCACGATCAACCGGAAGGACGGCATGGTGGTGGTAAACATTCGGGATTTGCGCTACGTGGAAGTTTTTAACCACTCCCTGATCTATCATATGGAAAAAACCAATTACGAAAGCTATGGACAGCTGGGGGCGCTGGAAGCCAGCGAGAGCTTTTCCACCTTCATCAAACCGTCGCCCAGTTATCTGGTCAATCCCCGGTACGTGACGGAGGTGGGACAGGATTTTCTGAGGCTGGGGGAGGAGATGCTGCCGCTCAGCCGTCGCCGCCGCAAGGAGTGTCTGGAAAAAATGGCTTCGCTGATGGGAAAAGGAGGTGTCTGATATGTGGCATTTGAATTCCTTCCATATCCAAATTCTGCTGATTGAACTGTTATTCTGCTGGCATCTTCCCCGCCGGTCGCATTTCTGGCTGCGCCTTCTGCTTGGCGGAGGTTTGTATGTGGCTTCCCTCTATCTGATTCCGGGTGGATATTTTTCACCGTTCCTCCGCATCGGGTGGTTTACGTTTGGCTTTCTGGCCATGCTGCTTTTGTCGGCGGCTCTTTTGTGGCTGTGTTTTGATATACTGCCGAAACAGCTGGTGTTTTACTGCTGCGTAGCCCACACGCTTCAGCACATCGTGCATTGCCTGGGACGGGTCTTCACATTCAGCCTGTCGATCAGCAGTCGTTCACTCACGGGGCAGGCAGCCCAGTTTGTGATCCTGCTCATCGTGATGTGGCTGGGGTACTACCTGTTTCTCAAGCAGACGAAGGGAAGCGAAACGGCGGATATCAAAAACACCGCGTTGCTTCTGTTTGCGGTGGCTTCCAGCCTGATCATCTATGTGCTCAGCTATTGGACGACATCCCGGGAGACGGATACCATCGGCGTGGAATTGTTTGACGCTTTCTCGTGCATGCTGCTGCTTGGCATTTTGCTGGGGACCTTCCGGTATTCGCGGGCAGAGCGGGAAAATCTGGTCATGATGCATGTGCTTCGCCAGGAACAGGCCCAGCATGAGATGAGCCGTGCCACCGTGGAAGTGATCAACCGGAAATGCCATGACTTAAAGCACCAGATCTCCGCTCTGCGCAGCATGGACAGTCCGGAGGAGAAGGAACGTTCCATCCGGGATCTGGAGCAGTCTGTCATGATCTATGACCGCTTTGTCAAATCCGGAAACCGGGATCTGGACATTATCCTGGCGGAGAAAAACCTGCTTTGCGAGGAGAAGGGCATAGAGCTTCACGGGATCTTGGATGGAGAGAAGCTGAGCTTCATCAAGACGGAGGACCTGTATTCCCTGATGGGGAACGCCCTGGACAACGCCATCGAAGCCGTGTCGGAGGAGGAGGAAGGGAAGCGGATCATCACGCTTCGCGTCAGCGCGCAGGGACGCATTCTGTTCATTCACGTGGAGAATCCCTGCTCAAAGAAGCCGCTGTTTGAAAACGGGCTGCCGCTTACCACCAAGTCGGATCAGGAGTATCACGGCTTTGGCATGCGAAGCATGCGCTATGTGGCGGAGAAGTATGAGGGAGCCCTGCAGGCCGGCTGGGAGGATGGAGCGTTTTGCCTGGATATCGTACTCCCGCTTCCTGAAAATACAAGTGCCACGCAAGGGAAATAGAATGAGAAAAGACCACCTACACCAAGAAGAGGACCACCGTTGTGGGCCGGCCTGACCGCCATCTGCGCGACGATTCTCGTCATTGCGATGATCGGACAGTCTCTGGCCATCGCCAACGGCAGCTACATCAACAGTGCCCTTGGCGTCAAGACAAGTGAAGTCGTGGAAAGCGATGAACCAGGCGCTTTGGGACGGCATCGCAGCCTGTAAGGCAACCCGCTATGTGGAGAGTTACAGCCCGTGGGGCGGTGCGTCCAAGGCTGTCACCGGTTTCATGACCGGGGCGGAAGAGAACAAGGCTTTTTATGAAGCGCTTGCCTCCAGCTGGGCGAATGATTATAAGGATGCGGCCATCGTTGTCTTCTGTCGCGAAGGCGCTGAGGGTACGGATCTTCTTATGAAGGACCTGGATGATGACGGAACAACCGTGATCAGTAACCTGGCTCTTCATGGCTTACGCAGGCGGAGATCTGAACCTGGGAAACGATATGACACTCATCGACGCGATCAATCCGGACTGGTGCAACGAAAATGACATCGCGGATCTGACGATATTGAGAAAATGTATCAAAAATATCCTGTATACGGTTTCGAATTCCAACGCGCTGAACGGCGAGGTTGATCATTATACCTTCGCCTGGTGGAAGATCCTGATTATAATACTGGACTGCATTGTCGTTGCCGGTATCGGAATATGGGGTTTCTTCGCGGTCCGAGAGTATAAGAAAAGTCAGAAAGAGACCCGGTAATCCCGGAAGGGTCACGCATCCTGCAAAGTAGCACTTGACAACACACAAAAAAATGGTATCATTATCTAGGTTTTTGCAAAAGGCTGTGAAAGCGCATAAGTAGTGGCAAATTTACCATCAGAGAGGGAAAATCATCGGTTGAAAGTTTTCCTGGGTTCAGGTTTGTCATGAATTTCAGCGTGGGAGCTGTCTGCCGAAGAAGGCAGAACGTTGGTCGCACTCGTTACGTGCGAAAGGTTAAGTGCCTGAGAAATCAGGAAACAGGGTGGTACCGCGGAATTTTTCGTCCCTGCTGCGCGTCAAAACGCAGCAGGTTTTTTGATTCGCGGGACATTCATGATATTGAGAGGTATAGAATGAAAGAAAAACTGGAACAGCTGCTGGCGGAAGGCCAGAAGAAGATCAAGGAGGCGGTGAACGAATCCGCACTCCAGGATGTGCGTGTTTTCCTGATGGGTAAGCAGGGTGAACTGACGCAGATCATGAAAGAACTCCCCAAGCTGGACGCTTCCTTACGTCCGGAGATGGGCAAGGCCATCAATCAGGTGAAGAACCAGCTGAGCGAGCTTCTTGACGCCCGCAAGAGCGAGTTAAGAGAGTCCGACACCGGATCCTTTGCGGATTTTGACGTAACGGTTCCCGGAACGGCTCCGCAGGGAGGCGCTCTGCACCCCATCACCCAGATGTGCTATGACTTAAATGATGCCTTCCGTTCCCTTGGATTTGAGATCTACTCCGAGACGGATATCACGAGTGAGCTTTACGGCTTTGACAAGCTGAACTTCCCTCCGAACCATCCGGCCAGAGAGAGCATGGATACCTACTGGATTGCCGGACATGACACCGGGGATGCTTCCAAGCGTCTTTGTCTGCGCCCGCACTTAACCGGCGGCAGCGTCCGTTATCTGCAGAAGCATAAAGCGCCGTATCGCTTTGTCTATCCGGGCCACGTGTATCGCAATGAGAGAACCGATGCCCGCCACGAGCGCGCTTTCTATCAGTATGAAGCCCTGATCGTGGACCACGATCTTACTTTCACGGCCGGCAAGGTTATGATCCAGAGCATTCTTTCCAAGGTGTTCGGACATGATGTTCCGGTTCGTATGCGCGAGGGCTTCTTCCCCTTCGTAGAGCCCGGTTTTGAAATCGATATGCAGTGTCAGGTGTGCGGCGGCAAGGGTTGCCCGGTTTGCCACCACGTTGGCTGGATTGAGGTTATGCCCGGCGGTACGCCCCATCCGAACGTGCTTCGCGCGGCCGGCTTAGAGCCCGATGAGTTCACCGGCTTTTACGTCAATATCGGCCTGGACCGTCTGGTTATGATGCGCTACGGCGTGGACGACATCCGTCTGTTCCACAGCGGCGATCTTCGTTTCCTGACGCAGTTTAAGTAAGGAGGGCCTGTCGAACATGAAATTATCTTTAAACTGGATCAAAGACTTTGTGGATATCCCTGCGGATTTCGATTTAAAGAAGCTTGCCTACGACCTGACCATGAGAACGGTTGAGGTGGAGGATATGGTTTATATCCCCGACAGCTTCAAGAATATCATTGTTGGTAAGATCGTGGAAATTCTGCCTCATCCGAATGCGGACATGCTGCGCATCTGTCGTACCGATATCGGCGGCGAGATCAAGGAAATTGTCTGCGGCGGCAGCAACCTGGCGGAAGGCATGAAGGTGGCGGTTTCCGCACCCGGCGCCATCGTGCGCTGGCACGGGGAAGGCGAGCCCGTGGAGATCAAGGTTTCCAAGCTTCGCGGCGTGGAAAGCTACGGCATGATCTGCGCGGCTTCCGAGATTGGCCTGGGCGATCTGTTCCGTGCGGAAGGAGAGCGTGAGATCCTGGATCTGTCCGCCTTCCCGGGAGAGCCCGGCACCTGCGTGGCCAATACTCTGGGACTTGACGATTATGTGCTGGAAATCGACAATAAGTCCATGACGAACCGCCCCGACCTGTGGGGACACTATGGCATCGCCCGCGAAATCGCGGCGATCTACGACCTGCCGCTTAAGAAGATTGAGCCCTTCGCCGGTATGGACGGCAACGGCTTTGTGATCGAGGTGCAGGATACCGAACGGTGCCCCAGATACATGGGCATGCAGATCGAGAATCTGTCGGTTAAGTCTGCTCCGTTTGAAATGCAGTCCCGTCTGTGGAGAGTGGGACAGCGCCCGATCAACGCGCTGGTTGATATCACCAACTATGTCATGATGGCGACCGGTCAGCCGACCCACGCGTTTGACGCGGATCACATCAAGGGTCACATTGTGGTGCGCCGCGCAAATGAAGGCGAGCACCTTGACCTGTTAAACGGCAAGAAACTGGAACTGACGACGGACGATCTGGTCATCGCCGATACCGAATCGCCGGTTGGCTTAGCCGGTGTCATGGGCGGCTCCAAGGATTCCATCCTGCCGGAGACCAGCCGCGTCATCCTGGAGGTGGCCAACTTTGACGGCAAGGGCATCCGCCGCACGGCTCTGCGCTACGAAAACCGCACGGAAGCCGCTACCCGCTATGAAAAGGCCATCGATCCGGAAAGATGCGACATCACCATGTCTTTGGCGGTGAAGCTTTTCAAGGAAATCTATCCGGAACTGGCGATCACTGGTTTTTGCGATGTATATCCGAAGCACCTGGTTCCCACGGAGATCGACGTCTCCCTGGATTGGCTCACCAGACGCCTTGGCGAGCGTATTCCGAACGAAGTGATGGAAAAGAAGCTTTCCGAGATGGGCTTTACCGTGACCTTTGACGGCGACAACATGCACGTGGTTTCCCCGACCTGGCGTTCCACCGGCGATATTTCCATCAAGGACGATATCATGGAAGAAGTGGCCAGAATGTACGGCTACGAGAACTTCAAGCCCACGCCCATCACCACCTCCTTCACGGCTGCCATCAACCAGATCGATGTGGACATCGACCGACGGATCCGTGAATATCTGGCGAAGCGCTGCGGCATGTACGAGATTTTCTCGTATCCCTGGATGCAGGAATCGTATGTGAATGCCCTGTTTGGCACGACCGAGGGTGTTCTGACCCTGTCCCAGCCGCCGTCGCCGGAAGAGCGCTTCCTTCGTTCCTCCCTGCTGCCGAACCTGATGAAGGCTGTGGTGGAAAACCGTCGCTACTATGGCGAATTCATGATCTTCGAAGGCGCCAAGATCTTCCAGGATCGCGATTACACCTCCGAGTACGATGAGAGAGAACTGCTGCCCTACGAGAGAAGAAACATCGCAGGCGCGGTTGTGGGCGACGTGAAGATCTTAAGCGACCTGTTCCGCAAGGCAAAAGGTATCTTAGAGTACATGCCCGGCCATACCCACATGGAAGCTTTCACCATGCAGCAGGAAGAAAAGCCCGCCTGGGCCGATGCGAACGTGTGGCTGAACCTGTGCCTGGGCGGAAAAGTGATCGGTAACTTCGCCCTTCTTTCCAAGAAGATCACCCTGGATCTGGGCCTTGACACCAGCGCGGTCCTGCTGTTTGAGATCGATGTGGATGAGCTGAAACCTTTTACCTCCCGCGAGAATAAGTTCGCGCATCTGGCTGAGTTCCCGATGAACGATTACGACATTTCCGCAATCTTTGAGGAGAAGGTGGCCTGGAAGGACATCTGCGAGGTAGTGGAGAAGAGCCACGAGAACCTGTTAAAGAAGGTTTCCTTCGTGGACGAGTACCGCGGCAAGCAGGTTCCGGCCGGCAAGAAGTCCGTCACGATCCGCTTAACGTTGGGCTCCGACACCAAGACCCTGACCTCCGCTGAAATTGAGAAGGCGGCGGGCCGGATCTTAAAGAGACTGTCCCATGATCTGGGCGCGGAGCTGAGAAGCTGAAAAAAAGCCGAGTGAGGATGCAATAAGCCCGCCGGAGAGTTCACTCTCCGGCGGGCTTCTTGGCATCCGAACGACAAGAAAATGAGCAATAAGCCCGGACGGGGATGCGTAGGTTTTCCACCGCAGGCCTCGCAACGCTCCGATGAGCTAACTCCTAACTTCGACAGCAAAATCCGCCCAAGCGGGCCATCGACGTGGGCCCGCTTGGGCGGATTTTTTGTCTTCGTAAGGAGTGGATCTCATCTCCGCTAAATGCGCTCGTGAATTGCCTGCGGTTGGAAATACCCTACGCATCCCCTGTTTCGTGCATGATTTGCATTTATAGTCTGGAAGCGTCTTGAAAAATGAGCAAAAGAAAAACAGCGCGTCGTGTAACGCACTGTTTTTCTTTCGCTCTTATGGACCTGAGGGGAGTCGAACCCCTGTCCGAAAACCCATCCATTCCGGTATCTCCCATCACAGTTCGTCATTTGACATTCCCTCCGTGCAGCTCCGGCGAACAGGATCTGCCTTTCAGTAGCTTCATGATACGCCCACGCAGGCAAAGCTTACTGCGTGTCGTTTCTCACATCATGATGCCGGCTACCTGACGTGTGAGTGCGTCAGACCGACAGCAGCTTACGCTGCGTATGCTAAGTTATCGTTAGCGTTTATTTTTAATTTCCGTTTTGATATGCGGTCACGGTCCGCAGATGGCTGCCAGAACTTCAAAATCCCCGTCGAAACCGGTACAAGCCCTTGCTGTTAGCTTTACCATTAAAGCACTTTTTGGGGGTTCTGTCAAGCTGGAAGAGTTCTTGATATAGGGAGAGCAGAAAAATTGGTTACAATTCACGGGTCGGCGACCCGTGAATTGTAACCTTAAAATAAACTGGTTCCAAAGTCAAGGACTATTTTACGACAGTTCCACAGCACACTAAGACGCCGATGAGACAACTGCATTATGGCGTCGGACACCTGCGCGACAGTCCGGCCATCTATGCTCTTTAACAGGTTCTTGGGCAAAAC
>JAFVBO010000120.1 GCA_017479935.1 Lachnospiraceae bacterium
CGCGTGTTCAACACGATCAATTTTGGCAAGTCACAGCATTATAACCCCTTTGCCTATATCCACAGCGAAAAGGACATCCTGAAGCTCGTCACTGCTCTGATTGCCAATACCAAGGGCGACGGGAAAGCCGGTGATGAATTCTGGACGAGTGCGACACGTTCGCCAGCGGTAAGAAGCTGGCGGACACGCAACGTATGTTGCGTGGATAACTGATAGTTTGACAGGTGGAATGATGGGGTAACGCCCTGAAACGCCTGCCCTCGGTGGGCATGCATCAGCTGTAAAGGCTTTTGTATGAAGCCCCACGACAACGGCCGAGAGCAGCCGTATCGGCATCAAATGTCGACGAAAGCGCCCCAGAGGTGGGGTGTGCTGCCTATAAGCCAAGGGTCTACAAGACGCCCATGGTTAGAATGTTCGCCTTGGCGGGCGGACTGACGAACCCGCGAATGTACAGGTCTAAAAGAAGACCCGGTAGAAATACCGGGGTGCGTTAAAGCGCAGTCGGTGTGGTTTAGTAAAAATTTTTCCTATGAACGACCATGCTGTGTTACAGGCACAGGCAAGCCGACAGGACTATAGTGGGAACCTAAAGGCGCGTATGCACAGATAGAACTATCGGAACGTGGAAAGGTACCGGGTTCCGCAAGGAATAGCCTGACGAAGAACAATAAGCAGGTGAACCGGTGCTGAAAAGCCGTGATCGAACCTATGACAGCCCCTGTAATGGGGGAAAGAGGGATGGTCACCAGTCGGTTGGTCTAAGCAGGCATTATTCAGTCCAAGATAAGGATTCGAGTAAGACCAAAAGGGTCACTCTCTGAGAGGAGGTGATGCCTTATGCCAGGAGAAGCAAAGAGTCTATGTGTTGACGACCTTCGGCATGCAGAGTATTACGGCATGCAACCGGTCTTTGATGAGCTTTACCGAAAAAGCAAGAACGGGGAAATATTTACAAACCTGATGGAGATCATCCTGCGGCGCGAAAATATCCTGCTTGCTTATCGGAACATCAAGACCAACGGAGGAAGTTACACGGCAGGCACAGACAACAGAAACATCACGGACATCGGGAGCAGGACTCCCGAGGAGGTCGTGGAGAAAGTGAGGTTTATTGTCACAGGGAGTCGGCACGGCTACCGGCCCAAACCGGTCAGACGCAAAGACATCCCGAAACCGAACGGCAAAACGAGGCCGCTCGGCATCCCTTGCATCTGGGACAGGCTGATACAGCAATGTATTAAGCAGGCCATGGAACCGATCTGTGAAGCTCAGTTTAGCGATAACAGCTATGGTTTCCGACCGAATCGTTCGGCGGAGCACGCCATAGCAAGGACTTATTCGCTGATGCAGGTGACGCATCTTCACTATGTCATTGAGTTCGACATAAAGGGCTTTTTCGACAACGTGAATCACAGCAAGCTGATCAAACAGATATGGGCAATGGGAATCAGGGACAAACAGCTGATATTTGTAATAAAGCGGATTCTGACGGCACCGATCAGGATGCCCGACGGCACTACTATCCTTCCTAACAAAGGCACGCCACAGGGCGGCATCATTTCGCCGCTACTGGCAAACATCGTGCTGAACGAACTGGATCACTGGGTAGAAAGCCAATGGCAGAACAATCCGGTAGCCGTATCCCATGGAAGATACAGGACGATCGGTAAAAACGAGGTGTTCGATAAGAGCCATGGGTACAGAGCCATGAAGAGCACAAATCTGAAGGAAATGTATATCGTCAGATATGCGGATGACTTCAGAATCTTCTGCCGCTCGAAGGATGACGCTGAGAAGACGATGGAAGCTGTAACGCAGTGGCTTGAAGAAAGACTGCGGCTTGAAGTATCCCCGGAGAAAACACGGACAGTGAATGTAAGAAAACGCTATTCGGAATTCCTCGGATTCAAGATACGGGTCAGACAGAAAGCGAAGAAATACACTGTGCAATCCCACATATGTGACAAGAAGTTTGGAATAGAGCGGGAAAAACTCGTGGAACAGGCGAAAAGAATTGCCAGACCATCCGAAGGCAAAACGCCGTTAGGAGAAATCCGGACTTACAACTCGATGGTGATGGGTATCCAGAACTATTTCGAGATCGCCACCTGTATCAGCCTTGATTGCAGGATCATCCACAGGCAGGTAATGACCGTTCTTACCAACAGGCTGAATTCTGAGAAAGGGTGCAGGCTTCAACGCGAGGGTGGAACTATGACCCAGACGGAGAAGGAACGATACGGGAGATCGAAAATGGTGCGATATGTTGCCGGGATCGATCAGCCGATCTATCCGCTTGCATTCGTGAAAAACAAGATACCACACTCGAAGCGGTCTGCCGTATGTAGCTACACGGCAGAAGGCAGAAAGCCAATACACACGAATCTCCGATTGAACCCATTCGTTCTTGAAGGATTACGGTCGATGGCATCGGGCGGACACAGCACGGAATACGCCGACAGCAGGATTTCATTGTTCTCTGCCCAAGGCGGAAAATGTGCGGTCAGCGGAGAGGAATTCGGAAGTGCATCCGAAATCGCCTGTTGGCTGAAAAAGCCAAAGTCTGAGGGCGGTCAGGAGCGCTATCAAAACATGACTCTCCTGCACTACAGGTATCTGCCGCTGTTGGAAACAACAGACACGGCAAAGCTCAAAGCCTTAACCAAAACGCTCAACATGACGAAAAAGCAGGTGTCAAAAGTAAACAGACTGCGAGAGCAGGCTGGTCTGGCGGCAATAGATTAAGACGCAATTTTGGTGACTGATTAAATGCTTGTGAAAACAATCGATGGAACGCCGGATGCGGTGAAAGTCGCATGTCCGGTGTGAAGTGGGGGAAAACCCGGAGATCGTATCAAAGGGTTACCTATCACTATAAGCGGAAACGCTGCTCTATACCGCGCTGATCGGCTATATCCACTATGAAGCGCCGGAGAATGAACAGAACTTCGCAACGCTCCTGGAAATGCTGAACAGCATGGACGTGCGCGAGGACGATGAGGA
>JAFVBO010000121.1 GCA_017479935.1 Lachnospiraceae bacterium
CCCGATACAAGGAATAACAGAAGCATAAACCATGGATAGACCGCATATAGGAAAATGTCGTAATACTGCACATCAAGAGAAGTAATCTTTCCAACTCCTCCGAGAATGCCTTCGCCATTATACATGTAAAGCACATGATAAATGACAACCAAAACTACAGTTACCCATCGGATATTGTCTAAGTAGTATTTTCTCATATGTTTCTCACCTTTGCAATTATTTTTAACATCATTATAATTGCAAGGCATACCCATGTCTACCAACCAAACCGAACATTTATATGCCTGAAATGTTAACGCTGGTTGCAAGAGGCAGGCAAACCCGCCGGATTTGCCTGCCTCTTATTTCATGAACGCTTATTTCTTTTTACGCTTCCTTCTCCTTCTTCGCGAAGCTTGCGAAGGTCACAGCCAGGATAGATACCAGGCCGATGCCGACCAGCGTGTAGTTCATACCGGCCAGCTCCGGGATACCGATCATGCGGATGCCGTTGATGCTTTCCGCGATGTTCCAGAGGCCGTCTCCCACGACCGTCACGGTAGCGTAAGCCGTCAGGACGCCGGCGATGATCCCGGCGAAATCCGACCAAGGCTTCTCGCCCAAAAGGAGCGATGCCTCACACACAAGGGCTGCCACCAGAGCGATGTATACGGTGTTCTGCACGGCGCCGCCCCGTCCGCTGTATACAAACAGCAGCACCAGCGTGACAATGGTCAGGATCGCGGCGCAGGCCGCAAAGTAAAAACCTAAACCTTTCTTTTTCATCTCTCGTTCTCCTTTCCGCTTATCAGGCCTTCTTCTTCAGCTTCGAAGCGATCAGCATCACGAAGCACAGCGCCGCCAGGACACCGAGCACGATCACGGTGTGCCGCAGCTGCGTCTGCCATTCAGGCGTCACCTGGACAACCTTCGCCGTCGCGGACATGCCGTTGATGATGTTGGAACGGCTGATCGCGTACTCCCAGCTGATGGCTGCGTCCACAAGGAGCTCCATCAGGTGACCGTCATCCTCTTCCTGGGCTCTCTTAACAATGGCTTTGCCATGGCCGTAGGAACCGTCTAAGCACCATTCCTGGGTGCCGGCCGCCAGAACTTCCGCCGAGTGGTTCTTGTAACCGACATGGTCGTCAAACTCGCCGCGGGCGCCGGCTGCGTCGGTGTCGATGGCGCCGGTCCAGCCCCATTCGTTCCGCAGAACCTGGGTGTTCATAGCGTAGCTTGCGGAGGACCAGCGAAGGCCCAGACGCTCGAAGGACTGCATGATACCGCCGGACTTGGCCACGCGGACGGATCCTTCAAAGGCACGAAGGTTTCCTTCGCGGAATGCCTGCTCGGTGAAGAAGCAGATCACGCCTTCGCGATGGAATTCCTGATCGTTGCCGACAAAGTGCTTGGGAGCCGCATGGGAACCGGTCTTCTCGGTCGCTTCCACCTGCGGGATGGCAGCCAGGTAGTTCATGGTCGGGCACTCCGACATGTACTCAAAGCTTCTGCCGCCGAAAGGCGTTCTGTGAAGGTCGTTACCAACGTTGTAGTTGATCATGAACCCGGACCACAGGCCATCCTCGCCCATCATGGTGCCGCGGCCCGTGTAGATATCCACGTTCCAGGTACCGGTCATGATCGGGTTAGAGCAATAACGGGCCGTCGCGGTCTTCACTTCCTCGCCGTTCACGGTCCGGGTGATGGAACCGCCGACCGAGTCACAACCATCGCCAACCTTGAAGGAAGGAGACAGGTCGCCGACCGCCGGGCAGGTAAAGCTCTCAGCCGTCGCCGCGGGCAGTTCATCAACGGTTAACTGGTAGATGAATTTCTCCCAGGTCTCACGGTCAGACAGAGGAACGTCCTTCATCATAACCAGGGTGAGGCCGCTGTCCTTCTCGAAGCGGTCTGCCACTTCCTGATACGTAGGAGCGCCTTCCGGCTTCACGTACCACTCGCCGTCCAGAACATCCAGCATCGCGTCGGTGACGTTCACCTGGGTCTGGGCTACCGGGAAGGTGCCTTCCCAGTCGTTACGGGTGATGTACTTGGCTGCATTCGGGATCCAGTAGTTTAAGTCGCACTCTTCAAACTGGTTGCTGACGATGACGCCGTTTGCGCCGGTGCGGTACTTCTGATCGTCAAAGCTCTGGCTGAAACGATAAGCCTTCGCGGCCACGCCGTCGGCGGTCATGCCATCGGCCGTGGTGTAGCCCTGGGCTGCCAGCACGTTGTTTAACGCATCGTGGCAGTCGTCGCCCAGCGCGATGTAGTAGTCGCCCTCGGAGAGGATGTAGCCGCCCTCGCCATTGTGAGCCGTGCTGTCGTAGCTGGCAAGCAGGTACTTGTCGATCGTAATCGTCAGGGTTTCGGATTCTCCGGCGGCCAGGAGCTTCGTCTTCGCAAAGCCGGCCAGCTGGATGGCGGATTTCTCCACCTTGTGCTCAATTTCGTAAGCGCCGTAAGGAGTCTGCGCGTAGATTTCCGCCACGCTCTTACCGGCGACGTTTCCGGTGTTCTTCACGGTGACAGTCACGGTGATGGTGTCATTGTCCATCTCCACCTTGTCAATCGTCTGCTCGAAGGTGGTGTAGGAAAGGCCGTAGCCGAACGGATACTGCACTTCATCCGCGTACTTCCAGCTGGCAGCGCCATAGGAAGCGCCGGCCGCGCCGGAGGCATTTCCCTTGCCCATGACGGCGTCCGCGTAACGGGTTTCATAATAACGGTATCCAATGTAGATGTTTTCCGCCTGGAAGGACATGTAATCGGCATTTTCCGCCGTACCGATCTTCTCATGCATGTAGTCCAGGTTCAGGAACGTAGGGGTGTCCGTGCCGGAGTTCACAACGGCCGGTGCGGACAGGGAGCTCGTGGCATAGGTGTCAACCAGCTTGCCGGAAGGGTTCACGGTACCGCGCAGGATTTCCGCTACGCCGGTAAAGCCCTGGTGTCCGGGGAAGCCGATGTACAGGATCGCGTCCGCGTAGGGCTCGATCTCGTGCACTTCCATCTGGTTCGGGCTGTTTAAGAGAACGACAACCTTGTCAAAGTTCGCGCGGACCATCTCCAAAAGGTCGCGCTCGTTCTTGTGCAGCGCCAGAGAGGAAATGTAACCGGTGGCTCCGCCTTCATCGTCCTCATCCTTCATCTTCAGGTCGGTACCTTCAGCACCCTGACGGGCGAACATGACGATGGCCGCGTCCTTGTAGTCGTTCGCGAAGGTGCCGGTGAGGGCTTCGTAGAAAGCCTTATTCTCTTCCGATCCCTTGGCGGAACCGTTGACCGACATACGGCCTCTGGAGTTTAACTCACCGCGCTTGGCTTCGCCGGCCGCAATGCCATCCCACAGCTCCTGGTTTACCACGAACCCGGCAGCCTCTAACGCCATCTTCAGCGTAACGGCATTTTCCGTCTCGTTGGTAACCTTGGTACCGGCCGAGTTGGACTGGTACGCGGGATCCACGGCGGCATGTCCGAATACGGAGATGCGGACCGCATCGGTGAGCGGCAGGGTGTTCTTCTCGTTCATGAGAAGCGCTGCGCCCTCGCGCATCTCGTTGATGTTCTGCTCGTACTCGGCAGCAAGAAGCTTCTGCAGAGCGGCAGGATCATCAAAGTCGCCAAACTGGCTCTTGTAGTACGTGGTGTCGACAGCTTCGCCCGCTTCGATATCCACCAGCTTGCTGGTGCTGACGCCCAGCGCGCTGTTGATGTAGCTTGCGTTCTCCATCGCAAGGTTCTGCCCCAGAAGGCTGATCACCAGAAGCGATGCGAAGAGCGTTGAGAAGCCCGACCAAATTCTCGAGTTTTTCAATGTTTTCTCCTCCTTTTTTTCTGTGGGAAACGGCGGCGGTGCTGTTTCGCTGCACGTTTTATGTTGCATCATCAGCCTATCTGTTTTGATTTCGAATTGCAATAGTTCCCTCGTAGGTGGTTAAAGTGGCGGCGTAGGTGGTCAAAGAGCACAACATTTTTATGGGAAATGTACAGGAATTGTGCGAAGGTGACAGAGGGCGGAAAGGTGACAGGGGACGGGCCTGTGTCACAAAACTGACAGTTGTCAGATTTTGTGACACAGACCCGTCCCCTGTCACCTTCTGTCACACGTCCCCTTCAGATTCCATACTTTCCAAGATCCACCCTGCCGTCCACCACACAGATGCCGTCCGCCTCCAAAAGCGCCGCCTGCGCGCCGGGGCCGCCGAAGGCGAATTCCCCCGCCAGTTCTCCCTTGGAATTGACGACGCGATAGCAGGGAATTCCGTCCGGATCCGGGTTTTTGTGCAGGGCGTTTCCGACCGCCCGGGCCATTTTCTTATCCCCGGCCATCTCCGCCACCTGCCCATAGGTAGCTACACAGCCTTTCGGGATTTTTTTCACTGCCTCGTAGATCCGTTTCGTAGGGCTGTCGGATATGATCGCATAGCTTTCCGCAATCATTCGCTTGATATCCGCGTCCGGAACGCTTCCATCCAGCAAGATGGTGTTCCAGTGCTCCCGGTTCATGTGCCACCCCGGAAGCACGGATGCGTAGGCGTCCCGCCAGAAATCCCGCCACGCTTCGCTCACCTTCACATTCAGGTTCACGAGCCCGTTTCGCTCATAGATCCATAAAAAGGCGCTTTTGCTCCCTTTTACCCGCACCAGTTGCCAGTTTGTGTCTTTAAACGGCGCGTCCTCGTAGGTGTCCGGAAAGGACAGGCCGAAAGTCAAAGCTTCTTCTCTTGTCTTCATTTCAATTATAAGGATTTATCGTGATTTTTTTTTATTTTCATGATTGGTCATGAATTGTTGAGGTTTTTATGCATTTGTCGTGATTGTAACATTCTAATAGAAGCCTGTCAATTCTTCCTCTTTCATGGCTTGTTTTATGACACAAGTCCTTCCGTCCCCTTCAGAAATCCCATTACAACCAGTTTTTCCATGTTACATCCATTTCAGGCTTCAATGACTGTTTTAAGGGTTTTTATCTGCTGTTTTGTGGCATTTTCCATTGACAAGCCTCTTTCTTTCGGCTATAATTTGGATATGTGAAATAGCCGTTTCGTAGCCAGCTTACTGAAGTACGCTTGCCACGTAGAAGCTATGTGAAACACCCGCAGAAAGGAAAGAAATGTCATGACGATTGAAGAAATGAAAAAGAAAAAGACGGAGTTCGGCCTTACCGCGGAAATGATTTCCCAGGCCTCCGGGGTCCCCTTAAGCACTATACAGAAGATATTCGGGGGCACCACCAAAGCGCCGCGAAAAGATACCCTGGATGCCATCGCAAAGGTCCTGCATGATGAGGAAGAGAAACATAGAAACACGTACGGGTTCTATAAAACCCCTGCCACGGTCTGCGAACCAGCCGCTGCATACGGCGCAGCACAGAAGCCTAAAAAATACACGCTGGAAGACTACTATGCCCTCCCGGACGAAAAGCGTGTCGAACTGATTGACGGCGTATTCTACGACATGGCCGCTCCTTCGCGGGAACACCAGATGATCCTGGGGGATATGTACCTTCTGTTCCGGGAATGTGCGGATCTCCACGGCATACCCTGCCAGGTTTTCCTGTCTCCCTTCGATGTCCGCCTGGACAAGGACAACTACACCATACTGCAGCCAGACTTGGTTGTCGCCTGCCATGACGATGACGAAAACAACATCCGCTATGAAGGAGCCCCTGACCTTCTGGTGGAAATTCTCTCTCCCTCCACCCGCAAGAAAGATATGCTCTTAAAGCTCTACAAATACCAGAATGCCGGCGTGCGGGAATACTGGATTGTAGACCCTAAATTCCATGTAGTGACGGTTCATTACTTCGACTGCGAGGATTACTGCCCTGTCACCTACCCGTTTGAATCCGAAATCCCGGTCCGAATTTCAGAGGGCAAGTGCGTCATCGATTTCTCCCGGGTGGGAAAACGACCTTGGAAGTAAACATGTAAAGCATTTTTCTTCCTGCCATCTCCCGCTCCGATATTGCCTCTCGCTTTATCTCTTGTTTAAAAAGATGTCATAGAACGCTCATTTCAAAGCATCCCATGACATCTTTTTTTAACTTATATTCTTCACGGTTCTATCAAAACTCCAAACTTCCGTTACTATAAACCTCCCATCCACTCGAAGCAGGATCCCATGACGCTACTATTCCGTTTTCGCTTATTGTCCGTGAAGTAATATGGCAATCATTCCCAGTATGAAGATAATAAGATCTTGCGAAGCCATGATACTCTGCAAAATCCGCATCATAAACTCCCTGAGAGGCAAATCCGTATCCCATATAACTCGTTTCTAAGAAGCCCTCTGATTTGTAAAGTTCATCCTGAAACTCAAACAGTACCCCATCTTTGCTATTGGAATTACATGGATTTTTTAGCGTTAGACGATGCCCATTTCCATCATATACATATCCTGATGAACTGATGCATGCTGGTATTTTTCCATTTGTGTTGCTTAAAACGACTCCGACCACATCAACTCCGCCTACTGCATGTCTATCTTTAAGCAGAGGCAGCAAGCCTGTATCATCCTTGTAATGATCTGTACTCCAATATCCGCCTCCTGTCACAATCCACAGATCATTGCTCATATCGTGCGCAATGATCACTTTTTGCATACTGACATCTCTTGAGACGGCTGGCCCTTCACTTTCCTCGCCCGAATCATAATTATATATAATTATATCGTTTGCATTTAAGTATTCCTCAAGCGCTTTATAATCCGTTTCTCTGTCCTGAGAAAAAGTCTGTGGCTGATTCCTCTCTGGTCCATAAATGATATCATAAAGGCCCTCTGTATCATTGGAAACGAATCTTTTAAGCGCCTCCTGTGCGTTTTTTTGCGTATTCAGATTAGGCGTACGTGAACTGTCAATTTTCTGCTTTGGGGGACAATTCCTTGCTAAACTTAACACTTCCTGAAGCCACTGCTCCGAAGCCTTGCATTCCCATATCTGTCTTTTATTGGTTAGCGTACTGGTGTAATTGAATCTGATATCACCAAACCAGTTCTCGATCCACAGATCAGCATCGTATTCCTGGTTTCCATCCTGAGCAGGCACATCATCAAAAAACACATATATATCCCAGCAAACGCCCAGGCCCGTATGTGCTCCAAGTCCCGTCCCAAACGGTATAATATTCCTAATGCCACTTCGAAAAGACCCGAGACGAAGCAAGTCGATCATATCCTCAAATTGCTCGTCCTTCGGGTTAAGGGAAAAGGCCCAGCTTTCCATTATGTCCTCATGAATAGATCCCTTTATTCTCGTACATTCCGACAAATCGATCTTCGGATATATTTCTTCGATGGTTACCGGACGGCGATAATATATAATGCCGAGAATGAGCAGAATTAAAATACACAAAGTACTATAACCTTCTTTTTCATGCCATTCACCTTTCACTTTATATAACTGCAACGCGGGAGGGGCCTATCAACCCCCCCGCTCTTTTGTCAACTAATCAATAGCCTGATTTCAGTCAAAAATCGATCCCATCGCCGCCACATACAGCTTCTTGATCGTCACTTCGCCTTCCGCTTCCACGCTGATGGCCTTGGAATCGCGCTCTTCCGGATAGGCGCGCAGGCTGATGGCCTTAGTGTCCTCAAAGAACGCCTCCACAAGCGACCGGTCTACGTACACTTCAAAGCTTAAGATGCCGTCGCCATCGGTCAGCACGCCGGATACGGAGCTGGCTTTTGCGCCTTGTCCCTTGTTTTCCGTACGGCCGTTAATGGTTCCGCTGGCCTTTTCGTAGGTAAAGCGGGTGGCATCCCACTTGCCGCCCTGCAGGAGCGATAAGGTAAACGTGTCCGCCTTGCTGACATCCACGTCCAGGCACAGGTACAGCATGTCTTCCTTCACGGCCGACAGGGCTTCGTTGGCCGCTTCCAGAGTCAGATCCGTCTGATCGATCAGAACCTTTTCCTCGAGCGTGTGCAGCGCTTCGATGGGCTCGATGCAAAGATCGGTTCCCTCGTCGTTTAACCAGATCCGTCTGGCCAGACCCACCGTGTGCGCCCAGCCGGAAGCACCCTGCTCCGCGGCACCACGCTGATCCTGCATGATGCTGAACATGTAGATGTTGCCGCTCACCGGATCTACCAGGCAGCTGGGGCCAGTAAACACGTTCGGGCCGTAGTCCAGAAGGTGCGGCTCGCCCTGGAAGGCTTCATCCGGGGTGAATTTTCCGGTTTCCAGGTCGAAATCGCCAAGCCAGTAGTATACCTTGTTATCCGCGATGCTGGCAGGTGCCGGGGAAATTTCAAAGAAGTACTTGGTGATGGTGCCGGCTTCGTTCGTCACCGGCAGGATGATGGGCAGCTCCCAGGAGGTGCCATACAGAGCAGACTGGTTCTGCATCTCGTAAACCGGTCCCTTGTACTGCCAGTTCATCTCCACCTTGCCGTCCTTTAACTCCAGCGTGTCGGTGGTATAAAGCAGCGCACTGCCGCCTTTAGAGCCTCTGGCTCCAGAGCAGATCAGCATGCACCAGGTATCGCCTTCCTTCCAGATATGCGGATCGCGGAACTCGCCCGGGCGGCCCTCTCCGGCCTTCTGGATGATAGCCAGTTCGTCGCCGATCACCCATTCTGTCAGCTCAGGGTCCGACAGATCGGCCGGCCATGCCACGCCAATGTTCTGATTGGAAATGAGGCCCTGCACCTTTCCGAAGCTGTCGTTTCCGGCCGTGAAGAACAGCAGCGGAACGCCGTTTTTGTCAAGCGTCGCGCCGCCAGACCACACGCCGTCCGGCACCACCGAGTTTTCCGTGGGAACGATAGCCTCTTTCACAGGCTTCCAGTTCACCATATCGTCACTCACCAGGTGGCCCCAGCAGATGTTCCGCCAGTAAGCGCCAGTCATGTTCGCCTGGTAAAACAGATGATACTTGCCGTTATAGTATACAGGCGCGTGGGGCTCGTTCATCCAGAACTGATAAGGCCCGCCGTGGAACTGCGGTCTGGTGTAGTCACCGCCTAAGATGTTCTGCAGCCAGATCTCGGAGAACTCGATCGCAGGCACGTTCACGCTCTTGTAATAGTCCGCGATCTCTTTCTCGGTAAGTGCGGTACTGTAGAGCTTTACTTCATCGATGTAGCCACTGGCCACGTTTAAGTACCCGGCCGTCAGACGCTCCGCCTCACCGTTTCGTCCCACCAGAAGGGACGCGCGGTTTGCGCCGACAATCTGTGCATCCGTCGGAACCGAACGGGAACCGATCAGCTCGCCGTTTAAATACAGCGCCATCTCGCCGGCCTCCGCGTCAAAGGTAGCCGTGACCAGGTTCCATTCGTAGCGCTTGACGTTGTCGCCGTTGCTCCACACAGTCAGCCAGTCATCCCCGGTTCCCACCTGGAAGGTGAGACGCCCGAAGCGCTCATAGCCCAGGATAAAGCCCTGGTTTTTGCTCTTGTTGGACTGGCTGATGATGCCGGTCGGCGCGTCGGTGCCGTTGTCCGCCGCGTTCGGGTCATCCCACTCAAACATACGAGGCGCGATCCATGCCTGCACCGTAAAGGCTTTTCCCTCCACGGTGATGTCGTTTCGGTTGTAAGATACATAAGTGGTCGAACCATCTAACAAAAGGCACCCGCCGCTTATGCCGGTGTTTCTCCACTGCGGATCCTGGCTTTCCATGTAGGTTGCGTGGGAGAAGCCATAGTTCATCTCGGTATCCGGGAGGTTTCCGGAGGAATCCTTCACGGTAAGTCCGCTTCCCTCGTCAAAGGAAAGGTGCATCAAGAGATCTTTTTTGTGGGCGTCCCCGCCGCAGGCGCTAAACGTCGCGGCCAGAATGGCCAAGAGAAGCAGGACTGCTCCTTTGCTTATCCATTTGTTCATATCAATCTCCATTTCCAAAAAAGCCGGGAGCTAAACAAATGCCCCCGGCCTGTTGCCAAAGTTACGTCTTATTTCTGGTTCTCCGCCAGCTGCCATGCGATCGTGATGTCCTCGGCAGTGCCGCCGTCCTTCACAGGATCCGCCATGTTCGCGTAATCCGGAGCGGTTTCGTAGAAGGTGACGACCTCATCGAAGAAGGCCTGCGCCCAACCGTCCACCTGCTCATCGGCCAGGACGATGTAGAGCTCTTCGCCTACGTATGCGGACAGATCCATCACGTAGGTTCCCATATCGGCCCAGGATCCGCCCTTGCCGACGTTCGGGAAGTTGGCATCGTTGAAGCGGTTCTGCACGTAGTAACCGATCTCGGTTCCGTCAGCCTTGTACACATGTACAGCTGCCGCATGGCCGCCCATGCGCACGGAGATGAAGCCTGATCCGCCAAGAACGAAGTTCGTGGACTGGATCTGCCAGGTCGCGCCTTCCTCTAAGCCGGTGTTCCAACCATCCAGGTGATACATGCCAGCCTGGTTGTAAGGCAGAGCCTCGCCCCAGTAGGACTCGGCGGAGATGACGCCGGCCGGCTGGCCTTCGACCACGCTCCAGCCTTCGGTTAAGACCTTCCAGCCTGCCAGGTTGCCGGCCTCAAAGCCGCCGTTGGCCACGGAAGCCTTGCCGTCCATCGCCACCACGGTGAAGGTGGCCTGCGCCGTCTTATCCTCGTAGGAAGCGCCGTAGGTTACCTGATAGTAGCCGGGCTTGGTCATGTCAAACTTGTCAAAGCCTTCGGTGAATTCCGCGCCGTCAAACGCGACTTTCTCGATGGCTACTTCGACCGCTTCGGTTCCGAAGGTAGCGCCAGCGTCCTTGATAAACGCGGTCAGATCCACGGTTCCGCAATCCACCACCTGGTTCTCGGCATAAGAGGAGATGGCCAGGGACTGCAGCGGTACGGGGTAAGGATAATTGTTGTAGTAGTTGCGTAAGGAGCCCAGATCGTCGTAGGACGCGGAGGTGTAGGTCTCGTTCTGGATCTTCTCGATCTGCTCCACTTCCAGGGCCGCCACTTCATCCGCCGTCAGAGAGACGCGGAAATCGTCTACGTTGATGAATGCGAAGCCGCCGTTAGAACCATCGTTGGCGTCAACAACCTTTAAGTAAACAACCTTGCCGATGTACTCGGAAGCATCCATGTACATACGAAGAAGGGTCAGCGCCAGGGCCGGATCGCTGAAGTAGGTGTTCGTCACCTTGATCAGCTCTTCATCCGTGTTGCCGTCGCACAGCGCCACGTAGGAGCCGCCGTTTCCGGCGCCCATCATGAAGGTGATGTAGCCGTCGCCGCCCAGCGTGAACTTCGTGGAGCGGATCGCGCCGGTTAAGCTCTCCTGGATCGCGCCGTTGTTGCTGCCGTCCAGATAATACTCGCCATCACCGTATACCGCACGGTCGGTCCAGTAGTACTGGCTCGTGGGAACGATGGCGGAGCGGGTCAGCGCGGTGCCGTCCAGGATCATCCATCCGGTCAGGTCGCCGGTCTCAAAGCCGCCGTTTGTGATGGTGTTCGAAGTCTCGTCCTCTTCGAACGGCTTCTCGCCAAATTCTTCCACCTGTCTGTCGTGCTCAGCGCGCGCCGCTGCCACTTCCTCATCGGTCGTGCAGACCTTGAACGCGTCTAAGTTCACGTAGGACAGATCGTTGCCGTCGTCGTTATCGGTTACGACGATGTAGATGTTCTTTCCGACGTAAGCGGAAAGATCCACCACCTTGGTCATCAGGTGCTCGGTGATGAATACGCCGTCGCAATCTTCGTTCGCGACCTTCGCGATGGCGGCATCCTTGCCCTCTTCAAAGAACTCGACATACACCTTGTCGGTGTTCTTGCCGCCGCCCATCTTAAAGGTGATAAAGCCGTTTCCGCCCAGCTTGAATACATCGCTGGTCAGCGTGCCGCGCATGGGCGGGTTGCCGCCGGCCGTACCACAGAAGTAGTAATTGCCGGTCTTTTCCATGACAACGCCGTTCACCTTCTCGGTGTCCACAACGCCGCGGAAGTTGAAAGCCGCGTCCTTGCGGGTCCAGCCGACCCACGCGCCGCCGCTCACATCCTCAAAATCTCCGTTTACGATATCCGCCGCCGCGCTCCCGGAATTCTCTCCGTTGCCGCCGCAGGCCGCAAGGCCAGACAGCAGGGACAGGCAGAGCAGAACGGATAAAAGAATACGTACGTTCTTATTCATAGTTCCTCCCTTGTGAGATGCCAACCTTTTCATTTTCCAATGGTATCGCTTAACCACCAGGCACTTGTTCTCTGTGCGTAAGCGACTACGATCGGACTTTGGCATCTGTTCCAGAAAAGTGTTTGCCTGTAACTACTCAGCACGAGTATGCTTAAAAACAATGGGAAATGGCTGCTTGCAGCCACTTTTCCATGTTTTTTAAGCATATGTCGTGGTGGCTCCCCCCACCACGACAGTCCCAGGCATACGCGCCAAAGGCGCGACATACGCCGCAGGCGGATGGCCTGGGACCTGTGCTGCTGAGTAGTTACGTTTGCCCCGTGCGAAAAACAAGACGCTCCCCATCTTGTTTTCGATGAGCGCGACTGTAATAGTCATCGCCCTCGCAGGGTGTTGGTTTTGGAGTTATGGCGTATAACGTTTCACGTACAGTTACGCAGTCAGTATAAATTTGCCGTCTTCTTTTGTCAAGTAGGGGAGGCACGAGATTCGAGATTTGGGTAGATTGCACAGTTATGTTTGTGAAATATGCTTGTTTTAAAGATTCTTGAGGTGGAAATGTTCTGTTTGGTGGTCAAATAGTTGAACATTTTATAATGTGAAACGTTATTTGTGGAAAGCTGGATGAGCAGCTGCGAAGCAAGCGTGGTCAGTTTTTATGGTATGGAACCAGGAGGGGTGGACCCCTCTTGTTCTGGAGAATTGGGCTTCGGACGGGGAATTATTTCTTTTCTTGCTCTTTTCCCCGCATGCTGGGCTTGGAAGAGTGGGCTGCGGGCGGGGAATTTCTTCTTTTCTTGCTTTTTTCCACGCATGCCGGGCTTGGAAAAGTGGGCTGCGGGCGGGGAATTTCTTCTTTTCTTGCTCTTTTCCCCGCATGCTGGGCTTGGAAGAGTGGGCTGCTAAACTGGTTCCAAAGTCAAGGACTATTTTACGACAGTTCCACAGCACACTAAGACGCCGATGAGACAACTGCATTATGGCGTCGGACACCTGCGCGACAGTCCGGCCATCTATGCTCTTTAACAGGTTCTTGGGCAAAAC
>JAFVBO010000122.1 GCA_017479935.1 Lachnospiraceae bacterium
GTTTTGCCCAAGAACCTGTTAAAGAGCATAGATGGCCGGACTGTCGCGCAGGTGTCCGACGCCATAATGCAGTTGTCTCATCGGCGTCTTAGTGTGCTGTGGAACTGTCGTAAAATAGTCCTTGACTTTGGAACCAGTTTACCGTGTCCTGGCAAAAATTGTCTCTTGCCGGCCCTGACTTTTAAGGTTGCTACCCGACCCGTGAATAGTAACGTTCAGTTCATGAGGCGTACGTGGTAGTATTCAGAAAAAACTTGAAATTACGGTTAAAACATAATACAATATACGAGTAAACCGTAATTACTTGAGCGATTAGAATATCCGGTATTGGACTCTACGAGGATTGACGCAGGGAATGAAAGAGGGACAAAAGGAAAATACCTTCAGAGAGTGTGGAATAACCGGAATGGTTTTCTGTAGCATAATTACGGAATAACCGTAATTTCTTTGCTCACATAGTACGGTTAAACCGTAATTTGCAATGCTGCTGAATACGGAGAAACCGTAATAGACGGCGCCGGCAATTACGGAATAATCGTAACGCCTTGTTCTGCGTAGTACGGAATAACCGTAACGGAGGGCACCATTAAATACGAATTAATCGCAATCTCAGGCAAACGGCAACTACGGAATAATGGGAACAGAAGCTTCGAGCAAACGGAAACTGCGGAATAACCGTAATAACAGAACAACAGGGTTACGGAAAAACCGTATAGCAAAATTACGGAATAACCGTAAACGCCAGCAGGCATAGCTTGTAGAATAGATAGCATAATTGTTGGTTAGATTACGGAATGAACGGAATTAATGGCAAGAAGAGGCTACGGAATAACCGTAACTGCACAGAGCCTGGCAATACGGTTTAACCGTAATTCGCAGACACGCAATAATTACGGAATAACCGTAATACATACAAGAACAGATTACGGAATAAACGTAGGCCGGGTAGATGAAAAATGCAAATACCCGCGATGCAAGTACACTCAGAATTGCAAACAACGGGATAATCACTTTAATAATTACGATTAAACCGTAATTATCGGCAGAATATAGTTACGGTTTAACCGTATAATTTAGCATACGAAGAATTATTACGGAATAACCGTAATCCATAGCGCGAATAAATACGGTTTAAACGTAACACAAAGGCCGTAAGGATACGATAAAACCTTCCTGTCAGCTTAGCTAGAAAGAGAGAGGACCAATGGCTGTTAGTTTAGAGACGAAAAATGCGGTGAGACAGATCCTGTTGGATATGGGGCCTTACCTGGATGAAAGACAGCGCCGGATGCTGTATGGCAGCGCGGCGGTCGTTCTTGGACGCGGCGGTATATCGTTTGTCAATGAGGTAACCGGATCCGCGCGCAATACGATTGCTGCGGGCAAAGCTGAAATCGCTTCCACAGAGGAAGAAGAGCTGGCTGTTGGCGGGCCGGGCCGCGTTCGAAGGCCGGGCGCAGGTCGTAAAAGCGCCAGGCAAAAGAATCCGGAGCTGTATGATAAGATTGAAGAAATCATACGGCAGAATGAAGAAGGAACGCCGCTTTTATGGACGACCTGGGGGCTTCGAAGAATCGCCACCGAACTGGAAAATTACGGAATAACCGTAAGCCAGAACATTGTCTCCCGGGCGCTTGGCACGCTGGGATACCGCAAGCTTCAGAACCAGAAGATGATCCAGATGGGTGACCTGCGCCTGAATAAGGAAGAGCAGTTTCGCTTTATCAATCAAACGGCCGCGGATTTTCTGAAGGCCGGCGAGCCGGTTCTTTCTGTGGAGATGAGAAGCGCGGACGAGGAGACCGCGTTTGTCACCATCTCCCTGGCGGATCAAGCAGGAAAAGAAGGATTTGAGATGGTCGGAGCGAGCGTGGCCCGGTGGTGGCAGTGCGTAGGCCAGCCTACTTTTTCTAGCGCGAAGCGCTTGTATGTGGTCTGTGACCGCATGGGCACGGACGATTCACAGGATCGGCTTTTGAAGCACGCGCTGCAAGAACTGGCGGACACGGCTCAGATCGAAATTCATGTTTCGCACCTGCCGGTGGGAACTTTCAGATGGAAGGAAATCCGGCACAGGCTGTTCTGCGATTTTTCCGGAACGAAGAATGGCAGGATGGCGGCAGATGGCCTGACGGTCGTGAATTTGATTGGATTGGGACAAGAAGTTGGCGAAGCGGGAAACGGTGCAGCCAGAGATGATAAAGCGTCGAACTACAGCTCTGATATTGCTGCAACAAACTCAAATCTTCCGGTTGTCTTTCAACCTGCTCCTCAAACGAGCGAGAAGGATGACACAGGAAGCTGGAAGCCAGGCTTTTCTATTGAATACATAGGAACGGCGGAAGGATGGAACTACATTATCCGGCCAAGATGAAAGATGGGGATCTGCTGAGGCGGATCCCTATTTTTTGAAACCACTCGCATTAAGCAAAACGTGGCCCAAACCCGTCAGGTGCTTAAGAAGAGCGAGGCCTGCCACTTTTACTTCAAGGGCAGGCCTTTTTTGATTTGTTCCTTATGGACGCTTTTCTTTAGATGTGGTATGATCTGCAAATAGAAGAGTTGGGAGAAGCCTTTTATCCCCAAGATTCTATGAAAGAGGCCCGTCCCCTGTCAGCTTTTATGACACAGAACCGTCCCCTGTCAGAAAATGTGACAGAGGCCCGTCCCCTGTCACACTGGCAGAGAAGGAGAGATTTATGAGTAAACTGGCGGTATTTTTCCCGGGCATCGGGTATACGGCGGATAAGCCGTTGTTGTATTACAGCAGAAAATTGGCGGCCGCGCATGGATATGAAGTGAAGGTGCTTTCCTTCTCGGGCTTTCCGGAAAAAGCCAAGGGGGATGAGGGCAAGATGGCTCTGTCGGTGCAGATTGCGATTACGCAGTCCAGGGAAATGCTGAAGGACATAGACTTATCTGAGTATGAGGAAGTCTTGTTCATCGCGAAAAGCATCGGAACCATCGCGGCAGCAGCTGTCGCCAGTGAAAGCCCGGCGCGGGAGAAAATTCGCATGATTTTGTATACGCCGCTGGAGGCAACCTTCCGGTATTCGTTGGACGGCGCGATCGTCTTTACCGGCGGGGCCGACCCATGGGTAGGCCGGGAAAAAAGCCGTATTCCGGCGCTGTGCGCCGAGGCGAAGATTCCCTGCGTGCTCATCCCTGGGGCTAACCATTCCTTAGAGACGGAGAATGTCTGGGCGGACATCACGAACCTGGAGCGGATCATGGGGGAGACGGAAGACTATATGCGATTAGGCGCAGAACTGTGAGAGGTTTCATAACACTGGGATATCACTTGAGAATCGGAGGTCAACGTGACCGGTCTGTTTGACATTGTGGGGGAGAACTTTTTTAAGCCCCTGACAAGCCTTTACAAGAAAATATATATACAGTGCCTCCATATCATCTACGATTCGTACCGGACGGAGCTTTCCTATGGCCTGGATCGTGAGCTGCTGGTGCAGAAGCTCACGAATTATTTCGATGAGCTGAGCATCTCCGAGATTCAGTTCGAGGATGAAACGGAGGTTGTTTCCGATTCCCGGAACAAGGCCAGTTCATTCTTGCGCAAGCTGATCGAGTACGGCTGGGTGGAGTACGAAACCGGGCCGGATCAGCGGATTAAGGTGGTGATGCCGGCGTACGCAGTGTCCATCGTGAGAAATCTGGAGGATGTTGCGTCCGGGAAGGAGACGGAATATCAGAGCGAAATATCCGCCATCTATTCGCTCCTCACCAATCCAGATCTTCTGCAGGATCCGTACCCGCAGATTGTCAAGCCGGTGTACGACCGGACGGTGGAGCTGTTCACAGCGTTAAAGCAGTTAAACACGGGAATCAGAAAGTACATCGACAACTTAACATCTGATAAGTCGGCGGAGGAAATCATTGCCAACTACTTTACCTACGCGGAGGAAATCGGATCCAAGGCCTACCACCGGCTGTATACGAGTGATAACGTGTCGCGTTTCCGGAACATGATCCTCGTCAAGCTGGATGATATGCGAAATGATCCGGAGCTGTTTACCAAAGTGGCCTGGGGTGTGCAGCGCGTCGAGGGCGAGGCGGACATGGAGACAGCCCGGGATATCGCCCGGAAGACGATCAACGATGTGATGGACTCGTTTAACTCCTACGATGAAATTGTGCGGGAGATTGAGAAGAAGCACGCCAGGTACCTAAGCAGCACAGTGAAGCGGGCCAGGTTCCTCCTGATGAACACCAACAACACGGAGGGAAAGATCAGCACGATTTTGCGCTACATGGCGGAGGAATATAACCGGGATGAGATACGGAGCCTTGAGGAGGACGCTTCGGAGGAAATCTGCAGCCTGTTTAACATTTTCCCGCAGGGCTTTGTGAGCAGCGAGTCCATTCGGGCCGTGCCGGTTTCGAAGAAGATCACCGAAGTGGAGGAGATTTTCTCCCCTGAGCGGCTGTCGGAGGAGGAGCGGAAAGCTCTTCGGATGGCGGCGTATGAAAAGAACAAAAACCGCTTTAGCCGGAAGAATATTACAGCCTTTGTGGAAGCGCTCCTTAAGGACCGGGAGTCCGTGCGGGCTTCCGAAATCGAGGTGAGGAGTCGGCGCGATATGATCCGGATCATTTTTATCAGCCTGTACGGCCAGACCGGGAAAGCCGGGTACAAGGTGCGGCCGACGGGGCAAAGAATTGTAAAGGAAGGGTTTTCCTTCGGCGATTTCGAGATTCGAAGACGATGAATGTCCGGAAAAGACATTGGGATCCAAAGACGATGAATGTCCGGTAATCATTTTAAATTCTCATCTGGCGCGAAAGCCAAAGATTATGAGGTAACGATATATGGCAGATTTCAGCGAAATCCTGGGCGACGTTTCGAAAGAAAAGTTCCGCCAGACGATGAACCGACTTCTCAATGAGTGCTTTATCCTGAAAAAGAATTCCACCACGGCGTCCGACTACCGCTTTATCGTAGCCAACCAGTCGCTGTTTGAGGGGGTTTTAGACCTTTTAGGCTACGAGCTGATCGTCCGCGAGGACCAGGGCGTGATCACGATCTACAATCCTGCCGGCACCGGGCGCATCCGCTTTTCCCGTTTGGAGAGTATTCTGCTTCTGATCCTGCGGCTTTTATATATCGAGAAGATGCGGGAGGTGTCGCAGGCCCAGGAGGCCATCGTCCTGTTGGAGGAGATTCTGGAAAAGTATGGGATGTTAAAGCTGGGAAGGCTGAGGAAAGACCTGCTTTTAAATGCCCTCCGGGGATTTAAGAGGCTAAACCTCATTGCAAACCTGGACCGGATGGACACTGGCGATCCGGGCATTCGCATTCAGATTTACCCTTCGATTTTGTTCGCGGTGACTTCCGTGAGCCTGGAGGAAGCCTATCAGCTGGCGCAGGAGAAGCTGGCGCAGTACGCGGGAGGAGAGGAGAGCATAGATGCAGACGACGAGTCCGAAAAAGAGACTGACGAAGATCCGGCTGATTAACTGGCACTACTTTACCGATGAAACTATCACGGTGGAGGGGTCTGTTCTGTTCTCCGGCGAAAACGCGTCCGGAAAGTCGACGATCTTAGATGCCATTTCCCTGGTTCTGACCACGAATTCAACGCGCTTTAATCCCGCCGCGAATGAGAAGAGCCGGCGCGACCTGCGGGGGTACGTGCGGTGCAAAACCGGGGAAGAGGGAAACACTTATGTGCGCAGCCAGGGGGCGGTGATCTCCTACGTAGCGTTGGAATTTTACGAGGAAAGTAAGGAGAATACCTTTGTCCTGGGAGTCAAGCTGGATTCGCCGGATGTGGAAGCGGAGATCACCAAAAAGTGGTTTGTCGCAGAGGGACGGATGGACTCCATCACCTTCATCGTGGATGGCAAACCCGCGATGGATAAGGAGTTTACCCAGGCGGGGAAAAAGATCTCCTTTGAAAACCAGGTGGGGCGCGCGCGCGATCTGTTCCGGATACGCCTTGGCCGGCTGGACGATACGTTCCAGAGCATGATCATCAAATCCATGGCATTTAAGCCGATGGATCATGTAAAGGATTTTATTAACCAGTTCATTCTCCCGAAGAATGTGATCCGCACGGAGGTGCTGCAGGAGAACATTCGGAACCTGCGGGAAATGCAGAAACTGATCAACGAAGTGCGCGCGCAGATCGAGCAGCTGCACCGGATTACAGACCGGGCGGACGAAATCGAGGAGATCGACGGCAAGATCCTGGTGGTGGATATCCTGCTGGCGATCGCGACGCTTGCGCACCAGCGGCAGCAGATGGAAGAAGCCAGGCAGGCTTTGTCGCGGGACGAGGCGCTGCTTGCATCCTTACAGGACAAAAAGCTACAGTGCGAGGACACGCTGGCGAGCGCGCAGAAGCTGTTCCATGAGCTGTCTGTCGCGATGGCTTCCAACGAGTGCGGACGCCTGATTGAGAAGCTGGAGGAGGAGCTGCGCACGCTGGGCGCCGAAAAGGCGCGTCAGGAAACGGCAAAGGCAGAGTTTGTGAAGCAGGTGAAGGCGATTGGGGAAGCGTGCAAGGGGATCAATCTTCAGACAGAGGCCTTCCGCGTCCTTACTGCGCCCGAGGCCTCCACAGAGGAAAAGACGGGCGCGCTGGAGGAGATCATTGCCACTCTGACGGCGAAACGGGAAGAACTGTACACGGCGAAAGCGGTGACGGAAGGCAGCTTAAAGGCGGTGACGGGGCAGATCCGGGAGCTGGAGGAGCGGGTGAGTCAGCTGAAGAAAAACCGCCCGGTTTACGATTCGAACACGACGATGCTGCTTTCGGCCATCAACGAAGAGTTTGCGGCGCGCAAGATTCAAGCGGAAGCCCGGATTTTCGCGGAGCTTCTGGAAATTGAGATGCCGGCCTGGCGGGACGCGGTGGAAGGCTACTTAAACACGCAGCGCTTCCATATTCTGGTGGAGCCGGCGTATTACGACATCGCCGCAGAGGTGTACGATCGGCTCAAAGGGAAAATCCATTCGGTCGGCGTGGTGAACATGGAGAAAATTCTGCGGGAAGCCCCGGAGCGGACGGAAGGAAGCCTGGCGGAGGCAGTCAGCTCGGAAAACCGATATGCTGTAGCCTACGCGAACTATCTGCTGGGGCGGGTCACCCGCTGCGAAACGGTTTCAGAGCTCAAGCAACACAGCATCGCGATCACGAAGGAATGTATGAAATATCAGGGTCATGTGCTGTCCAAAATCCGTCCCGAGATTTATAAAAACCCCTTCATCGGAAAAGGCGCGATCCGCATACAGCTGCAAAACGCCGAAAAAGAGCTGCTCACCTCCCGGGAACAGAAGAACCTTTTGGAAGCGCAGGTGTCTAAAAACCAAAGGCAGCTTGACTACATTAACCGCTGTAATTTTGACACGGCAAAATCCCGGATCGGCGCGTCGGAAAGCCTGCTTAAGATCCGGGCGCGCATGGAGCGGACGGAGAGCGAGTTAAAGGAAGCCAAGAATAATCCTACATTTATTGAGCTTAGCCTTCGGCGGGATGAGGCGGAACGGGCCCTTCGGGCGGCGCAGCGCGAAAACGAGGCCGCTGGCAGCCGTATTACCAATAAGGAGCGCGATATCGAGGACGGGAGAAAGCGCCTGTCCGCGGCCGCTCTTGCGTTATCGGAAGCGGAGCGGGCGAAAAATGCCGTGGCGGAAGACCATGAAAAGGCAGCAGCCGAAGCGCAGGCCCGGTACGCGGAAAGCATCCGCAAGAAAGACGCCGGGGAGGTGGCGGAAAACTACGGTCCCCGAAGAAAGACGCTGGAAAATCAGCGGGCAGCCGCGCTGCAGAAGCTGATCGAATATCAGGCCAAGTACAAGGATGGGGATTTCGGAACCGGCTTGGAGGTGATGGAAATCTACCGCGAGGATCTGCAAAAGCTGGAGCGCGGCGATCTGATTTCCTATGAAGACCGCCTGAAAAAGGCCCAGGAAGACTGCGAACTGGAGTTTCGGGAAAACTTCCTGGCGAAGATGCGGGAAAACATCGAGCGCGCGGAGACGATCTTCGCCCAGTTAAACCGCTCGCTTCGCGGGATTTATTACGGGAACGATTCCTACAAGTTCGAGCTGTCCGCCAACAAGGAAAGACAAAGCCTGTACGACATGATCACCTCGGAGATCAACATCGCCGGGCAGACGCTGTTTTCGTCCATGTTTGAGGACAAGTACCACGCGGAGATGGAGGATCTGTTCTCGCGGCTGACCGACGAAAACCTGGCCGATACGGCCGTGATGGAGGAGCTGACGGACTACCGGTCCTATCTGGATTACGATATTCAGATCGTTTCGAAAGACGGAAGAATGCAGCGCTTTTCCAAGACTTACGGCGAAAAGAGCGGCGGCGAGACCCAGACTCCGTACTACGTGGCCATCGCGGCGTCCTTCGCCCAAATGTACAGCGGCCGGGAAACCGTGCGGATTTTGATGCTGGATGAAGCGTTCAACAACATGGACGAGGACCGCATCGAGAGCATGATGAAATTCTTCCAGTCCCAGAATTTCCAGGTCATTTTAGCGGCGCCGCCCTCCCGCATGGAAACCATCGGCGAGTACGTGGATTCCATCTTCCTGACGATCCATAAAGGGCAGGTCAGCACGATAGAAGAATACTACTTATGAAAAACTATCAAACAAAGATCCTGGAGAGTCTCCTGGACAAATACGAAAAAAGCAAGAGCTTCATCGGGGCCAACGCCGTCACCCAGACCTTTACCTTGGACCTGGCGAAAGAATTTCCGGAGTATGCCGATGATTCCAGGGCGGGAGAAATCCGGGCGATCGTGGAGGCGGCTGAAGAATTGGAGGATAAGGACCTCGTCGCCCGCCGCTATCGGAAAAACGGCCTTTTGTATGCGGTCACCTTGAAGCGGGAAAGCCTTCCGGCGTGCTACAGCTTCCTCAAAAGAAAACCGAAAAGTGAGCAGAATGAGGAGCTGAAAGCGCTCTACAGGCGCTTTGCCACGGAAGGTCCCCTTCTTTCTGCCTTCTGCGAAAAGCAACTGGCACGGATCGCGGAAAACAAAAAGCCCGAGCACTTTCACGGAGATACGGCGGAGCTTGAAAAAGTGCTGACCGCCGTGAAAGAAGCACTGCAGGTAGAGCAGGAAACCTTTGAACGGGATTTTTCCATTCGGGTGTTTGGCGATTCCAAGGCGTTTGAGCGAGTCCGCGGAACAGTCACCTCTATTCTCTACGAATACGGAGACTTTCCGGAGAAGGAAACCGTATTGGAGGACCTGAACATCGTCCGCAATCCTGGCCATGTTTTCTTAAAAGGAGCCGGTGTGTTGCGCGTCGCCGGGCAGACGCTGGACCTTCGGCTGCTTGGCGGAGACATCGCCTTTTCTTCTGTTCTGTTAAAAGAAATTGAACGGATTGAGGTGACGGGGCAGCGGGTGATCACCATTGAAAACCTGACCAGTTTTAACGCCTATACGCCAGGGGATGAGCTGGTGGTCTACTTAGGCGGATATCATAACCTGTCCCGCCGGGAATTTTTGAAGCGCGTGTATGAACAAAACCCCAACGCCGCGTATTTCCACTGCGGGGACATCGATGCCGGCGGGTTTTATATCCTGCTGCATTTGCGGGCCAAGACCGGGATTCCGTTTGCTCCGCTTCATATGGACGTTCAAACGTTGGAACAGAACCTGCGTTATGCGAAAAAGCTGACGGAGAACGATGCAAGACGCTTAAAAAATCTGACAGGCGGAGAGTTTGATGAGGTGATCGCCTTTATGCTGCAGGAGAATGTGAAGCTGGAGCAGGAGGCGTTGGATGTTCATTTCTGATGCGGCGCAAAAGTAAAAACAGAAGGTTGTTCATCGGTCAGATTATATTTATCACAGGCGTGTCAAAATTTCATAAAGTCAGTATTTTCAGCGACTTAAACCAGCTAACCGATATCTCCCTGACGAAAAAATACGCAGGACTGTGTGGAATTACGGATGACGAGCTGCAGGAGTATTTTGGGCCGGAAATAGAAGCACTTGCCATGGAGCAGAATATGAGCCGGGAGCAGTGTTTGATGACATTAAAGCAAACCTATGATGGATATTTGTTTCATGCAAACGGAGTGCATGTATATAATCCATATAGTTTGCTGAATGCATTTTTCCATGGAGAGTTTGGTTCCTATTGGTATGAAACAGGAACACCGTCATTTTTGATTCGAAAGCTCAGGAATACACGATTTGATATTCGCAGTATCACAGGAAAAACATTATATGTGGACGAAACTACGCTAAAGGATTATGCCGGCGATACAATCGATCCGGTTCCGCTCCTCTTTCAGACAGGCTATCTGACAATCGCAGAGTATGACGCTCGAAGGAAAAGATATACGTTATGCTTCCCGAATGAAGAAGTCAAATATGGCTTTCTGGGATACCCTGGAAAAGGATCCATTTGAGCACTATTTCCAAGCAGTGATATATCTGGTATTTACGTTGCTGGGTAAATTTGCAATATGTGAAATGCATACTTTTTCTGGCCGTATTGATTGTAAAGTGGAAACGAAGGACTATATATATTTATTTGAATTTAAACGGGATGATACGGCAGAATCAGCGCTCGCACAGATCGACAGTAAGGATTATACGCTTCCGTTTACAGCGGATTCCAGAAAGCTTTTTAAAATTGGAGTCGGCTTTGATTCGGCTTCCAGAAAGTTGGCTGGATGGGAAGTGGCTTAAGCGAACTAGATAGAGAATGCCTGAGCTTTTGAATCCTGAAAGGGAACACCGACATGGAAACACAATACATAGGCAACATGACCTTTAACTTCACAAAATCCTTGAGGGATTACGAATATACGAAGCGGTCCGTGTTAGACTTCAACCGGGTTGTCTCCTCCAAACAGTTTGAGAGGATGGATTCGGAGACCATTTTCCGCTATCTCAGCGAGGAAATGGAGATCGTATCCTTCGGGGATTACCTGAAACGTTATATCTATGAAAGAGCGAGCATCACAGAGCCTTTTCAACAGATCCCGGAAGAGTATTACGCGGATTATCTGTCGGATAGTTTTACCATGAACCGCGCTCCGCATTCCTTTACCCCGGTCCGGGCGCACTGGGGAAATATTGTCCGCCGGTGGCTGCGCAGCGGGTCTGTGAAGCGGGATACGGTGTTTCTTCTGGGATTTGGCCTGAACATGACGGAACAGGATGTCTCGATGTTTTTGACAAAGGTGATCAAGGAACAGGATTTTCGCCTCTCGGATCCCAGAGAGGCCATCTTCTGGCACTGTTACCATTTGGGCTTGCCATACGCAGAAGCGCTTGCTCTTATGCATTACTACGAGACGGCAGAACTTACAGACGGCGCCAGCCACCAAAGTGATGATATTCCTACCGGGAAGCCAGTAGAAGAAAGCGGTGAAACGCCTTCCAGCAGCCCCCGGTTCTGGGAGAGCGCCCAGAAAGCGCTCCCCGTATACCTAAGCAACCCGAAGATGATCAAACCCTATCTTCTCTGGCTGAAAACAGGGCAGAAAGATCCGCAGGAAGGTTTGTCCCACGAATTTGAACTGATATACAAACGGGCTGCGGACACGGCCCGGGCCGTGGTGCGGGAGAATAAGGGGCTGGATCAGTCAGGTTCAAAATTGTCGGGTGCCTTCGACATTGAAAGCATCCTGTACAGCGGGACCGGGAGGACAGATGGCAAGAACCTGGTATCTGCTTCAAAATCTCTTTTGTCAAAGCAGATTGGCATCAAACGGCTAAGCCGGCAGCGCCTCAGCCTGCTTCTTAGAAAGCAGGCAAGGGTGGAAAGATCGGATATCATCACGCTGATGTTCTTGATTTACGCCGTTTCTGTGGAGAAGGAATGGCCGACGGAGCGCCTGACGGAATTTATCGACGAAACCGGAGCCATCTTAGAACGCTGCGACATGATGGGGATCTACCCGGTCAACCCGTATGAATGCTTTGTTCTGATGTGCCTGTTAACGGAAGAGCCGCTTTCGGTGTTTAATGATGTGTGGGAGATGTCCTATGCGGAAGATTAAGAGAGGGCGACTCTTCAAAAAATAGAATAACAAATGTGTTTAGCCCTGCGGTTTATGGTAACCGCAGGGCTTTTATGCATGTGTAGTAGCGAGTAGCGATGTATAGGGGAGTTAAGCAAAACAGTTATGAATTCTCGCTGTTTTCACGCTGAATAGAAAGAAGCTTTTCTGATGGATATCCACAGAAGTCTTGTATTTGTTCGGGCACTCTTCCTTCATTGAAGCATTTATTTGATGTTCGGGTGGCTTTGGCTTTCCCTCTTGTTTCACCTATTGCCTCATCCTTGGCTGCTCTCTGATTTCCGCAGGTTAACCTAACCAATCCATACGGTCATCACGTTCCTGTATGAGCCTGTTCTGCACCCCTCTTTTTTCAGGATTTATCTTGTGCTTTTTTTCATATTTTTTGCCGATCATTTGGCAGTAATCCATCTAGAGGAGAATGACATTGCGATTCTGTTGCTCTTTTGAGCTGTCGCCCATAGAAATGGGTGAATGCTCATTTTTACACTGGCGTAAGACACATGTACTATAATGCATGATAGTTGAATGAAAACGATAGAGCATAGTGCCTAGGAGTAATGAAGAAGTCGGCAATAAAAGAATAGAATTGCACACTATACTCTGTAATATCTGCTTTCGATTGCATCATATGTAAATTCGGAAACCTCTGAAAAATAGATCGATAGAAGGGATGGAAAGCATGAACTCTTACGAAACTGAAATGGCCTTAATCAAAAGAGAACAAGAGCAGAAAGAAGAACTCCGAAAAATGGATGAAGCACTACAAGTATCAAATATCTTTGTTAATAAAGGGTATTTGAACATGTTCAGCTCAGCGGAGATTTTACCTGGAAATAGAGCACTATTGGAGAACACGCAGAAAATACGCCTTTTTAGGATGACAAAGGTAGTTTTTGATCCGGAGGAAGATGTTCTGGACAAGCTGGTGAGTGTATATAGCGCGCTTTATAATATGAATGCTAATACAGCAGTCATACTCAAGGGAAAGCCAGATACGCTGGAATTTTATTTTGCCTGTCGTTCAGATGATGCGGCTCCCTTAGCAGGGGCAATTCTGGAATCCACGTTAGTAGGCAATTTTCCAGGAATTGATTTGCACGAGTATAAAGCAAACGAATTACCGGAGTTGCTGCAATCCATTAACATTGATAAAGATAATCATAAGATGCTGAATGGACTTGCATCTGTGTCGATGGTTCCTTCCATTCGTGACAAGGAGAAAAAAGATCAGTTTATTCAGGGAATGGAAAAATTGATTCAAACAATGAAAGGAAAGGAATTTCTGGGAGTATTGCTTGCGGCACCTTGTGACAGTACTGGAATTGAAAACCGACGTCACGGGCTAGAAGAACTATACTCTGCGATGTCTCCATTTGCCCGTTTTTCTTATGCATATGGAGAAAATGTAAGCCATTCAGTGGGAAAGGGATTATCGTCTTCTTTTTCAAAATCTGTCAATGAAAGCATTAGTAATTCCAATAGCACATCTACGTCCAGTACACATGGGACTTCCAGAGGCTATACGGATGGATCGAATATTGGCGGATCATATTCAAGCGATGGCTCCAGCTCTAGCTGGGGGGTTAACAGTGGATCTTCCAGCAGTACATCCGAATCATATACTTCCGGGACATCTTTTTCACATTCTGTTTCCAACAGCGTGGGGACGTCTGAGACGGATGGTATTAATATAAATGAAAATGATACGATTGGATCCTCATTAAACAAGACTGTAAATTTTGAAAATAAAGGCATTTCAGAAATGTTACAGCGAATTGACCAGCAGCTTCAGAGAATCAATCAGCAGGAAGCATATGGTCTTTGGGAAATGGCGGCCTATTTCTTTTCAAATGATACCTCTTCAGCTGCATTAGCGGCAGCAGCGTATAAAGCTATTATGGCAGGGGAAACATCCGGTATTGAACAGGCTCATGTTAACGTTTGGACTAATAGTGTTCTTCAAGAAGAAAATATTAAAAATATATATAATCATGTTGTGCATTTGGTTCATCCACGTGCAGTAATTGTCCTTGAAAAAGGATATAACCAGCAACTTGTTACGCCGACAACCATGGTCAGCAGCATGGAGTTAGGCCAGTTGTTGGGATTTCCCAGAAAATCCGTTGCAGGTGTTGCTGTGCAGGAAATGGCAGAATTTGGCCGCGATGTTGTTTATGAGAATAAGTTGCCCAAGAGAAGCATCAGCTTTGGGCACATTTATCATATGGGTCTTGTGGAAAATACTCGTGTGGAAATGGATGCGGATTTGTTTTCCAGTCATTGCTTTATCACAGGTTCATCAGGATCCGGTAAATCTTACGCAACATACAACCTGTTGGATAAACTACTGGAAAAGGATGTAAGAATGCTTGTAGTGGAGCCTGCAAAGGGAGAGTATAAACAAATTTTTGGGAAACTCAACAGAGTCAATATTTTTACGACTGACTCCAATGCGTATCAGCTTTTGCGTGTGAATCCGTTCCAATTTCCGGAGAAGGTACATGTTTTGTCTCATATAGAGCAACTCATGCAGATTTTCACGGCTGCATGGCCGCTTTATGCAGCCATGCCCGCTATTTTAAAGCAAGCGGTTGTAAATGCATACATTCGGTGTGGTTGGGATTTGCAAAATTCTATATGGATCAAGGGAATCAGTGATCGCAAGTATCCTGTATTTCAGGATGTATTGGCAACACTGCCTGATATTATCAACACCTCCGATTATTCAGCAGAATCCAAAGGGGATTACAAGGGGGCGCTGCTTACCCGCGTAGAAGCTATGACAACAGGTATCAATGGTCTGATTTTTGCCCGGGATGAGGGAATTTCGGATGAAAAAATGTTTGATGAGAATACCTTGATCGATTTAAGCGAAGTGGGTTCTCAAGAGACGATTGCGCTACTAATGGGCGTTATTGTCATGAGACTGGGGGAATACAGAAAATCGCAAAGGAAACTGGGAATAACGTCCAGTCATGACAGTAAATTAAAGCATATTACAGTTATGGAAGAGGCTCATAACATTTTAAAACGCACAAACAAAGAGCAAGGAGAAGATGGAGGAAACATGGTGGGCCAATCCGTAGAAATGATTTCTAACTCCATCAAAGAAATGCGTACGTATGGAGAAGGATTCCTGATTATAGACCAGTCTCCATTGGCTGTTGATACTTCTGCTATTGAGAACACAGCAACAAAGATTATTATGAATACTCCTTCAAAAGATGCTTGCGATGAGTTAGGAAGCGCGTTGTCCCTGACAGAAGAGCAGACGAAAGAACTTTCAAGATTAAATGTAGGTGTTGCTGCTGTGTTGCAGAAAGGGTGGATGACTCCGGTTCTGATGAAGGTGGATCTTTGGAATGCTTCAAAGTATGAAGCACCGCTCCAATATGAGGACCTTAGTAAGGAACGGTATGTACGCAGTTGTCTGATGCTGGAACTTATTCGTCAGGTGAAGGAAAAGAAGTATGAGGTGAATCCGTTTGGTAAAATTATTCGCGGTTCTGCATTATCTAAAGAACGTAAAGAAGAAATGATGGGATTTATAAATGTATTCAATGCGTTTCTGGAAAAGGAAAGGAACTTCACACCTCAAATGATTGGAAACTTATTCTTTGAGGTGACTTCGTGCCGATCTATGATTAAGGTTATCCCGACTAAAGGAATTCTAAACGCGGAAGAGTTTATAAAGAAATTAGATGAGATTGCTTCCGACAAAGTAGCTGCTATTTATGATGACCAGATTCGCTTAGAAAAAAGTTGGATAGAAAAGACTGTAACGGCACTTGACCAATACGTGAATGTAGAACGGGAAGATAAACAAATAGCGGTTCGTTATATGCTACTTGAGATGGGAGATAATGGAAAAGATGAGTCCACTCCATATGGTCTTATGGCATTCCTTCTGAAAGAGGGATACCTGGAAAGAGAGGCAAAGTGATGAAATCATTTTACATACGAGATGGGCATTTTGAAGATGCTGATAATAAGGAAGAAGGCAAGGAAAATTCGAAACCGAAGGAGAATGGAAGTGCATTTGCACGGCTGAAGGAGTTTGCAAGAAAGTTAACCGGAGAGGATAAAAAAACGGAAAAATCCGATGATGATCCAGCAGAAAAGAAAAAGACAGAGAAGGATAAGCCAGATCAGGAAAAAAATACGGAAAAATCAAACGAAAAGAGAAATGAGAAGGCAGATAACGACAAAAAGGAAAATAAAGACGCTGGAAAAGAAGGAAACAAAGATGCCGGAGGAGAGGAAGGCAAAGATGCCGGAGGAGAGGAAGGCAAAGATGCCGGAGGAGAGGAAGGCAAAGATGCCGGAGGA
>JAFVBO010000123.1 GCA_017479935.1 Lachnospiraceae bacterium
GTATTTTGCACCGATCATCAACTGGGGAAAATATAGAGAAGAAAACGGCAGACTTGTCATGCCTGTGACCGTTCGTCTGAATCATGCGATTGCTGATGGGTATCTGGTCGCAAACGTATTTCGACTCCTGGAACAGGAAATTAGATGTTTTGTCGGGCTATAATCGATAAATCGGAATTTCTTGGAGGAACATATGGAACTGAAGAAATTGGAATATGATTTGACCGTTTGTAAGGTTGAGGCAATTACGGACATAGATATGACTGCGGACTTTTTCTTCATTGGTAAAACAGATGAAGAAATCTCTTTGGTTTGTAAGACAGATGATACACCGAAAAAAACAACAGAGCAGGATGATGGCTGGAAAGGGTTCCGTATTCAGGGTGTACTTGATTTTTCCCTGATCGGAATCTTATCGAAATTATCGGGAATCCTCGCTGAGAATAGTATTGGAATCTTTGCCGTATCAACTTTCAACACGGATTATATTCTTGTAAAGGCAGAAAACTTCGAGAGGGCTTTAAGGGTACTGTCCGCAGAAGGATACATTATTGTCTAAATTCCAGTTTCTCGACATGTTCCCGTGACCGTAAAATAAGGCTGACATGTTTCCCTGCGCGAGAAAAATAGTATCCATGTTCTTTTTCGCAAAGTGGATGCGCGTGCCCGATGTATGATTATGTAGAAGCACGACTCGTGCCATGTCGAGACGGTTGTTTCGTTGTCCAGAAAATGAGTACGACAGTGGAAAAATGGCTTGAAATCAGGGCATTTATGAGGTGTCAGCCGTCAGTGGGAACGTGGATAAGTTTCCACGGAGCGGGAGTGCAAAAATGAGGAAATCCGCTGCTGTAACTCTCGTTTCGCTATCAAGGGTAAAAATCAGAGATTGAGACTATCGGATTGCTGTCATTTGAGGGGTTTTGAGATGTTGAGACTTTCGGTCTGTTGTCAAATGGGTCTGTAACTGTAGTTTCGATGTCCGAGGATATAGGAGGATTAAATGGAAGTCTGGGATGCTTATAATAAAGAATTTGAGAAGATCGAAGGAATGACTTTGATCCGTGGAGAGGCGATTCCAGACGGAGTCTATCATCTCGTAAGCGACGTTATCGTCAGAAATGCAGACGGTACATATCTTTTAATGCAGAGAGACAGCAGAAAGCACTTCGGCGGTATGTGGGAAGCGACGGCCGGAGGTTCCGCCCTGAAGGGAGAAGGTCCTCTTGCCTGTGCCATCAGAGAGCTGCGGGAGGAAACCGGAATCGAATCTAAAGAACTAACGGAGGTTGGTCGTGTCATCAATGATGATAACCATACAATCTACGTTGAATTTCTCTGTGTTACAGACTGTGAAAAAGAATGTGTCAGCCTTCAGGAGGGCGAAACATCTGCATTTAATTGGGTTACAAAAGATGAATTGATTTCTATGAAAAAAGATGAACTGGTTACAGAGAGGATGCAGAGATTTGTTGACGAATTGAAGCCGTCCAATATAAGGCTTTTACCCATGACAGCCGAAATGTATCATTGCTTTTTTATGGAGTATGAAAATGATCCGGATCTGTATCTGGAGGGTCAGGAATACGTCCCTTATACTTTCAGCGAAGAAAAAGTGCAGCGATATCTTCAGCGGCAAATCGACCTGAAACGGATTCCACTTGCCATCATGAGCGATGAGGAGATCGTCGGAGAGATTATTATCAAGAATATTGAACCGCATAAATGTGCAACGTTGGGAATCACCTTGAAGAATGCAAAATACAAGGACCGTGGCATAGGCACACAGGCAGAAAAGCTGGCTGTTCGCTACGTTTTCGATGAGCTTGATATTCCTACCATATTTGCGGATACGATAAAAACAAACACTCGCAGCCAGCATGTATTAGAAAAGATAGGATTCACGTTTATCCGGGAAGATGAGGAGTTTAAGTATTATCGGATTGATAGAAATTCTATGGATAATTGTGGTTGGTGCAATCTATCTGAAGAAGACAAACGGTTTTTATAAAGAATCAGAACCCAATCCTCATCTTCATATTCATGTCAGGCCGAGATATGATGAACCAGTGATGGTTGACGGACACAGTTATGTTGATAGCGAGTATGGCCACCACTATGCGTTGAATAAGAGCGGGGTATTACCTGCTGAAGATAAGGAAGAAGTGTTTGTTCGACTAAAAGAATGGCTGAATCGCTAAAACCCAGCTTATAAGGATACCACACGGCACCCACACTGCCATCAGCGGCGGCGGGGAGCGGCATAGGAAGAAAAGGTATGGATATAAAAAAGTACGAATACTTCCGTCTGGAAGAAATAATAACTTTGTATAAGAGCGTAGGCTGGACGAATTATCTTGAAAGAACCGGCATCCTTGAGGAAGCCTATGCAAATTCCCTTTGTGTACTCGGTGCATATGATTCTGATCGATTGGTGGGAATCATCCGAGCGGTCGGTGACGGGCAGACGATAGTGTTCGTGCAAGATATCATCGTTTTGCCGGAGTACCAAAGAAAGGGTATCGGAACAAAGCTGCTGAAAGCCGTCATGGAAAAGTATAAGGACGTTTACCAGATGGAACTGCTGACGGATAACTCAGAAAAGACGAAAGCATTCTATCGTTCGGTAGGCTTTACTGCTTCAGATGATATGGGCTGCGTTGCTTTTATAAGAATGTGAGCGGAGAAATTATGGATTATCGAAAAATCGAGCCATACCATATACATCAATTATGGGAACTTCAAAAGGCGTACAAAGCTGAAATTGGAGAAGATGAACCGGGAGAACAGGAATGTGCTCGGTTGGCTGCCGCCATTCAAAATGGACAGATCATTTTCTACGGAGCATGGAATGATGACACGCTGATTGGATGCTGCTCCATTACAGCTGGCTTCTCAACCTTCGATTATGCGCAGAGCGGAGTGTTTGAGGATTTCTATATTTGCCCGGAGTATAGGCATAGAGGAATCGCACGGCAATTAGTACATTATGCTTATCAAGAGAGTGGCGTCAGATCATTGACTGTTGGCTGTGCAGATTGTGATGTGCCGATGTATCAGGCATTAGGGTTTTCCATTCCGCTTGGAAATTTGCTGGCCTTTGATTCGTAATAGCATGCACCAAGGCACCCACAATGCCATCACAGGCGGCGGGGAGCGTACCATAACAGGAGGCAATTATGATTATCAAAGAAATCGACGTTAAGAGCGTCATGACAAAATCGAATCTTCCGGTATCGGATTTTTCCGTGAATCCATATGTGGGATGTACTCCCATCTTTCCGGGGATCACGGATGTAAAGGCAATCATCGAGGCCATGAAGGATCGCTGCAACCTGATTTGGCTGGAGAATCTGAATCTGCGCGGCGATTACAAAGTTCGTATTTTGGAATGGGTACATGAGCATCATCCGGATCTGGATGAGCTGTATCATCATATTTACAGCAAGAGCGACCGTACCTATTGGAGTAAACTGGACGCAGAGCTAAGAGAATATGCGGCGACAGAAGGCTTCCCTTATGTCCGTGATGATGATTCTAAACGCTCGGATTTCGGAGAACTACCGATTATAGCAAACTATTTCTATCATGAAGAAGTCAAGAAGTCGGCAAAGAAAGAAAAATAGATACAACATGCCGGAGCTGTTTATAGCTGAAAGCGGTAATGTGTAAAAGTAAGATAGACTACATGATATCCCGAACTTATTCGGAAAATGTACCTGACCTACCCAATTTTGCAGACAGTGTCTGCAAAATTGACATGGAGCCATTACATTGAACTCCTGAAGATCGATGATCCACTTGAACGATCTTTTTATGAAAAGGAATGTGAAGAAGAACATTGGGGTGTCCGTGAACTGAAGCGGCAGATGAAGAGCATGCTTTTCCATCGGCTGGCACTCAGCACTGATAAGCAGGAAGTCTTGAAACTTGCAGCAGAAGGACAGATCATAGAAAAGCCTGAAGACATTTTGAAGGAACCGTATGTTTTTGAGTTCACAGGATTGCCGCAGCTTCCTGTTTATGAGGAGGGTGATTTGGAAGAAGCGCTTGTCAACAACCTGAGCATGTTCTTCCTGGAACTTGGAAAAGGTTTCACATATGTGGGAAGACAGCAGAAAATGGTTATTGGCGGAAGAACATACAAGGTCGATCTGGTATTCTACCATCGGATTCTGAAATGCTTTGTTCTGATTGACCTGAAACGCGGGGAGGTCCAGCATGAGGATATCGGACAGATGAACTTCTATCTGAATTACTACCGCGAAGAGATGAATACGGAAGGGGATACCGAACCGATTGGTATTATTCTCGGTGCATATCAGGATAAACTGGTTATGCATTACGCACTGCAGAATATCACCAATCAGGTTTTTGTAAGACGATATCAGCTGTATCTGCCAAATCGTGAACAATTGGAGGCGGAATTCAGGAGATTTATGTGCAGCGACAAAGAGAACGCGGAGTAAAGCATGGGCTTAACTGTCGCAAAATATGCGACAGTTGGGGTAGTATAATCAAAATCCAGTTGAAAAACGACTAAACGGAGGTGAGAAATATGGTTGCCGCAATCCTGTTTCAGGCAGCGCTGTGGATATGGTTTCTTGGCTGCACGACAACCTATCGACTTGGCAAATATACCCTTGTTGAAGGAATGGGCATCAAAAGCGCTGAGTTTGCAACCCTTTGTCTGTACAGCATTGGACTGCTTCTCTATTATCTTCTGCCTGTGGGGAAATGGATTTTGCTGGCCATGCTGATCCTCTGGTTCGTTGTGGAGTTCTTCTGCCACTGGTACTTCACGATCTTTGGTGCAACTGAACGGAAGCTAAAGGGGTACAACGATTGTTTTCGCAATACAGTTCGTATTTTTCCCATGAGCGATACGAGACTGGTTCCCGACTTCTATCATATCGTTCAGCACACACTGATCCTGCTGAATATTATTATCTGTCTGGCGCGATGACGGAGCGATAAACTTGTATTTGGCTTATAGCTGGATTGATTCAGAACAGCAGATTCGATGCCCGAGATTGCAGGAGGCCGTATGATGATATGAATGGCTGGTTCACCGTTGAGAGAATCGACGCACAAACATTTGCAATAAGTGAATATCGGCATTGGGAGGAAACGCATTGCTATCTGCTTTGCGGGCAGGACAAGTCCGCTTTGATTGACACGGGTCTTGGGGTTTCAAACATACAATGCGTAGTTGATCGTCTGACAACACTGCCTGTTACTGTGCTGACAACGCATGTGCATTGGGATCACATAGGCGGGCACGGGCTTTTTGACCGCATTGCAGTACATGAGGCGGAAAAAGATTGGATCGACGGAGGTTTTCCTTTGCCGTTGAATGAAGTGAAGGAGCAGTTGACAAAACCGCCCTGTACGTTACCGGAGGAGTTCGATCTTGACTTATACCGGATCTTTCAGGGGAAACCGCAGATTCTATTCCATGATGGTGATTGTTTTGACTTGGGCGGACGAACAATCCGGGTGCTGCACACGCCGGGACATTCTCCCGGGCACTGTTGTTTTTACGAACAGGAGAGAAGGTATTTGTATTCCGGCGATTTGGTGTACAAAGGCTGTCTGGACGCCTTTTATCCGAGCACTGACCCGTTGCTTTTTTATCAGTCAGTAAAGCGCCTGATGGAACTAGAGGTCAGCCGCGTTTTCCCCGGCCATCACAAATTGGCGATACCCGTTTCACTGATTGGTGAGATCAATGAGGATTTTTCGCAGCTTGAGCGGAACGGACAACTGAAACAGGGAAATGGATTGTATGACTTCGGTGACGTTAAAATCCATATCTGAGAGACAGCTTCCAGTTTGCAGGAGTGGCGCCATGGCTTGGTAGTCTCAAAGACTTTAGTGTTGAAAACAGCCAAAGTCGATAAATTCAAAGCATATTATTTTATATGGGCTTTAATTGGGCCTGGCCCACTTATCTCTCTGAGAGGGGTGAAAAGTAAGCGAGGAATTTTTTTGGGGTCTTCTCAAAATCGGTCAATGGTTTTATGATGAAGTTGACCGATACGGTTAGCGGAGGCCTGAGATGAATCCCAAGTTTTATTCCCTGCCCATAGAGAAACAAACAGCGATCCTGAATGCAGGTTTTCACGTTTTTTCTCAAAACACGTATAAGAAGAGCCCGATGAGTGAGATCGCGGAAGCTGCCGGCATCAGCAAGGCGCTACTTTTCCACTACTTTCACAATAAAAAGGAACTGTATCTTTTCCTTTGGGATACCTGCTGTAAGATCACGGTCGAGGAAATGACCAGAAGCGGGGCTTATAAACAGACGGACTTGTTTGGGAGCATGGATTACGGCATGCAGGCAAAGCTTCGGCTGATGAGGAAGTATCCTGATATCGGCGTGTTTGCCGTGAGGGCCTTTTATGAAAAGGATCCGGAGGTCAGCGCGGATATTCAGAAAAGCATGGGACAGTATCTCGAAATCCATGCGGCAAAGAAGCTTCAGAACCTGGACCCGGAGGATTTCATCCCGGGCATTGATCTTCAGATGATGTACAAGGAAATGTACTGGGCTTCCGAAGGGTGCCTTTGGGAATATATCCAGCGCGGGTGTATGAATGTCGATGCTATGGAGAAGGACTTCAGAAAACTGTTGGATTTCTGGAAAAAGGTATATTTGAGGAAAAGCCGGGAGGAGACACGTGATGACGGAAAAGATATTTGAAATGGCTTCTGGAACGCTTCATTACTGGACGAATGATATCTTTCCGAACAGAAAGACGCTGGTCTTTCTGCCTGGACTTACGGCGGACCATCATCTGTTTGACAGGCAGATCGAAGCCTTTGAGAAGGAATACAATCTGCTTACATGGGATGCGCCGGGACATGCGGCCTCCCGACCTTTCCGGCTGGATTTTTCTCTGATGGACAAAGCGGTGTGGTTGCATGCGATCCTGGAAAAAGAGGAGATCACACACCCGGTCCTGATTGGGCAGTCCATGGGAGGTTATGTTTCCCAATGCTTTATGCAAAAATATCCCGGTGAGACAGCAGGATTCATTTCAATCGACTCGGCTCCGTTAAAGCGCAGTTACGTGACAGGGGCTGAGATCTGGCTCCTCAAAAGGACGGAGCCGATGTATCGGGCTTTTCCGTGGAATACCCTGAAAAGGATCGGAGCAAACGGGTGCGCTGTGAGTGGATACGGCAGAAAGCTGATGCGCTTTTTCCTGGATTCTTATACCCAAGATGAATACTGTAAACTATCCGGGCATGGAATGAAACTGCTTGCAGACGCGATGGAGGCGGACCTGCCCTATGTGATCGATTGTCCGGCAATCCTGATCTGCGGCGAGCGGGATCATGCGGGCTCCGCGAAAAGCTATAACCGCCGATGGGCGAAAAAGGAAGGCCTGCGGATCTTTTGGATCAAGGATGCCGGGCACAATTCCAATACGGACAAACCGGAAGAAGTGAATCAGATCATCCGGGAATTTGTCACATCCCTTAAGGAGGCTTCATTATGAGCAAGACGCTTTTTATCCGTGCAATCACAAGATTTTTAGCGGGGCTGCTGATAGTTGCTGCTTTATTGTTTATACCCGCCGGCACGTGGGACTACCCGCAGGGCTGGCTTCTGATCGGGATCCTGTTTGCTCCGATGTTCGTCGCCGGGCTTGTCATGATGAAAAAGAATCCGGAGCTTTTAAAGAAACGCCTGAACGTCAAGGAAGAGGAAACCGAGCAACGCCAGGTCATTCTGTTCAGCGGAATCATGTTTCTGGCGTCTTTTATTTCAGCAGGACTCAGTTACAGGCATAAATGGCTGATGTTTCCTGCTGCGGTAAGTATTCTGGGTGCAATCGTATTTCTGGCTGCATATGCACTTTATGCTGAGGTTCTGCGGGAGAATACCTATCTTTCCAGAACGGTGGAAGTTCAGGAAAATCAGAAGGTGATCGATACCGGCCTCTATGGAGTTGTCCGGCATCCGATGTATATGGCAACGGTGTTTTTGTTTCTTGCCATGCCGCTGGTGTTGGGATCCGTGATATCGTTCGTTATAATGTTGCTGTACATTCCAATCATTGTAAAACGGATCCGTAATGAAGAACTGGTTTTAGCAGAAGGCCTCTCCGGTTACAGTGAGTACATGGAGAAGGTGAAATACAGGTTAATCCCTTTTGTATGGTGAGCAGATGCCCGATATCTGGCGATATTCCGGAATCCCGACTATCGGTCCGGCAACTGACCTTGAAGATTACGGTTAACGATGACCACCTTGCCTTTGAGTTCAAATCCGGCCTTGAGACAGAAGTACGGATGTAAACGAAGCCATCACGCAGGCGCTCCTTTGGGGGCGTCTTTTTTGTATCCAAGGTAGAAAAATGTACAGAGATATGGTATACTAATCTAACTCAAAGAGCATACGGGATGATTTACGTAGGGCTGAATCACTGCCCACGCGGGACTAGGAGGTCAAGACAAATGATATTGTTTATTGAAAGCATGGTAGGAATTGTCCTGTTTACATTGATCATCGTGCCGATGGATCTAAAAGATCCTCTTGCGGTAATAGGCGATTACCCACCGGCAATCAGAAAACGCTGTGAGCAGCTTGGGCTGATTGAAAAACGGGAGATGCAGTTTTCTAAAAAGGAACTGATTAAGAAGAGCGTTGCCGTAATCTTGCTTGTGGTTCTGGCAGCTTTTATCATGATAAAGGTGAACCACGCGAATACATTCCTGCAGGGCTTTGGCTGGTCGTATATCATCTGGCTTGCCATCACCTGGTATGACGCTCTTGTTCTGGACTGTGGATGGTTCTGCCATTCTAAAAGAATGCGCATTCCCGGAACAGAAGATATGAAGGAATATCACGATTATCTCTTTCATATCAAAGCAAGCTGCGTCGGAACGCTGATCGGTCTCCCGGCATGCGCCGTCGTAGGGCTGATCGTGATGCTGTTTGCATAAGCATATATTGGAATATGATAGAGGAAGAGATAAGTTCTGGGTCCACGAATGTTTCCGATCACATTCGAGCTGGGCGTAAACTTTCCTGCCAAATAGTTGCCAGGCCCAATGAAAAGCCTATAAATTCAAAGCATATGATTGAATACGATTTTAATTGGGCCTGGCCTTCTTATCGCAAAAGAAGAATTATAGCGAGTGTTTGGCGGAGCGCTTAAACGATGGAAGCGGTTTGTCCTGAGAGGACAGCCAGGCGCCCAGGATCATGAAGAGCAGTGCGACGATAAATAAAACTCCGGGAATTTCACGGAAAACTGCTTCTTGTTGACACAATGTCAGGATGCATATATAATGGCTATGCTGACATTGCGTCAACACGCTGCAAACATGTGCAGCATACCTGATTGAGAAGCGGACATTCAGTCCTGGATCGACGGGCTGCAATAAACCGGAAGGACAGGGGGGAGATCATGAGAAAAGTTACACCGGAACAGATCGCCCAGAAAAGGGAAGAAATTATCAATGCGTGTGAACAGCTTTATCAGACGATGAGCTTCCGGGAGATTACGCTGAAGGAGATCGGAAGTATCACGTCCTTTTCGCGGCCGACCATCTATAACTACTTTGAGACAAAGGAAGAAATCTTTCTGGGGCTTTTTCAAAGGGAGTACGACCGCTGGAATGAAGAACTGGCTGCCATACTGGACGGGAACGAGCGGCTTTCAAAGAAGGAGCTGGCCGAGCGCCTTGCCAATTCGCTGGCAGGGCGGGGGCAGCTCTTGAAGCTGCTGTCCATGAACAACTATGATATGGAAGCCAACAGCAGGCAGGAACTTTTAAACAGGTTCAAACAGTCGTACGGGCAATCCCTGAAGCTGATGCGCCTGCTGCTTGAGAAGTTCTGCCCGGACATGAACGCGACGGACATTCAGAACTTCATTTATACCTTCTATCCCTTCATGTTCGGGATCTACCCGTACACGGCGGTCACGGAAAAACAGAAAGTGGCCATGAAAGAGGCGGGGATTGACTATGTATATCAATCCGTTTATGAACTCACCTACGGCTGCCTGATTCGGCTTTTGGCGGTCCGCGAACACCTGGAAAAATAGAAAGTGAAAAGTATGGCTTTTGAAGAAACTTTAAGAAAAGCCGGACAAGGAGAACAATAACAGATGCCTGAAAAGCATACTCTTCCCAAGCGGATTGAAATTCGCGGCGCGAAGGTTCATAACCTGAAGAACATTGATGTGGATATTCCTCTGCACGAGATTGTGGGGATTGCCGGCGTATCCGGGTCGGGAAAGTCATCCCTGGCCCTGGGCGTTTTGTACGCGGAAGGGTCCAGGCGGTATTTGGAGTCGCTGGCCACCTACACGCGGCGCCGGATGACCCAGGCTGCGAAGGCGCAAGTGGAGGACGTGCGCTATGTGCCCGCCGCGCTGGCACTGCATCAGCGGCCGGGCGTGCCGGGAATCCGAAGCACCTTTGGAACCTCCACGGAGCTGCTGAACAGCCTGCGCCTGATGTTTTCCCGTTTGTCTCATTATCGCTGCCCGAATGGCCACGAAGTTCCGCCTACGATGAACTTCGCGGCCATGATTGATGTCTACTGCCCGGTTTGCGGCGAGCTCGTGCCGGTGATCGGGGCGGAGGACCTGGCGTTTAACAGCGGGGGCGCCTGCCCGGAGTGCGACGGAACCGGGGTGGTGCGGACCGTGGATGAGACGACGCTGGTCCCGGATGAAAATCTGACGATCGATGAGGGAGCGGTGGCTCCCTGGCAGTCGCTCATGTGGTCGCTCATGAAGGATATCGCCCGGCAGCTGGGGGTGCGAACCAACGTTCCGTTTAAGGATCTGACAGAAGAAGAGCGGGAGATTGTGTTCCACGGCGAGCCGAAGAAGCATCATTTCCTGTACACCAATGAAAAGACGGGGCTTGCCGCGGAGATGGACTTTACCTATTTCAGCGCGGTCTATTCGGTGGAAAACGCACTCGCCAAGGTGAAGGATGAGAAGGGCATGAAGCGGGTGGAGCGGTTCTTAAAGCAGGGGCCTTGTCCGTGCTGTAGGGGAACCAGACTGAATGAGCGCGCGCGGTCGCTTCGCCTGGCAAGCGTGTCCCTCGATGAGGTTTGTACCTGGCCTTTGTCGGAAGTGATCGAGTGGGTGAAACAGGTACCGATTACCTTGCCGGATGAGATGCGTTCCATGGCGGAAAACATCGGGGAATCCTTCCTGCACACGGCAAGGCGGCTTGTGGATTTAGGCCTTTCGTATCTGTCGCTTGACCGGGCCGCTTCCACCTTATCAAACGGGGAACGGCAGCGGATGCAGCTGGCGCGGGCGGTGCGAAATCGCACCACGGGGGTTTTGTATGTCCTGGATGAACCGTCCATCGGTCTGCACCCGGCGAACCTGGAAGGGCTGACGGGCGTGATGGACGATCTGGTGGCGGATGGCAATTCGATCGTGCTGGTGGACCATGATACGCAGGTTCTGTCGCACGCGGACTACCTGATCGAGATGGGCCCGGAAGCGGGAGCGGGCGGCGGCCGCGTGATCGCGGAAGGCAGCGTACAGGAGCTGGCCGAAAATCCGGTTTCCCAGATCGGACCGTTTCTTATGCCGGATACACCGGTGGTTCTGCGGGAACGGGCCACAGGAGAGAAGCTGTTTTCGGATGGAGAAATCCGGATGGAGACAACGGACATTCATACGGTCAAACCCTTGTCGGTTCGGCTGCCAAAGGGAAGGCTGACGGTTGTCACGGGCGTGTCCGGCTCCGGAAAAACCACGATGGTGCTGGAAAGCCTGATCCCCGGCCTGGAAGCGGACATTGCAGGGAAAAAGCTGCCTGGGCATGTGAAGAACGTGGAGGCAAAGGGAATCCGTCAGGTGAAACTGATTGACGCGACACCCATCGGCATCAATGTCCGGTCGACGGTAGCCACCTATTGCGGCGTGCATGATGACTTACGCAAAATTTACGCGAAGACGGCGGACGCAAAAGAGAAGGGGTGGAAGGCCAGCGACTTTTCCTACAACACCGGAAACTTACGATGCCCCACTTGCGATGGAACCGGCATGATCAGCCTGGATGTCCAGTTTTTGCCGGATGTGGACATTCCCTGCCCGGACTGCGGGGGTACCCGCTACGCAAAGGATGCGTTTCAGGTGAGGCGCATCAAGAAGAACGGCACGGGAATTTCCCTGCCGGATCTGATGGCGCTCTCGGTGGATGAGGCGCTTCGTGAGTGCGCGGATTTGAAGCTGGTGCAGGCAAAGCTGCAGGTGCTGCATGATCTGGGGCTGGGCTACCTGACGCTGGGCGAGGAGACGCCGGGGCTTTCCGGCGGCGAGGCGCAGCGCCTAAAGCTGGCCAGCGAGATGGGAAGAGGCCAGTCGGATTCGCTGTTTGTGTTTGACGAGCCGACCATCGGCCTGCATCCGTTGGACGTGAAGACCCTGATGCAGGTGTTCCAGCACCTGATCGATATGGGCGCCACCGTGGTTGTGATTGAGCATGACCTGGATGTGATTCGGAACGCAGATTACGTGGTGGACATGGGCCCCGGCGGCGGCGCGCAGGGCGGCTTCATTGTCGCGGCCGGCACGCCCGAGGAAATCCGGGCGTGCAAAGAGAGCGCTACGGGACGGTATATCTGACGGGGAAAGTGAAACGCGGTGTGCTGTGGTGGTTTCAGGGAAATTTAAAATGCATGGGGAAGAGCGTCAAAAGGCTTGGTTGCATGGGAATTCGGCCTTTAGTGGCCATACCCCATGCATTTAAGAAGCTTCCGAAAGTTAGAATGCATGGGGATCCGGCCTTTAGGTGCCATACCCCATGCATTTAAGAAGCTTCCGAAAGGTAGAATGCATGGGAATCTGGCCTTTAGGTGTCATACCCCATGCATTTATGATTTCGGGGAGCTTGAAATTGCATGGGGAAGAGCTCAAAAAGGTATGAACCCCATGCAGGGTGGCCTCACGTGGCAATGAGAGGCTTTTACAACTGTCCATCATAGCCTGCTCTACAGCAGCCATACGGGAAGTTCCTCGGTTATTTTACATCCGGAAAATGATGACTTAGCTTGCGCAGGTTCCTTCACTTCCGCTTTCTGAGGCTTCGCAAGATCTTCCGTTTTCTGGGGCTTCACGGGATCTTCCGCCTTCTGAGGCTTCGCCAGATTTTCCGCCTTCTGAGGCTTCGTCAGATCTTCCACCTTCTGAGATTTCTCTGCATCTTCCACTTTCTGAGGCTTCACTGGTACATCGCTCTGGGCCGGGGCATCCGCTTGGCTTCTAAAACGGTACTTCCCTTTTCCATGTCCGGTAACCGGCTCAATAATTCCCTGGTTCTCCAACTCCTTCAAAAATTCGGAGGCACGAGACGCTTTCAAATCAATCTCTTTCATCATATCCGAGCGTCCAAAGATTGCATCCCCCGGGAATGCTTCCCGGAGCTTGCGGATATAATTGACCGCTTTTGCTTTTAATCCATCTTCCATGTCCGGTTTTTCCTTTCTTTTCTCTTTGTCTCTATCCATTCCTGTACCATCCTTTTCGCCAACAACGATTCCGTTCTCACGACCAAAAGCCATTTTTGCGAACAATGATTCCGCTTTTGGCTCAACAGCCTTTCTTATCGTTATCCTATCATAAACCAACTTTTCGTGCACCTGTTTTTATCCATTTTGCGAAAAACATTTTTTCCATGGCGACCCGTGAATAGTAACGATCCATGAGTGACAACTTCCCCTCCCAATATCCGGTGATTCTCAAAATGTTCGCCCCAAACATTTTGCTTGTCTAATGCAACTATTTGTTATATAATCCTGACAATGCATTTACATTTGAAATCAGCACATCATGGAGGACTTGATCATGTACGAGTGGTACCAACTGGGTTACTTTTTCCTTCTGTATTCCTTTCTCGGATGGTGTATAGAAACATTGATCTATACATTAACCAGGCGAAAGTTTACCAACGCCGGATTTCTGACGCTCCCGTTCATTCTCACCTACGGCGTTGTCATGGTCCTTCTGATCGGTATTTTGCCCGCCTTTGGGGACAACCTGCTGGGGCAGTTTATTTTCACTTTCATCCAGGCATCTGTTTTTGATCGTCTGGGAAATTTCAATGTCCGTATTCTTACCGGCGTCAAGTGGCCTGACCGAGGTGGCCTCTTCGGCGGAACCTTAAAAGGTTTCCTTGGAGCGTTGGCCATCAGTGCCGGCTATTATCTGGTTTATCAGATCATCCATCCGCTGTTTCTCTTTTTCCTCCCGCTTTTTTCAGGTGCTGTGTTCCGTGTGGCAAGCAATATCATGCTGATCCTGTTGGCGTTAGACTTTATCTTTTCCGTCATCGCGGTCCGAATTGGAAAATACGAGGATTGGAAAAAACATTCCCGCAGCGCAAAGACTGCTGCCAAGCTGACGGATCACGTCTGGTCCCGTATTCAGAAAACCTATCCCGGCATTCGGGACATGAATGAAGAACAGGAGCGGGAAACCTATGTTTTCGGCCAGGGCATGACCTTCGATAAGCTGATCTGGGTGTTCTTTCTCAGCGCGCTTCTGGGGGATTTGGTTGAAACGCTTTACTGTGGCTTTGTGGACGGCGAATGGATGAGCCGCTCCAGTGTTCTCTACGGTCCCTTCAGTTTTGTGTGGGGCATCGGAGCCGTGGTTCTGACTATCACGCTGCAGCCGCTCGCCAAAAAGAATGACCGCTGGGTATTCTTAGGCGGTTTCTTCGTCGGCGGTGCCTATGAATATCTTTGCAGTGTATTTACAGAAATGGTATTTGGCACCGTTTTCTGGGATTACAGCGACATGCCGTTAAATATCAACGGCCGTACTAATGTCCTGTTTATGTTCTTCTGGGGTATCTTAAGCGTTGTTTGGGTGAAGATTGTCTACCCGCGCATGTCCAAATGGATCGAGAACATTCCGCCTCTGGCGGGACAAGTGATCACGTGGACTCTTTGCGTCACCATGTTCTTAAACGGTGCCTTGACCATGATGGCCATGGTGCGCTACAACTTCCGCCGGATCGATCCTAACACATACTCGCTGTACGAAGAATTCCTGGATTATCACTATCCGGACGCCCGCATCGAAAAGCGCTGGCCGAACATGATTGTGGTTGAAGATTCTGAGTTGGAAATCCCGATGGAAAGTTCTGTTCCCGAGCCGTAAAGCGAGAGGGCTGTTGTAAAAAGCCCCGTGCAGTGCTCACGCGCTGCACTACAAAACCTGAAAGCCAAATACAAGCGCTAACGAAAAGAGGACAGCCCTTGCCGAACCTTGGCAGGAGGCTGTCCTCTATTTAGATGAAATATCGGCAGAGGTCCGTCCCCTGTCAGAAAACGTGACAGAGGCCCGTCCCCTGTCAGAAAACGTGACAGAGGCCCGTCCCCTGTCAGAAAACGTGACAGAGGCCCGTCCCCTGTCAGAAAATGTGACAGAGGCCCGTCCCCTGTCACCGCTAGTGGTTCCAGATCTGGGGGGCGGACTGCACGATGTGGCCGGGGTGGGAGATGGCGTCCTCGATCAGCTGGCCGGTGTAGGCGTCCTGCAGGGCGTCTTTTAAGGGGTACAGTTCCCTGCCGGTGTCGATCAGGTCGCGCATGCCTTCCATCATTTCGGCAACGGCTGTCTCGTCTACGGTCAGACCGCTTTCGGGGAAGGGGTTGGTGTACAGGGTTTCGTCCCCTAACAGGATGGACTCGACACCGCCGGCCTCGCCGCGGACGGTTCTCAGGCGCAGGTCGTGCGTTTCGTGATTGGCGTCCACGTAGCGGACTTTTTCATCCATGAGCTCGCCCTGGCGGCCCCGGAGCATGCGGTGCATGCCGCGGATCCTGGTGCGGTACTGGAGGGTGCTGAAATCATAGAGGGCCGATTTGCCGCTTAAGAAGGAGAACATGGCGCACTTGCGCACGTCATCCGCCAGGCTTCCGTCCTTGATGAGGCCGTAGCGGGAGTCGGTTTGTTCCGTCTCGTAGTAGAAGGCGTTGCCCAGAATGGAGAACGGCTCGTCCGTGGGGATCTGAAGATAGCGGCGGATCAGGCTGGCGCCATGATAGTTGTGCGCGCAGGAGAGGGTGAGCGTCTGAAGCATTCCGAGCTTTCCACTTTCGACCAGGCGAATGGCAGCCGCGTGGGGCGCGCTTAAGAAATACTGCTCGGCTGTCATGATGCGGCTTCCGCGTTCATGCAGCTTCCAGATTTCGTTCATGTCTTCCAGCGTGTTTCCGGCGGGCGTCTCGATGAGAAGCGGGATGCCGAGGAGGGCCCAGACCTTTAGAACGGAGAAGAGCGCGTCGGGCTTTACGGCGATGACGGCAAAGTCCGGATTGCTTCCCATGCACTCGCGCAGGGAAAAGGAGGTTTTAAAACCGTACTGGTTTTTGATCAGGGCTGCCTTTCTCTGGCTGCGGCAGAGGATGGCGGATAGTTCAAAGCGGTCCGGAAGGGCTTTTGCCACGCGGGCATAGTATAAGGACCGGTAGCCGGAGCCGATGACAACAAAACGTAAGGGTTTCATGGGTAACCTCCTTGTAGGCTGGACGGGCCGCAGGCGCGTCGGATTGTATGTGTTGTAGCGCAGATGGCGTGCGATTTCTTTTTTGTAGCGCAGATGGCGTATGATTTCTCTTTTGTAGTGCAGATGGTGCGCGTTTTCGCTTCTTTCAGGGCGGATCAAAATGATGTTAGCCAAATAATTCCGTTTCTTCTGTGTTTTCTGTCTTATCTTCCCCGCTGATCGCGTCCGACAATTCCCCGGCATTTTGCCACACCGTGAAGAAGATGGTGTAGGCATAGAGCGCGGACACCACGAAGGGGAGATACGGGTTACGGTACAGGGCAAACATCAGTAGCAAATATAGGGCCGTATACAGGCCGAAGCGTTTCAGGTGATGCAGGCCGGCCATCTGTTTGCGCCGGGTGAAGAAGCCGATGAAAAACAGGGTGGCGAAGAACAGGACAAGCGACATCGCCAGAAACAGAGATTTTAAAAAGGGGTTGATGGCCGGATAGGCCATGTATTCCATGCCGACGGTGATGTTGTTTAAACTCAGGACCAGAACCAGGTGCAAAATCAGATAGCCGGTTCCATTGGTGGTCATGTTTCTGTCGATCATGTGATCATAGGCAAAACCGTAAATCAGAAACAGCGCGACAGCCGTGAGGAACGTCATGCCGGAGTAAAACAGCGCTGTCAGCGTGAGGGCATCGTCAAAGTAGTTGGCCAGCCCAACCAGCATTTCGCCAAAGGTGAACACCACCAGCAGCATGGCCCGCTCGGACAGATGGGAGAAATCGATCATGATGTCCCTGGTGCGGTGGGCAATGTAGAACTCGGCCACAGCGGCGAAGAGCAGCGTGTAGGTGTTGAAGCTGAAGCCGGTCGCAAAGAACAGCGGGATGGACAAAAACAGGGCGATCGCCTGGATCAGCAGGGCCGTTGATTCCAAGCGGATATGCACCTTTTCTTCCTCTGTCCGTTCCGGCGCGCGCAGCTTTAGGCGGTATTGCAGGGCGAGCCCCGCCAGCAAAAGGCCCCAGGCAAGGTTAAACTGCAGATAGTGAACCTCCCAGGCAGCCTGTGTATTCTCTGACATAAAGTAGAGGAGGTACATGTTCACGAAGATCAGAACATGCTCCGCGAAACCGTTGGTCCCATAGCGGTTGATGAACATGGTGGTGTGATACCAGATCTCCAGGATGATCAGGGTTCCCAGGAGATATTGGATCACCAGCTTGCCGGAGATAAAGCCCTCGGTGATGGAGAGCAGGGCATTGTTGCTTCCGATGATGCAGACGAAAATGAGGTCGTAGATGAGTTCCAGATACTCAACCTTTTTGATCTGGTTTTCGCCGAAAAAGGGGTTAAATATGGGAATCATAAGGATGCTTCTTTCTGTGCGCCTAAAAAAAGCGGCTATAAAATGTATATCCTGATTATAGCATGAATACCTGGCAGGGAAAAGATAAAATTCACTAAAATAAAGAAGGATTGAAAACCGGGGGAAAATGGAGTACAATGGGCCAGTCTGACACAAATGCATGGAAAGGAATGACAGAACATGGGCACATTTAAGACATTGGCAGAAGCGCAGGAGTATTTCAGGAACGATCGTTTCGCGACGGACGCCGGGATGAAGATCGAGAAGTTTTCGGACGATGAGATTGTCTGTAGCGTGACGATTGGTGAGAAACTCAAAAATGCCAACGGAGGCGTCATGGGTGGCGCAATCTTTACGCTGGCGGATTTTGCCTTTGCCGTGGCGGTCAACCAGGTGCATCTTCCCACGGTGGCCCAGCAGGTGAGCATCAATTACCTGAGCGCTCCGAAGGGAGAACGCCTTTTTGCCAGAGCGGTCTGCAAAAAGGACGGGCGGACCAGCTGCGTGTATAACGTGGATGTCACGGACGATACGGGGCGGGAGATCGCTCAGTTTGTGGGAACGGGATTTAAATTATTATGAGAAAAGAAAAGTTGATTTCCAGACGGCTGTTCTTACAGGGGGCTGGTCTTGCGGCGCTTTGCTTAAGCGGCTGCGCAAGTATCATATCGGACATTCAAAGCCTGCTTCCAGGCAAAAAACCGGACATTCAGGAGACACCGGATATTACGCTGCGCCTGGCCATGACGTTCTCCGGCGATTCCATGTACGCCGGCGGCGCGGAAGAGATGGCGGAGAAGGTGCGGGAATATACGAGGGGGCGCGTGGCGCTGGAAATTCTGGCGGGCGGTACCTTTGGAACGGAAGAGGAGGCGCTTGAAGCCGTAAAAAGCGGAGAGCTGGATCTGTGCGTGATCGGGGGAAAGCTTTTGGAAGAAGAGTTTCCGGACACGAAGGTATTTCAGCGGCCGTTTTTGTTCGACAGCGCGGATGAGGCGAACTACGCGATGGAGCACCGCACCGGGCAGCTGATGAGCGCCTGCTTTTTGGAGAAGAACCTCACGCTTGCCGGGTGGATGGAAACCGGATTTTCGCAAATCATCAGTATGGAGGAAGTGACGACGGCGCAGAACCTTGTGGGCCGCAGCGTGGGCGCGTTGACCCTGCCGGAAAGAGAAACGTTCTGGGCGGCTTTTAACGCGCAGGCGCTGACCATGTCCGCCGCGGAGCAGAAGCAGGCATTACGACAGGGGCGGATTTCCGTGTGCGAAAATACGGCGTCCGTGATGTGGGCCAACTTTCTGTACGGGGAGGCCCAAAACCTTTGCTGGACCAACCACTTCTTTGGCTTTCTGCCGCTGTGCCTCTCAGGTAGTGCCAGGAACAGCCTGGAAAATCTGGGGGAAGACGTGCTGCCGGCCTTTCTTCGCGCGACGAAGGAAGGGTGCGAAACCCAGTGGCGGTACCTGGAGCAGGTGACGGATACATCGGTCACCCGTTTAAAGGAAAACGGCGTCTATTTTCAGACGATGGCGCAGGAGGAGAAGGCAAGGATGCTGGAACAGTACCTTCGGTACGCGGAGGATCCTGCGAGGGGGCTTACGCCGTCAGAAGAGTGGCTAAAGGCGCTCGCGGAAGATAAGGAAGCCTTCGGAAGGCTGTAAGGGAAGGCAGAGGACATGCCCTGGCAACGTTCAACCGACAGATAACTGCGCATGAAATCTGGTAAGATATTGTGGGGAAAAGAGTACTTGCCCCAGTATGATATTTTTTGGAGGAAATATGGAAAAGAAAAACGCATGGGAAAAATATACGGAAGAGAACCTGGCCGATCTGGCTGCCTTTTCGGAGCGCTATCGGAAGTTCTTAAGCGAGTGCAAGACGGAGCGCGAGTGCACGACCCGTTTTGCCGCGATGGCCAAGGAAAACGGATATAAGTCCATCGACGAATGTGTGAAAAACGGTACGGCATTAAAGGCCGGCGATAAGGTGTACGCCGTGTGGATGAATAAGACCATCATCCTGTTTCAGATCGGTAAGCGGAAGCTGGCGGAGGGCATGAATATTTTAGGTGCCCATATCGATTCACCCCGCATGGACATTAAGCAGAACCCGCTGTTTGAGGACGGCGGCTTTGCCTATCTGGATACGCATTACTACGGCGGCATCAAGAAATATCAGTGGGTGACCATCCCGCTGGCGCTTCACGGCGTGATTGTGAAGAAGAACGGGGAGACCGTGACCATCGCCGTCGGAGAAAAGCCGGAGGATCCGGTGTTCTTCGTGTCGGATCTGCTGATCCATCTGGCGCAGGAGCAGATGGAAAAGCCTGCCTCGAAGGTGATTGAAGGTGAGGCGCTGGATATTCTGATCGGCAATAAGCCGCTTGTCATAAAGAAAGCGGAAGCTGACCAGGATGCGGCCAATGGCGGAAAGGAAAAGGTGAAGACCGGCATCTTAAAGATCCTGGAGGAAACCTACGGGATCTGCGAGGAGGACTTTTTGTCCGCGGAGATCGAGGTGGTTCCGGCCGGAGAGGCCCGTGACGCAGGTTTTGACCGCAGCATGATTTTAGGCTATGGGCACGACGACCGCGTCTGCGCCTATTCCTCTCTGGAGGCCATGCTGGAAGTAGAAAATCCGGAGCGCACCAGCTGCTGCATTCTGGTGGATAAGGAAGAGATCGGAAGTGTCGGCGCCACCGGCATGCAGTCCCTGTTCTTTGAAAACATGGTCGCGGAGCTTCTGGAGCTGGTGGGAGAAGGCGGCAACTTAAATCTGCGCCGCTGCCTGGCGCATTCGGACATGCTGTCTTCGGACGTGTCCAGCGCGTTTGACCCGGCTTACGCGGGCTGCTTTGAGAAGAAGAACGTGGCGGAGCTTGGCTGCGGCATGGTGTTTAACAAATTCACGGGAGCACGCGGAAAATCCGGCTCCAACGATGCCAACGCGGAGTATATGGGCCACATCCGCGCCATCATGGAGGAGGCCGGCGTGACCTTCCAGACGGCGGAGCTGGGCCGCGTGGACGTTGGCGGCGGCGGAACCATCGCCTACATTCTGGCCCGCTACGGCATGAACGTGATCGACAGCGGCGTGCCGGTGTTAAGCATGCACGCGCCGTGGGAGACGATCAGCAAGGCGGATCTGTACGAGGCAAAGCAGGGCTATAAGGCGTTTTTACGGGGCGCTTGCCTGTAAAACGTGACGACCCGTGAATAGTGACTTTTGCTTTCATAAAGCTCTTGCCAGAAAGCGCGTTTTGTATTAAACTAAGGACAGTTTTGTAGCAGCGCACAAGGCGCATATAAAAAGAACCAAAAGACCCGCTTTGCATGAGGCGGGGACAAAGAAGGAAGATGGAGGATTATCATGGATTACAGAGCAGTGTATGAAGATTGGCTTTCCAACCCGTATTTTGACGAGGCTACCAAGGCGGAGTTAAAGGCCCTGGAAGGAAATGAGGAAGAGATCAAGGATCGTTTCTATACGGAGCTTTCCTTCGGTACCGCCGGCCTTCGTGGCGTCATCGGCGCGGGCTTAAACCGCATGAACATTTATACGGTCCGCAAGGCAACGCAGGGACTGGCCAATTATATTCTGAAGATGGGCAAGCAGGCCCAGGGCGTAGCCATTTCTTATGACTCCCGTCGTATGTCTCCGGAATTTGCGGATGAGGCTGCTCTTTGCCTGTGCGCGAACGGCATTCCTGCCTATGTGTTCGAGTCGCTTCGCCCCACGCCCATGCTGTCCTACGCGGTCCGCAAGCTGGGCTGCACCGCCGGCATCAACATCACCGCCAGCCACAACCCGGCCGAGTACAACGGCTACAAGGTATACTGGGAAGATGGCGCGCAGATCACGCCTCCTCATGACACCGGTATCATGGCGGAAGTGAAGGCTGTTACGGACTTCAACACAGTGAAGACTATGCCGAAGGATGAGGCGATGGCCAAGGGTCTGTACCATGTCATCGGCGCGGACATCGATGATCCGTACATGGAAGAGCTGAAGAAGCAGGTGAAGCGCCCCGACTGCATCCAGGCGATGGCCGACAAGATCAAGATCGTCTACACGCCTCTGCACGGCACCGGCAACATCCCGGCCCGCCGCATCTTAAAGGAGCTGGGCTTCAAGCACGTAACGGTTGTTCCGGAGCAGGAACTGCCGGATGGCAACTTCCCGACCGTTTCCTATCCGAACCCGGAAGCAAAGGAAGCCTTCGCCCTGGCGTTAGCCCTTGCGAAGAAGGAAGACGCGGATCTGGTTCTTGCGACCGACCCCGATGCCGACCGTCTTGGCGTTTACGTTAAGGACAAAGCTGGCGAGTATCATCCGCTGACCGGCAACCAGTCCGGTTCCCTGCTGGCTGACTATGAGCTGAGCCAGATCCAGGCACAGCAGGGTCTGCCGGCTGACGGTGCCATCATCAAGTCCATCGTTACCTCCAACCTGGCCAGAGGCATCGCGAAGCAGTACGGCGTGCAGCTGATCGAGGTTCTGACCGGCTTTAAGTACATCGGCCAGAAGATGCTCGAGTTCGAAACCACCGGCAAGGGAACCTACCTCTTCGGATACGAGGAGAGCTACGGCTGCCTGATCGGCACCTACGCGCGCGACAAGGATGCCATCGTGGCTACCATGGCTCTGTGCGAAGCGGCTGCCTACTACAAGACCAAGGACATGACCCTGTGGGATGCCATGCTGGATCTGTACAAGCGCTGCGGTTACTACGAAGAGACCGTGAAGTCCTTCGGCTTCAAGGGCATCGAAGGCCTGGCCAAGATCCAGAGCATCATGACTTCCCTGCGCGAGAATTCTCCGGCACAGTTCGGCGAGTACCACGTGCTGTCCGCCCGCGACTACAAGAAGGGCGAGATCGTGAACAAGGAAACGGGTGCCATTACCTCCACCGGTCTTCCGGCTTCCGACGTTCTGTACTATGACATGAACGATGGCGCATGGCTGTGCGTACGTCCTTCCGGCACCGAGCCGAAGGTAAAGTTCTACTACGGCGTGGTTGGATCCTCCCTGGAAGATGCCCACGAAAAGGCAATGGCCTTTGACGCGGAGCTTCAGAAGATCATCGACGCGCTGGTGTAAGCGAAGTAGAAAAGCAAAATCATTTGAAAGGGGCTGTCGTGCAAATCCAGATGCTCGATGGCGTCAGGGAATTCTAATCGGCAGAGTTATATCGTTTGCAGTCTAATGGCCTTGGCACATGACTGCAAACGGATATAAACTCTGCTTTCTAAAATTTTCCTGACGCCATGTTCACTTTGATTTGCGCGACAGCCCCTTCTTAAGCGGCCCTCATGTTGTATGTAGCATCGCTCAGCGTTGCATGGGGGTATATGTTGTTGCAAGGAGAAGACGATGACGCAGACGCAGAAGGTTCCCACAGGGAACACGGAAGAGCCGGAAAACAAAACCAGGAAAAGAAAGGCGAAAGCTGTGACGAAAGCGCAGAAGGAAAAGACGGCGCTTTCGAATCCGGCGGAAAAGTCGGCGGTGCGGGTGGAGATCTGTCTGCCGTTTTTGCGCTATAAGCTTCCCGTGAACGATCGCCAGGCGATCTTGTACACGGCCGAGAAGAGCGAATTGTATACGAAAGCCCTTCTGATGGAGATGGAAGACGTCGGGTCGGAGTTCGTGGACGAAGGGGTGCGCGCCGGGAGCATTGTCTTTCGCGGCGGTGCCGGCTTAGAAGACCCCAAGACGCTCGCGAAACTCTTGCGTGAAGCGAGGAAGGCGGTCCCGGCAGCCGAAAACTGCGAGGTTTCCCTGGAAGCCAACTTAGGGGAAATCGACTTTAAGCGGCTGGAAGAATACCGCCGGGCGGGAATTCGCCGGTTCTTCATCCGCGCCTATTCCTTCAGCCCCGCCACCTGCAGAAGGATCGGCTGCCTGTTTGATCAGAAGCAGATCGATGAGCTGACGGATGCCTCCCTGCGCGTAAATAAGGTGGACCTGGCTCTGGGCCTGTACTATATGACACCGCAGGAAGACCGGCAGGATTTCAGACGCACCATGGAGACAATGGAATATATGAAGCTTTCCGAGCTGCGCCTGCTGCGGTACCCCGTGAAGGAGGAAAAGCCGGAGGAAACCGCGCAGAGAAAGCTGATGGACACCTTTATCCGAAGCTACATGAGCGTGCTGGGCTTTGAAGAATATCAGACGATGGCCTTTGCCAAAAAAGACAAAGGGTCCCGCGATTATCTGCTGTCCTCCCAAAACGCCGAGAAGGTGGGCTTCGGAATGGGAGCGGAAACCTGCCTGGGCGGATTTCATTCCCATAATCTGCGGAATTTTGAAGGCTACATCCGGTACGCGGGGGATTACGAGAAGCTGGCCCAGGTGCATGTGCCCGACGATGTGGTAAGACTGGATGATCTGGCCACTCCGGAAGAGGTGCGGAAGTTGTTGGAGGAGTTGAAGGAGAGCTTGAAGCAATAGTTCATATTCACGGTATCACAGAGGCACAACTTTTTAAAAAAGGGGCTTCACAAATAAAAAAATTGTGGTATAATCTCCTTTGTTCGGGATCGTAGCTCAGCTGGGATGAGCGTTCGCCTCACACGCGAGAGGTCATGGGTTCGAGCCCCATCGGTCCCAGAAAAAGGTCGTACACTTTGTGTACGACCTTTTTGTTGTATATACGTATCTGCGCAGGAACTGACAGATACGTATATTTACTCAATCATTTTCCCGGGCCATCTTCCAATCCGGAATGTCGGAGGTTTCCACTGCGTGCAGAAGGCGCCGCTTCAGTCCGGGATAACGCTTGCTCATTTCATAAAGAAGCTGACTCATTTCCTCACGCTTCGTACCGTGATCCAGCGGACAAAGGTTCTTGACAAGTGGAAAGGCCATCGCCGTCGCAAAATTCTGAACAGACCCTTCAGACAAATACAGCATGGGGCGGATGATCCGGATATCCCGGTCCTCGTAGCAGGTTTTCGGGGCGAAGGTGTAGAAGCGCCCTTCATAAATCAAAGACATCAGGCAGGTGGTCAGATAATCATCCATGTGGTGCCCTAAGGCGATGGCGGTGCAGCCTTCGCGCATGGCTGCGTGCACCAGCGCGGCGCGGCGCATGTTGGCGCAGAGCGAGCAGGTGTGATCGGCCTGCTTGGCCTGTGCGATCTGGTAGATTTCTGTTTTTTCCACGATCAGCTTCACATCCAGACTTTCCGCGAAAGCACTTAAGGGAGAGTAGTCCATATGAAACCCCGGATCGATGACGATGGCAATCAGGGAAAACGAACGGGGATAAAATCGGCGCAGCTGAGATAAGCCATATAAAAGAGTCAGCGAATCCTTGCCGCCGGATAAGCCCACCGCGATGCGATCGCCGTCCTGGATCAGGGAATAGGTATCGATGCATTTGCGAAGGCCGGATAAGAGTGCTTGTGTGTCCATGTGAGTCTCCGTTTTATAACTGGTTTCCCGGTATTATATATGTTACAGTCTTAAAGGCTAGCTCAGAATAACGCGGATTATAGTTCATGTCAAGCAGGCAATGAGAAAGGAAAAGTCTATGAAAGAAACAGGCAAACAAGAACCCGGGAAAGCGAAGGGAAGATGGATCCTGCTGCCGATCTGCTGCGCGGCAGGTGGTTTTGCGCTGCTTTTTATGGCCCGCCATCTGACCGGGTTTGCGGAACACTACGCGGAAAACGTTTATCCGGTCCTGGTATCGGTGTTTGCGAGGATTTTTCACCTTTTTCCTTTTTCCGCAGCAGAGCTCCTCTTGTATGGGATTGTTGTGTTCTTTCTGGTCAGCTTGTTTTGGAAGAAGGCAAGAAAACGCCTGGCGTCCCGTCTTCTGATCCTGGCGGGGGTTTTGTTCTTCCTTTACTGCGCAAACTGCGGAGTAAACTATTATCGGACGCCGTTTTCGGAGAAGGAAGGGTTTTCCGTGGAGCCGTCTTCCGCAGAAGAATTGCAGGCGCTGTGCCTGTACCTGCATGAAAAGCTGATGGAAGCGGAGCAGACAGGGACGGTTATAGACATAGGAAAGACAGGACCAAAAGAAAAGGTAAACACAGACGCGAAACAGGAGGGAAAAGGGCAGACCATACAGGCGGAAGAGGAAGACGAGCTTGAGAAAGCCTCCTGGAATACCGTCAATGAAATGATGGAGGAAGCCAGAAAGACCATGCAGGCATTGGCGGAGCAATATCCTTCTTTGCAAGGGTACTATCCCCGGCCGAAACCGCTGTGCGTGTCATGGATCCTCTCAGTGCAGCAGGTGTCCGGCATCTATTCGCCCTTTACCATCGAAGCCAATGTAAATCGGGATATGGTTCCGTACAACATCCCCTTTACGGCGTGCCACGAGCTATCCCATCTGCGCGGATTTATGCGCGAGGATGAAGCCAACTTTATTGCGTTTCTGGCGTGCGTTTACTCCGACAATCCGGTGTTTCAAAGAAGCGGCCTGATGATGGGATACTTGTACGCGGCCAATGCGCTGTACGCGGAGGACCGCGAGCTTTGGAAGGAGTTGAGCACCGCGCTGCCGGAACGCATTCGAGAAGAGTATGCGGCCAACAACGCCTTCTGGGAGAAATATGACACGGCGGCCGCACAGGTCCATGAGGCGGTGAACGATGCGTATTTAAAGGCACACCGCCAGGAAGACGGCGTGAAAAGCTACGGGCGAGTCCTGGATTTGATGCTGGTGTGGCACAGGAATATGCAGTGATAAGGCTCTATTCATGGGTCTGGCAGTAATCAATGCACGAGCACTTTTGCATGGCTACCTGACTGCAAAAGCAGTCACCGTATTTTTTGCTTTACAGACCGGCAAGGCTGTGTTATGATGCAGCCGTGGGTGGTATCCCTGAAATAAGGGAACTGCACCATGGCTTTCCTTAAAAAAATCAGCGGCAAAGAATTCAGACGGACCTGCGCGTGGCAGGCTGGCATGATGGAAAAATAGCGCTGTAAACAAGGATATGGAATGTGCAGCTGATTTTAGAGTTGGCTGCATTTGAAGAGCCACCCACAAAGGAATAGTGTGGGTGGCTTGTTTTTATGATATCGCCCGGTCTCCGTGAAGGAAGAGGGCGCACCCCGTGCAAGCCCTCTTCCATTCACGAGAGACGCTAACAAAAACGAGCAATAAAGCCACACGAACAACGTGAGTGGGGCGAGTTGCGAGTTTTTGTA
>JAFVBO010000124.1 GCA_017479935.1 Lachnospiraceae bacterium
ATTCCTGCTTAGACTTCCTGCCCAGTTTATCCACTTTAAAATCGTCCAGCATATAGTTAGCAGGATGTTTAATACTCGGATCGTATTGGGAATCAATCGTATTCATGCGGAACCTCCTTTCGCTCATTTTAGACATGAAGCACATGTACTTTTCGGCACAGAACTTGTGTTCTCTTCACAATTGTAGTATACTCTAAAAGCGCAGAAAATGCAAGGGATTTGTCTGATTTTTTCTCTGAATTTAGAGATTTTTTACACCAGAAAAAGCATGCTGTTTTTGGCGCTTACATCCGCAGGGCGACTTTGTCGGCCAGAGTTTTACGCGCCGTGTTTATAATTTCATGAACCCGCCAAGGCTTTCCTGTGCGATCTGCAGGAGTCCCTCAAGAAGGCCAGCGCCGAACGTGACCATGATAATACATGCTTCCATGGCAATCAGGATGAAGGCAGAAGGCCACATCTGCTGAACGATAGCGTAGATGATGCAGCCAAAAACAATCAGCATCATTCCTCCAATGAAGCCAGCCGGCATCGCAAGGATGTCGCCGGCTATGTATCCTTTTGACCTGCAAATCCTGCCAATGCCCATGACTCTTTCTGAGAAAAAACTGTCAAAAAGCCCTTTGATTTTTGGAAGGAAAGTGTGGTATACTCCCTGTCGTTGAGTGAGCAGCGAAAGCGTAAGTCCGGCTTTCGCTGCTCACTCTTTTTTTTATGCGCAAGGAGGTAAGAACATTGGAACATACCAATGAATTTCTCGAAAAAGAGCCTGTAGGGAAACTGATGCGGATGTACTCCGTCCCCTGCATTATCTCGCTTCTGGTAGCTGCCCTGTACAACATTGTCGATCAGATTTTCATCGCAAATGCCAGCTATCTGGGCTCCTATGGAAATGCTGCCAACACCGTCGTATTCCCCTTGACGATCGTCGCATTAGCTGTCGCCGTCATGATCGGTGACGGTGCCTGTGCCCACGTATCGATCCTGCTCGGAATGAAGAAAAGCGATGACGCGGCATCCACTGTAGGCAATGCTGTTATCCTGACAATTGTGTCCAGCCTGATCATTACTGCCTTATATCTGGTTTTCTCCAAAGCGATCCTGACCATGTTCGGCGGGACTGTAAACGAAGAGACCTATCGGCAGGCTAGTGAATACTTCTTCTGGATCACGGTAGGGATTCCCTTTTATATGTTCGGACAGACCATGAATCCGATCATCCGTTCAGACGGAAGCCCCCGGTTTGCCATGGTCTCCACATTGGTCGGGGCTGTTTTCAATATCATTTTTGATCCGATCCTGATCTTTGTCTTGAAGTGGGGCATGATGGGCGCCGCTGTCGCAACGATCACGGGCCAGATCATCACTGCGCTTCTGTCTCTGTGGTATCTGATGCGCATGAAGGCTGTTAAGCTTTCCCGCCGTTCCTTTCATCTGCGCTGGGATCTGATCAGAAGATTCATGCCTCTGGGTATGACAAGCCTGCTGTCTCAGATCTCTCTGGTTGCCGCCATGGCTGCCGTCAACAACATGATCCGCAAATACGGGGCGCTGGATCCAATCTTTGGACAGGAACAATACGCCCAGATCCCGATGGCTGTCGTCGGTATCGTCATGAAGTTCTTCCAGATCGTGATCTCGATTGCAGTCGGTCTGGCCGCAGGCTGCATACCGATTACCGGATACAATGTGGGAGCCGGAAGAAAGGACCGCGCCAGGGAACTTTTCATTCTGCTTCTGAAAGCAGAAGCCCTGGTTGGCTTCGTAGCACTCCTGATCGTGGAGCTGATGCCGGAAAAGCTGATCGGTATCTTCGGAGCCGCAAACGAAAGTGTCTATTATACGGAATTTGCCGTCCGATCCTTCCGGATCTACCTCTGTATGATGGTCCTGGCTACCGTCAACAAGGGGACCTTCATCTATCTTCAGTCACTTGGAAAGGCACTCGCATCCACCTTGATCTCTCTGGTCCGGGAGATCGTCTTTGGTGTCGGTTTTGCGCTCCTTCTTCCGATTTTCTTCGGCTTGGATGGAGTTCTTTACTCCATGCCTGTTTCAGATGCATTGACATTCATCATTGCAACGTTCGTTATTCTCCGGACACTGAAGGAACTGTCTGCCCCTCGGGCTATGTAAAGATGCAGGTTTTTAAGCCTGGTTAGCCGGAGGAACTTTTCCTGCTAATGGCGTTTAGCAGCTGATTTTCGAAACAGCGGCACAAAGGTGATTTTCCTCGCAGAAGCCTCCGAACGCTTTTTTTAGATGCCCTACCGCCTGTTTTGGACAAAAACCGGCTCGAAAAGCGTTTTAGCAAAACGGGAGTAAATATTAGACAGGCCTTCGTTTTCTGCTAATATTTGGCTTCTAGTCAAAAAGCTGGCGTCATCAGTCTTCATTTATACCACAGGTTGAATGACACCAGGATTCTTTTGTGCTATCCTATCGTCAGAAACCAAGAAAGAAAGGAACTACCAACGTCATGATCACCATCACTCGCGCAAATATGCTTTCAAGCTTATATTCGCTCTCCTATTCCCTGTTGTACCTTAGCAACAAGGTCAATTTTGTGCGCGAAAAAGCTCCGAATACATATGCGTGGTTGAAGTGATGATGCTCAAGAAGGATAAGTCACTGACATAAGAACCGCCTGTATGGAGTTTTTCCACGCAGGCGGTTTTTTTGATGTTTCAATATGGGTCGGTATCCCTAGCGGCGAGGGGGGCGGACTGTAAATCCGTTACACCAGAAACACCGAAGGTTCGAGTCCTTCTCGGCCCACTTAATGCTGTCTTGGCAGAACGGTAATGCATCGGTCTAGAAAACCGTAGTCGCCCGAAAGGACGCGGGGGTTCGAATCCCTCCCGCAGCGTTTCGCAGGCATTGCTGAACTGGCAAAAGCACCTCCCCGCTAAGGAGGGATCGGGAAACCGATATGCAGGATCGAGACCTGCTGCCTGCGCTCAACTGACGCAAACCAGAAAAAAACGACAGACACCAACCACGGCAATGTGGGCTTATGCTGTTACAGCATATCTGCTCAAGTCGGAGGAGGCAACCATGAAAGCATTTGCTGGCCGGCCTCCTCTTTGCTATGCTACACCTCTTCTGTCAGAACCGAATGCAACTTCACTTTAGCCTGTTTCTGGAAGAACGCGACCCCATAACATAATACCTGCTCATATCCATATAAGCCCCGAGCATATTGATTGATATCAATTTGATCAAATGCTTTAGCGCATTCCTTGTCCAATTCTGCGGCTGAGTCTGCCTTTTTTGCTTCAATGAGAATAGCCCGCCTTCCGTCATGGTCTTTCAAAACAATATCCGGCCTTCCAAGCCCACGTTCCTTATTGGTTTCCACTTCGTAGCCCATCCCGACAAAAATGCCTGCTAAGAACGCATGGTAATAGTCTTCCTTGTAGTCAAAGTAACTGATAGTGCGCCACAGAAAGTCTGAAATGATCCTTGTAGCTGTAGCACTGTCACGATCCCAAAGTGCTCGCATTAGGTCTTTCTGTTTGCTGGTATCGATCGTATCACGAAAATACTGGACTACCGTATCCTCGAAAATTGTTGCGATTTCCTTGTTCGGGATTTTGAGTCTTGTCATCTCGCCCGAGTCATCCGGATCAATCTTGGTAACATAGCCGGTCATAAGCAATACGCTCCACAGATTGTCTTCAGAAGCGTGTAAGGTATCGTATGTTAATTCTTCTGTGATAGTCTGCTCAACGAAACCGCCATTCATCAACGCTTCAAATTTGCCTTTGACCTGGAAATCGGTCCGCTTAACGAAAGTCATCAGCACACCATTATGGCTGGTGTTTTTCCAGTAGTTTTGTGGTCTGGCATCACCTGCATTATTAAGCGTGGAAACGTAGTTAATGACATCCCACGGACAATATATGTGACTATGGCCAAAGACATACCCGTCATACCAATCCTTAATGATCTGTGCGCTGGAACTTCTTCCTGCAGCTTGCAACAATGCCTGTACCTCTTCCTCTGTAAAACCGAAATACTCGGAAAACAGGTCATCCGTCACCGAATATGCTGCGAAGTTGTTGCTGCCCGTAAATATGCTTTCTTTGGCTATGCGGAGGCATCCTGTCACAACTGCAAACCGCACATCTGTGTTGTCTTTAAGTGCGGCCTTGATCAATCCTCGGATGACATCCAGCATTTTTTCGTAGTATTGGTTTCCTGCGGTATTCTTCTCGCTGGCAATGGCTAAAGGTACATCGTATTCGTCTATAAGGACGATCACCTTCTCTCCATACACAGCTCGCATCATTCGAATGACAGTATTCATAGCATACTGTAAGTCAGAACGACTGACAGTCTGAGCTTGTAGTCGTAGAAACAGTTCTCGATCGTACGGATTAATCTTCGGACTGTCTGCCAGATCGGAATACTTTTTGCAAACATTCGCAATAGTAGCCTTCAGTTTGTCATAAGCTGTTTCAAAATCGTCTGACTCAACATCCTTAAACGATATTGAGAAAACCGGATACTTATTCATCCACTCTTGACAAAAATCGCTATGCTTGCACACGTTAAGCCCGGCAAAAAGGCTCGCGCTGTTTTTGCGGACATCGAAAAAGTTCTCCAGTACGCTCATCATCAGAGTCTTGCCAAAACGTCGAGGCCTCGTAATCCAGGTCACCTTATTGTTCGCACGTCTGACAATATCATATATGAACTCAGTTTTGTCGACATAGTATGCCTTCTCCGCCATCAGATCTTCAAAATCTGATTCTCCTATTCCCACCACAAACGACATAAGTGCCCTCCTTTCTGGCTCTCGAATGTTTTATGGCCGACTGCCTTGCGTGATCATTATAGCTCATCAGCGGGCTATTCTGCAATTCTTTTGCGGAAAGTCTGCTCTTGGCTCTTTCTCTCCAATATTCTCTCAAATTATACTACCGGTATACTGGACATCCCCACCTGCCTGTGCTACAATATGAACAGAAATAAACAGAACCACCCGGTTCGGAAAGAAAAGGCAATGTCGCAGAGATCATATTCGCAAAACCTCCATAGCTTATATCGTCTGCCCGAGCAGAAAAATCAGCCGTTGACCATATGTGTCGAATGGTTTGTTTCTGTGCGCTTTTCTAACCCCGGACCAAGTGGGATTCCGAATGCAGGTGTACCGTCAGAGACACCTGTGTAACCGAATCAAATTCTAAGCATATACCAGGCTCAGAGTACCGCTTGTCCGTAGGGCAGGCGGTTTTTTAGTACCATTTTGTCAGGAGAATTCACATGGAAAGTTCGATAACAGGCAACTATCCGCTTCCACTTCTGCCATTGTCGCAGAGAGAACGATTACGAAGTGAGAAGAAGGAAAGAAACACGAAAAACAGAATACAGATGGCGTAACCGATTTCATCTTCTGTGTATCGGTGCGCCGATATAGGAGGAATGAAACGATGGAGATTCCGTTTATTGATTTCGCCGCCACTGGGCAGAACATCGATACTCTGAGAAAGGCAGCCGGACTGTCTGTCAAGGACATGCAGAAGGTGTTCGGTTTTGGCACTCCGCAGGCAATCTACAAGTGGATCCATGGGGATTCCATGCCGACCATTGACAACCTGGTTGTGCTGGCAGCAATCCTGGGAGTTACGATGGATGAGATTGTTGTAGTAGGCAAGCGTTTCATCAGCAAGTGCGGATGAACGAGAACATAGAGAAAGCGGGTCGGAACGAGCCGACCCGCAGATGGCAAGATAAGTATTTTTGAGGATGTGGTGTAAAGGTAGCACGCTGCGCTTGGGACGCAGGGGCGCGGTTCGAATCCGACATCTTCAACTATGGGAGCATAGCTCAATGGTAGAGCATCCGGCTGTTAACCGGAGGGTTGCAGGTTCGAGCCCTGCTGCTCCCGCTCTTTCTGGGACTTAGCTCAGGTGGTGAGAGCGCTGGCCTTATAAGCCAGTGATGCGGGTTCGATTCCCGCAGTCCCGATTTGCGGGCGAGTGGAACGGAGTACCATCGCCGGTCTCATAAGCCGGAAATAACAGGTTCGACTCCTGTGCCCGCTACTTAAGGTGCAATAATGCCGACCATCATTTATTCAGCGGCGAACGCCAAATTGAACGCCTCACCGCTGAATAAAAAATAGTGTCCTACGCGGACACTTCCCACCACGCTTCGCCTGTGCTATAGTACAGACAACAGCGAAAGAAAAACGACTGCAAAAACAAGAACGAAAAGGAGAAAGAAGACAATGCTTTACGCCGCAACCATGATCTTTAGACAGCATGAGCAAGAAAAAGAACGCTGCTGGCATCGCCAGGAACGTCAATTTGTCGTGCCCATGTCTGGAAAACGGATCATGACGGGAAAAGCAGAGGAAAGCCTTACACGAATACTGAGCTAATGCGTTACCCAGTACGTGCGCTCTCCCACTCTTTCTTTATCGTATGACAATACCGCTTTCCTGACCGGGGAAGCGGTATTTTTTGTGCGAAAAAAGAAGGAGAAGGAAGATGAACTATCCTGTGATTGATCCCGTGGGAACTGGAATGAATATGAAGTCGCTGATCAAGAATAGCGGGAATACAGTGGCCGGTGTTGTGCGACTGCTTGGACTAGCAGATCGAAGCACGATGTACAAGTGGCTGCGGGGCGAGGCTCTACCTGGGATTGACAACCTGCTCGCCCTCAGTAATCTGCTCGGCGTTTCGATCAATGACATACTGGTGACGCGGTAGCTGTCACCGCATGAAGGTTTGTGGTGCAAACGGAAAGCACATTGGTCTCCAAAACCGAAGATTTCGGATCATACCCGAACGAACCTGCGCTTAGCTCTCTGGTGCAATTGGCAACACGCCGGATTCTGACTTCGGAATTGTAGGTTCAAGTCCTGCGGGGGCTGCTCTTCTATCTTTCTTTTCCGTCTGAACCGTCTTGTATTCAGACAGGTTGTTCTGCTTTACTTCGGGTCATTAGTTTAATGGCAGAACAGCGGCCTTTTAAGCCGCACGATCAGGGTTCGAGTCCCCGATGGCCCACTTATATATGGCTCCGTCGTCTAGTCGGGAAGGACGCTACCCATTCAAGGTGGAAATGTCGGGTTCGAATCCCGTCGGAGCTACTTACGCCCCATCCACTAATCGGCTCAGGTGGCCGCCCTCTCAAGGCGGCAATGCGGGTTCGAATCCCGCTGGGGTGAGCTCCTTGGACAGTTAGCTGACACGGTTGTAGCGACGGCCTGAAAAGCCGTAGAAGTCCGTTCGACCCGGACACTGTCCACTCTTCGTGCGTATGATCCGGTGGTCAGATCGGTCTGCAAAATCGATCGGGGTGGTTCAGCTCCACCTGCGCACTTGCGGTCTGGTGCAATAGGTTAGCACACGGGTCTTTGACACCCGCAATGTCGGTTCAATCCCGACGACCGCCGCGTCTCATTCGTCTAAGGGAAAGGACAGGCGCCTTCTAAGCGTCCAATGCAGGTTCAAGTCCTGCATGAGATATATGTCCCCGTAGGCTAACGGATATACCGGATGGCTACGAACCATCAAATGCACGTTCGATTCGTGCCGGGGACACTGTGGCCGTGGCAGACTTGGCAATGCAGCGGACTGTGACTCCGCCCTATACGGGTTCAAATCCCGTCGGTCACCGCTTTTGAGCGAAAAGAGCAACGAGGAGCGTACCAAACTTCCGTTGCTCTATTTCATTTTTTTGTCGTGTCTGTATCTGTTCTTCTTTCTCTTTCTATGTGTACTCTGCCTCATACAAGGCATCATATAATCTGTCCATTCTTTTTCTCCATCAATTCATCATTTCCACACCTTACCCGGAGTATTTCTCAAAACACCATTTCGCAATCTTTTTGATCAGCTCCTCCGGTAAAGGCTGATCATAGGGAAGCCGTATCGTGCCCTTACTTACGTCAAATTCTGCAAGATCCTCTTCAAAAGCCGCCGTCGCTTCATCACCCGGATAAATGCCCAGATGTTTCTTTGAAGCAGCAAAATGGATGATGTTCCTGCCTTTCCAGTAAGTAGGCATGGACCAGGAGATCCGGGTCCTTTGCATTTACCGCACCTGCTGCAGCCATTGCAGGTAAGACGCATCCCGCAATTCAGACATCTTGGGCCAAAATATTTTACCGAGCAGAAAGGAGCTGCAGAGTTCCATGCCTACTTCTATCGCACGGAAGTGAAGCAGGAAGAAAAGGATATCCCAATGCGTCCGGCGGCGCTGACCAACATGCCGCTGATCGATGAGAAACTGGGAAATATCGCTGTGAACTTCTGGGATCTGACATGGAATGACGAAAACAGATATTTACCCTATGAGACCCGGCTTCTTCTCTCTCTGACCAATTCCGCTTTTCCTAGACACGGGCGCTTTGCGTATTTCTCGCAAAGCGCCGCATCTCTTCGTTGCCATACGACACACCTTCCGTTGCGATGCGCCGCGCCTCTACACTTACTCCTTCAGCCAGTCCAGCGCATCGGTATATTCATACGGGAGCCCGTTCGCCTTGGCATACCCGGCGGCATAGCTGCCGCGGTTGACAATCAAGGATACATGGGGGCTGTCCGAGAAGACACCTTTTTCGATGGTGGTAACGCTGTCCGGCACGAAAACTTCTGTCAGTTGACTACAATTTTGGAAGGCGCCATAGCCGATCTGAACCACTTCGTCCGGCAGTCTTACCATCTTCAGGCTGTCGCATAAATCAAAAGCAAATTTCCCGATCACACGGACGCTAGACGGAATGTCCACCTTCCAAAGCTTCCTGCATCCTGAAAAGAGAGAATCGGAAAGGACCTCGACCCCATCCGGCAAAGATATGCTTTCCAGCTGCGTGCAGTAATGAAAGGCGCCTTTCTCCAGCGTGTTCACCGTTTTCGGAATCTGAATTTCCTTCAGGTTCTTACAGAAAGAAAACGCGTCTTCCCCAACGATCCGAATCCCATGCGGAATGGAATAGCCCTCCACGGGATTGGCGCGGGGATACAGCAGCAGGCGCTTATCCGGTTTGGAAAAGAGAACCCCGCTGATCGAAGCAAACGTAGGATTGTCCGGCGAAACCCGAATTCTTGCCAGGCTATCGCAACGGTCAAATACATCTTCGCCGAGCGTTTTCAGATGTTCGGGAAGCGTGATGTCCTGCAGATCATCGCAGGACATAAACGCCTGATCCCCAAGCACTTCCAGGCTATCCGGCAGCGCAAGCTTTGTCAGCCTTCCGCAATAATCGAATGCATGAGCGCCAATCTCTTTTAGCGCGGCCGGCAGCGTGATCTTCCTGAGGTTGTTGCAGCGTTCAAAAGCAAACGGCCCAATCTTTTCGATGCTGTCGGGAAGACGCAGCTCTCGCAGATCCTCGCAGTGCGAGAACATTTTTTCGGAGAGAACCGCCAATCCGGCCGGAAGGTCCACCTTTGTCAGATGGATACATCTGGCGAAAGCGGAGTCGCCAATCGCAGAAACGCTGTCCGGAAGATGAACACCGGTCAACCCGCTACAGCTCGAAAAGGCAGCGGATCCGATGCTTTCCGTTTGGGTAGGCAGGGTGATTTCCGAAAGCCCGATGCAGTGCGTAAACGCCAATGCCCCGATCTCCCGGAGCTTTTCCGGAAAATGGATTTCCTCCAGGCTGCGGCAATGGGAAAAGGCCTCTTTTCCGATGACGGTCAGGTCGTCCGGCATGACGCAAATGCTTAAGTGATCACACCCCAAAAACAGGCGGTTCGGGAGTTCGCTCATGCCGTCCGGAATGCGGATTTCGGAAAGATTTTCGCACCCGTAAAAGACGCCCTCCTCCATGCCTGCCAGCTTTTCGGGCAGCGGCATCGCAACCAGGCTTTTGCATTTTCTGAAGACATATTTCCCGATCCTGGTAAGACCGGTTGGCATGCGAACGATCCGCAGACTCGAGCAAAAAGAAAACAGGTAGTCGGAAAGCGCCGTCACCGCCTCCGGCAGATCGATTTCCAAAAGCCTTCTGCAATACGAGAAGGCGGACGGCCCGATCATCCGAACGCTCTCCGGGAGAACGATCCTTTTCAGATGACTGCAGCGCGAAAAGGCCAGTTCGCCGATCTCTGTCACACTGACCGGCAGCCGGATTTCCTTTAGGTCGCTGCACCCAAAAAAGGTGGATTTTTCAATCCGTTTCACACCCTCCGGGAGCTCAATCCGAGTAAGACCGGAGCAGGAAAACGCCGATTCGCCGATTTCTTCCACGCTGGTGGGAATTTCAAGCCCGGTCAAACGTGTGCAGTAAGAAAACGCCGAATTTCCGATCTTTTGCAGCCGGTCGGTCAGCTTCACACAGCACAGGTTCTTGCAGTCATAAAAAGCCGAGGCGCCAATCTGCTCCGTAAACTTCGGGATCTCGTACTCTTCCGCCGTAAAAGCGCACGGATACGCGATCAGCCTCCTGTCCTGGCGGGAGAAAAGGACCCCCTCCCACATCTCAAAGAACGGATTCTCCCAGACCACCTGGATATCCGTCAGATTGATGCAGCTTGCGAACGGATTCTCCCCCATCTTCCTCACGTGCTCGGGGATCGTGATTTCCGTCAGCTTTTCGCAGGCCGAAAAGGCATAATCCCCGATCTCCGTCACACCGGCCGGGATCACGACCTCCGCGAGATTCCGGCAGTTAAAGAACGCAGAGGCGCCGATGCGTTTCAGCCCATCCGGCAGATGAACGGCCGACAGCTTGCTGCACCAGTAAAAGGCGCGGTCGCTGATCTCTGCAACGCTATCGGGGATCGCAACCTCCACGAGGGCGCTGTTCTCGATGAAAGCAGCGGAAAACGCTTCCTCTCCGATTTTTGTCACTTTCCTGCCGGCGATTTCCTCCGGGATTGTTAAAATCTTTTCCTTGCCATGATACTTTTTTAACTCAATTGTTCCGTCGCCCAGAATCTCGTATTCATAGTCCTGCCAGACATTTCCGATTTTCTCAGCTACCGTATTTTCCCCCATTTCGTTGTCATCTCCTTTCCGTCCTTCTGCTTTGTCAGCAGCCTTTTGATTTACAAAATCTGTTTCGCCAGGTTTTATCCTAACGCCACATCCAGCACCATCATCAGCACAAAGCTCAGCGCGAAGGCGATTGTGCCGACATTGGAGTGTTCCCCTTCCGACATCTCGGGGATCAATTCTTCCACAACGACATAAAACATGGCGCCTGCCGCAAATGCCAGCATGTATGGCAAAATCGCCGTTACCATGCCGGCGGCCGCAAGCAGGCTTTACTCTTTATGTTGCCTGGCTTCTTTTCGTTATGGCTCATTCTGCTTAACGATCACGTTAAACCGCCCCAGATAACGCACCTCGGGAATGGCTTCCAGTTCCGCAACGCGCGCATCCGTCATCCCCTTCTGGTCCTCTACCTCGATGATGTAGTTGTATGTTCCCAGCTGACTTCCCTCCGGCCGGTCATGAATTGTCACCAGCTCCACGCCGCTTTCATGTATGGCAACTATGATATCATCAATCCGATTGGCCTCGCACGTTGCCACAAAGACCGCGTTCGTCAGCAGCCCCTGTTCCAGTCCGGCAGCCGAAAGCACATAGAAGCGCGTCTTATTCGCATCCGTGATTTGCACATTTTCCGCCAACACGGACAGCCCGTACAACTCTGCTGCCCCCGGCGCGGCAATCGCGGCGATGGTCTTGTCACCGCTCTCCGAAACGTAGCTTGCTGCCGCCGCCGTGCTCGCCATTTCCTGCGCGAGAGCATCCGGCAGATGCTCTTTTCTCCACACCTCGCTCTGCGCGATCCCCTGCGCATGGGAACACACCGTCCGGATATCCGCAAGCGAAGCGCCCGGCAGCCCCATCAGCGTCTGATTGATCGGAAGGATCACTTCTCCTATCACGTAGATGTTTTCTTCCTTGATCAGCGCGTCTATATAGTTTGTTACGGCACCGCCCAGCGTATTTTCCTGCGGGATCACCGCATAATCCGCCTCCCCGCTTTTGATGTCCGCGATCGCATCCGGAACCGATGCCTTCGGCTGAAAGCTTCCGCTCTCGAAAAAGAACTTGGCGGCTTCCTCAGTGTAGGTGCCCTCTGGTCCAAGGTAGCTGATCCTGGCGTTCTCGATCAGCTGCACGGGTGTGGCTGCGAGATCGGTAGGGGTGGCCGGGGCAATTTGGTTTTCTGAGTCTGCTTGGCTTTCTGATTCAACTTGACTTTCCGGGGCAACCGGGCTGCTTCCGCAGGCTGCCAGCATAAGTCCTGTGAGCAGGAATGGCAGCAGCGCCGTGTATATTTTCTTTTTTCTCATAACATGATCTTCCTTTCGCAAAGCGCTTTCCATCTTGAACGCTTTCATATTTTTGTAGCAGCATGTCCGTAAGCCCGCGCCCGACTTTTCTGGCATGTGCAGCCGCGTTCCAAAGCCCCATGGGTTCTTTGATGTCTTAGGGCCAGACACTTTGCAATTGATATTCCAAAGCGCCCGGCCCTATAATTGTGCTGGTTTGCATCCATCCAGATATGAATTATTATAGAGCATAGCCCAAATCCCGTCAATCAATTGTGTCTCAAACGGGGAATTTCTTCTATTCTTGCTTTTTTTCCCGCATGCCGGCTTGGAAAACCTTCAAAAGAGACTTCATGCAAATGGGGGCGGGCCTTTTCTGCAAGACTGCGAAAAAGGCCCGCCCCCATTTGCTATAGCTGCCATCATTGGCCGATGCTTTTGGATAGCGCATTCTGTACCGCTAAAACCAAGGCTTCCGAAGTGGTAGTGGCTGTGCTCACAGCGTCCGCTTCCGGTTGGTTGTTTTCCAGGATGGCCGCAAACACTCCTTTGACGGCCCGGCTGACATACGGTTCATCTTCCACATGGCTTTTCAAAGTGAGATCAGTGATACGTCCGTCTTCCACGGTAACGGAAACCTTCAACTTTCCATTATAGCCCAACGCAGAACCCTGGTAGGTGCCATCCTGCCACGCAGGGGTGGCAGATGTACCGCCCGCCGGGGAAGAAGCTTGTGCAGAACTCTCCTTCTCAGAAGAGCCTTGCCCGAGACCATCTTTCTCAGAAGACCCCTGCACAGAACCCTCTTTTCCAGAAGAACCCTGCACAAAACCATCTTTCTCAGAAGACCCCTGCGCAGAACCCTCCTTCTCAGAAGAACCTTCTTGCTCAAAAGAGCCCTGCATGCCACTTTCCTCCGCAGAAAGCCCCGCCTCCGCCTCACCAGGCACATCGAGTGCTCCCTCTTCCTTTTCAGCGGAAACATCCGCTGCAACACTTCCCTGCGTCTGGCCTTGCTTACCCTGAGATGCGCTGCTGACACTACAGACGCAATACCCGGTAACCAGGGCGACCAGGCAGATGGTAATCAGCTGCACAGGAAGAAGCAGATACTCCTTTTGCGTCCGAACCGCCATGCGGTTCAGGCGCAGTGCCCCGTACAGGCAAAACAGGATCGTGTATAGAATGATGGAGATGGCCGCGTCCCGCTGCCCGGTCTGCACCGCATGAAAGCGGAAAAGCAGAATATGAAGATAAATCAGGGCATAAAACACATAGGCTGCACGCTGGATGTTCTTCCAGGTTTTGGGGTTCATCTTCCTGCGTATAAACAGGAAGGAAGTGACCCACAAAGGCATGAGCAGGCAAAGAAGAAGCAGGGAACACAGGCAGGCCCAAAAAACGGACAGTCTGAGCTCTTCCATTCCTTCTAAGAGGAGCGGAAAGTACCGATATCCATACCCAAATCCATGGCCCATCGCCAGAAATCCGGCGAGGATGGAGAGCTGTTTCCGACACGGGATCACCTTTTTGCGGAGAGCATCTCTATCCGGCAAGGCGCCGGCCAACATGACTACATAGAACAGCGCTCCGCACAAGGTTCCCTTGGTAAACACCGATAAAACCTGGTCGATGAAAGCCGGCAGGCCATAGGCCTCAGCGGAAAAACGGAAGGCTGTCAGAAAAAAGGTCACGAGCGAAAGCGCTCCGGTTATGACATAAAACCGTTTTTCCCGTTGCCGTAAGGATGCGGGAAACCAGATGACCAGTATGAGAACCAATACCAGGGAGATAATCAGCGTCATATCGTTTTGCTATTTATTTCACCGTCACGGTAAAGGTCAGGGGCGTTTCGTAACCGGTTGCCTCGACAGTCAGCGTGTACTCGCCACTCTCGCCGAAGATAGGGGTGCTGACAGCATTGGCACCGCGGCCCTGCACGGAAGCAGCTTCCAGATCAACAACGCCATCTACATCAATGATGGCAACCGCACCTCTGCCGGAAGCCGCATACTTGGTCTCATTGACGGTGACGGAAGCCAGATTGGAGATGTACGCCGCCAGCTGCTCCTCCGAGAACCCTTCCGCAGCGACCAGCGCATTCTTTTCTGCATCGTAAGCTGCCGGCAGCTCATCCGTCGAAAGGATGAAGGTGGCCAGCAAGTCCGCATACTTGCCCATGATATCGCGAACCGTCAAGGTATAAGAACCCGCCAGGGCATTTTCCCAGGTCAGACCGCTTACCTTCAGTCCGTTGCTGACGGAGAAGGCAGGGAAGAAATCATCCGGAACATCGGTAAAGGTGATCGCCGCTTTTCCGTCCTTGGCCGGTACGCTCTCGATCTCCGCTCCGCCCACAAACTTAACCGGGACATACAGTTCGGTCTCCAGTACATGGTAGCCGTCGTTCGTAATGTAGGTGATCGCCGTGATCGTCTTGCCCATCAGGCTGACATAATTCTCGCTGCTCATCACGTTTCCGTGGGGCTCGACGGTGACAACACCGCTGGACCAGCTCAGCTCATCCATCCAGATGTTCTCCAGCTGGCGCATCGCATAAACCTCGCCATCGGAAGTGGTCAGCAGAACGCCAATAATCGGGCCGATATCAGAAGTGCCATCGTGGTTATTGATCGCGTTGACATCGATCTCATAGTCGCCCCAGCGGGTATTGGTGGTCAGGACAGCAGTGGCTTTCAAAGGAGTGGTGGCACCCTGTACCGCGGAGAAAGATGCCTTGCCCTCTTCCACCGTCACCTGCTTGTAGGCGGCGGGCTTTTCTTCCAGCGCCGTGAAGCCATAGTTATTCTCTCCTAACAGGTCCAGGTTTTCTTTGGAAATGCTGACGGGATATACGACACCCAGAATATCACCGCCATTGTCTTCTTCATGCTTCACGCTATATCCGCCCGTGGCAAGGGTTTCGCTGAACCATTTGGAAGAGGTTGCGGAAGACACGGCATCCACTTCGTACGCCGGACCTTCCTCGGCATAGAACTCAGCGTAAGGGATCTGCATGGTACCATACAGCATCTCCTCTTCAGCGGCGGCAGCAGGGCTGGCAGCCATGACAGACATAACACCGGCAATCAGCATAAGTCTCAGTTTCTTCATGAATGATCTCCTTTCAGATGCGGTCGAGCATTTGTATTCGGATGCCAGGTCCGACAACCTTGCTGGCGGCATAGCGCTCCGGATGCTCGTGTGGATTAGTTTGCGCTAACTGATCAAGGAAAAGAAAAACGATCCGCAGATCGGTTAGCGTTGACTAATTTAGCACAGGTTTTTGCATTTTGCAAGAAGAATTTTTCAAAATTTGCTTTACGGTTCTGAAAACTTCGGTCTTTTCCGGCACGGTACCAATAGGTGGAACCTGTTCCTTCATATTCATATCCAGCTTCATCAAAATACACTGTATTCAATACCGGATACTCGTGGTCACCCCTTATAGGGTCAAAGCTGCCCTCCCCATAGTATTCCTGTATCCTCACTCCTGTGCTTTCTGCAAATGGGCCTTTGTATTCGTGGTATTCCACGTATGTATCGTGAAATCCAATCACGTGTGCTACGTATTTGTTGCCATCCCGTTCGACAACATACTCTTCATCTGCAAACGCAAATAGCACAAACGGTGCCGCTGCCCTCCCTGCCATGACCGTAATCGCAACAAACCCACAGATCAGAAGGATACGCAGAACTTTCCATTTGATCTTTAGAAGCATTTGGATGACTCCGGCAAAAGTTCCCACTAATGCCAGAACCAGGAAGACGATCAACACCCATTTTCGGAAAGCAAGCCCGAAAGCATTGACTAGAACGGAAGCCAGGGCATATAATAGAATTAACATCGAAACATCCAATAGAATAATACGTGGAATGTATCGCTTGATTATACTCATATTTTCCTCGCTTGATCCTTTAAAATCTGTAGCGTTTTCTCATCCGGTTTTCCACCGAAATACTTGTCCAGAACCTCCCGGAAAATGCCACATTCAGGGTCAGCCTCCTGAAACAGTGTCATGCAGGACCGTAATTTCAAGTCATCCGGGTACCCCATAACATATCCGGCATCATTGGTCTCCAGCGACAACAGGGCCTCACACAGCTCGCACAAATGTGTACGCAGAACCTCATTGGCCAGGTATTCCTTTGCTTCGCCCAGATCTTGAATCGCAAACTTTCTTGACATATACGTACTGCCAAGGCCTATGATCTGGGGGATCTCCCACCATGACCAGTGTGAGGATTTAAATCCACTCTTAAACTCACGCAAGGCTTGGTCATGCGTGCGCTCCTGTGCCTGAATAAATCTTGCAAGATCGTACATTTGCTTGTCTCCTCATGGAAGTGGAATGGAAAATAATTCCCGATAATCCGCTTTCAGCTTTTTCAGTTCTCCCTTCGATAGCAACTCAGTATAATCGGCCAACAGTTTATTGTACACCGACCATAGATCCCACGAGGAAACAACCTCCAGCAGCTCATCAACGCTTTCTCTGGAGTAAGGCATCTTCTCAAGATAATCATCAAGAAAAGTATCAAAGTCAGGATAATCCATGTATTCCATGATATATTTCAATGCCCCTGGCTTGTACTCTTTCGTTTTCTCTTCCAGTAAATCCTGATCATACTCTCCAGGAAGCGGAATGGAAAAGAGTTCCCTATAATTCGCTTTCAGCTTTTCCAGTTCCTCCTGCGTTAGAAGCTTGGCATAATCAGTCAACAAGGCATTGTACACCGGCCACAGCTCCCAAGAGGAAATAACCTCCAACATCTCATCAACACTCTCTCTGGAGTAAGGCATCTTCTCAAGATAGTCGTCAAGAATCGTATCAAAGTCAGGATCTCCCAGTAATTCGATTACATCTTCCAGTGCTTCGATACCGTCCAGATCTTTGAAAAGTTCATCGTTTTGCGCCTTCAATTTTGCCCCCTCCTTCTTATTCAAAAGTCAGCATTTAAAACGACCAGGGCAAATATGCCGCGATGACCGCCAGTACAAGCGACGGAAGCATGTTCGCTACACGGAGCGTCTTCCCCCAGACAAGGTTTAGCCCAACACAGAAAATCAATATGGACCCGATAAGGGAAAGGTACGCGATCGCACTCTCTGTCATGATCGGGGCGACAAGTCTGGCAAGCACGGTGATCATGCCTTCAATGGCAAAAACCGGGATGGCAGAAAACGCGCAGCCTTTTCCGAGGGAGGAAGTCATGACAGCGATGATGATAAAGTCCAACACCGATTTGACGGCCAACGTTGAATAGTCGCCCATGATTCCGTCCTGGATCGCTCCTACAATGGTCATCGCGCCGATGCACACGGTCAGTGAAGCGGTGACAAAGGCACCCACAAATTGCTTATCGCCGCCATTTCCCGTCTTCATTTTCAGCCATTCTCCGAAGCGTTCAAATCCATCTTCGATCCCGATCAGTTCCCCCACAATCGTGCCGATCGCAATACATAGCACGACCAACATGGATTTGCCGCTGACAAGCGCATCGCCGTCAATCTTCATCATTCCCTGCATCGCACCGGCTATCGCAATAAATAGAACGCTGATACCACACGCTTTATTGATCGCTGTCTGTTGATCCTGCCTGAACAGTTTCCCCGTAAAATGGCCAATGACCCCTCCGAGGACAATGGCGACTGTGTTTATGATTGTTCCTAAACCTATCATGTTGCTCCTATACAATTTTATATTTTTTAGAGCCAGACGTTTTATCCGTTTCAACACTATGGTTGATGTCTATATTTTCTGATGTATCTATTTTAACACTGGGTTTCCCACCCCATATAAAGGGTGCTCTGTGCCTGATGGTTTCACTTGAAATTTCAGTTGACCCACACCAGTAATATCAAGCGAAACATGCTTTGGTGCCATATCGGGAGCTAATTCTATTTCTTCTTTCAGCACTCCGTCATAAAATACTTGAAGAGCGTTTTTCTCACCTACATCAGTCCCATCAACATGACAAACTGTAAATTCTAATTTTTTGTATTCACTGTTTAAATAGTACACAGCCCAACACAAATCGGCAAACACATTTACGTCGGCATCAAATGTCATGCCGTTATAATACTTTTCCCCTCCCATAGTGAAATAGCTACTATATCCGCTATTTATTGCTGAGTACTCTGTATAAGGGTTTCCTCCGCTTTGGTAGGCAGGGAAGACATCCGTTAAATACGTTTTTGTATCACCGCTTTTATTGGAATTACTATCTACCGTCTCTGAGAAATATACTATAGGATCCCCCCAGTCCATATAACGGATCAAACGTGCCAGAAGGTCTCACCTGAAATTTAAGCTGTGTAACACCGATCACATCAAGCGTAACATGCTTCGGTGCCATATCAGCAGACATTTCAATTTCTTCTTTCAATACTCCATCATAAAACACCTGAAGGACATTATTTTCACCCGCATCAGTCCCGTCAACATGGCAAAGCGTAAATTCTATTTTTCTACAATTGCGATTTAAGTAGTATACTGCCCAGCATGTATCAGTAAATACATTCACGTCAGCACTAAACGTCATGCCATTGTAATACTTTTTTCCTGCCATTGTGAAAAAGTTGCTATACCCACTTTTAATTGCTGAGTATTCTGTGTAAGGATTCCCACCGCTTTGATAAGCCGGGAATACATCCGTCATATTATATGGCATCGTAAAATCAATTTTTGTTTCTGCTTCAGTCTCATTGTATATTTGTGTGTCTGTTTCTCTTTGATTATCATCCGACGGTGCATCTGATTTTTCATCAGAAGCGGTCGACATGGAAGAACCAGAACTTGTATCTGGAACTTGCGAGTTGCATGACTGTATCACAGAAGGAATCCCGCCAAACACAGCGCACCCAAGAATAAATGCGCCTAAAAGAGGAATCCACGGAATGGATGTCTTATGTTCATCTCTCTCATCCGTAATTTCTTTGCCTATTGAGGTTTGTGTATTTCCTTCATACTCATCTGTCTTATCCTTAGCCTTTTGAGATAACAAATAAGACGCGATCACCGGAATGAGTGCAAAAATAAAGCCTCCTAAAAACGTATGCGGTCCCAAAAAATTGTTCAAGTAATCCAGTAGTTCCTTCATAAATGTCTCCTTTTGATACTCCACCTTTAGGTGTTCTCATTCTTTTAATGGTATTCTCATGGAAGTGGAATGGAGAATATTTTCCCGTATTTATTAAGTATACTGTCAGGAAAAGAGCTTGTCAATGCCACCGCTATAGGAAATCATACATCCCAAGATCTAGAATTCTCCTCCCTTTCCCCTCACCGCCACGCCAGTTCCGCAGAATGCGATTGATTCTCCAGTAAAACGCAAAAGAGCCTGGATCCTAATACCTGTGATCCAGACTCTTTGATTATTCACCTAAGCAATAGAAAAGCAGCTCAAATGACTGATATCCTACAAACCGTCAGATTTCTCCTGTTGCTGCCTGACGACCGCAGGAACGGCCAAAGGTAATCGCCGTGCCATGGGACGTAGCTACCACAGGCGCCACCGGGTACTGGCAGGCATATCGTCCACCGGCAACATTCCCGCAGGCCCACAGGTGAGGAATAGGATCATAATTCTCATCCAGCACTTTCAGGTTTTCGTCTACTACAACACCGGCGGTCATAACGCCTGTTCCAATCATGCTGCGGGTGGCAAAGAACGGCGGTGTTTCAATGGGGTACATACGGTCCATGCGCTTGCCGAAGTCCTCATCCTTTCCGCTGTGACACAATTCGTTATACCGCTTGACGCTTGCAACCGCGGTATCCACAGGCAACCCCATAATCTCGAACAATTCCTCCAACGTGTTAGCACCTGCCAGAGACTGGGTCGGCTTTTCGACTGCCTTATCAAAATTGGCCTGCATCTTTTCGAAATCAAGCTGAGGCGGGAACGGCATGCCATGGCTGATCGCCTGATGGTAAAGCATATCCTTCCAGTTGCTGTCGAAGACCTGGATGCCAACCCGGCCCGGCTGACGGCCAATCTGGTTTGTAAAGCTCTGACCATCACAGTCCTCGTTCATGTAACGCTTACCTTTCAGGTTCAGGTTCAGCGTAGCGGAATTCTTCACACCACGCATGCCGGCAAAGCTGTGATCCATGTGAGCATGAGGACCCGGTTCCATCATTGCACCGGCCCAGATAGCCATGCGATGTCCATAACCGGTGGACGTCTGGATATTATGTCCCTTGCCGCCGCAGTTCATATAGAATTCCGGACACAAAGCCTTAACCATCTCGACATTGTACCCGTAGTCACCGGTTGCCAGAATGACACCATTTTCTGCCATAACCTTCACCAGGGTGCCATCTTCTTTTTCCGCGTACACGCCTGTAATTACGCCATCCTCCTTAATCAGCTTCTTGGCGGTCGTGTTAAAATGATATTCCGCTCCTTGCTCAACCGATTTTTCATACTGTTTGGTGATAGGCGCTACCCAATCTACAAATTCGATACCAGTGCAGTACTGCTTTCGGAGTTCCGTGGAATTGTCATAGGCCTCCGGATTCGGCCAGAATTCCAGGAAATGCGTATCGCTTTCATCCAGTATGGATTCAAACCAATCAAAGGCGTCACCACTCTCATCCGCCCACTTCTTCCAGAGAAGTGCGTTCACACGGTTCCCCATGCTCACACAGATCTCGTTCACTACTTCCTGCGGGTCATACTCACAACCCAGTTTTTTCTGGAAAGTAGAATTCAGGCAGCCAAAGGTGTGACCGCGCATAGTGATGCTGTCAGTAGCTTCCAGGACACACACGCCTTCTTTCATGGTTTCCGTGGCAGAACGGGCAGCGGAAATGCCAGCTACACCTGCGCCAATGATGACCACTTTGACATTCCAGGTTTCACCAACCATATCATCCGTGATATCAGGTGCTTTTCCAAGCCAGGCAGGAACTTCCTCTGCTTCTTCCGGCGTCTTTTCTCCTTCTGCAAGGGCTACTCCACCACCTGTACCTACCATGCTGACCGCACCAAGCGCTGCCGTTCCTTTTAAAAATGTACGCCGGGAAATACCACTGTTTGCCAGTTTCTTCATCTGTTATATCCCCCTTTCTTATTGCAACCCTTTTCGATTAAAAATGGATTGCCTCTTCACGCTTTCCACGATGAAGGATGCTTTGATTATAATCCAAATCATTGTGCATGTCCACTATTGAAATCATCTTTTTTCGAGTTTTTTTGTCTATATATCCTTATGTGGTTTTATTTTGAAATATATCTTTCTACACTTATCTCCAGTTTTCACGCAATTATTTTGTCTAAGAAATCCTTGCTAAAAAACAGCGCTCCGGAGACTCATATGTCCCCAGAGCACTGTCATCTTTATGTGATCTTCACAATCTAATCCATTTAACTCCATGCGCTACTGCTCTTCGGAGAAAAACTCTTTACTCCGCCCCGGAATATCCATACAGAACCGGCACCTCCCACGCCTCTCCCGGCACCACATTTGCCCTGTACACCGCACAGTTGCCAATGTATTTCGACCAGTAGCTGCCGTGGGAGTCCGGCGTCAGGTACTCTAATGCCCCTTTCATGGCAATGGCGTGCGTGGAAATCAGGATGTTCCCGCGCTCGGCCTCCGGGCGTACTTCCTGAAGAAATGCGCCGAGCCTTGCGACGATATCCTGCAACGGCTCCATTCCTTCCGGTGCGGAGTTGTGAACAAAATCCTGGAAAAACTCAAGCACCTCCGGCGCGGGATTGTTCAGGTCCATTCCCTCATACGGGCCATAATCCATCTCGATCAGCCGATCATCGACCACCAGCGGCACATCTTCCGCGATCATTTCCGCGGTCATAATAGCACGGATCAGCGGGCTTGTATAGACTTTATCAAAGTGAATTCCTTCCGCCGCAAACCTGTCCCGCACCTCGATTGCCTGCTGACGGCCGGTGTCGTTTAACGGAATGTCGCTTCTGCCCTGCAGAACGTGGGCTTTGTTTTTCGCTGTTTCTCCGTGGCGAATGATATAAAGCATGGTATCTTCTCCTACTATAAAATGGGCTTGCTTACGCTCACCGGATCGAGTATGATCTCATCGCGTGGGATTATGCCGGCCGCCTGGAAAAGATTGCGAGTCGGCTCGGAAGTGATCACTATGTATGGCGCCAGGCGCTTTTAGACGTTCTCATTTTCTATCAGAACGATAAAGAGTATCTGGCTAACCTTCTCCGGCACACAAGCGGCCACGATTCCTTTATCCAGTACATGACAGACATAAATATAGCGGCCCTGACCGCCCACATCCGGGACGTATCAGGTGCCGCTGCATTCGATCAGAAAATGGAGCTTTTGATCCGATTTTACTGCATAGCTACAGTAAACTTAAGCTGTGAATGGATCTTGGGAAAGGTCGACATAAACGCAGAGGAACTCGCGCATATTTTTGAGGATGCTCTGCCCCTCCCGCTCAGGCCTTTGCTCCTGCCCTGATGCCGCGACCAGGATCAGTTGTCGCGTCTGTTCTCTTTGGATACCCAGAAGTGCCACTTCGGTGCCTTCGGCATGGGCTCATGATTGATCAGCGCCTTGATCACTCTGCGGTGGGTGAAAAGGCAGCAGGCAATGAGAACTACCACAATGATTAATGCTATTGTACCAGGATTCATGTTTGTATCACCTCTTCTATTCGGTCATAGCCTTGACAGGCCCTTTGCCGCCTTTAGGCGCATCCGCAGCATCTGCAGCATCTGCCACTTCTCCTTTTTTAGCAGCAGCCGCCGGCTTTTCTACCTTTGCCAGGAGGCTTACGATCGTCGCTTCCGGGGCGTTGTTCTTGACGGATTCAACGCCGCCAATGCAGCTCTTCATCGTCGTGTACGCCTGGCTGACCGCAACAATCTGGCCGTTTTTCGCTTTCAGGCGGAAGCGGAACTTCTCGGCGCTGTCCTGATAAATCTCAAACTTCGGATGCGTCAGAACCTCATAGCCTTCGACCGTCTGATCCTCAACACCTGCCGTTGCAGCGATATTCCGAACAGACGCGATTCCTTCGCGACACGTCTTTTCACTCTTATAAATCTGAGAGGAGCAAATAACCTGTCCGTTCGTCGCCAGTAAGTCAAACTTAGGCCCTGTCTTTGCATCCTTGATTACAAATTTTCCCATCATACACCTCCTGCTGTTTTATTTTGTGAGGAATCGCAATACCTCTGTCAATATAGTATAGTTCCTATGAGTCTCCGTCAAGAGATATTTTTGCAAAATGGTCCACACGCAAACAGGATTTGCGTATTTAAGATGATGTAGATTGCACATGGCAGGGACGCTGTTATACCAGTTCGTGTATATCTCTTCTGAGGTGACAGGGGACGGGCCTGTGTCACATTGAAAATGTGACACAGGCCCGTCCCCTGTCACCTCCCAGGCCCATCCTCTGTCACCTTCGAAATTGTGACATAGGCCCGTCCCCTGTCACCTTTCCGTCACCCCTTCTTCAGCAAATCAACCAGCCGCTTTCCATAGAAGAAATCATGCGTCAGCTTGTTATATTCAGCCCAGAGCGGCAGGGTCTCGCAGGCCGCTGCTCTGGGGCAGGGGGCCGCCCCGTTCTCCAGGCAGGCGACCGTTGCCATCGTCCCTTCCATCAGCTCGATTATTTCTCCCACCGAATAGTCCTCCGGTTTCCGGCAGAGTTTGTAGCCGCCGCCTTTGCCGCTGGCACCGACAAGCAGTCCGCCGGCGACCATGTCTTTTACAATGATCTCCAGATATTTTTTGGAAATCTCCTGCCTGGCGGCAATATCCTTCAGCGGAATATAGCTGCCGGTATCGTTCTCGGCCAGATCGATCATGACGCGGATCGCATATCGTCCTCTCGTAGAAATCATAGGAAACTCCTTTCCTGGCATACGCCGTATCTGTTCAGGCGCCGCGCAGTTATATTGGTCCTATTATACAGTAGGCGAGTAGGCAAATCAAGAGTTTATTTTTCAATTACCTATTGACATAGTATGCGAATGGGATTATAATGGGCCCACCAAACAGAGAAAGGAGCTTAACGCTTTGATATACGCGGATAACGCCGCAACTACAAAGATGAGCGATAAAGCCATACAGACGATGGCCTGTCTGCTTCAGGAAGCGTGGGGCAACCCGTCCAGCCTGTATGTACACGGGCAAAAAGCAAAGGAAGTCCTTGAACAGGCGCGGGAAGATATTGCTTCCGTCATCGGGGCGTCCGCTCAGGAAATTCTTTTTACCTCCGGTGGCAGCGAAGCCGATAACCAGGCGCTCCGGACAGCGGCAGAACTCGGGAAAAAGAAGGGAAAACGGCATATCATCTCCACGACTTTTGAGCATCATGCCATATTACATACACTGGAAACTTTAAAAAAGGATGGATTTGACATCACGCTTCTGGATGTTCACGAAAACGGCATCGTAATCCCTGCCGAGGTGGAAGCGGCCATCCGCGAGGACACCTGTCTGGTAAGCATCATGTATGCCAACAATGAGATCGGAACGATCCAGCCGATCCGGGAGATCGGGGCGATCTGTCGCCGGAAGGGCGTGCTGTTCCATGTCGATGCGGTGCAGGCCGTGGGTCATATCCCGGTCAACGTCGTGGATGACAACATCGACATGCTCTCCTCTTCCGCGCACAAGTTCCACGGCCCGAAGGGCGTCGGTTTCCTGTATGCGAAAAAAGGCATCCGCCTTACCAATCTGATCGAGGGCGGCGCGCAGGAGCACGGAAAGCGGACCGGTACAGAGAATGTGCCGGGGATCGCGGCCATGGCGGAAGCCTTAAAGGAAGCGGACGCGAACATGGCTGCCTATGCGGAACATCTCATAAAAATGAGAAACCGTCTCATCCAGGGCCTACAGGAAATCCCGCATTCCGCCTTAAACGGCGACGCCACGCAGCGGCTTCCCGGCAATGTGAACTTCTGCTTTGAGGGGATCGAAGGCGAATCCCTGCTGCTGCTTTTGGATGACAAGGGCATCTGTGCCTCTTCGGGTTCTGCGTGTACCTCCGGTTCGCTCGATCCGAGTCATGTTCTGCTCGCCATTGGCCGAATTCACGATGTAGCCCACGGTTCCCTTCGCTTAAGTATCGGGGAGGATATCACCGAAGAGGAAGTGGATTACATCATTCAGTCGACCAAGGAGGTTGTCGCATATCTGCGCAGTTTCTCCCCGGTCTGGCGCGATCTGATGGCAGGCAAGAAGGAATTTATTCTATAAGGGGGGGTTAGGTCATGGCTTTATACAGTGAAAAGGTGATGGATCATTTCCGCAATCCTCGCAATGTCGGCGTAATTGACAACGCAGACGGTGTCGGTGAGGTCGGAAATGCCAAGTGCGGCGACATCATGAAGATGTACCTGAAAATTGATGACGACGTGGTGAGCGACGTGAAATTTGAAACGTTCGGCTGCGGCAGCGCCATCGCGTCCAGCTCCATGGCGACGGAGCTGATCAAGGGCAAGCCCCTTTCCGAAGTGAAACAACTGACAAACAAGGCGGTTTCGGAGGCGCTTGACGGCCTGCCCGCTTACAAAATGCATTGCAGCGTCCTCGCAGAGGAAGCCATTCATTCAGCTTTAGACGACTATTACAGCAAACATCCGGAGAAGAAACCAGAGGAGGAATAAGACTTATGGCAAACTATCAGTTCGAAACATTACAGCTTCATGTAGGACAGGAAAATCCCGACCCGGCCAGCGATGCGCGTGCGGTGCCGATTTACGCGACCACCAGCTATGTGTTCCACAATTCCGAGCACGCGGCGGCCCGCTTTGGCCTTGCCGACCCCGGCAACATCTATGGGCGACTGACGAACTCCACGCAGGGCGTGTTTGAAACGCGAATCGCAGCCTTGGAGGGCGGCGTCGCAGGGCTTGCCGTGGCCTCCGGTGCCGCGGCGATCACCTACACCATCCAGGCGCTGGCCGCCAAGGGCGAGCACATCGTCAGCCAGAAGACGGTTTACGGCGGTTCCGCGAACCTGTTGGCGCACACCCTGCCTCTGTACGGGATCGACACGACCTTTGTCGATATTCATAAACTCGACGAGGTGGAGGCAGCCATTTTACCTAACACGAAAGCGATCTATATTGAAACGCTCGGCAACCCGAACAGCGATATTCCCGACATCGAAGCGGTCGCTGCCATCGCGCACGCGCACGGCATTCCGCTGGTCATCGACAACACCTTCGGAACGCCTTACCTCATCCGTCCGCTGGAGCACGGGGCAGATATCGTCGTCCACAGCGCCACCAAATTTATCGGTGGCCACGGTACAACCCTGGGCGGTGTGATCGTCGACGGCGGATCGTTCGACTGGGCGGCCTCCGGCAGATATCCCTGGATCAGCGAGAAAAATCCCAGCTACCACGGGGTGAAGTTCACGGAGGCGGCGGGCAAGGCCGCGTTTGCCACCTACATTCGCGCCATCCTGCTGCGCGACACCGGCGCCTGCATCTCTCCTTTTGCCGCGTTCCTGTTGCTGCAGGGCACGGAAACGCTGTCCTTAAGGATTGAGCGTCACGCGGAGAATACCAAGAAGGTGGTCGACTATCTGGCCAATCACCCGCTGGTGGAAAAGGTCAACCACCCGTCTCTGCCTGACCATCCCGATCACGCGCTCTACGAGAAGTATTTCCCGAACGGCGGCGCATCGATCTTCACCTTCGACATCAAGGGCGGGCAGAAGGAAGCGTTCGCTTTCATCGACGGCCTGGAGCTGTTCTCTCTGCTGGCGAACGTTGCCGATGTCAAGAGCCTCGTCATTCACCCGGCAACGACCACGCATTCCCAGCTCACCACCGAGGAGCTGGAGGCATCGGATATTCACCCGAACACCATCCGCCTCTCCATTGGCACAGAGCATATCGATGACATCATTGCGGATCTGGAGAAGGGATTTACGGCTGTTGGCAAGGGCTGATGAAAAGCTGACAGGGGACGGTTCTGTGTCAGAAATTCTGACACAGAACCGTCCCCTGTCAGCTTTCGTCAGCTTTTTGTCATCCTCATCCATCCAAAGCGCATCCACAGCTGCAACAGGCTCAGAAGAGCCGGAAGGACAAAGGCCCATACCCGCAGGTGCGATTGAATCAAGGTATTAAAAATCGCATGATACGTGATTGCCGTAATCAGCAAAGAAAACGTACCACAATAAAACAGTTTCCGGCGCTTTCGCACATAGCTGATGCCCAGACCGACAAGCGAGGTGCAGGTGCTGTGCATCAGCGCCGCCCCCATTCCCCGGGCAAACGCCCAGGCGATACTGACGGTACTGATGTTCCTTGTCAAGATCACCAGATTCTCCAGCAAGGCAAACCCGAGGCCCATGGCAAAGGAATTCGCCAGAATCATGTTCCTGTCATCCGACACGGCCTCCGCATAAAAGAGGATGGGGATCGCCTTTAAGATCTCTTCGGAAACAGGCGTGATGTTGGTCGTGACGTACAGCAGGTCATTTCCGAATGCGGCAAGAAGCAGGTCGTTTACCTCCGAGGAGATCAGGCACACCGTCGTTCCGCCCAGAAGAAACCCCAGAAACTGCCGCGACTTCTGATCCGGCAAAAGGAAAATGACCGGTAAGATTGGTATGGACACGCATAAAAACAGAATAATCGTCAGGTTCTCCATGCTTTCACCCCGCGATCCATCACCGGTACAACCGCTGCCGCAAGGGCAGTGATCACCATTCGCACAGCCAGCAGAAGCAGCTTGTTTCCATATGCGTCCGCCGCCATTTCCACCATCAAAAAGCCCCCCAACGCAAGCGCCAACGCGTTAAAATGCCTCAGGCAACGCACCACCCCATAGTCCACATCCGGGATCAGCAGGTGCTTAACATGGAAGTAAAAAGCAGCCGCCAGAAAAACAGTCAACACGGCCTGCGAAGCCTTGCTTCCCACGCTTTGCGGGCCAAAGGCCAGCGGCAGATACAGCAGAATAGCCAATAGCGGTCCCAACAGCGCTATCCTTCGATAGCGCCGAAAAGCCGGGCCGCCATCGTCAACCAGCGAATCAATCTGGCTATAATTGGAAGAAAAGAAAAAGGAAGACGCTCCCGCCACTCCCAGCATGCCAATCTGAAAGCCATCCGTTTCGGGAAACCCGGCGGCAATCCTGACACATTGGTATAGCCGTCCCAGCATCAGAGACGTTATTCCGAGCACAATCATGGACGCATATAGCGGTTTTTTCGGCTGTAAATACCGCGGTCCTCCATACAGGAACCCGCTGAGCGCCCCCAGCATAACCGCCAGGTTTCCCCAAAATTGTTCCATATCCATCCTTTTCTCCTAAGTGTTAACCGTGTGTGACTGGGAGTGTGACAGAGGCCCGTCCCCTGTCACACTTTCCGTTTTCCAAACAGGTAACCTGCGCCAAAGCCCAGCGCTGCGGCAAGCAAAGCTACCACCACGAGAAGTCCTCCCTGGCCCATTCCGCCAAAGACACTGGCCGTTTCGCTGGGATCCTCGGAAGCCTCTGGCGTTTCCTCCGCAGGCGCAGTTTCTTCCGCTCCGCCAAACGAGCCCACTTCCTCCGGCAATTCCAGCTCTTCCGGCGCCTCTGTGGCTTCCGTTTCGGGAGCCTCCGTCTCAGGCACTTCCATTTCCGGTTCTACCACAGTTTCCGTTTCCGAAACCTCCGTCTCTGGAGTCTCCGTCTCAGGCACTTCCGTTTCCAGTTCTACCACAGCTTCCGTTTCCGAAACCTCCGTCTCAGGTACCTCCGTCTCAGGCACTTCCGTTTCCGGTTCTACCACAGTTTCCGGTTCCGAAACCTCCGTCTCTGGAGCCTCCGTCTCCAGAACTTCCGTTTCCGGTACCTCCGTCTCTGGCACTTCCGTTTCCGGTTCTACCACAGCTTCGGTTTCTGAAACCTCCGTCTCTGACACTTCCGTCTCCAGAACTTCCGTTTCCGGCACCTCCGTCTCTGGCACTTCTGTCTCTGGCACTTCTGTCTCAGAAACTTCCGGCTCCGGCACTGGCTCAGCGTGATAAACGGCCGTGTAAACAGCGGGGCCGCTCACATCCACAATCTCCGGACTCCAACCCTCGAAGGTATAGAAGAATTCAGCCGTCTGTTCCTTCATGGGTGCGGCCGGCACCGTGATCTGATCCGCCTTTGTGCCGTAGGCAAGGCTTGACTCCTGAAGAATGGTCTGCCCGTCCTCCGTCACGAACGTGACAGGATACTTGCGAACGGTCTTCCGATAGGCAGCCTTGAAGGTGAGGTCTGTCCAGACATCAATGACTCTTCGGCTCCAGCCGATGAAGGAGTTCTCATACTGGGCGTCGATGGGCTTGGCGGGCATTTCCGGGATCTCGATTTCTGAGCCGCTGGTGCCATATGGATATCTCTTCTGCAGCAGCACCGTATCATCCGAATCCAGGAACGTAACGGTGCACCAGTTCTCCGATGTCTTGCGGGTCAGCGTGCATAACAGGTTTACTTCTTCCGGAATAGGCGCATCCCCCTGCCATTCATTCTGATAGAATGCGGAACCCGCATAGATCCAGGATCCATCTGCATCGTAATGGTCCGGCTCCTGATAGCGAAGTTCCCCGCCAAACGGATCAATGGTAATGTCTCCCTTCGCATCCCAGGTGATCGGGCTGTATCCCGTCTCCGAAAATTCTCCCTCTAAGATCGAACCTTCCAGAATGTAGTCGTACTCAAAGCTTCGCGGCCGCAGGTCGGTTGAATCATAGATCAGAATCTTCAGCGTCTGATAAAGCAGACGCGGCATTCCGTACCAGTCTTCCGTCCAGTAGAACAGATCGATGCTTTGAGTCTGGCCGTTCACCAGGTTGATGTCTTCTGAAGTATAATCATTATAGTTCCGATCCTGTGTATGATACGAATCCACCTGATAGGTTTGCATATCTACAATCGCCGGAAATACCTTTTCATCTGCCCCGCCGGTCGAATCCTCGACCTGGTAGGTGATATTCACCGTGAGCTTTTTCGCGACCGGTAGCCACTTGGCATACAGAGTCGTGTTCTCAAAGACAGGCGTTTCAAAATCAAAGGGATCGCCATCCAGCCAGCGGTTCGTGTACCAGCCGCCAAAGGAGGCTCCGGTTCTCTCTGGCGTTTCCGGCTCAGGGATGCAGCTTCCCTCTTCGATCTCCAGCGGCTCCATCGGATTGCCGCCCTTCACCTCAAACTCCACGCGATAGGTGGGAAGAGGTTCCACCGGTTCGGGTGCCGGCGTCAGGGACACGTAAGCCTCGTTCCCGTCCGGAACCAGGTAGTACCCTTCATCGCTGACAAAGCTGGACAAAGCCGCTTCATCCACAAGTCCGTTCAGGAACAGAATCGATACATCTTCTTTCGGCTTCTCATCCGTGGTAACGCCAATCTGCGACTCTTCCGATAAGTGATCCCCTACCGTAATGACACAGGGCATATACTTGGAACTGACAATGTACACGTTGTTCTCGGTTCCATCCGCCAGGGTGTTTCCGGTAATGATCGTCTTTCCGGCGATCGTCAACGTGCTGGGGCCTTCCGATCCCACGCCCGTGATGTAGATACCGGCGCCGCGCCCCTTGGCCGTGTTCCCCGTAATCGTCACATCCGTCAGGGACAGATGGCCGACCGGTGATACCCGGATACCGGCTCCGTAATCGTCGTTGCCGCCGGTGATGAGGCCGGGGCCTGTCACGTTCAAGGTACCATGAACAAAGAGAACCGGGGCCATCTTGCTCTCCCCTGCTCCTTGCAGGTGCCGGTCCAGCGTGTGTCCGTTCAGGTTCAGGTTCACCGTCGCGCCACGCGGCACTATCATAATATACGAGTTTTCATTGGCTACAATATCATCCGGCAAGGTGATATCCAGTGTGTCCCCCGCCTCTGCCCTGCTGATCAGCCTCTGCAGGCTGTACCATGTCATTTTGAAAACCGCGCGCAGGGTGGTGTCTTCCTCAAGGATCATCTTTTCTCCGGGCTGAAGCAGGTTTTCCTCATCCTCTCCCACTTGCCAGCCTAAAAACTCCATGCCTTCCGGTTCCAGGTAAAAGCGCTGCTTTACCGTAATCTCGGTTCCTCTTAACGCCAGGATCGGCCAGTCTTCACCAGGATATTCATCCGCTGTATAGGTGATGGTGCAGAAGTCCAGCTCGGCCGGGAAATTGCTTCTCCAGATCAACCTGGACATATAATCCGTCATGAAATCGGAATACACCCACCCATAAAAGTACTCCGGAGTCCCAAAGAAGGGCTGTAAACCATTGTACAGAACCGGATTGGCTACTTCCGCCACTTCTGTCGGATTATCGCCGGTGGGAGACTTGCTGGCGCTGGTATACACCAGGCGGCCGGTTGTCAGGTGCGTGTTGGTATCCTGAGGAAGGGTATTCTCTCCCGTTTCCTCGTAAGCAGTCGAATACCGATTTTTGACACAGTCAATCTTGTTCTTTCCGTTTTCCTTCCATGAATTCTCATAATAGAAGGTAACGCCTCCAAGGTCGGCGGTCCCGCTGCCCGGATCGCTGAAATGAATGCTCATTCCGCCGCCTAAGTAGCCATGGTCATCGTCCGTCAGGATGACAGCCTTCCCTCTGACTTCCTTCAGCTGCGGCATCCGGTCTTCCATGTAGATAAAGTTATAGTTCGCCAGCTTTTTCTGTGCGGTCTTGTACAGCGTTTCTCTCCCGTTCTTGCCGCTTTTGTCTGTGTCGTCGTACTCCGCCTTGATGTTGATGATCACCGTTTCCGACGGGTTTGCCCTCAGGAAATTTTCGATGTCATACATAAAGTTTTCAAAGGAGATGATATAACCATCATCATCCTCGCAAAAATACAAAAAGTCCAGAATCTCTGCTCCGCTGGCGCCGCGGTACGCGCCATGGCACAGATACAAAGAATCTGCACTCGAATTCGTGATATGCCCATGGGAATTGGTCAAGCGCATATCAAACAAACGTATGCCGGCGTTCAGCTGTTCCGCCAGCGTCAGGTACTGTGTGATTGCGTCCTCACTATACCAGCTCGTGTAAATATGAGATGCCCACACGCTCTTGCAACAGGTATCATGGGTGCCGGGGATATTGATCTCGTTCAGATATTTCTCTCCTGAAATGCTTGCCATCCAATTTTGACCGCTGAACCCAAACATCTCGGTTTCCCCCTGAGCAGCCTGCGCAGAGACAGGCTGTACGGCACCAAATACCATACAGATAAGGGCAAATGCAAGAAAAAGACTTGTAAAGCGTCTGCCCAGCAAAACAAATCGGTTTTCTGAATAGTTCCGGTTCATATTCTACCTCCTTCATATTATTGATGAAGATAGTCTAAACCAAGCTTTCCTGAAAGTCAATAAGGCTGAGAAAGGAAGGGGACGGACCTGTGTCACATTTTCAATGTGACACAGGTCCGTCCCCTGTCACCTCCAGGCCCGTCCCCCATCACCTTTTCTGACACAGAACCGTCCCCTTCCAAAACCATTTGCGCTCCGCCTAAGGACATGATATAGTTAAGCTGAGTCCACAAAGGACGAGACGATACAGCGCACATGCGCACAGGAAAAGAAGGAGGAGCCGGTATGTATAAACTTTGGAAAACACTGGAAGAAGCAAAGAAACTGAAGTGGGTGGAACTGTCCCACGAGCTGACCAATGAAAGCCCTTACTGGAGCGGTATTCCGGAAGGCAGTGTGGAACTTGGCAAGGTAGTTTACGACTGGGGAAATCCCATGCTGGAATGCGTGATTCAGACGTTTAAGTTTCCGGGCCAGTTCGGCACGCATATCGATTTCCCCGGACACTTTGTGAAGGAAGGCGTGCGTTCTTCGGCGTTTGGTGTCAAGGATGGCGTATTCCCTCTTTGCGTGGTGGATATCACGGAGAAAGTCGCGAAAGATCCTCATTATGCGGTGAAAGCAAAGGACATCGAGGAATACGAAGAAAAGTACGGTCCGATTCCGGACGGCGCGTTTGTGGCGCTGCGCACGGACTGGTCGAAAAACTGGCCGGATATGAACGCCCTCTCCGGCATTGCGGAGGATGGCAGTGAGAACTTCCCCGGATGGTCGTTGGAGGCGTTACAGTACATTTACGAAGTAAGACATGCGGCGGCCAACGGTCACGAAACCCTGGACACGGATGCCTCTGCGGAAGCCGCGAAAGCCGGGGATCTGGCCTGCGAGCGGTATGTACTGGAGCGGGGGAAACTCCAGGTGGAAGTCCTGTGCAACCTGGATCAGGTGCCTGCAGCCGGCGCGGTTGTCTTTGTCGCCTGGCCGCGGATCGCCGACGCCGTGGGGCTGCCGGTGCGGGTTTGGGCTGTAACGGAGGAGTAAGCTGACAGGGGACAGATCTGTGTCACAAAAGATGATAGCGGGACGGGTCTGGATGACAGGGGACGGGCCTGTGTCACAAAAGCGATCCGCTTTTGTGACACAGACCCGTCCCCTGTCATCCAGACCCGTCCCCTGTCATCTTTCAGGCTCGTCCCCTTCCTCACTGCCAGAACAGATCCTCATCCGCCTCAGCTGTGATCTTCTGCCAGACTTCCTCGTCGATCTCCTCATCCTTGAACAGTTTTCTTCTGTCTGCTTCCGTAATCTTCCGGATCACGCGGCAGGGATTACCGGCTGCGATCACCCCGTCCGGGATGTCCTTCGTAACCACGCTGCCCGCTCCGATCACAGTGTCGTTCCCGATATGCACCCCGGGGACAATCACAACGCTGCCGCCGATCCAGACGCGATCGCCGATGGACACGCTCTTGCCGTACTCATATCCGCTCGCCCTCGTCTTCGGGTGCACCGGATGTCCCGCGGTATAAATGGAAACATTCGGCCCGAATAAGCAGTCGTCGCCGATGGTGATGGGCGCTACGTCGATCAAAACGCAGCCATAATTTGCGAAAAAATTCTTTCCGATCCGGATATGCGTGCCATATTCACAGTAAAACGGCGGAATGATAAACAGTTCCTCCGAATTGGGAAGCACTTCCTTCGCGGCAGCGTTCACCTGCTCATAGTCCCACGCATCCAGTGAATTTAATATCTTTAACTTTTTCTTGCACTCTGCCATTTCGGCGAACACGTCCGCGTCGCCAAAATAGGCCAATCCCAGATCTCGTCTCTCTCCGTTGGTCATGGAATAATTTCCTCTTTTCCTCTTTTTTCGTTGGACCTTGCTCTTTCTTACCTCCCGCGTATGAACCTGGACCTTGCTCTTCTCCCCTTCAGCGTATGATCGTTCCCTTGCTCCTCAGCTCCTCCGGTTCATCGCTCCACCAGTTCCAATATTCGCTCCGTCTCTTTCTCGGCGTAATTCCGCGCGTCCACCTCGATGGGCTGGCTTCTATACGATTCAAAACCATATTGCTCTGCGCTTTTGTATAAATCGTAATTCTCCTGCCATACGCGGAGTTCCTTGAAATACTCCGACTGAAAGATCGAATTATCCCAATCGATGGCGTTTATTGCCCACCACTGAAAGGAATGTCTTACCTCGTGACAGATTGTATTGATGACCTCTTCGACCGGGTCGTTGCTGATATGTTCCACGTTCAATCTTATCACATTTCTTTTATCGCTGTATCCTCCGTATGTATATGGGCTGATCAGGCTGGCGCCGATGTCGATATGCGGGATGTTCAGAACCATTGTCTCATAATTGGTCAGCTGTTGCAATACATTAATTTTCCCCTGCAGTGGCAAAGTCTTCCACGTATTTTCCTGCAGGGACTGCCACAGGTGATCTTCCTCATTCAGCTCGCCCGCCACTTCGCCTGTCATTTCTTCGGATGGGTCCCCGGCAATTTCCGCATCCGAAATAATCTCCTGCCATAAATCCTGTGCCGCGTAGTAGTCCGGCGAGACGACGCCGTTTTTAAAGGCATAATATATACTGGGACCCACACACCAGAGTACGCCAATAACAATCATTCCTCTGATGCGCAGCTTCTTAAACTCCCGCTCTTCTTTGGGGGAGTCACAGCGCTGTACTTTTGCTTTTTCCAGTCTCCAGAGAAAAAGAACCTCCAACACCGCCAGGAGGAGGCATAACACCACGAAAAGCGGGAAATTCCATTGCCCCAGATTCAAAAGCAAAACCAGAATCGTCGGGGTCAGATGATACGCCACCTCAGACCAGGTTCCATTGCAGCACATTTCCTTAAACGGTATGCTCAGCCAGAAGACGGTCATCATAACAATTATGATCCGGACTCCAGACGGATAGAGAAAAAGATGCAGTTCCGGAATGGATAAGGACATGCCTTCTAAAAAAGCAAACCGCATCAACTGTAAGTGAAAAATAGCCGTAGCCTTGCAAAAACACCATCTCAAATTCATGTGCGCTCCTCCTGATGTACCCGTGCCCATCATGGTCTTCCATTAGAATCAGATTAAGCTTAACACGGGGAAAGGGAGGAGGCAATCAACGCGTAGTTGAAAGTCAGGGTTGTTTCATGAACGCTGCGATATCAAAGGCCTAAGACGCCGGAGAGATTTCCGTCAGCTACGGAAGCTTCGGGGAGTACCACTAATGGCAACGGAGCGCCGCACAGACGCCGGGGCACATTTCGGAACCCCGTCTGATGACGGTGTTCCTCCGGTACCCCTGAAATCGCGGTATGGGTAATACCGCGATTTCGCGTCAATGCAGCCCTTCGCTGCCATAAGTGGTACTTTTCCCTTGCTCCCATGTAGCTGCCTTGGAAATTCTCCTCCGCCGTCTTTGGCCTTGCTTTACCTAACACCTGCTGTTCTTAGCGTATTCTGAACGTTTTTCGTTTCTTCTTTCTCAGGAAATAAAGCAGATCCACGATCCAGTCTGAATGATTTTCAATTCTAAGCCAGCTCGTCCAGACGCTTAAGATCATGATGACAAAGTAGATGGCATTCTGCAGGGCATAGCCAGAGGTGGCTGTCATCACAGCACGGCTTCGGCGCAAAAATGCTGTAGTCTGCTGTAAATCTGCTGTAACTCGTAAATTCCTGATAAATAGAGGCGGGCAGCCGCGGCAGACAGCTCAGACTTCTACAAAGCGCAAAATACTCTTCCCTGTATTCATCCGACCTCATATAATCATTGATGGAAGCAAAGGAAATCCGGGTGAGACAAAAGGACTTTGCATACGACCAAGAAATGAAAGGGATCCCACATGTCTCTTGTCAGAAAGGAGAAGGAGCATGGATAACGGTGCAAGTAGCTACCGCCGTTTCCGTGAAGGTGACGATGAAGGCATCGTGCAAATTGTGCGAGATTACAAAGACGGACTGATTCTCTATCTGCGCGAATATGTTGCGTCCATTCATACGGCGGAGGAGCTAGCGGAAGACACGTTCTTCCGGCTCATGATCAAAAAGCCGAATTTTTCCGGAAAAAGCTCGTTCAAATCCTGGCTCTACGCCATCGGCCGGCATATTGCGATCGACTACGTGCGAAAAAATGCCCGGCAGGTACAGGTATCGCCGGAGGAACAGGATGCCGGCCTGCGCCGGAACGCTGGGTCGGAACCGGCTTATCCGGAAGAGGAAGCGGATCTGGAGCGAACCTATCTGAAAAAAGAGCAAAAGCTCCAGCTTCATGAAGCCATGAAAAAGCTGTCGCCTGATTACAGGCAAATTCTTTGGCTCAGCTATTTCGAAGAGCTTTCGAACGAGGAAATCGCCGTAGTGATGAAAAAGAATTCCCGTCAGATCAGAAATCTCCTGTATCGCGCGAAAATGTCTCTCAGATCGGTTCTGGAAAAGGAGGGTTTTGATTATGAAGACTTCGGATGAAATGGTACAGAGTTTATTAGAGCGAAGAGAAAAATATCTGCACGAGCAGGCGGAAACACGCCTGCGCCGCATGAGAATCCTAAAGCCGGTCGCCACTCTTGGCCTGGCGGTGCTCGTTTTCTTCGGATGTTGGAAGGGGGGAATCATACGCTTCGGAGAGGATGCTCCCGATACGCTCTATGTCCCGAAAGAGTATATCACGGGTGGAGAAGGTAGTTTCATAACTACAGGAGGAGAAGCAGGTTTCGCAACCACAGGCGGGGAAGGTGGTTTCACAACCGCTGGGGGTTCGGAGTCGGGAAGCCTCCTGACAGGCGGGATCCCAATTCTTTCCCTGTCGGGATGCATACCGAGGCCTGCCGGGAATACGGGCGAACAGGAGCCTGCGCTTTCAAATGAGGCGCCAATAGAGCCGGAAGCCTTGACAGAGGTGGCCGACCGGGACGGAAAGCACCTGGGGCAGATCGACAGCCGCGCCAATTGCACGGCCGTGGAAAATGGGATTTTTTACAGTGTCCTGGCACTGACGGATTATTCCATGTCAGGAACGGCCCAGTTTCACTTCTTCCGGCCGGACGACGGAACGGATACACTGCTTGGAACGCTTCCCGACATGAACTATGAAGCATCCTATGCCCGCAGAGAGTTTAACGGTGTCGTCTATACGCTGGCGGTTACCGGAAATCTGTTTGACGCGGAAGCGGATCCTTTGTGGCTGCTCGCTTTTGACTGCAAAAAAGGAACTATGAAAAAGTTACTTGTCACCGATAGCGGGTTTCCGTACACAGCCATGGCGGTCGTGAACGGGAAGCTTCTGATCATGAGCCATGATATGCCCAAAACGGGCCCTGGCAAACAGGAACCGCAGACAGATAGGGTCTATGCGTTTGACCCCGTCTCCGGAGAGATCCACGCAATCCTGTCCTTCCCGGTGGAGGATCCCGGTTCCCCCGCGAAGCGGAAAGAAAGCGACAGTCTGCGAAGCCTTTGCGCAGACGGCGATGGCTTTTGTCTGCTCCGCCTGCACATTTACGAGGACCAGCACACGGAACTGTTTCTGGACCGCTATGGGCGCGATTGCCGGAAGCTTTCCGAGGAATCTTTAAAGGACCCGCTTTACAAAGCCGCGGCAAATGAACTTCTCCCGGAAGATGTGGAAGACGACCTGGCGACGCACACGGGCGTCTTCGCCCTGGCGAGCGGGCGGTATCTGTTCTATGAAAGCTTTGGCATCACCCGCGCGCTTGTGGATCTGGAAACGAAAGAAATCCTGTTTGACAAGGGCGGCGATTACGCCCTCTCCGTTGGAAGCGGAATCCCGGCCATTTATCGGATCGATTACGGCGATCCAGACGTAAACCAAACGCCTTCCGGGGCTTTCATTTTAAGGGACGGCGCACTGGAACTTCTTCCGTTTTCTTTCCTGGACAGCGGCTCCATGGTTCGAAGCGTTTCCCGTTCCGCCACCGGAACATGGGTGTTGCGCACAGCGGAGGCGCGTGTCGACGGCAGCGCGCCGGATGTTGTTTATTGGTGGACAGAAGAAGAATAGATTTTCTGAAGGGGAAAGGTGACAGGGGACGGGTCTGTGTCACAATTACTGACAGATGTCAGAAATTGTGACACAGGCCCGTCCCCTGTCATCTCAGACCCGTCCCCTGTCAGCTTTTTTCATTCAGTTCCTTCTCTATCTTCCCCAAGGTTCTAAAAAACCTATAGGTAGCAACCGCAGGGCCCATCAGAAGCAAGCCAAACACATTCCAGCCGAACATATGCCACCAGGATGTATGCGGCCCTGGGATGCCCATTGCTTCCGCTTTCACTTTCAATTCTTCGGAAATGCGTGCCATCCACACGAGCGTATAGATGAACAAGGTTGGAATGCCAAGAAGGTACGCTTTCCAGTACGGCATTACCTTGTGCCCCAGGACCGACTCAATCTCGTCCTGTAAACCACGGCGCATATAAACGAGAAAGAACAAGCCCGCCGTGAAAAAATCGATAAGCCCCAGCAAAAAGCCAGGGCGATTGGTGTTTTTATACTTCATGTTTTCCATCATTCCATTGCTTTCGAAATTGAAGCTGACAAGGGTCGGTTCTCTGTCAGCTCCCTCTTATCCCAGCACCATCAGCAGCGTCCCCGCTCCAATCATGATGCAACCAATCAGGCTCTTCACTGAAAAATCCTCATGAAGGAACACAAAGGCCAATACCAGCGTGATAATCACACTCAGCTTGTCAATCGGCACCACCTTAGAGGCATCTCCCATCTGGAGCGCCTTATAGTAACAAAGCCAGGAGGCTCCTGTCGCCAATCCGGACAGAATCAGGAAAATCCAGCTTTTGGGGCTGATATCTTTCAAGCCGTTCTGTGCGTTTGTCAAAAATACCATGCCCCAGGCCATGGCTACCACAACCATGGTACGGATTGCGGTCGCCAGATTGGAATTCACGCCCTCAATGCCAATCTTGGCGAGAATAGATGTCAAGGCTGCGAACACCGCGGACCCTAACGCAAACCAGAACCACATACTGCGCCTCCTCAAGTTTCCTTTGATAAAAATATTGTTTTTGTCAACTGATAAACTTCATCAAAATAATCATCAATTAAGTTCAGTCAAATCAAGGATATTATACTACCCACTCCGCTCAGCGTCAACCTTCACATCCCTATTTGATGCGGCCTTTGTCATCCATTCGCAAATAAATATTTACTTTTGAATATTATCGTGCTAAAATGTATAAAAATACACAGTCATTCCGTGCAGAATTCCACGCACCGGCATGAATCGTTACGCACATTTCACTTTGGGCACAATGCTTACTCAGAAAGGAGGCACCTATGGTTGGCTTTACAGCAATCCTATTCACTGGTATCGGCGCGCTTCTCGCCCTTGCCTTTTCACTTTGGAAATATTTCAGCGTTCAAAAACAGCCGGAGGGCACCCCGGAAATGGCCCGGATTTCGCGGTCCATTTCCGAGGGTGCAAATGCCTATCTGAAGAGGCAGTACGGAGGCGTCGGTCTTTTTATGGCTGTCGTCTTTCTCCTCATGGCTTTTCTGGCTGTTGGGGGAATGCTCACCTGGTTCACGCCGTTTGCCTTCATTACCGGCGCGTTCTTTTCAGGCCTGTCCGGATTTATTGGGATGAAAACCGCCACCATGGCAAACTGCCGCACGGCCAATGCCGCTTCGAAGAGTCTGAACGGAGGGCTGCGGGTTGCGTTCGATGCCGGTTCCGTCATGGGGTTCACCGTTGTCGGGCTCGGACTTCTGGATCTGACGCTATGGTATTTTCTTTTGAATAATGTCTTTCACCTGGAGCTAAATGAAATCACCGCTAATATGCTTACCTTCGGGATGGGCGCTTCCTCCATGGCTCTGTTTGCCCGCGTGGGCGGTGGGATCTTCACAAAAGCGGCCGATGTGGGAGCCGATCTTGTTGGTAAAGTCGAAGCCGGCATCCCGGAAGATGATCCCCGCAATCCAGCGGTTATCGCCGATAACGTAGGGGATAACGTGGGTGATGTAGCCGGTATGGGAGCCGATCTGTACGAATCGTACGTCGGTTCCATTATATCCACCGCCGCCTTAGGGGTAGCCGCCGGCTACGGTGAAAACGGCGTCGCCCTTCCGCTTCTTCTGGCCGCCCTGGGCGTGGTGGCCTCCATCGCTGGCACCTTTTTCGTCAAAACAAAAGAAAGCGCTTCCCAGAAGAATCTTCTGAAAGCGCTGCGCACCGGAACCTATATTTCCGCTGGTCTGGTTCTTCTCATTGCCTTGATCGCCGTACGATTGCTTTTGCCATCCCACTCAGGAATTTACTGGTCTATCCTCTCCGGTCTGATTGCGGGTGTTCTGATCGGTGCCATTACTGAATACTATACTTCAGACAGCTATAAACCCACACAACATCTGGCGGACTCCTCGCAGACAGGCGCGTCCACCATCGTGATCAACGGCCTGTCGCTGGGAATGCTCTCCACGCTGGGGCCTGTCATCGTTGTCTGTGCGGCAGTTCTCATCGCCTTTTACTGCGCCCGCGGCGCTGATGGCAACTTCTATCAGGGATTGTATGGCATCGGGATCTCCGCGGTAGGTATGCTTTCTACACTTGGCATTACACTGGCAACGGACGCCTATGGTCCGATCGCCGATAATGCGGGCGGCATTGCGGAGATGACCGGTCTGCCGCCGGAAGTGCGCGAACGGACCGACGCCTTGGATTCCCTTGGCAATACCACCGCCGCCACGGGAAAGGGCTTTGCCATCGGTTCCGCGGCGCTGACAGCGCTGGCCTTAATGGTTTCTTACATCAACAAGGTGGAGACCATCTCCGCTGCCAGCCAAAGCACTTTTGTGTTCAACCTGTCCCTCACCAACCCTTCTGTACTGGTCGGATTGTTCATCGGAGGCGTGCTTCCGTTTCTGTTCGCCGCCCTCACAATGTCTGCCGTCGGCAAAGCCGCCCAGGCCATCGTCATGGAAGTGCGCCGCCAGTTCCATGAAATCACGGGCCTCCTGGAAGGCCAGGCGGAACCGGATTACCGCACCTGCGTGGACATGTGCACCAGATCCGCCCAGAAGCTGATGATCGCGCCTACGCTGATCGCCATGATCATTCCGGTTCTTGTCGGCCTGATCCTTGGGCCCGACGCGGTGGTGGCCCTCCTTGCCGGCAATACGGTCACCGGCTTTGTGCTCGCCATCATGATGAGCAACGCCGGCGGCGCCTGGGACAATGCCAAGAAATATATCGAAGCCGGTCATTTAGGCGGCAAAGGTTCGGACAATCATAAAGCTGCCGTCGTGGGTGATACCGTCGGTGATCCTTTTAAGGACACCTCCGGGCCGTCCATCAACATCCTGATTAAGCTCTGTTCAACGGTTTCCATTGTATTTGCCGGGTTGACTGTGGCGATACATATTTTGTGATACAAATATAAAAAAGTTGAAGGGGACGGTTCTGTGTCAGCTTTTTTATGTCTGCGGCAGCAGCGGCGTCAGGCAGTCCATGCTTAAGAGAAGCGTAGAGCCGTTGTGCAGAAGAGCGGACATTGCCGGCGACAACAGTCCGAAAGCGCCGAGGGCGATCAGGCTTCCGTTGAAGCCCATCACAAAGCGGTAATTCCTGTCGATACGCTTCATCAGTCTCTCGGATAGTCTCCGCAGCAGCACCAGCTCCCGCAGATCCTCCGCGGCGATCGTGATGTCCGCCACCTCACGGGCAACGCTGGCTCCGCTTCCGATCGCGATTCCCACATCCGCCAACGACAGGGCAGGCGCGTCGTTGATGCCATCACCGATCATGGCGATAGTCTGTCCCCGTCCTTGTGCCTCGCGAATGAAAGCAGCCTTGTCTTCGGGCAGTACCTCCGCACAAAACTCATCGATCCCGAGCTCTCTCGCGATGGCGGCCGCCGTATTACGGTTGTCCCCGGTGAGCATGACGATATGGCCGACGCCGGCCTCATGCAGAAGCTCCACCATCTCCTTCGCCTCCGGGCGCAGCGGATCATAGATTCCAATGGCTGCTGAGAGGACGCCACCGATCGCCAGATAAAGCCATGAGCGGTCCGATGTCAGCGCATCGAATGCCCTCTTATCTTCGGGCAGTACGGTCGCCCCTTCATCCTCAAAGACAAAATGACGGCTGCCGATGACAACGCGCTCCTCCCCGATCCGTGAGGCGATCCCATGAGCCACCACGTACTCCACTTCCCGGTGCATCTCCTGGTGATCAAGGCCCCGTTCCTTCGCAGCCCTGACCACGGCATTCGCCACGGAATGGGGAAAATGTTCCTCCAGGCAGGCGGCGACCCGCAGCATCTCCCTCTCGTTCTGGCCGTGGAAGGCCACCACATCACACACCGTAGGGCAGGCGTTCGTAAGCGTACCCGTCTTATCAAAAACAACCGTATCCGTCTGGCTTAAGATCTCCATGTACTTGCCGCCCTTGACCGTGATCCTGTGTCTGCCGGCTTCCCGCATGGCGGACAGAACGCTTAAGGGCATGGAAAGCTTCAGCGCGCAGGAAAAGTCCACCATCAACACCGAAACCGCCCTTGACGCATTACCGGTCAGGAGCCAGGTAAGAAGGCTTCCGCCAAGACACCAGGGAACCAGTTTGTCCGCCAGCGTGTACGCGTGTCTCTCGGTGCCGGACTTCAGGCGTTCCGATTCCTCAATCATCCGTACAATGCGGTCATAGCGGTTTTCACCGGCGGCATGCGTCACGCGAACCACACAGTTTCCCTCCTCCACGACCGAGCCTGCGAAAACAGCCGAGCCCGTGCGCTTCGCAACCGGAACGGATTCGCCGGTAAGGGAGGCCTGATTGACCATCACCTCACCCTGATCCAGGATCCCATCCAACGGCAGCACGTGCCCGGTATGAACCACAATCCTGTCTCCGGCCTCAATGCTTGTAAGCGGTACCAGTGCCTGCTTCCCGTCTTCCTCAAGCCGCCAGACCTGATCCACATGCAGGGACATGCTCTTCGCCAGATCGTCCACCGACTTCTTGTGTGTCCACTCATCCAGCGTATCGCCGAGTCCTAAAAGAAAGCGCACCGATCCGGCGGTCGAATAGTCGCCGGTCAGGAGAGAGGCGCCAAGGGCAACACCGTCCAGAACCTCCACGGTAAGCTTCCTCTGCGCCAATGTTTTCGCAGCCAGCCACAGGCGGGGAATAGCGCGCAGAGTATTGATCATCCTGCGCACCGGCACAGGAAGAAACAGCCTCTTTGCGCAGTGCCCCAGCACCTGGAAAACCATTTTTTCCTTATACTCCCGGTTGATACGGCGACTGTTTACGCTAAGCACATGCGCCTCTTTCCTTGCTTCCTCATAGGAAAAGCGCGACAGCTGTCGATAAAGGGAAGCCCGGTCCCCGTGAAACAGAATGATCAGGTTTCCCAGCCTCTCGTGTACGGTCACCTGATCAACACCGGGAAGGGCCAGGATCCAGGCCTCAAGAAGATCCGCCTGTTCCATGCTTATGGAACGCTGTGCTGCTTTCAGGCGCACCCGCCCTGTGCTTTCATGAAGAATCTGAAACCTCATGCCTGTTCGCCATCTTCGATAAACGCAGCCTCTTCTTCCGCTTTCTTTGCGGTCCTTGCTTCGTTGATCGCCTTTGCGTCAGCCAGAATGTCCGAGCAGTTCTCCTGTACATTCTCTACATCTCGCATGATCTCGTCCTTGCAGCGAAGCACAGCCGCCGTGACATGCGTATAAACCTTGCGTGCGTCCTCACTGCCGAGCAGTTTAAGGCCAGCAGAGCCAAAAAGTGTTCCTCCGACAAATAATGCAATCTTTCCTACTGGAATCATCCTTCCTGTCCTCCTTTTTCCCGGCTTATGCCGGATTGATTTTCTTCCCGTTCTTCCTCGGGGATCGTCTTCACGCGAAAAACGAAATAAAAAAAGTGACAGACCCATACGATGGCCAGGATCATGCAGGGAATCCAGATTCCTTTCCGTGCCATCATGAAGAAACCAAAGCCCATCAGAAGCGTGACAGTGGCAATGATCGACATCTTCGTCTGTTTGCCACTATTTGTTAGAATAAGCTAACCATTCAGGTAAAAAAAAGAGCCGGAATAAGTTATGCGCTTCTAACCGGCTCATATTATAGAACACTTTCCTCACAAATGCAAGAAAATCTGACACCGAACCATCTCCTGTCGGTTAGATCCTGGCCGGATCATACTGTGCTTCCTCAAGATTCATTTACAATCTTCCCTATCATTTTATCCACCTGTCAACTTACACCTGTATGATCACCTGGTTTTTTAACATCCCCTCCTTGTGATACAGGTAGCTTGTGGTAATCAAGTCTCCTTCTGCCCCTGGCATTATCCGCGCCTGATAGGTAACAATGCCGTTTGCGTGCGGTCCATAGAGCCCGGTATTAAAACCGTTTTTTGTTATGAAATCTTTCATGCGGAGTCCGTTGGGATTCGCTCCGTTCCACAATACGGTAGATCCTTCCACATAAGCCAGCTTCTCCGGCAGAATATCTTTGAAAACCACACTTTCTATGTCTCGGCTTCCGGTATTTCTGAATTCTGTTCGAAAATATACGGTATCTCCAGGAGCAGCCTTTAACGGTCCATGTGTATAAACTTTTCCATCCAAAGATGCCTGTCTGTTCAGGTTGCAGCGCAGACAGGTAGTCCGCACCCGGAAAATAATATACCCTTGGTAGTCTTCGCCGGCGGGAAGGCGGCCATCCAGCTTGTTGACACCGATATAATGCCCTTTTTTGAATAAATCCGTGGACAGCTTCATCCCGTTCGTATTCCCCGCGTTATGAATCTCGGCACTGGCGTTCACATACTTCAGGTCCAAGGGAAGTTCCTCTGTCTTACAGAGCAGGGAGGACCAGATCCATCCAGTCTGCATGCAGGAGAGTCCACATACAATCTGTCCGCTTTTCTGAGGCCATATGTCCTGATTGGGAAGGACAGCAACGATCTTTACGTAATCTGCGATGCCCTTTCCGCTCGGGTTTGTAGCGGGATCTGCGGCGTTGTGATAATGGATCAGAACCTCGTACTCGCTCTGGTCTTTGAGGGTAATCTCCTGCTGCCAGTTTTTCTCTCCCACCAGGCGAATGCGGGCAAAGCTGCGTTCGTCGCCCCAGCCCTTTAAGTCGCTCCTGCAGTTAAAGGCAACGGAGGGCGGGTAGGTTCCTGCCTGATAAGCCGCTCTTTCCGGTCCCCATGCCGTCTTCGGGAAGGCCTGAAATTTCAGGATGATATGGCCGGAGCCATCCGGAGGCACGATGCCATCCAGGGCATCTGTTCCGATCCGGGTTCCTCCTTTTTTAAAAAGCGATAGCGGCAAAGCAATCGGCGGCTGCCCTTTTTTCCTGTTGCTGTAAAGCATGGCAGAGCCCTGCACATACCGCAGCATTAACGGGGTATCACTCCAGACAAACGCATTGCCCCAGACTTCTTTTGTTTCGGTGTTCTCCGCAGAAAGCAGAACGGATACTTTCTTTAACTCAAGGCGATCCATTTCCTCCGGCAGAACGACTTGCGCCTTAGCTCCGCGGATCTCGCCGCTCTCCTTTTTTACACAGGCATTGTCAAACAAAATATATAATTCATAGGTTTCAAACGGATGCAATTTTCGAATACCTTCATACGTTTCGTGTATTCCTTCCTTGGCCACGCGTACGAATGCCCTTTCATCCCCGAAAATGTTGTTGTCCGTGATGGAATTAAACTCCGGGACGGGGGATGGGCTTTTCATGGTATAGGTAGGACGCACCGGACCCCAGCCGCCTCCTCTGATACCCTTCACCCGATCGTAGAATTCCTGATTTTTCCGCTCGGTTTCCTCCAGGATTTCCTTGCCTGAACTATCCTGCTTCCTTAAGTCCTCCAGGTCCTTTCTGACCCGCAGAACTTCACTCAGACCGGCATTCTTCGGGAGCGTGTACATCCTTGCCTGCACTTCTCGCACCTTCTGCACGAGATCGGCAAAACGTGCTTCCCGGGAATACGCAAGGATGACCTCCCGCACGCTTTGGTGGATGTAATAGCGTTCCTCCTTGTCCTTTCGAATGATGGTATGCTGCAGAAATTCCTGGTAATCACTGATCCGGAAGTGATTTCCCAGCACCTCCGGGAGGATCGTTTCCGCATCCTTTTTTGACCATTTATCCAGCAGCGCCAGCACGACGGCGATCTCCTGATCGTCCTTTCCCATGTAGCGGACAAAGCGGCCAATCACATCACCCGGATTTAAGCCGATCTCTTCCGGTCTTATGATCTTCCCATCCGTTGCCTGTTCATAGTAGGTGTCCACGCAAAGATCCAGGAAAAGCGGAACGCCGCCGGAGACCTGAATGATATGGCTTCGAAGAGCAACCGGTATGCCCGCTTTTTCCAGGAAAAAGGCGGCATCTTCCGCGGAAAACTCCTCCAGGCTGCACTCCTCCATCTCCTGATACGCTTCGTCGCTCTCTTTCCAGCCCAGCTTTTCCCGGCCGCTGATGACCCAGAAAACTCCCGGGATACGCTTGATGATATCGCTCTTCAGCCATTCCTCCTCTGACGGGGTGTAGCCGGTATCCGCATAGCGGTTCGTGCAGCTTTCGAACGTGTCCAGGAAAATCACCAACGGGCAGGCGATTCCCATCTTTTTCAGATTCTGCGCACTCCGGCACAGGTCCTGTCGGAAGTATTCAGGCATAAACTGGCGGATCCGCTCCGGGTCCGACTCCGCCCAGATCCGGGTCAGTTCTTTTTCTAATTCCTTCTTCTCCGGATCCCAGAGAGCGCGCAGTTTTTCCTTATAATCCAAAAGCGTCTGCCAAACCATCTTCCCGGTTCTTAAGGTACTGACCACCGCATCCGCCGCCGGGAGGATCGTCGATAAAATGTCCAGTACCGGATGGTCTAACACATCCTGCTCTCCCATCTCCTGAAAGACCGGAAATCCACTCTTTTCCCGATAAGCCAGCTCCGCAGCCGATGTCAGCGGAAACAGCAGGCCCTTTTTTTCAAGCTGCCGGTATAAGCGAGTAATCACCTGATAAAAGTCTGCAGAATTGTTCTCATAGTCATAGGTAGCATAGATATACTTTTTCTGACTGTCCGCCTCCAGAATGGATTTGCACTCCTGCAGCAGGCGGGATTTTCCGCTCCCCGCGATGCCGTAGACAGACATCGCAAAGAATTCATCCGGCGCCTGCTGCGCCTGATCCAGAATCTGTTGAAACAAAGCGCGTTCCTTGCGCCGGTCTGTAAAGGTTTTCCGATCCGCGACGGATACCTTCCTCTCTATCTGCATAACTTTCATGATGTCACTCCTTCCGCATTGGTGCCTGTCTCCATGAAGAGAAAATGAAAGTCATGCATTTGTTCTGGCTTCATGGTTTTTCATCTCTCTCCTTCCATTGACCCATTCATATCACTTGGTACTCATCTTCTGCTCAAATGCTGTCTCTGTGATACCTGCGCGTTTGGCTGCATCCTTAACAGAAAAGGATGCCATCCTTGACCAGTGAAATAAGTGTATCTATGATACCCTCGGCACGTCCTTCTCTTCTCCCATCTTCTGAAAAAGAGTACCACAAAACGGCTACCCTTTCAACCACCTTCATGCGGAAAAAATCCCCCTGGTTCTAGCCGGATCAGCAACACTCGAATAAAAACACCAGTCACGCTAAACAGCATTTTCCCAGATTTTTAACCTTGTGCCAGCGGTTGCCCCGTAAAAACGCCGGGGCTTCTCCTTTTTTCATTCTGCAAAATAGCGAAATACGACCTCATAATCCGGCGCGCTCGCATTGCAGTCTGAATAAGAGCGCATTTCAACAACATTCCCGTTTTCGTCCTTGACAAGCTCATTGCGATACATATAGTTGGGGTTCGTCTGACAGCCCGCCACGACCAGTTCCGAATCCGGATCATATATAGCGATGCTCATACTCTCAAAGTTCTCGCCATTCGGATCGCTTTCTACTCTTTCCATAATGAGACGGTGTTCTGAATCATACAGCCTGTAATATTTCTTCTTCAGCTCATCCCCTTTGTAAAATAAGACAATATCCGCATTGTCTTTTTCGTTATGCGTGTACTTGCGATATCCCGTCATTTCACCATTCGTAAAGTTGCGGACCATCTTCAGCTTGCCTTGGTCATCGTACTCGTACAGGCTGTATCGTTTAGTCTCGCCTTCCGCATCCGTTTCTGTCACGTCAATTCTTAACACTTTTCCTGCATCATCTCTTATATACAGATCTTCGCTTTTATAAGGATATACACCTCTCATATCCGTCCACTGACGTACAATTTGCCCTCGCTCATTATACTCTGATATGATATAAAACCCCTCTTTCTTGGCAGCAAAACCCTTCTGCATTTCTTCCACACGCTTATAGCCACCTTTGACCCTCATGCCAATTCCTCCTCAATCAAAATGTTTGTCTTTTAGGAAAAAACTGATGCGTTCATTATAGCAGGTCGTGTATAAAAAGGAATCAACCATTAGTTAAAAGCTTACTATGTCATTTGATACTCATCTGCTGCTCAAATGCCGTCTATGTGATACCTGCACGTTTTGCTGCATCCTTAATAGAGAGGATTCCATCCTTGTGACTCCGTATTCTTCCTCTTTCCTGGCAAATGCTGGATGAAAGCAAAAGATAAAAAGAAGCGAAACCACACGAGGGCGATGCCTGGCTACAGAGTAGATAGGCAGTGAAAAAAGCAGAGCGTTTCCGCTCTGCTCTTTCCTTTCCACTATTGGTATCGTGAAGCATTCACATCCACATGCTTCATCATTGTTCTAGCGCACTTTCTTCAATATCGCTGTGATCAACGCAAATACGAGCGCGGCGCTGAAAAGAACCATGTCGATATAAAAGTAGATGTTGATGTCGGACAGGTTTACCTGCATCAGGTTGATGGATTCCAATCTTCCGATCAGATAATAACCGAAGCAGAATGCCGTCAACGCTGCCCCGATAATGACATCGAAGCCTTTCAAATTGAACAGAATACCCAGCAAATAGACAGCGATGGCAATTCCACCCAGGACCGGAACCAACGACGAGTAATTCCGAAGTATAGCGGGCGCATAAAAAAGCAATGCCAACGCCAGGAGAACAGCCGTCAGACCGGCCAGAAAGCTTCCCGTACGATCCATCTTGATCGTTTCTGCAGGTGATTTCATGATTCCACCTCCTTTGTATCTCCGAAGCACGCAATCACCGATGAGATCCCCATCAGGCATCCAAGCGTCAGGTAAAGGCACACGGAGCGGTAATCGCCGTTTCGGAAGTTTAAGTCATTGTAGTGATCGGCCACAATAGGGGCCGCATGCATAAAGATAAAACCAAGACCCACTGCGAAAATGATTGCCGTGACAAGTGGCATCAGTTTGCTATTCGTGAAGAACGTGATCAGCTGAGCTACAATGCCAACCACCAGGATCACGATAATCTCCGTCGCGAAGGTGCGGTCCGCAAACCCCTTCGTCATGGGGCCAACGATAACGATGACCAGTGCCAGGATGGCGGCCAGACAGCCAAAATAGGCTGGAAATGTTTTTTTCTTCGAATTTGCTTTCATGGATCCGCTCCTCCTTCTATTTATTCTTCTTATCGGACAGATTCTTGCAGAACAGGATAAGCGCTGCGGCAGTCAACAGTCCGATCACCGCATCCAGTGCGATAATAGCAGTCTTCCACCAAGGCGTTTCATCGCTTACCACGATGGTTTCCTCTGAAATCAGCCCGTTGATCAGCGTGGAGTTGACGTAATTATAGTAATAGCGATGGTTCACCTCGCGGAGCACCTCATACAGATACGTATCGTTGTTGTCCACCACCAGGCTGTTCATGGTGTTGGTTCTTCTGGCCAGGCAGAACATGCTGGTTCCGGCGATCAGCGAATCCGCTGTGGGGGTTCTGTCATTCTCCGCGCCCGACGAGTCGGTGATCAGGACGCCATTAAAGCCCCATTCTCCCATCATGATACCGCGGATCAGTGTCTGCGCCACCGGGCTCATCTTCACACCGATACGGTTCATGGCCAGCATCGAACCACGAGCGCCGCCTTCGGTAAACGCAAGTTCAAAAGCCTTTAATCCGCTTTCGCGAGCTGTCTGTTCTGTCATGAACGTGCATACACCGGAACGATTCTGTTCCTGATCATTCGCAAAGAAATGCTTCGGCCCTGCGATAACGCCTTTCGCGTTCATACCTGCCACTTCTGCCGCATTCATGATACCAGTAAACAAGCCATCTTCGGAAGAATACTCAAAGTTACGGCCACCGTAAGGCGTACGGTGAATATCCAGGCCGGGAGCAAACGCCATCTGACCTCTCGCATAAATGCAATCCTCACCGTAGAAGGATCCCAGCGTGCTCATCACGTCCGTGCTCCAGCTGCTTGCCGCCAGGTTCTGGATACAATAACAGGTAGGAGAATCCTGTTCCCCATAGCGATATGCCATACCATAACCGTCCGGGCCATCCGCGTTCTTGTTGGCTGGCTTTGCCACTGTCTGGATCGCACCCTGGCCTAAGGTATCGGAGATGATTGTGGACATATCCATTACGGAAAGCTGATCAAGGAAAGAATCCCACTTTTCATCATCATATTCCACACCGTACATATCGGCAAAGGTAATCAACTCATCTCCGACCACACCGTTTATCTGCGCATCCGTCAGGCTGTCCGTGTTGGATTGAACGTAAATGCGGCTGACCTGCGCCTTCTTGATGGCGTCGTTCATTTCCAGCGCGGCTCCCTGCGGATAAGTGCCTTCCCAGTCGGAGCGGGACAGGTACGTCACCACGTCATTCTCATAGAAATCATTTACGTTGATGGCATAATCGCCGGTAAACTGATTGGTCACCGCGTTTCCTGTCACGGCGGAGGATGCGTAGCTGGTTGTATCCAGCGCAGCCACCTCATACACGCCAACCTTTTCGGCGTCTCCGACTACGGCTGTTCCGTCGATATCAAACAAACCGGTTGCGCCTTTCTTCGCGAGAATGTTGTTTAACGCGTCGTGCGCATTGTCGCCTAAACCAAAGTAATAGGTTCCGGCATCCAGGATGTAAGTTTTCGCGTTCTTCCAGTCATAAGAAGCCGTGTAATAACGGTTGATCCGGATTTCCAGCGTTTCGGAGGCACCAGGAGCCAAAAGACCGGTCTTTCCAAATCCGACGATCTGTACGGCTGCCTTCTCAATGCTGTTTTCCTTATCGTACTCGGTGTAAGGGCTCTGCAGATAGATCTGCGCGACCGACTTGCCGGAGTAGGTATCGCCGGTATTGGTCACCGTCACCTTCGCCACGAATTCATCAGCATCCGCGTCATAGGTAAAGCTGTCAAGCGTCTGCGAGAAGGTGGTATAGCTTAAGCCGTAACCAAACGGATAGCTGATCTCTTCCGCATAGTTCCAGTTTCCGGAAGATGCGTAGGTGCCGGCCTTTCCGTTCGCGTTGCCCTGGCCTAAAATGCAGTCTTCATAACGGGTTTCGTAGTACTTATATCCTACATAAATGCCTTCCTGGTAAACCAGGTAGGTGTTGCTCGCGGCGCCTTCGGTATCACCGGAGAAGGTGAAACCACCCCAGTTTGCCATGGCGGGGGAGGAAAGAGAATTGACCGCGTACGTGTCCACCAGATGACCAGAAGGAGACGCCGTGCCCTTTAACAGGTTGGCCACACCGGTAAAGCCATAACGACCGGGCTCACCGATCCACATGCAGGCGTTTACGCCGTACTCTTCTTCCTCGATCCAAGAGAGCTCCATCGCGTTGCCGGAGTTGATCAGAACGATCACCTTGGTAAAACCTTCCTCCTGAATCATCTTCAAAAGGTCCTTCTCTTCCTGATGCAGTGCCAGTTGCGGAAGTCCATCGGCATCCTCGGTATCAAAATCCTGGCCTTCGCCGGAATCGCGCGAGAGCAACACGATCGCCGCGTCCTTATAGCCGTCAAAGCTGGCCTTTAAGGCGTCGGTATAGAAAGCAGCATTTTCCTCGCCGATTTTGGATTTGACCGTCGTCTGGTTTCCTTTTACGCGTGCCGTGGAGCTGGACGCATAAGCATTATACAGGGTTTCGTTGATGGAATAGCCCGCTTCTTCCAGGGCCGCCTTCAGGCTGACCGCCGTTTCGGCCGATACGATACCGCCGCCGGCATGGGACTTGTAGATGGGGTCCGCGCTGGCCCGGCCAAACAGGGTGATGTTCTTCACATCTGCCGAAAGGGGCAAAGTGCCGTCGTTCTTAAACAGCACCGAGCCTTCTTCCATTTCACGAATGGCAAAAGCGATTTCATCCGCTACCAGTTTTGCCAGATTTTCATCCGAAAGGGGACCGTACGCGCTCTCGTATACCATTTCCTCCGACATACCGCTAACCGAGCCGGATTCAATCCCTAAAACCGCGTTGATGGAACCGTCATTTTCAAAGGCGACGGAGCTCATAAACAAAAGCAGGGTCAGAACTAGCGCCAGACCAGCCGTTATGCCGCGCCAGAATACCGATTTTTTCATATTCAATCTGCCTCCTTCCGTGATTTTACTGTTTCAGCGTGCCATCCGGCGCGGTGCGGTTAGAGCTGGAAAGGCTTCCGCTGGCCAGATACGCGTAGCTGGAATACTGAACTGTGTTTTCATAGTCCAGGTTGCATACAACTGATGTATTTAAGGACTGTCCCTTCTCCGTGATGTTGAAGAAGAACTGGATGACGTTGGTGAGGGAGTCCGTATAGGCGACCGGTTCTGTGGAAACCGTATACTTCTTGTACTGGATCATGTCGCCGTCAGCTGAATAGTCAAAAGAATTCTGAACATAAATCGTCAACTCTCCATCCGCTTCTTCCCAGTAACCATAGTACAGCTCTACCACTTTTGTTTTACTGTTGAACTCGTCCTCTTCCGGTGTCTCACCCGCCAGATAGTCAAACATGCTGGGGATCAGGAACGTTCCAAGCCATCCCTTGATGGAACCGTCCTCATACAGATTCATCACGTAGGCAAAGTAATTTGCCAGACCATTATTGTGGTCATCCGCCGGATAGCTGACAAACTGATAGGCCACCGGCTTTTCCGCCCAGTAATCATAGTAATCGGTCGCTTCCGGATCCAGCGTCTCCCCTTCTTTTAAGAACAAGGTGTGATAGTTCACATGATCTGCCGGTATTTCCATATCCGCATACAAAGAATGATACTCAGGATAAATCATATCCGCCCATTCCTTCTGGTCCGTCTGCTCCTGGACTTCCGAGGAATTGCCGTCACCGCAGCCAGCTAAACTACTGATACCAAGCACCAGGGCCATCAGGCCCGCTAACAGTTTTCCTTTTCTCATAATTCTTTCTCCTTCCCTTCCTTCACAGTGAAATATACATACAAGAACGTCGGGATCAGAGCAGCAAGACCGATCGCAATGACGATAAACCGGATCGATTTCTCCCACCAGGCCTGTACGTGGACCAACTCCACGTTCTTGGATGTTCCATTCATGGCATTGCTGTTCACGTAGGTGTACAGGATTCGGTGCGCAGCCTGACGAAGTGCTGCGTGAAGAACCGGATCTTCTTCCAGTTTCGCTTCTTCAAAGAAACCGCCATACAGCGTCGCGTCAGTCGTATCAAAGTAATCCGTACCGGCCTTTACTGCTTCTGGCGCATGGTAATAGGTGAGAAGTGCAACCGCCATATCGGTGATGGCGCAGCCTTCAAAGCCCCATTCATTGCGGAGAATCTGCGTCATGACCGGATAAGACTCTCCCACCCAGGTGCAGCCGATACGGCTGAAGGACTCCATCACGCCCATGGATTTCGTCTTGCCTTCTTCTTTGGCAAGAATTCCCTCAAAGGCCCGCAAAGACAGCTCTCTGGCTTCCTGCTCCGTCATAAAGATGGATCCGCCATAGCGGTTGGTCTCCTGATCGTTAAAAGCAAAGTGCTTGGTGAAAGCCACGCCGCCCTTGGAGGCGTATCCTTCGCTGACCGCCGCGCCCATGATGCAGGCAATCATCGGCTCCTCGCCGTAATACTCTCCGTTTCGTCCGGAGAATGCGTTTCTTCCAAGATTAGCCGCGGAAATGCCCCACAAGCCCGTACGTCCCAGAAGAATGCTCTCATTTCCCATCAGCTCGCCACGCTCATACTCTAACTCTCTGTTAAACGAGGCTGCACAGACCAATGTGCCTTCGTAGCAGCGAGAAGCAATCGCGCCTTCCGTTGTCTCGCCCTTCCAGTTGGTATAGCCCGTATAGCCGTTGTACCACTTGTCGCCGTCATACTGCAAAACAGCCGAATACCAGCCGATCGGACCATCGCCGTCCTTGGATCCGGGGTAACTGATGGACGTGCTGGCATAAGTGAAGCCGTTGCCTGCTGCCACAATCTTTGCCATATCGTCCGCGGACATCTGGTCCAGGATCATGTCCCAGGCCTCATCATTATAATCGGCGCCCATCATCATGGACACCTGGTACTCTGTCCCAGCCCCATTCGTGATGCCAAAGGCAGCTTCCACATCCAGGCTTCCTGCCGAATAATCCTTTCCGTTCACACTTGTCTGGCCGATCATTTCCTTCAGCATTGCTTCCGTTGCTGTCAGCTTGCTGCTGGTGCGACCGTTTCCTTCGCCTTCCACGATGGTCGGGAACGTATTCCAGTCATTTCTGGTTACGTAGGTAACCTTCTCACCCTCAGACAGCCAGTAGTTGATATCGGCATCCTGAAGCTGATTGGTGATCGTCTCTCCCGTGTAGCGAGAGATGGAATAGGTTGTTTCGTCACGGGAAGACTGGTTAAACGACCACACCTTCGCGGCATCGCCTTCCGCATCCATCTTCTCTTTGTTTACAGACACGCCGTCCTGTGCCTTCTTCGCCAGCACGTTGTTTAACGCGTCATGTGCGCCGTTTCCGAGTGCAAAATAATGTTTTCCCTCTGAAAGGATATAACCGCCTTCACCATTGTTCGCCTTGGAATCCCAACTGACAATGTCATACAAGCTCACCGTGATAGAAAGCGTCTCGCTCTCTCCGGGTGCCAGATTCTTCGTCTTTTCAAAGCCCGCCAGCTGGATCGCCGACTTCTCGCAGCCGTTTTCGATATCCGCCTGTGTATACGGCGTGGACGCATAAATCTGAACCACGTCCTTCCCGGCCACATCTCCTTTGTTTGTCACCTTTACCTGAAAGGTGTAGCTTTTCTCTTCTTCATTCCATGTAGGTTCGCCCACCAGCTCCTGGTCAAATTCGGTGTAGGAAAGGCCATAACCAAAGGTATATGCCACCTCTTCCCCATAATTCCAAAGGCCTGTGGAGGCAAATACGCCCGCTTCGGATTCCGCGTTGCCCTGACCTAAGACAACATCCTCGTACCGGGTTTCATAGTACCGATATCCTACGTAAATACTTTCCTTCTGAGAGACATACCAGATGGCCCGGAAGGGGTTTTCGCTGCCAACCGTATAGCCAGCTTCATTGGCCGCGAAATAAGCCTCCACTTCTTCCGCATTCGCGTATGCCACACTTCCCATATCCTGTGCAGAAGGGGAAGACAGGGAATGCTCGGACCACAAATCGATCAGCTTCGCGGAAGGGTTGACCGCACCCGTCAGGACATCCACCACACCGTCAATTCCGTTGTAGCCAAGGCCGCCCACCTGGATCACCGCATCAATCTTCTCGTCGTTCTGAACGCCAGCCAGACCAATCTGATGGTTCGTGTTCAGCATCAGGATCACTTTGCCAAACCCAGCGTTCTCGGCCATTTCAATCAGAGCCTTTTCACTCTCCGTCAATTCCAGAGAAGATACCCCATAAACCGCTTCGCTTGTGCCTGTCTGACCGCTTCCTGTATCATAGATCGGCTGATCCGCCTCACCAGACCAAAGGTCAAATCCTTCGCCGCAGTTCCGGCGCAGCACGATGATGGCTACATCGTTGTACTCTGCCATGGACGCCTTCGCCTCCGCAGAAATATTGTCAGGATGAACTTCGCCGATGATCAGATCGCCCACCAGGCCATAGTAACCAGCAGGGTTATTCTGGTTCACACCGCTGTTCGCATAGAAATTGTACATCGTCATGTTGACGTCAAATCCGGCTTCGGAAAGTGCCTGGTCAAAATGCTTGCAGAACGAGTTAGCATTTGCCACCTGGCCCGCTCCTGCATCCATGCCGTAGACCAGATCGGCTGATGCCTGCCCAAGAAGCGTAATCTTTGTCTTTGTTCCATCTTTTTCCGCCGCGATCGGGAGTGCTGCGTTCTCGTTCTTTAACAGCACCGTTCCCTCTCCCACCGCCTTGCGGATATGCTCAATCTTCGCCTCCATAAGCTCGGTGGTATTGGCGTAATCCGCCTTAAAGTACTGAGCGTCTGTTTCCTCGTCCAGCGACACCACTTCGGTTCCGCTTGTGTTGAAATAATCGTGAATATACGGGGAAATGCCAAAGCTGTACACGCCTATCGACATGGCAAGCGCCACGGCAAATGCGGACAGCGTAACGGCTGACAAGGCCCGTGTTACTCGTCTCTTCATGATTCTCCTCCTTGTTCTTTCGTTTCGTCATGCCTGTAAAGGGAAAACGAATTCGTTCCGGCCGGGATCTTCCCGTATCCAGGCAACATCCGTGTCTCCAGAATAAAAAGAAGCCCCCGCAAAAGCAAGGACTCCTTCATAATTTGATTTTTGGTCGACATTTTCTGCTGGCAATTTTCTTTTACATGGACGGAAAAAGTATATTGACCTTAAACAATCCGTTATCCGTATCCAGCGAGAGTGATCCATCATACTGCTCTACAATACGCCGAATACTTTTCATCCCAAACCCGTGAAAGTTAGTATCCTCCTTGCCCGTAACAGGAAGACCACCTTCCATGATAATCTTTCCTTCGTAGTAGTTCCGCACGTTCACGACCAGCATCTCATTTACCCGCTTAATATTCAAGGCAATCACGCGTTTCTCCGGGATTTCAATTTTTCTCACGGCTTCAATCGCATTGTCCAGGATATTCCCGAACAGAATGTACAGATCTGTGTCACGGATGAAATTCAGGCGCTCCGCTTCCGCCAGGCAGGTAAGGCGGATACCGTAGTGGGAACAGATTAAGCTCTTTTCAGTCAATATAACATCCAATGTCTCGTTTCCGGTTTTGACCACCGAATCGTAGATAGAAATTGCTTTTTCGATATCCTTCAGTTCTTGATCATCGATGCCGCGGCCATGGCGCCAGCTTTTGACCATATGCTTTAAATCATGGCACTTCTGGTTGATGATGTCCACCGACTCCTTCGAGGCAAGGTACTGTTTTTCTTTTTCTCCCAGCAGATATGAAAATAGCAAAATCTCATCCCGCAGCTGTTCGTTTCTTAGCATGTTGAACTGTAATACCAAAGAGGTGATACAGCCAAATGCCATGAAAACCATAAAGATCACGTAGTAAACCTGGTCAAAAGCCTCCCTGCTGTGGTACACCACTACCGCGTTTAAAATGATTACCGAGATCTCTATCAGAAAAGCATACAGGAAAAAGCTGATGTTTTGCAGATGAAGCGTTTCCTCTTTCTTCAGCCTCTCCGCAAACAATAGACCAAACACCAGATAGACGACACTATAGAAAGTCAGATCACTCAGAAAATAGAAAATGGAGGTGATCTGTACGGAACTGTTCCCATAACTTCCGATCAGCATATCTTTCACCGGGCTGGCATAATCCCCTCCCCCTATGAAAAAGGAAGACGATGCAACAATCAGTTGGGAAATAGCATAGGCAATCTCTTTCACGGTGAAAGCAGCAAAACAGCAAAAGAGAACAGTCAGCCATGATTCGTCGTAGCAAAACTTCATGAACAGAACCGTGACAACAAACAAAACCAGAAATAAAAAGGATGCATAGAAGGCGTTGTATGCAAGGATGGGAAAGAAAAAAGCCACCAATATGCACACCATATACGAAAAGACCACTCGAGGCACGTAGCCTTCCTTTCTTTTCCGTGATGTCACAAACATATGCTCCGCCACTAAAAGCTCCAGCATAAACAACATTTTATTGAGCCATAATTGCGTAAACATGTCAGGTTATCTCCCCCCAGTATTCGTTCAGTCTCTGGATAAAATCTTTTCTCTTGGGCCGACTCATCTCTAACGTCTCCTCCCCAACCAGAACCGTATAGCCCTCTACTTTTCTGACATGACGCAGATTTACGAGATAGCAGGCGTTGCACCGGGTAAAGGTTACCATCTTAGGATTGCTCTCCAATTGTTTTAACGATCCGTAAACTGTATACTTACATTCTCTTGTGTGGTAAATCAGCTGATGCCCCTGCGTTTCGATATACGTGATGTCCTGCGTATTTAACCCCACAAGGCCTTTACCGGTTGTCAGAACCACTTCTACTCCCCGGCGGCTCTCAATGTACCGGCAGAGTTTATCCATCTTCATGGCGAAATCATAGTAGGAAACCGGTTTGACTACAAAATCAAAGGCATGCACCTCGTACCCTTTGATAGCCATCTGTGCCAGGTTCGTGACAAAGATTAACGGCACCTGACTGTCCAGTTCCCGCAGCTTCCGCGAAGCTTCCATTCCGTCCATGAATGGCATATCAATGTCCATGAATACCATGTCATAGTCCGATGGATAGTTGTTCAAAAAAATCACAGCGTTTTTGTGACGGAACACCTGCAGGGGCTGATTGTTCTCTTTCTCGTACCGGTGCAGGAAATCCTCTAGTGTTCCTGCTGCATCCGCTTCGTCTTCTACAATTGCTATTTTCAGCATCGTTCCTGTTCTCCGTTCTGTTCTCCGTTCCAGTCCTGTAGTCCTCATTTTTCACGGCCGCTTCTCCTCATGGCACGTGAACAACCGCCCTCTTTCTTAAAGTTTTACCCTGTATGGTAAGGAAAATCAAGCAAAAAAAACAGGAAGCCTTATAAGGCTTCCCGAGTACTTGATTTCCTACGGAAGATGGGACATGGACTTCATTTGGCAGGAAAAACTGATAAAGAAAGGATTCTCGGAGCCGTCAACTGCCGGGAACCCTAAAGGGAACCCCTCGATTTTCAGAAAGTGCCCCGACATTTTCCTTCAAAAACACAAAGTACATTACTTGGTACTCATCTTCTGCTCAAATGCCGTCTCTGTGATACCTGCGCGTTTGGCTGCATCCTTAATAGAGAGGATTCCATCCTTGACCAGTGAAATAAGTGTGTCTATGATACCTTCGGCACGTCCTTCTCTTCTTCCATCTTCTTTGAACAGTTCCATCTGCTCAGCTTCATTATACTCAGTCAGCAACATACCCTTCACCTCCGCCCGATGTGCTTCCAGGAATGGTTTGATCAGATACTCTTTGGGCATGGTGGAAATCGCTTTGTCGATTGCGCTGCTCATTCCTTCTTCATCTTTCGTTGTATTGTTTCTGCGCACTTCTTCCACTAGCCATGCATACTCTCCAAGCGGCTTGCACGCGTTAAGCAGTTCTTTGTTCCTGCCTACGTTTACGTTCAGCATGCGAACTTTAACCTCTATATCGGGATCCGCTCCTTCCGGGAAGGATTCGCTCAGCCGTAAAATCTTCTCATCAGCTTGATCCATCGTTCCATTATAGAAAACTACCAGTTTGGGAACGGGCAATTGCAGCAATCCGCTTCCATACTTGTTCAGCTTGTTTTCTTTCACATACTTTTCATACAAATTTCCTGCATACTGGAGCAATCGTAACGGCATGTTCGGATTATACGTAGACTGCTGTTCATACAAGGCCATTTCTTCCGCAATCAAGAACGAAACGTCGTTATGCATTCCAAGATACATGACCTCTTTGATCGTTGTGATCTGTATTGCATCCGGATCCGTATAGCTGGAGCCGTTGACTGCATTGTACAGGCTTAATGTCCATGCCTTGTTTTCTTCCGATCCAAACAGAAAGTTGAACAATCTGTCCTTATACTGCGTATTGTCGACTGCCATATCCCCTTCCTCTTTTCTTCTTCATCTTCTGAACAAAGAGTACCACAAATCGTCCATTTTTTCAACCAGGAAGCTGTCAAGTGGAAAATTCCCTCTCTAGCTACGCTGAGGCTTTTTGACCTGTACTGAATGTAGCGCAGGCCACTGTCCGTCATGGTCTTGATGGTGCGGTTTAGCACCTGCTCATACGAAAAGGCGCCGCTATGAATATCAATCATGGCAGCGTCTAGCGTATTCTTGTAAAATTCCTGGGTGCCCACATACGTGATCTGGGTGGATCCTTTTGACTTCGCCGCGAAGCCGGGGGTCTGGGTGATGTTTTCCAGCTGCCCGTGCGTCTGAACCTTTGTAGCCTCCACGAGCTGCTGCAGAACCGTGTTCTGCTCATATGGGATCTGCTGCATGCCCATCAGGCTATAAGCCGGCTTGTAGGTATAATAGGCCTCGTACACGGCCGCGCTGAAGATCAGATCAAGCTGTTTATCTGATGCCTGCAGAAGTAAACTCTCTTCGTCATTTGTTGTGTTGTTCCTGCGCACTTCTTCCACTAACCATGCATACTCTGCAAGCAGTCTTCCATTGCTGCCCCCTCTGGCTCTGGCCGAATCATCCTGCAATCCCAGTATTCTCTTATCTATAACACCGCATACATTCTGTTTTGCCCATTGCAATTGCCTCCTCTACAGGAACCAATATCGGGTTTTCCATATTACTGCACCTCTCATCAAGATGATACCTTTTGCTGTTTTGGGTAATCCAGACATAACCCACATGGGTCTGCGTAGGTACCGGATCCGTATTTCGAGCGATTGGTTCTTTCTGTGGAGCCGTCTCTGGTACTGGACGTATAATCACCGCAGCAGTCGTAGGGATTTCTGTATCCGAAAGGAAATCCGCCGAAACGTATGCAATGCCGCTTAGGTATTGGATCCTTGCCCAGCCATTTTCTACAGAGCTGACATAAACAGCTTCCCCTTCCTGTAACTGACCAATGACACCAGAATCTGCCCCCGGAAGGTTCCGGACATTCAGATCGGTCTTTGAATATAACATGACCCACTGTTCTTTCGGTTCTTTTACAGGATCAGGTTCCGCATCCTGCCTCATATCTGCTCTCTTTGTTTCAGACGTTGCCTGATCAGGGGAAGATTTTGCATCTGCAGGCTCAAGAACCTCAGATCATTCGAGGAGGCGCAACCGAATCAGCCCTTTATTCCGTCCTCATTCCTGTTTTATAAAAATTCAGTGACGAATACCCTCACGTTAGCTTTCAAATCAAAGGTTGCTCTACTTCGGATCTAGTCCGGATGTTGGAAGACCGTAGCATCGATGTTGCCCTCGGCGTAACTCCTCTTCCTAAGGGCATTGTATTGCCGATTATTGAACTGCTTGAATTACGGGATGTGTTCTTTGCCCACAAAGACTATCCCGTTGATGACCGTATTCCGCTTACCCCTTCATTGCTCTGTGCCATGCCGATTGTCGGAGTAGGCCCCTTAAGCAGTGCAGGCAGCCACATCGCATCCTATTTCCAAGAACAAGGCCTTACATACAGTCCGGCGTTTACAGTAGAGACATCTACAAACGTTCTTCCTTTTGTAGAACGACGCTTGGCCATTGGCCTGGCACCCCGCTGGTGTATGAGACAAAGCCGTGCAGCGGCTGACCTGCGCGAGTTAAATACGAGTTTCTCAATTCCTACACGCAAGGTGTTTTTGGCTTCGAATGAGCGAAGAACCCTGTCTCCCATCTGCCGAAAGTTTGTAGATGTCATTCTCGAACGCGACATGACGAATGAGTAACCTGGAATTAAAAAAAGCAGAGCGTTTCCGCTCTGCTTTTCCGGTAATTATTAATTTTCAATCTGTAATGATTGACCGTTTGATTCTGCTTTCGTTCCTGATTAGCAGTATCTTAACATATGATATGCGTTCTCCATGATTTCTCATGGTCATCCTCCTGTCTCGACCAGCTCCAAAGCTTTCGGATGCCCCATCTCGCCACCATCACAATCAGATAGGCTGCCAGGCCTCCGATCACCACATCTGTAAGGAAGTGAGCTCCCGCCATCACTCGTCCCAGGCCCACGATCACGGTAAGGAGCGTGGGAACTAAGAAGCAGGCTGCCCTGCCGGTGCGCCTCATATCCGGAAACAGATCCGGCAAACAGAGAGCTGCATAGGAGACTGCTGCCGCATAAGTATGCCCAGAAGGAAAAGATTTGCAGGTATCCGACAGCCCAAGGAACCGTTCGGCAGCAGAAAGCGTCCCTGCTGCCAGTTCCCCGGTTCTACTGAGGACTCTGGATCCACGAAAAACATACCACGGGGTATACTCGGAAAAGTCCCCGATGACATTCATCGTTCGAAAGCGCACGCGTCCCGCCGGACCCTTGATCGCCTCGATCATCACCGTGTAGAACAGAATGGCTATCAGGATTACCACAGCAACCTGTACCAGTCTGTCTACAACCTCTTTCCTAAGCCGGTAGAAACAAAGGATCAGCAAGACGGCCAGAAGCGCTGCCAGAACAGCCTGCAGCCACGTGGTCCCGGGAACGGACGAAACCAGTTCTTTCGTCTGGCTTGCACTTTCTATGACGTTGCCAGCCATCGGCAGGCCATTTTCTTCCATCAGCAGCGCTTCCTTCAAGAAGCGCTGTGGATAATCAAAATACTCATGCACCGTGCTGTATGCTTCATAGACGCAGCCCGCTCCGGACAACATGAGCAGCGCACTCTTCAAAAGCTTCCAGCTCTTCCCATCCCCCGCCCGGAAGATGAACAGCCGGTCCCCCTCACGCGTCCGTGCGACAGCCACAAACAGAATGGCCGTCGCAACAGCGCCAAACAGGTAGATCAGAGAAAAACCGGACATCTCGATAAAGAGAGCGAAGCGGTTGACCGTATAATATTTTCCGGCAGGAAGCCACTTACCGGCAAGAGCCGTGGATATTTCCAGGTCATAAAACGACCCAATCGCCAGAAGCACTGCCGCCATCAGAAGGATGCTTCCTGTTATCTGATTATTTCTTTGCCCGTTTTTCATTTCTTTCTACTTCTCAAGACGGCAGAAGTTGGCTGCAATCAAAAGCAGGATCGATATGACAGCCGCTGCCGCGAAAAGGATAAAGGACGCCATAGTTCCCGCGTATCCCAACACTCCGGTGAAAAGATACCCCAGATAATCCGCGCTGAAGGAGAGGTAATAGCCAACAGCCGCTCCGGATGCGACGGCCGAAATCAGGATCGGGAGCCCTCCTAACGGGGCAAAGAGCGTAACCAGCTCCCCCGCAAGGGCAACACCTAACAGGATCACGACAATGGTATTGACGTTACGGATGGCATTTCCGTTTACTGTATAAGCGATGATCGCTATCACAGTCAGAACCGCGGCAAGAAGTACCAGAACGCCGCCGGGTCCTCGTTTACTAAGCAGGTTCTTCATATCACTTAAGCCTCCTTCTGGGATTTGTCTTTCGACAGACTTCTCACGTACAGAACGAACATCAACAGGGCAAGAGCTCCCAAAGCCGCATCCAGGGCAAACAAGGCTGTCTTCCACCAAGGTTCGATGGTAACCACCCTCGTGTCCGCGCTGACACCGTTCATCGCCGCGCCGTTGATGAACTCATACAACGTCTTCTTGGAAGCGACACGGCAAGCGTAGGCAAGCAGCGGATCCTTCGAAATGATCTCCGCGCTGACGGTTCCATAAAGGATCGCATCACTCTGGGCATACTCTGTGCCCGCAAGCGGTCCGGTCAGTTCGCTGGTATATGGACCGCAGAAACCATCCGCTACGTTCGAATCCATGAATGCCGTACCTGCGAGGCAACTCTCCGGTCCTTCCATGAAACCGGAAGCCTTGTCGGTCGATCCGCCCAGCGTATCGGTAATCGAGAAGGCATGGCTGCCCCACTCTTCTACCAACATGCCGGTCATCAGATCATATTCCGAGGAGCCGTAGGTTGTGCCGATTCGTGCAAAGGTTGTCATGGTTCCCTTGGCCTCGCCGATGGCAAACGCTCCTTCAAATGCCCGAAGGTCATTTTCCCGGGCCTGCTGCTCATTCATGAATGTAGCCAACCCCTGTCGATTGGTCTCCTGATCATTAAACGCAAAGTGCTTCGGGCAGAGTGCGAATCCCTTGGAAGCCGCACCCGAGGTAAGGGAAGCTCCCATGTAATAATCGTGGACCGCATCCTCAGAGAGGTACTCGGTATTCCGGCCGGCGTAAGGCGTCCTCTTGTAATCCAGGCCGCAGCCCCAGGCAGCGTGACAGCCATTGTAGAAACCGTCGTTGCCGATCATCTTTCCCTGCTCCCAGGCAAGATCCTTGTTAAACGTGCAGGCCAGAAGCGTCTGCGTTCCAAACATACGGGAATTGTACTTCTGGATGGTCTCATCTTCCGCCTTCGCATAGGTCGCGTTATTTCCGGAAGGGCCGTCCAGCTGGTAAGATCCCGGATACGCGACGTTCACGCATGTGTAGGAGTGATGCTTGCCATCGCCAAAGAAATACGCCAGATCCTTATAGGTCAGCTGATCCAGGAAGTCCTCCCACAGAGGGTCGTCCCAGCTGACGCCGATCATCGTGGCAGCCGCGATGGCTGGCTTCTCGCCTTCCGCCAGGTCCTTTTCCGCCACACCAAACGCCGGCACCTTGCCGTTATCACCATAGAACGCCAGGAACTGAGCGATGGAATCGGTCGTTCCGTTCTCATATCGGAACTTGGAAAGTCCCGCGATGACAGCCGCATTGGCCGTCAGGCCTGAGTATGCCTTTGGCCAGGTGCCCTCCCAGTCGTTTCTGGAGAGGTACGTGACCGTGCCAGGCATGTAATAGTTCAGATCCGCATCATCAAACCGATTGGTGATCTCCGCACCGGTATACTCCGAGGTTGTGTATGTAACGAAGTCGGCATCCGCTTCCGTCCACGCAAAGACCTTCGAAGCATCTCCGTCATAGTCCATGCCGCCTGCGGCCGTATACCCCTTCTTCGCCAGAACATTGTTTAAGGCGTCATGGGCGCCGTTTCCAAGAGCGAAGTAATAATCGCCCGCGTCCATGAAGTAGCTTTTCGCGTTCGTATAGTCATAGCTGGCATACAAATGGCTGTCGTATTCGATCTCCAGCGTCTCCGACTCCCCGGGAGCCAGCTCTTTCGTTTTCTCAAAGGCAACCAGCGAGATGGCAGATTTCTCCACCTTGTTGTCAATGTCGTACTGTGTGTAAGGTGTCTGCACATAGAGCTGAACCACATGCTTGCCAGCCTTGTCCCCGGTATTGGTTACCTTAACCGTTGCCCGTTCGTGTTCCCGATCGACATCGATGAGTTCTTCTTTAAAGGTCGTATAGCTTAAGCCATAGCCGAAGCTGTACTCCACTTCATCCGCGTAATTCCAGGCAGTTCCACTCGTCGCTCCGTTCTTGCCCGTTGCGTTGCCACGGCCCAGAATCGTGTCCTCATAGCGGGTCTCATAATACCGATAGCCCGTGTAAATGCCTTCCGCATACACCACATAATACCCGGACTGTGCGGCAACAACCTTGGTCTTGTCCACGATTTCATCCTGGTTAGTCCAGGCAAAGTTGCCTGCATTGATCACGGCCGGCGCAGACGCCGGATTGGCCGCGAACACTTCCTCCAGATGTCCGGAGGGTGAAATCTTTCCGGTCAGGACATCCGCCAGGCCCTGAATACCGGTATAGCCTGCGCCGGGCATGGTGATGATGGCATCCGCATACTCCTTTAACGCACTCGTATTGCCCAGCACATAGTCGCTGTTCAGTACCACAATCACCTTCTTAAAGCCGGCTTCCTTCGCCTCCTTCGCAAGGTCCACCTCATAATCCTGGACCTGCAGATAATTGTGAATCCCATCACCGTCTCCCAAGCCTTCCGGCGTCGTGGGGATATCCGCTCCTTCCCCGGCTCTTCTTCCCAGAACGACGATGGCTGCATCCTTATAATCCTCATAGGATGCACGTACTTCCTCAGTGTACTCCGAAAGCGGAACTTCGCCAATGATGGCGGTGGGATTTCTTCTTCCTGCCGCTGCTCTGCGCAGCTCGCTCGCCTTGTAGAACTCCACCATTACGGGATTGACATTTTTCCCATTATTCGTAAGAACTTCTTCCAGCGTCAGGCAGGCGAAGTTATCCGGTTCACGCGAGGACGGAAGGCCAAAATCACCGCGGTTTAAGGAACCGCCGCCTCCCGATGTGTCGTAGGCAAAATCTACGCTGCCTCGTCCGAACAGGGAAATGTTCACTTCATTTTCCGTGAGCGGCAAGGCTCCTTCTTTATTGTAAAGAAGGACGCAGCCTTCCGAACCTATCTGAGAAATCAAGGCTTTCTTAGCCTCCAGAAGCTCGGCAGCCGTCTGATAGTCACAACTGTAATACTGTGCATTCGTCTCATCCCCCTCCGTATTGACAATCATGCTTGTCTTTACGTGGAGCGCATCATTGACAAGGGACGGATTCGCCACGGCCATCGCTGTGCCGCCACAGGTAAAAGCGCACAGCACCGCCAGAAGAGCGGCGAAACCGCGGAACACATTTGTTTTGCTCTTCTTCATTGTCTCTTTCTCCTCCTTACTGTTTGGTTTAACCCTATGAATACAGGCCGCCACGGCCATGCCGACTGCGGATAGATCGGCAGAGGGGTTCTGGAACGGTCACGATAAGCATAGCATTTTTTCACAAATCAGTTGGAGGTTTTTCGTATCTGGTCGTAATTCTGCACGAAAGTGGTCAGACCGGGATGGAAATGCTGAGCGTAAACATCCGCTCTTCACAGGAAATCCCCATCATACCCCCATACTTGTCCACAAGATAGCGGATGCTCTTTAATCCAAATCCATGATTGTCCCTGTCCTTCTTATGCGAGGCCGGAAGATCCCCCTTGTAAGACAGTTCATCTTCACAGTAGTTCTCAATGTGAATCCGAACGCTTCCTTCCCTTTTGGCAGCCACCAGGCTGATGATCCTCTTCTCCGGGTCCTCATAGCGCATGACACATTCAATTGCGTTATCAATCGCGTTCCCAAACAGAATGACCAGATCGGCAAGACCCATGAACCGGAATTGATCCCCGTCCACCATGTAGGTAAACTGAATATCGTTCTTATTACAGAACAATCCCTTTTCCGTGAGCAGATTATCCAGCGGGGCGTATCCCGTACGCGCAATATAGTCGTATTCTTCCACGTATTCGTCCTGCATGTCCTGTTCGGTTAGCATCCCGGCCTTCCATGCCCGTTCCGCATACTTCAGATCGTGGGCCTTGCGATTGATAGCATCCATGCTCTCCTCCAGCATATGGTACCGTTTCCGCTCCGCTTCCATCAGCTCCTTCAGCATTCGGTTCTCCCATTCCTCACTGGTCTTGCCCAGCTGAATAAACAGAATGAATAGGCCCAGGCAGCAGGTCAGGCCGTCGAAAAAACGAAAGGAAGCCGTGATCGTTTCATACGTGATCACAACCCGCTGTGCCAGAAAAATGATCAGAAACAGGAAAACCGCAACCAATATCAGGGTGTAATCCATGCTCTCGACTTTATTCCCGTCCTTCAGCTCCCGGGTGAACAGAAGATATACCACAAGCCATGTAAAAAGAGCTCCCACAACGGAAGAGGCTGCATATAACGTTCCGTCCGATATTCCAAAGGCGATCGTGAACACTTCTGTGATGCACAGCGACAGATGCTGACTTGTCAGGGACGATATATCAACGAAAAGAAGCGTCTTAAAACTACCGCGGTAGCAGAACAGCATCAGCAGAATAAAGACCAGATAGATGGCGAGCGTCTTGGTGGATGGAGCGACAGAGATCGCCCGATATTCTGGAACCAGAAATACGATCAGAAATCCCACCAGGCTTCCGCCCCAGAATCGGAGCGCGAAATGCTCTCTCTTCTTCAGGATCTTCGTAAAAAGGGTTGAGAAAAACAACAATCCAAAGTAAAAGCCCATGGATTGTTCAATAAAAAAGGCGGCCAGGGAACTCATCGGTCCATCTTCTCCCTTCGTTAGAAATACCGGGCAATCTCCTGCATAAACTCCTTGTGCTTTCGCCGGCTGATGGAAATCTCCCTTTCTCTGATCACGATGGTTGTATTCGTCATACGTGTGACGTAAACCGGATTGATCAGAAACGAATTGCTGCATCGCAGAAAGCCTTCATCCCGAAGCGTCTCTTCCACCGTAGAAAGCGAAATAAGTTTCAGCATGTCTCCCTGCTTGGTATGGAAAAGGCAATAATGATCCTGGCTCTCCACATAATAGATATCCGATGCAGGTACCCGGACAAGCCCGCCATCCTGCGCCGGAAGAGTAATCACCGCCTTATTCCGGACAATCCTTGTCATAGCCTTGTCCAGCTTGATGGATAAATTCAGATACCGAATCGGTTTTACCATATAGTCCAACGCATCCACCTCATACCCCCGGGTAGCGTACTGCATCATGACCGTGGTAAAGATGATGGACACGTACGGATCGCATGCGCGAAGGTGTTTTGCGGAAGAAAGGCCATTCACATACGGCATCTTGATGTCCATGAATACGATGTCAAAACGCTCGGAATGACTATCAATGTATTCGTCAAAGTCCATCCCGTTTTCAAAAAGAACGATATCCATCAGAATATCCTTCTCTTTTGCATATCTCCGGATAAAGCCGATCAGCTCATCCGAATAGACCTTCTCGTCTTCCACGACGGCTACTCGTACCATATTCTCGTCCTCTTCTTTTAGGTGTACTATATAGCAAGGGCGCATTTTAAGAAACTTGATGTTACTCTTACTCTGAATTGATATGTCATATTTCGTCCGGCTTCAGAAAATGTCCCTGTACGCACCTTACGTATACTCCAAATTTGCTCAACCCCGCCTTAATCCCGCAATGATGAACGGGGCAGGAGACCTTGTTTTCACTGATGTACCGGTTTACGATCTCGGGTGTCAGATACGCAATCTCTTTACAGGAAGCGGATGTACATCTTAGAAAGACCTTTCCTTTCATGCTTCGCACCACAGCCATAGGACATCCGCATTTACGGCACACTTCCGTTTTTTGAACAAATGCGCCCAGCCCTGTTGTCTCGTCGGCCGCATGCTTCCTCGTGTTTTCTCCTGAATTGTCGTAGCCGCTACTCCTTCCAGAATCAGTTTGCCTTTTTTCCTGCATAGACTGACGTTTCCCGCCGACAACCTGAATCTCCAGGTCTGTAAGCGTTTTTATCATCTCAAGAGTATGCTCGCCTCTCATGCGGAATATCGTCTGACATGAGGTTAAAAAACCGTATTCTCCATCACTGAACATTCCTCTTCCTTAAAACCCGTGAGTACTTTTATGTTACCTGGCCACTATTGTCGTGTCCCACAAAGGCATGACACCTATGATCGGTTTCATTTACGTTGTCCCCCCTCCATAAGCCCCAGATTCTCACTTTTTTACTTGCTACTATAGGAAATAACATCCCAGATGGAATCTTTCATTCCTTCCAATAAACACTTTCCGATCTTTCTCCGAGTGAAACTCCCCTCCCAAACGGAGTTTGGAAAGGGCTTCTAAAGTCCGCGTCAAGCGCGTCGAACGGCCTATTCACCGTGGGCCATTCTATGGCTGCACTCCTTGGCAAGTACTCCCGTCACAGGTATTCAGGGTTGCC
>JAFVBO010000125.1 GCA_017479935.1 Lachnospiraceae bacterium
CAGGTGAAAACGACATGGCGCTGTGATTCCAAAATGAATAAAAGCAGGCACCCGGACGTCGAGTGCAGGAATGATTCCATCCGGGATGACAGGCTGCGCCAGATCATCGTGGATGCCTTTAATGCCCTGCCGGAACGAAGGGACGAGCTTGTCAGGCTGGAAGAGCGCCTTCGCTGGGGCGGGCTGGACAAGGCAGACGAAGTGCTGACCAGAATGGAGACAGCGATGGATTCTCTGGAAGAGGAGATCCGTGAAGCACAGGAGGCTTGCAACACAGACGCAGAAGAGAACACGCGAAAGCAGCTGGCAGAGGTCAGAGAAAAGTGGGCAGCCGCATCTGAGCAGAGGGCGGTTTACGCCGACAAAGCCCTTCATATCCGGGGCCTGCAGGATCGGGTCAGGGCGATTGCGGAAGGAAGCGAAGAGCGCCCCTACCGAGAAAGCCCGAACGGACGGTGCGCGAAACCGGATCTTTTCTTCCGGCTCACAAGGCCGGGGTACGCGGACGGCAGAGTGACGGAATGCTCCGACGACGATATTCTCCGGTTTATCGAGAAAGTCGAGATTGGTTGGCAGACGGTTACGGTGACTTTTAAAGCCGGGATCAGCGTGGAGCTGCCAAGGGAAGCATAAGCAAGAAACACGGCCCGCAGCATGGGAAACCGGGAAAACCGGCCTGTGCTGCGGGTCTTTTTTCGTTTGGAGGTGCAATTAATCATACAGACCGTGCTCATGACATCATGAAATGTATACCGTCCTCAAAGCCCTGATAGAGCAGCACTTCTTTGCTAAAACGACGCAATAATCTGGGCAGAATCGCAAATAAACCGGGGGTTTCGTTGCCGTATGTAGGGGCTGTCCTTATGCTTGGTGAGTGGGTGGACTTCCGTTACGAAGTCGATGGAAAGACCTATGAGTATAGCATGCCCGGCGGCGGGTTTGTGAGCCTGGGACGGCTGATCGACATCCTGGGGATTGCCAGCCAGAGCCGGAACGCGGCACAGGCTTCTGAAAATACCCCTACGCCTGAAGTCACTATGCCTAGCCTTGAAGCGGCAGGTGAGGAACTGGAAATTTCCCTGGAAGAGGAAGTGTACAAAGCAGAAGATCTGTTCCTGGAAGCTGCCTTTGCCGGCGCGGATTCTACGGCGATCAGCGAAAATGCGAAGCATTTCCTTGAGGATGTACGCAGCGTAGAATTTAGTAACCAGGAACTCGTATGGGTAGAAAAAATTGTCAAGGATACGACAGTAGGGGAACTGAAAGAAGCAAGTAATCTCCAGGTGCGCTATAGCGCGGAGATGACGGAAGAGAAGATTGCGGAGATCGATGCGCAGACTGTGGAAGCCGGGGACTGGGCTCTTCTTAGCGTGCAGGCGTTTACGAGTGAAGAAACGCTGACCGTGACGATGAAGGATGGGGAGCGGTTCGAGGTAAAGGTGACGGATGCGCAAAACGAGGATGCCAGTATGCCTGGCGACAAGGGAAAATCTGGAGCAACTGTGATAATTCCAGTGAGGAATACACTTGGAGCTACGCCAGTAAGAAAAAGTTCGTTAATAGATGAATCTGTTATTGAACAGATCATCGAAGCAGGCTCAGGAACGAATGAGGTTAGCGATAGCCAAGATAGTACTGGGCTGACTAAGCCAGAAGGAAGCAAAACATTACTACCGAATACAGATGAAAACAATGCCGAAGACGGTACATATACGCTTACATTAAGTGTAAAAGCTCATTCCACATTGTCAGAAGAGGAAGAGGTTACGAAATCCAACATTCTGTTTGTTATGGACCGATCCAGTAGTATGATCACACATTTTGTAAGCAATGAGGTTCAGGAATGGTATTATGGGACCAGGGAAACAGCCTTTTTTAGAGGGGATGTGAATCCTGGGGCAGGGTATGCTTTCTACGGAGAAATAAATGGGGTAAAAGTTCCACTGAAGGCATACAAAAGCGTTCAGGGTTGGTATAATGGCTTTTATTATTCTTACCCAACAGAAATAGAGACTCCGATAAATTGGAACGATGCAAACAGTAAAGACTTCTATTTTAAATACAGTAGCCGATCAAATAATAATTATGATACTGTTTACCCTGACACCGGAAAACTCTATGTCAGAAGCAAAACCACTCGTATGTATGCAGAACAAGTGGCGTTAAACAATCTTTTTAGCCAGCTCATGGCTAAAAACGATGCATCTGGAGAGAATAGCGATATTGTTGAAATATCCGTAATAAGCTTCGGCGATGAAAGATTTGATGATAAAACATCCTGGAAAACTGAAACTGAGGCAAACGGATGGACTTCTGGCAATGATTATAGTTCCCTTACAACTGTCGTTAATAGTAATCGTTATTCCAGTGGTACGAACTGGGAGGAAGCATTGCAGTATGCGTACGACGTAATTAATACAAAGAAAACGGTTGATGTAAATGCCGGAAAAACAGATGAGGATTATTATGTCGTCTTTCTGACAGATGGAGAACCGACCTGTGTGGAAGGTGAGTCTGGAGGCGCGATGCATACGACAGATCCTGAAACAGGTGATATCACTGGTGGCTACGGCAATATCTATGCATATAATGAAGCGAAAGATGAAGCAAAAAAATTAGTGGATGAAGGCTATAAGTTCTATAATATTTTTACATACAGAAAAGATGAAGATGAAAAATACTCTATATACTTAACAAACTACGCATATGGAAACGGAAATGATAATGAAGCTATCACGGAAGAAGTAGAAAAGTATTTTTCGGATGCTCAAACCCCAGATGACGTAGTGAATGCACTTAATAATATTTTTTACACTATTGAAAAAGCTACAGGCCATGCCAATGTCAGTATAACAGATACATTGACCACGGACGCCATGACTACTACCGTAGTTCATGGGAAAACGAATGGATATACGTATAGTGTCAAGGACAAAAATGGTACAGTGCTGTATCGCGTCACAGCGACAGGAGATTTGAACAATCCGAATGTAGTCTTTGAGGTGCCGGCAAATAGTGATACAGAGTATACTGTAGAAAAAAATGTTATTGGCGGACGAACGGTTTATTCGATCGCTACTGAAGATGGAACTGAATATAAAATGGCACTGGCCGACGTTGACAACGAAACCGGTGAACTGATATGGGATCTATCTGGACTTGGAATATTGATGGATGGTTGCACATATAGTGTTAGTTTTGTAGTATGGCCGGATCAGGATGCTTACGATTATGTTGCGGCATTAAACAATGGCTTGGAAACTATTACAGTTTCAAGCGGAGATACTGTGGACGTAGATTGGAAGGACGAAAATGCGGTAGATACAGGAAAAGGATATAAAAAAGGCGGAAGTACTCAGTTTCCTTCTATTGTCAAGTATCCGGATGGCACATTTGCGGTTCTTACGAATACAGATCAGAAACTTCACTATTCTGTTGCAGAAGTTACATCTGATGGAACAAACACGGAAGTGAATGTGCAAGGTCCGTATTATCAGGATTTACAGACTCCAAATCCAATGCCTCTGAAGGCAACGATGTCTAAACTCTCAAAAGAATGGAACGTCGATAGAAATCCGGAGGAACTGCTTAGACTGTTGTTTGAGTTCGAAGATGGCAAACCTAAAATGGTGGAAGGCAAGCCAGTACCTAAAAAATATTATAACGATGAGGAGGTACTTGTTTCCAACGGATTTAGTATCAATTTTAAGATATTGCAGGATACATAGGATCCGAATGCTGCATCATATAAATCTGTTTCTTTAGGATGGGATGAGGAGAAACAACAGTATGTGTGGTATGAAGGGGATCCGAATGATGAAAACGAAGATGTAACGCAATATACGAAAACCATCACATATGGAGAAGGCGAGGATGCTTTTTCTGTAACTATCGGAACGAAATGGGAACAGGATTTTTCCATTGCAACAGGATTGATGCTCACAGAGGAAAGATTAAGCGCAATAGGTTTGGATCCGAGTTCTTATTCCAGTGGAGTATATTCAGGAAATGGGGTCACGTATTATGTTCTCGAAGATGGTCACGATTACAGGATCAGTGAACCGGAAATTGGCTATGAGTACGACTTCTCTGCGCCAACCTACCATCCGATGCTGGTTGATGGAGAACTGAAGAATGTCCTATTTACGAAGAACAATGATGGTTCAGTTACCATAATAAAGATTGAGGATCTTGTAATCGATTCTGATGGGAAATCAGCCTTGAATGTAGTGAATACTTTACGCGGCTATATTCATCTGGATAAGATCGTCGTTGGTAAGGACGGAAATATAGTCCCATCAGATGGAACAGAGTTCGCATATCGTATTGAACTTGCAAACAATAATGCTCCGTTTACTGTGGCTGGAGATCATGTTCCGTGGTTTGGCGTCAATTTGCTGTTTTATCATGATGAAAACGGAAATTATTACCAGGCTGAACCGGACGGGAAAGATATCATTCAAGGGGAAAATGGAGAACAAATTATCATAGGTAAAATCAAACTTACAGATGCAAATGGAAATGTATTCTCTGGGACTTGTGAAGGCGAATTCCTGGAAACAGCAGGACCTGTGCTGGTGACATATAATGCTGGTGATCAGCAAAACAACATTATTTGGCTATATGGCAATCAGATGGAACATGATAGCGACTCCTATGTGTATGCTGATTTGACTATCAAGCAAGGGCAGACGCTCAGTATTGCAAATGTTCCAGTTGGCACTACCTATACTATTAAGGAACAGCAGAAGAAAGGATATGAACTGATTGATATTGTGAAAGAGATCAGATTGAATGAAGAGACTTCGCCAATTTCAGCAGATCATGAAGCCGGTATTAACCTGCAGGACGGAACTATTACAGCGAGTATAGTCCCGAATATGGATAATCACATTGTATATAAAAACAAATGCGTTTCGGTTGATATAACCATTCAAAAGATCGATGAAAAAGGTGAAAGTCTTGAAGGTGCGGTTTTCCAATTGGTGGCTGTAAATAGTGATGGACATGGAGAAGTGGATGTAGAAGGAATTGAAGGGCTTGAAACAGTAACGATTCCCGATGGGAACAGCGGGGGGACAAAAGCAGTTGAAAATGCCTTTACATCATCTACCGAGGTTCACACATTAAGTAATCTTCCGGATGGCACGTATCGCTTGAGGGAAGTATACGTTCCTGATGGATATATCAATACATTGCCGTATATCGAGTTCAAGCTGGAAAATCGTGCAATGACTGTTGTGACAACAAGCGAAAAGTTGGTTTTTACGCCTGGGAGTGGAAATGCTTTGGCATTGCTCAAGATTACGAATACTCCAGGCATGGCCCTTCCCTCCACCGGCGGCCAGGGAACCAACATGTTCTATCTGCTTGGCCTTCTGCTTGTCACCGTATCCGGTACCGGATTTGCCATGACAAAAAGACGCGGCAAAGCAGCGTAACAAAATGACAAAACAGCAAAAGATCCAGGTGCACCATGTATTCGCGCATGGCACCTGGATCCTGCGATGCTGTTTTATTTTGCTTTCAGTATCTCGTTTTGAACCTCTGCGATCAGGTCCATCGGATACTCGCCGAAGTCGCGGATTTCAGAGGGGGTTCTGCCTTTGCGCAACATGGCTTCAATTTTCTGCCGGTCACGCAGGACGATACCCTCGGCGATGCCTTCGGTTCTGCCTACAGCAATGCCTTCGGCTTTGTTTTGTTCTCCGTAGGACAACCAGTCCATACGTTCATAGCGTTCCTGGATGAGCATATGCTGTACCTCCTTGTCTTGTACCATGTTACGTGCTTCGCGCCGAATCTGAAGTAGATCTGAATTCAGGATGGCTGCGGCAGAGACCTGTGCGTCGTTCGGATCAGCGATCATGGCAAGCCAGGTTTGAAGATTGTCCGGCTTTCCGTCTACGGCCTCGGCGTTTCGACCGACTTTGAACTGTGCCAGGCATTTGTCCAGTTGGACGAGGATGACATTCGCCTTCGATGGATCGGAAAACCCGGAGTCGGCTATGTTGTGAGTAAAGCGGTGGATGTATCGTTCGCTTGTTTTGTCAAACTCCCGAAACGAGAGAGGGCTTTCCACCATTAGAACGATAAGAAGGACTTCTTTTAGATTAGAAGCAGTTACATCGGACTTTCTCTCGCCTGATTGGGTAGAATACTGCAGTAAAAGCATATCAGACGCATATAGCTCCGCACGCGTCAGAATGTGTTCTTGTCTTACCTTCTGAATTTCCAGATTTGTAAAGCGGCGATCTTTCAACCAGGCTGGAATATCCAGTACCATCCCTTTCGAATGTACGGACTGCCGGAATAATTCGTTTGCTGCACTGGACCCGACATCGATGGTTGGATCCTGCGCAATCGCACGCATCAGAAAATTCAGGCGCTCCGGGTGAACATCCGCACTCAGAATACGTTTGGCTATTACATCTGAGTACAGGGGTGGCAGAAGTGTGCCAGCAAAGATTTCCTGGATTTCACGCTGGTCTTCCAGGGGAAGACCGGTCAGGGTTCTAGTCTCGTCCATGAGACAGTCTCCTTTCTTGTATTATAGTCTGGATTGGAGATGAGGGCAAGATAGCAAATGAATTTTTTGAATACGAAGGTTTACGAAGAGTAGAGCTTTTAAGAGATTGATAGAAATAATCAAAAATGCGTATTCGAGCTATCAGGATGTGAGAACACCCTCAAGCCTATAATAGTGGAATATTCTATACTTGTCAAGATATATTTCAACATTAGGAATACTAATGACAACAAAAAGCAACTGAAACGAGGAGGCTTCGCATGAGCAAAATTCTTCAGATAATTGAAAAGTGGCTGCGGGAAAATAAAAAGAGTCGTATTCTGCGTCAGCTTGCGACGTTTATGGCCTGTGTCATCATTTTCACGACTACTTATGCATTGATTCTTCCTGCCATCACCATCGAACAGGATGAGGCGATCAATGAGTATGGGTTTTATCTGGAAGACGCTCAGGCAAATCTGAATACAGATCAAGAGAACCCGGCAGATCCGGTTGCGGCAGCAGATGAGTTCTGCGCAGAAGCCTTGCAAGAAGGGGAACCGCAGGAGTTTCTGGTCGCTTCTGAGGAGGGCGAAATTCTTCTCGAAGAGTTTATTTTTGAGGAAGAGGTGTATGATTCTGCCTCGGAAGAGGAAGAAAATGCGGCTCCTTCTGAAAGTGCACAGGAAGAGACGCCAGAAGTTTTAGAAGTCGAAGATAATCAGAATGAAGCGAAAGAGGAAGAGCTCGGCGCGGAAGAACCGCAGGAGAACAGTGATGCTTTCGAAGTGGTGGATCCGATAGAAGAACCGGAGGTCATCGGCGGGGATTATGAAGTAGAAGAATCGGAGGCGATCAGCGGGGATTTTGAAGTGGAAGAATCGGAGACGATCGGCGGGAATCTTGGAGTAGAAGAACCGGAGACCAGTGGCAGTGATCCTGAGCCGGAAAATCTCGTAGCAGAAGAGCTGGAAACCGAAACTCAGATCCCCGAAACAGAAGGCACAGAAACTGTGAATCAGACCCCAGAAGCAGAAACCCTTTCGAAAGGAGAGAATACAGAAACTACGGATCCTGAGAGCGAGTCAGAAGAAGCGGAGTCCCAGGACAACCCTGAGAATTACGAAACAGAGAACAATCATGCTCCTGAAAGAAATCACAATATAGAAAATGATAATACATTCGCGGATGATCCCGAACAGACAACCGCAGAAGAACATACCAATGAGGAGAGTCCGAAAGAGATCATCCTGATTTCCCAGCTTGCATCGACTGAGTGGAAACTGATCTTCCCCGCAGGCACTACCATCCCGGATGGAACCTCCTTCCGCGTAAGAGAAATCAGCAAGGATGATTCTGCCTATCTGGAGTATCAGAAAGCTGCCTATAGAGCGACCGGGCGAGAGACAAAAATCGCCGAGTTAGAAGCGCAGAAGGAAAAGATCGAAGAAGCGGAAATGATCCTGCAGGAGGAATCCGAAGAAGCCGGGATGGCCGCCTATGCCGCACCGAATGCTTCTATTAACCATGAGACTGAGAAAGAAAACGAAACTCTTGACGGGGAAGAACTTCTGCTCGAGGAAGAAACCTTCTTCATAGAAAGCAATCTGGCGGAGGCGGAAATCAGCGAGAACACCATTCTCCTGGATGAAGAAAATGGTGAGGCTACGCTGAAAATCGGAGATCCCGATGGGATGTTGGCAGACACAGATCCAAAGAAAGAAGCGGAGCCAGTATCGGTCTTCCGTGTGTTTGCTGTGTCTATTTTTACACCGGATAACAGCCCTGTTGATGCGAAAGAGGCCCGGGTGGAAGTCTGTCTGAAGGATGCAAAGCTGAACCTAGAAGCATACCCGGAAAAACCTGCGGATGTGAAAGCGGAAGAACTCTTTGCAGAAAAGCAGAAGGCGGAAAAGCAGACGGACGATGCCGCAATTGGAGAAGCTCCTGACAGCACCTCGGAAGAGGCGATGGACATCACGGCAGATGCGGCTGAAACCGATGACACAACCGAGAAATCCTTCTATCTGTACCGCAATGTGATAAAGGAAAACGCGGATCCGCTTTCCTATGAATTGGAAGCTGTCAATGACGGGAAAGCCTTTGCGGAAAAGAGCGCGGCGAATGCGGAAGATCGCACCTTATACCTGTCCTTTATGCTGAGCGAGTTAGATAAGCTGAGCGTTCTTGGCGTGGAATATCAGCAGGAACCCGTGATCGCAGAAAGCGCGGATACGTCGGTTGTACAGGAGCTGAACGCAGGCACGGATCAGAAAAACCATGAGGGTACCGCACAGGAAGGCTCCGACGCGGAAATAAAAACGGCGGAAAGCACAACGGTACCGGAAGAGAATATCGAAGCGTTCATGATTGTCGAGGGAGAGGATTACACCATCACCCTTGCGTACACCGCCAAGGCGGAAATCCCGGAAGACGCCATGCTGACGGCTTTCGAGATCGATAAAACCAGTGACGAATACGCCCAGTATCTGGCTGCAGCCCGGGCGGCGCTTGGCCTGTCTGAAAATGAAGCGGTGCCTTCTTACGCGGCTCGGTTCTTTGACATCACCATTCTGGACGCATCGGGCAAGCCCGTCGAGCCCAAGGCTCCGGTCAAAGTGGAAATTACCATCAGTGAAAAAGCAGAGCATACTGGGGATGTGCAGATCGTCCACCAGCACGCGGACGAAGGCATGGTGGCCGTGGGCGATGTGGAAGCGAAAACCGAAGAGGGCAGCAGCGTATCCGCCATGTTTGAAGCGGACAGCTTTTCTGTATATGGAATAGTCTATACTGTTGACTTTCATTATGCGGTCAACGGTCAGACGTATGAATTCAGCATCCCTGGCGGCGGCTATATCAGCCTTGGCCAGATGATTGAAATGCTGGGCATCGAAAACCTGGAGCTCATCCCGGTTGAAACGCCGGTGTATACACTGATGGAGAGCGGTGACGGCGAAATCCTCCTGGACGAAGAAGAAAGGGAAGTTCAGTCCACCTTCATGGATGACCAGACATATACAACTGAGTTTATAACAGTCAGCGAAGCAACGAAAAAGTTTGTAGCCGAAGTGGCGAGCGTGGAATTCAGCAATCCGAACCTCCTTTGGGTTGGAAAGGCGGAAGAAGCGATCACCGTAGGGGCTATGAAGGAAATAAATGGGCTGAATGTCAGGTATTCGGCGGATTTAACGCAGAGTCAGATCGCAGCCATTAACGCGCAGACCGTGGAGGCGGGGGACTGGGCTCTTATCAGCATGCAGCCGTTTGACACGGAGGAAACGCTGACCATCATCATGAAGAATGGAGATCAGTGGAGGGTGAAAGTGACGGATGCGCAGGACGTGGCCGCGACTACGGAGCTGAATGTCAATCATAGCTATGTCATCGCCTACTTCGATGGCATCCTGTATCATGTGCTCAAGACCGATGGAACGGAAGAGACGTTTACCAGCACCAGCAACTTTGACAAGCTTGGCAGCGATTACCAGTGGGTATTTTACTATGTCTTCACAGAGAAAGACCGTCTGGGAACGTTGGATTATTCCTATTACTTTATTCGACCGATTGCGAAAAAGACCCATACGCTGGCATTGAATGAGGTAGGCGATGAAAACGGTCTGGTGCAGTATGGCACCAACAACATCGCTGTGCTCCCGCAGGAGGAAGGCGGGTTCATCTTCCTTGGATATAACTATACAGCGGAGAAGCATATTGAGCTGGGATATCACGAAGGAGCTTTTGCTGCGTTCAATGACGAGCATTTCAGCGATGAAGAGGCGGAACATACCATTCTGCAAATATATCAGCAGGAGCCATTGACAACCTATGAATTTACGGTTGTGTCGGACGACTACATCATGGGCTCCGTATCTACAACCGGGACGATATTAACGAAGGAAGCACCGATAGAACAATATCAGAATGGCAGTTATAGTGTTGTAAACGGAACTGTCAATTACTATATTTCCGAAACGGGAACGAATAAAAGAAACGCGTATCAGATCAAAGCTGTACAAGGCACACATATGAATGGTCGGCAGAATAAATGGGTGTTTGATTATTGGGATCTGGATGGGGTGGTACTCGACCGGACAACTTATGGAGACACCATTCAACCCGGGACGCTCGAAATACCGAGAAATGGAAGTGTTTTGACCGCACATTTTAAGCAAAACGAAGCCTATACGGTTCCGGATAATGAGAAGCAGGGAACTACCATTGAGAGCATGCGAGAATGGCTGAATGAACTGAAAAATCAAAGTACACCATTAAGTAGCGAAGATACTCAGAAGACAGCAGAAGTATATGACTATGAGAATAGAATATATCGAGTTGACTTGACTACTAAATCGAATTTCCAAACATTTGATGGGATCATTGATCTTGGGTTTATGTTGGATGTTTCGGGATCCATGATGTTCCCCTCCTATCTATATGATTCGGATGATGTCGCGAATCATGCTGCGAAACAGGTGAGCACAATAAATACAAATGTTTGGTCAAATGGGAGATGGACTACTAACGGGGAAGCATGGGGGCTAAAGACCAACAAAACATATTATATTATAACAGATCCTGCTGGCACGGCTACGGTCTGTTATTTGTACTATTATAATAACCAATGGTGGCTTTGCGATGCTTCAAAGGATCGATATAATTATAACGCTAACGGGCCGTTTGATCCTAACAGCGGTATATCTGCATATGGAAACCAGAATTACGGGAACTCATATTATTCTACCTCCGCAAGCTATGTCATTCAGGAAGCTGGCGATTTGGTCACGGAGCAGGATATAGCTGATCCAACATCGAATTATTATCTCACAAAACTTAGCTTGAGTATTGACGATCCCAAAACCAGAGCTTATTACCTGGAAAAGAGCTTGAATGGGACGATTAATGAATTAAATGAAATACTTTCCATACTAGCTGTCGCAAGTTCAAATGCGAGTAATCCGGATGTTAAGATAGCCTGGAATACATTTAGGAATTTCCTTCCGAATGGAGCAGGACAATTGCAGCATGATTTTGTGTCTGCTTCATCAGGTATTGATTTAAGTTATGATAAAAATACTACCTATGGAGGAGGAACAAGTACGGATGCAGCCATTCTGGATGCGGCTGGTTATAACAGAAATGATATAAGAGACCGATACAGCGATGACGATAGGAAAAATTGGGACACCAATAACAATGTAAGCCATACATATCGATATGACTACAATAGCGGGTTCCATTGGGAGAACAGCGCTGTAAAGTATGCAGTACTTATTACGGATGGAGCTCCGCAGAGAAGTGGTAATTCCATTAATACCCGCTATGTAAAAGAAGCAGCTGATCTATTAAAAGGACTTGGCATTAAGTTGATTACAGTTGGACTTGGCATAGATGATGTTATCAGCGGAAAAACACTACTTTACGATATTGCGGATACAATATCTGGAGAGAAAATGTTTTATTCGGCCAAGACAGGTGATGAATTGGAAGATGTTCTGATGCAGATTGTCGATATGGTTCTTAGTGATGCCACCGTTATAGGAACTGTAACAGATACCGTAGGAACTGCTTTTTATCCGGTTGACAAAGCAACTGGCACTCCGCTGGTTGTTGGAAACAAAATAGATCTGGATGGGAACAAACTCCCTGATAACTATACTGGACCCGATCCCTTTGGTATTGTGGGGGAAGAGGGACAGATCATTTGGTCAAATCAGGAGTTTACGCATGAAGGCTGGCATGGGACCGTTTATCTGAAAGCGAAAGAAGATCTGATCGGCGGAAATGCGGTTCAGACAAATTTTGGAATGGCTGAAATAGTTGCGGAAGGTTATTACACAACAGACAGCGATGATGTTATTCCGTTCAACGAAAATCTCGATGAAAAGCTGAAAACAAGGGTGATTGATGACCTTCCGACTCCCCGTGTCAATGTGAACGAACTGGGCTTCACGGGAAACGCAACAGATTGGACAGTCTACCTGGGAACCGAAGTGGATCCGAAGGAGCAGCTGAAGAAGATCTGGGATAACATGCAGATCGAACTGGTGGTAACGAATGCGGAAGATACCGATGAAGACGGCCTTCCTGATACCATGATAGGGAATCCCTATTATCCTGTGACCGAATCCATCGCCGATGACCGGGAAGCGGAAGCGGAGCAAATAGAAAACAACAAGAAAAAGACATTTCCGATGTCTGCGCTGATCCAGGACTTGGCAGAAAAAGCTGAGGCAGGTGGTGCCTCGTTTGCCTGGTGGGATTACGAGAAGAATGAACCTAAATGGAACGAATTCTTCGCTCAAGCGTTAAGCGAAAGTGGTATTGTGATCCCTTATGATGCATACGAGTTAAACGACAACAGCACCATCACGATCCGTCTGACGAAGGATATTCTGGATGGGGAGGAAGAGGATCTGATTAATCATTCTCCTCATGATACGACGGTACTCAATCATACCATTGAGGATGAGGAAGGTAATCCGATTGATGTACCGGTTGAGTCGTATTCGTTTACAATCGTGTATTCCCCGGATTACACGGTCCTTCCGGTAGGCCAGGGAGGAAACGGCGGGTATGATTTCCACACCGGCACCTATGGCACTTTGTATCAGGGCCATGCCGCCGGTACCGAGACCAGCCAGAATACTCACACCATCAACGTCTTTGCGGAACCCTTGGATGTCCTGAAGATCGATGACTATGAAATACCTGTTTCCGGGGCGGAATTTGGTCTCTATCGTCTCGCCAAAGAAGGGGAAGCCGGCGTCTCCTTATCCGCCTACGATCCCAGCCTGACGGGATCCTACTATTGTATCTCTACGGCTACCTCCGGCGAAGACGGTGTTGTTCACCTGGCGCCCTCGGATACCACAACACCTACCCATACCATCCCGGTGGCGGGCGGCCAGGCGGCGCAGAACCTGTTGGTACCGCTTCCGGAAGGAGAGGTTTACTATCTGATCGAGACACAGGTTCCAGTCGGGTATAAAGGAGACGGGATCGTTAGGACCATCCGGGTGGAGGCCGGACCGGATTTCTATACCGAACTGGATGGAGAAACACCTATTGTTGCGGAATTTGATGTGGAGACATGGGAACCGGTCATCAATCCGGATACAGGACTTCCTTATATCGATCCGGAAACCGGACGGCCGACCATGGCTTACAACTGGAACCAGGGTGTGCGCTTCCATGTCGGAGAGTTGGGAAAGGCGGGTGAGCAACCGGCCAAGATGGGAAATCATGCCACGCATGAAAAGCTGGAGCTGTATCAGAACGGAACTGAGCCGGTGCAAGGCGAGGAAGTTCGAACTTACATGCTTCGCTCCGACAGCGAGTATCTGGCTGTCTTCCGAATTACCATTTTAAACGGCGTGATTGTGGATATCCAGATCCAGAAGGTGGATGAGCGCGGAAACGGCCTTTCCGGTGCGATGTTTGTCTTGAAATCACTGGATGCGGACGGCCACGGAGAGTCGGAAGTCACAGATGTTGCCGGGATCGGTACGGTGACGAAGACCATCTATGGGAAGGAAGTGACATTCAAGAGTGCTTTTGAATCGAATGGAACCGCACAGACCCTGACCGGCCTGCCGGATGGAACCTATCGCTTGTATGAGGAGTATGTCCCGGATGGATATATCAGTACCTTTAGGTATATTCAGTTTACCATCCACAACCGGGTGATCGACCCGAGCTCGATCCAGGTGATCAATGGAAACGAAAGTGTCTATACCTTCACGGGAGCCACGGAGGCGAGCGAGGGAAGCACTGCCACACTGGCACTCTTCCAGGTGAAAAATACCCCCGGCAGCGCGCTGCCATCCACCGGAGGACCCGGTACAAACAGCCTTTATCTTTTTGGTCTTGTACTCATCGGCTTTTCCGGCAGTGGGTTTGTCGTGACAAGAAGACGAAGGAAAGCTGTGTAAAGCTGACAAAAGCTGGGGCTGCCGCACATCAAAAGATGTGCGGCAGCCCCTATTCAGATTGATCGTTTTTGAAGCATATCTTCCTGAACCTCTGCGATCAGTTCCATCGGATAGTCGCCGAAGTCATGAATTTCGGAAGGTGTTCTGCCTTTCATCAGCATAGATGCAATCTTCTGCCGATCGCGCAGGACGATACCTTCGGCTCGGCCCTTGACGATACCTTCGGCTCGGCCCTTGGCGATGCCTTCGGCTCTGCCCTTAGCGATGCCTTCGGCCTTATTCTGTTCTCCGTAAGATAACCAATCCATGCGTTCATAGCGTTCTTGTATGAGCATGTTCTGTACCTCCTTGTTTTGTACCATGTTTCGTGCTTCACGCCGAATTTGAAGCAGGTCTGCATCCAGGCTCGCTGCTGCAGAAACCTGTGCATCATTCGGAGCGGCAATCATCGAAAGCCAGGTTTGAAGTTTGTCCGGCTTTCCATCAGATGCTTCCGCATTCCGGCCCGCTTTGAACTGTGCAAGGCATTTATCAAGCTGGACAATGATGATATTCGCTTTCGATGGACCCGAGAAACCGGAGTCGGCATCTTTATGATAGAAACGGTGAATGTATCGATCACTTTTCTTGCGTGAAGGGGACGGGCCTGTGTCACATTGAAATTGTGACACAGGCCCGTCCCCTGTCACGCGCGTCCCCTGTCACGCACTGTCACGTCTAACTCATATTACTTCCCAATCTCTTTCACAGTCACGCCTTCCGACGTCGCCCATTCATAAGCGAAGGAGTCCTTTGCTGCGTACAGGCAGAAGTCTTCGGCGCATTCATCGAAAGCGCCCCATTCGATCTTCTCAACGGAGGCAGGAATGGTGAGTGAGTGTAAGTTCTCGCATCCGTTGAAGGCCCAGGAACCAATGCTCGTAAGGCCGTCCGGAAGGGTGACTTCCTTTAAGGCTGTGCAGTTTCCGAACGCGCTATCCTGGATTTCTTTTACTGTGGAAGGAATGGTGACCGATTCTAACTTTTCACAGTAGTTGAAGGCGTTGCCGCTGATGATTTCCACGCCTTCTTCCAGGACGACGGTCTTTAAGTTCTCGCAGTCCATGAAGGAGGAATTGCCGGTTTCCTTGACACTGCCGGGGATGGTCAGTGTTGTCAGGCCGGAGGCTGCAAAGGCGTTCGCGCCGATTGTCTCTAAAGAGGCGGGGAATTTCACTTCTTTGAGTGTTGCTACGTTGGCGAAAACATTGTCTTTGATGGCGGTGACGCCTTCCGGGATCGTATAGGATGCTTCCTTGAGTCCGGCGGGGTACGCGAAGAGGACCTTGCCGTTATCTGCAAAGAGGACGCCATCGATAACGGAAAATACGGTATTTCCATCTGCTACGGCGAATGCCTTGAGGGCGGTGTTGTAGAACGCGTTCGCGCCGATCGTGGTAAGCGTGACAGGAAGCGTGATCGTCTCCAGACTGTGGCATCCGTAGAAGGCGTCTTCCCCGATCTCCACAAGCCCCTCCGGCAGGGTAATGGATTTTAAGGAACCGTTGTTACCGAGCGCCTGCTGTCCAATCTTGACAAGAGAGGAAGGAAGTGATACGGAAGACAGATTGCAGGTGGAGAACACGTAATCCTCAAGCTCTGTCAAACCTTCCGGCAGGCGGGCTTCTTTTAAGAAGAAGCAGGCGTTAAAGGCATCGTGACCGATGGATTTAACCGAGGCGGGGATTTCTACTTTCTGTAAAGCGGAGAGGTTGAAGGCGTGGTTGCCAATGCTTTCCAGGGTATCCGGGAAGGTAACAGATGTAAGAGCGCTGTACTGGAACGCGTACGGGGCGATGTGCTTCGTGCCTTCCGGGACCGCGTACGATCTGCCGGACGTTCTGGCCGGGTAGCTAAGGAGCGTGGCGCTTTCCTTTTCAAAGAGGACGTTATCCTTTACTTCCAGTACGGTGTTTTCCGGATCCAGTTCAAAACCGGCGACCCGAGTGCTGGCAAACGCGTTGCCTGCAACTTTTTTCACATTCTTTCCAAGCTTTACGGAGGAAAGACCGGTGCCGGCAAAAGCGCTGTCCGCGATTTCTTCCAGACTTTCGGGAAGAGAGATTTCCTTCAGCGCGCCGCAGTAGGCGAACATGGCAGGACCGATTTTCTTCATGCCTTCGGAAAGCGTGACGGTTGTCAGCGCGTCACAGTAAAGGAAGACGGAGCTTCCGAGCTGTGTGATGGAAGCGGGGATCGTGACGCTTTTTAAGCCGTTGCACCAGGCAAAAGCCTGCTCGCCAAGCGCTTCCAGATTTTCGGGCAGTACGATCTCCGTCAGTTCCGGGCAGGATGCGAACGCAAACTGTCCGATGCGCTGTAAAGTGGAAGGCAGCTGTACCGACTGAAGGTTGCTGCTGTTCTCGAAAGCATAGTTTCCGATGCGAAGAAGGCCTTCCGGAAGGACAACTTCCTTAAAGTCGGAATAGGAAGCGGCATTGGAACTGATGCGCGTCACCGCGTGCCCGTCCAGCGTCGCCGGAACGGTCAGCTTTTCTTCTCCGGAGGGGAAGGCCTGGATTTCGGCGGTACCATCATAGAGAAGGACATAGTTGTATCCGTCTTCGGTTGCATAGACTTCCCAGGCCTCGTCCGAGTGGGAATACAGGTATTCCTCCACGGTAAAGGTGCCGTCTACAAGGCTTCCCTCAAACTCGTTGTCCGAGAAATAGTCCGGAAGAACATACCACGCGTCCCCGATCCGGTACAGATAGGCGTTTAAGGTGCCCATGCGGACGACGCCGTCGTCATCGATGACGTCCAGAAGGATTTCAGAGGTCCAGCATTCATCGACCGTATCCGTCACCCAGCTTTCGTAGGTGTCAGCGACAACGGCCTTCCGGATGGTAAGCGCGTTCAGATTGGAGTACTGTGATTTAAAATAATCTTCAATCGATTTGTGTCCCCATTCCATCACGGCGGAGGAAATTTCCTTGGCGTTAGGAACCGTTTCAGATGTCAGATCTTTCCCGGATGTAAGGAGCTCTAAAAAGGCATCCAGCGTTTTCTGATAGGCGGGAGCTTCCGCCTGCTCTTCAGAAGCTGTGGTTTCTTCCTCTTTTACCGCGGCTTCCGTCTCATCCGCATAGGCGGGCAGAGCACCCGCAAAGGCGGAAGAGAGGGCCAGAGAAAAGGCAAGTGAGGAAATCAACAGTTTGTTTTTCAGTTTCATTCGAGTACCTCCTTTTTGTGTATAAAGGTAACTACTCAGCAGCACAGGTCCCAGGCCATCCGCCTGCGGCGTATGTCGCGCCCTTGGCGCTAATGCCTGGGACTGTCGTGCTGAGTAGTTAAGTATAAAGTATTACCGATGATTTTAGTATATGTTTTTTTGTCGCAATCGTCAAGGAAAGAGTGAAAGTTCGAAGCAGGATGGGGAAAGGGGACAGAGTGCGCGCATAAGTGGTAAGGGAAGAGAATGTGCCACGATTTTTCTATGGAAAAGGAAACAGGATCATGGTAAGATAAGAAATAATGAATAGAAGGAGTCATCACAGATGTGGCAGATCATGGTCTATATCATCTGGGGAGTCGGGGTGGTATATCTGTCCTCCCTTTGGCTGGGAAATACAGGGAGCGGCGGGTTCCTTCCCGCGCGGGAGGGGACGTTTGGGCAGCGGATCGTCGCGGAAGCGGGCACAATCTTGCTTTCCATACCGGCTTTGCTCATCCTGTCGGTGCTTTGGAGGGCTTCCGGCCATATACCGGAACTTTGGCAATATGCGGGTTACGCAAGCCTTTGCCTTGGCGCGGTTGCGGTGTCCTATCTGCAGAGCAGAAGGCAGGAGCAGACCGAGGATAAGCGGCAGGCTGCGCTGCGCGTGTCGCGGAATGAAAGCGGAGAGCCGGAGCTTTCGGGCGAAAAAAGGCTGCACTCCTCCTGGTTTCTTCACGCGGTGGCGGAAGAAGGGCCGTTCGTGCTGCTGCTTCCGGGGGTCGGCGTCGTGCTTGCCGTTTTAACCGCGGTTATGTGCCGCATGGATGGCTGGTGGTTTGTCGCCTGCGTGGCAGAACTTCTACTGATCTGGGTCGGGACGGCGGAAGGCACCTGGCTCCTGATCCGGCAAAAGTTGATGAGCGTGCGCGAGAGGGCGCTCTTAGACTGGCAGCGGGAGTCCCGCGAGTATATGAACACGATCCGTTCCCAGCGGCATGATTTTAATCTTCACGTGCACGCGCTGACGGGACTGATGGACAGCGGCGACTACGAGGAGTGCCGGGCGTACCTGCACCGGATGGCCGCGGAGGCGGCGGATGTGAACGATATCATGCCCGTGAACGACGCGGTGGTGGGCTCCATGCTGTACCGGATGCGGGAAAAAGCCCGGAGTCAGGGAACGGATATTATTTACCGCATCACCTATGATATGAGCGATACCCTCTGCAGCGGATTTGAACTCAACAAGATCATCGGGAATCTGCTGCAGAACGCCATCGACGCGGCTGTGACGGAGGAGGACAAAACCTACGGCATTCACATGGCGCTGTTTCGCCGCCGCGGGAATACCGTCATTACGGTGGAAAACCGGTTTGTGGGAGACCGCTCCCAGATCCAGCGGGCGTTTGAGGTAGGCTATTCCACAAAAAAACATCACGAGGGAATTGGGCTTAGCATGGTGCAGCGCACATTAAAGCTCCACGGCGGACGCATTTATCCGGAGTTTGAAGGAGACAGACTCCGCTTTGTCGTCAACATCCCCAATCGAATTCGTTTAGAAGGAACTGACGAGGAAACTTATGTATGATACGAACCTGGATTGTAGATGACGACGCGGGCTCGCGGGTAGCGGCCGAAACCGCCCTGTCTGCGTACGAGGACGTGATCGTTACGGGCCGCTTTTCCGGTGGAGCCGAGCTGTTTGAAGCGCTGCAAAGCGACCGGGCGGATTTGCTGATTTTGGATATCGAGCTGGGGGAGGAGCTGGGCTTTCACCTGGCCAGAGAGCTGAAGGAATGCTGCCCGGATCTGCTGATTATCTTCCTGACAGGGCATGCGTCCTACGCCATCGACGGATATGGCTTTCACCCGGTGGATTTTCTGACGAAGCCGATCCGGCAAAGCCGGCTGGACGAGGCCATGGAGGAGGTGCGAAGGCGCCTCACGCACCAGGGTACGCCGCGGGCGGATGTCCAGATTGTGCTGCGCAGCTTGAGCGGTTCCCGGATCGTGGATGTCAGCCAGCTTTTGTTTCTGGAGCGCCGGAGCCGCCGCATTTATATGACCACAACGGAAGGGGAAGAGCGCATCGCCAACTATACCATGCGCGAGCTGGAGGAGATGCTGGAGCCGCACGACTTTTTCCTCTGCTATCAGTCGGTGCTGGTGTCGCTTCGGCACATTACCGGCGTTATTGATGTGGGCAAAGGATTGTACGAACTCAGCCTAAAGGGGACGGCCGTGAAGGTGCCGCTTTCCAGAAACCGGCATGATGAGTTGCTGAGACGGCTTCGCGAGATGGGATAAGCAGCCTTCAGCACAGGCCCCAGGGCAAGGAAAGGTGGCTGCGAGCAGCCATTTTCCTTTTGTTATGCTGAAGCTGTGCTGAAATTTATTGATCCAGATAGACACGGAAAGTCGCACGATAGACAAGGGCTATTGTGCGGCTTTTTCTTTTCGTGTATAAAAAACAGGAATAGTTCAACAAGTTACTGCACTAAAGATACAGGCGATCTGGTGCGAAAAATCCTGCTTCGGCAACGATCGATGCCAACAGATGGAAAGGAGAAGGTATGCCTGCAAAAAATGACCCGGATCGGGTTCGTGTGAAAGAGAGAAAGGGAATCTGGAGACGGTTTGTCCGTCTGTTTTTCCGATGCCGTCTGCCGTGGCTTTTCCTGGCGCTGTATATAGCGCTGGAGTTTTTGTTTGTCAATATCGGCGTGGATCAGACGGACGCGACGGCGCAGCTGTTTGCCGGGGATACCAGCGCGGCATCCGTGGCCAGGCTGATCGGCCTGATTGTGGCCAATCTGCTGCTGGGAAACCTCGTGGTGTTTGTGGGCGCTGTCACCAGCGCGCGCATCGACCGGAACATGCGCGGCGTCTTGACGGAAAAATTGATGTGTCTGCCCCTGACCTATTTTAAAGACGATTCTCCCAGAGAAGCCATCTACCGGATTCTGCAGAACTGTATCGTGATCACATCGACCATCATGGTGTTTCTCATCCCGGTGGCGACGGCGCTGTACAAATCGGCGAGCATCGTCCGCCGTGTGTTTACGCATGACTGGCGGCTGTCCGCGGTGATGCTGGCTTTTGTGCCGGTGCAGATTTTTCTGGCGTTTCTGTTTGGCCGGATCAATTTCTTTTTAAGCAGCCGGGATGCTGACCTTCATGCAGGGCTTATGCACCGGCTGGCGGAGACGATCACCAACATTCCGCTCGCCAAGGCGTTTGCCCGGGAGGACCGGGAAGAGAAGAAAGGTGAGGAGCTGGTAGACCGCCTTTACCGCGTGAGTATCCGGGGTGGATGGTTTGACCAGTTCCGGGATCTGGGAGGCGTTGTCGTCAGTCTGACCCAGGCGGTCGTGATGACACTCACAGGTATGAGCCTCCTTGGAAGCGGAGAGATCACCACGCGTGGATGGATCACGTTTTTCCTGTTCTCCTCCACCTTTAACGGTGCCATTACTGAGCTCATGATGTACTGGAACAACATCAAGATTATCCAGGGCGGCGCGGACAAGGTGGCCGAAATCATGGATGCGATGGAGGAAGACTATGGTGGAGAACAGGTCGAGCATCTGAATGGAGACCTGACGCTTTCGAATGTCACATTCGGCTATGATCCGGAAAAGCCGGTGATCAAAGGCTTAAGCTGCACGTTCCCGGCGGGAACGCGCACGGCGCTGCTGGGTGTGAGCGGCTGTGGAAAGACAACGCTGACCAGCCTGCTGATGCGCCTGTACGATCCGCAGTCCGGTGAAGTGCAGGTTGGCGGGAAAAATGCCAGGGACTATGCGCTTGATGACTACCGGCGGCAGTTTGTGATGGTATCGCAGAATGACATGATTTTCTCCGGGACGATCCGGGAGAATGTGTGTTACGGGCATGGGGACGTGCCGGAGGAAAAGATCCTGGAAGCCTTAAAGCTGGCCGGCGCGTATGACTTTGTCATGGAACGGCCGGAAGGATTAAACGCGCGGGTGGAGGAATACGGAAGCAACTTATCCGGCGGACAAAGACAGAAGCTGGCGATGGCGCGCGCCGCGCTCAGCAGCGCCCCGTACATGATCCTGGATGAGCCGACCGCGTCCATGGATGCGCTGGCGGTGTCGGCGCTGATGGAAAGCATTCGGCGCATCAGCGAGGGCCGATGCCTGATCCTGATCGGACACAGCCCGTCCGTGCTGACGCTGGCGGAGCGCGTTGTGGTGCTTGAGAACGGAAAGGCATCTTTTGAAGGGCCACTCTCGGAAGGCCTTAAGAAAAGTGATTTCGTCAAAGCCTTGTCGAAGGGGGAGGTGAGCGCGGAATGAGAAATACAAAAGAAAAGGGGATGTGGAAGAGAACACTGAACATTTTCCCGCAGATCAAAATCCCCTGGCATCTGTATGTGATCCAGGTCATTCTGGGCATCATCGTGGCCCGCTTAGCGCTCCTGTATATTCCGTATCTGGCGAATATCCAGCAGGGGAAACTGGACCAGCCGGGCGTGATCAGCGGGTACCTTGGCTATTATGTGCTGCACGCAGTTGTGAACGTAGCATATCGCATCTCGGAATTGTACGTGACCGCGATCGTCACCCGAAATCTGCAGAACAAGATGATCGGCCGGGCGCTGCATCTGCCAATGCGCTCCTATGAGAGCTGCGCGTCGCAGATTGTCGGATGGATTATGGACGGGAGTTCGTCCGCAGATGGTGTCATCACCTCGATCGTAGGGTTCCTGACCGGTGTTGCCACCGTGTATATGAGCGTTACGTCGCTTCCGGCGATCGCGGGAACGATGACCACGCTCGTTGTGATCATCCTGGTGTATATCCTTTTCAGCACCTGGCTGGAAGGACGACTGTTGTTTTTGCGGGAACGGCGGAATAAGAGGGCCAGAGCCGAACTGACCGCATATCTGGCGGAGCATCTGGGGTTCTTCACACAGATCCGGCAGCTGCATGCGCGGGAAGAAGAGTTGGGACGCTCACAGAAGGCCATCAACGAGTACTACAAGGCGGAGGTGTATCAGGCGACGCTCACGTTGATTAACAGCGTGGTGTCCGGATCGCTGAACGATGTCATCACCATCCTCGTGTTTGTCCTGGGCGTTCCCATGGTGCGAAACGGCGTCATGACGCTGGTGGACCTGGCGGCTTTCCAGAACACCATTCTGCTGGCCTATCAAAGCCTGAGCAGTCTGCCAGGTTTGTATACCAGGTTGATGTATTACAATGGCCAGTTATACTATGTGGCTAATCTGATGAGCGAGAAGGAGGAGGTCACGCGCCGCGAGAAGGGGATGGATATCGAGGACGAGTCCATTGTCTTTGAAAACGTGACGTTTGGATACGACCCGGCGCATCCGGTGCTGAAGAATGCCAGCTTTACTATTCCGAAGGGAAAGGTGACCATGATCGCCGGGCCCAACGGCAGCGGAAAGACAACTTTATTTAAGCTGATTGAGCGTTTCTATACGCCGGATGAAGGCCAGCTTCGCTTTGGACCTTACGGTGCCGAGACGATCCATCTGGACGAATGGCGGCAGAGCTTTGCGTATGTGCTGCAGGAACCGCAGCTGTTTAACGGGAGCATTCGGGACAACATCGCCTACGGAATGGGACGCGAAGTGACGGAGGAAGAGATTGTCTCCGCCGCCCGCCTGGCCTTTGCGGACGACTTTATCCGGGAACTTCCGGGCGGATACGATTTCTGCATCGGCGACAACGGAAGCCGGCTTTCCGCGGGACAGCGGCAGCGCATTGCCATCGCACGCGCGGTGATGCTGGATCCGGCCTATCTGCTCCTGGATGAGGCAACCTGCAACATGGACGTGCTTTCCGAGCAGCAGGTCGTCAAAGCCCTGTTCCGCCTGATGGAAGGCCGGACGACGGTGATCATTTCGCACGATATGCGCATGCTGGATCAGGCCGATGAGGTGGTGGTCCTAAACGAAGGATGCGTGGAAGTGGCAGGGCCGCGGGATGAGGCCGTGAAAAACAGCCCGACACTGCAAAAACTGATGGCTGTCTAGTGAGGCCGCAGCAATTCTGATGGGATTGCCGCGAAACAGAGGACAAGCCGGAAAGGAAAAGAATAGAGATGAAAACAGGAATCAATTCGCTGGTAGATTACCGCGAAGTACCATTTGAACACAAGGTGGTTCTGCGCTACCCGGATGCGGAGTATATGCGAAAGAAAATGAACGCGCTGACCCGCAGCCGGAAGGAGACGCTGCAGGTGGAGGACGTTTTACCGGGCGATGTGGTGATGCTGACGCTTGCGAGCGAGATGCCCCGGTTTAACAAACCGATGGTCCCCGTGACGGTGGGAGGCGGGCTGTATGACGCCGAACTGGAAGGTCAGCTGATTGGTCTGAAAAAAGGCCAGACGGCGCAGCTGACCGTGCAGGGGCAGCCGGTTACGGTGACGGTGAAGGACGTGCGCCGCACGATGTTTCCGGAGCCGACCGATGAGGATGTCAAAGCGTTTACCGCAGATGCCTATGGAATGGAAGGCATCGAGACGGTGGAAGCCTACCGGGAAAAGCTTCAGGAAGAGTTTGTCTCTGATCAGCGGAACTCCGCCATCTACGGCACCATGCAGGACATCATGGACTATGTGCTGACGCACAGCGACTGGAACTTCGATGAGGGCGAGTTAAATGACTTCTATGAGGAAAGTCTAAACAACCTGAAAGAGCAGGTTCGGAGCGAAAACGGGATGGAACTGGACGAGCTGTCGGATGCGGAGATTAAGCGCTTTGTCGGCGCCGACTCCCGCGAGGCGCTCGAAAAATTCATGCGGGAGCAGGCGGAGCCCATGCTGGCCTCCTTTGTCTGGTCGGCAGTCTGCAACGGCAAGGATCCGGCTGCGCTCTCTGTGGATGAGGCCGCGGAACTGGGATGGGATTTCCTGGAGAAGTATGTGCGGGATTCCATTACGTTTGAGGAAGAAGAACGATAAGGAGGCAAAGAGAACAGTATGACGGTTTATGCAAGTGATGGGACGTTTCATGATCTGGTGAAGGAAGGCGCGGTCATCGTCGACTTTTTCAGCAAGACCTGCATTCCCTGCAAGATGATTGCGCGGGTTTTAGAGGAACTGGAGGATGAGTTTCCGTTCCTGCAGATCGTGAAGGTGGATGTGGAAGAATGCCCGAAGACCTCGGATGAATTCCATGTGAACGGCATTCCGGACATGTATTACTACAAGGACGGCGAAATCGTCGCCCACGAAGTAGGCGCGGTCGGCCCCGAGGTGATCCGGGAGCATCTGGCGGAGATCCTGTATTAATGTGTAACTGCTCAGCGCGGGTTTGCAAAGAGGCATAGGAAAATGGTGGCCTGCAGCCATGTTTCCTTTTCGTTCGGCTTAAAACCTGCGCAGAGTTGTAAAGTAACTATCTATTCATCAATAGCAAAGGAGAAGACAAGATGAAAAAGTTTGTGGCAATCATTCTGGCAACGATGACGATGCTGGCCCTGGCAGCCTGCGGCGGCAGCAGCACGCCGGCGGGAGAAGGCGAAAACAAAGGCGCGGATTTAAGCAAGTATCCGGCCAAGCTGAGTGAGTGGACGGCGACCCAGTTCAATCAGTATTTTACCGAGGAAGGCGTTTATACGAATGACAAATACGTCTATCTGCAGGACCATATCAACTATTATTCCGGATATCCGATTTTTGAGTGCGGCGGTTACATGGATGACGAAGGCCTGTATTTTACCGGTGTGTGGACCATGAATAAGGACGACTCCGAGGGAAGCGTCTCCGAAATGCTGGACTATGTTCGTGAAAATCATACGTTTGACGAGAGCATGAACAGCCTCCCGGTGGATCATCTCGTTGACAACGTGATTTTCCTGTACAGCTTCTCGCAGGATGAGGCGTTCTTCAACTCCTTCGAGGCTGCTTACAACAAGCTGGTGACGGAGCTCAATCTGACGCCGGATTTCTAAAGCATCGTTCCACATTTTTCAATCATCGTTCTAATACGACGTATGAAAAACGCAAGGAAAGCGGCCCACAGACAGCCGTTTTTCCTTGCGTTTCTTTATATCTGGGTAAAGTTTTTCATTTTTCAACCACGAGTTGAATGACAAGCGCCTTCTTTTGTGATAGTATTCCTACTGACGGCGGTTCTTGAAAGAAGAAACCGGAAGGAAAGCCACTTTTCCGCTGCCGGTATCGGTTCACAGCCGGACGCCGTATTTTGGGACGCTCACAGCAAACTTATCCGATCGAAATCTCTCATAAAGATTTATTGAATAACGCGTCCTGCAAAAAGTGACCCTTACAGCATATTTTACTTGGGTGAAGAAAAGACGGGTCATGATTGAAATCAGATGCTTCCCGCATGCTTTGTCAGCGTGCGGGATGTTTCTGGCTAAGAAGACATTTTTGTCTGCAAAGAGGACAATTTCATGTGTGGCGAGAGGAGCCATTTCATGAGGGTTCATGATATTTCATGCGCGGCGAGAAGAGCCATCTCATGGAGGTTTCATGATATTTGCGGACAGTTTCGTTGATTTTGGAGACGAAGGGAGGAGTGAAGATGGATTTTGCACAGGCAGCGGCGATGGATGCCGTATCGACCAGAACAGAAAATGGCGCCTATGCCTTAAACACCACGGGCGAGGCAGTGCTGGATTTTTTCGGCACGGTGGGAGCGCTGCGGTATGAGGAAGAGAACCGGATCACGCGCCTGTTTGCGGAAAGCTATCGGGAAAATCCCCTTCTGACAGTTAAAACCGCTTTCTATGCCCGCGACGTGCGCGGCGGATTAGGCGAGAGAAGAATTTTCCGCATCCTCCTTGTCTACATGGCAAAGTATCATCCGGAAGCTCTTCGCCCCAACCTGGACCTGGTGGGCGTGTACGGCCGCTACGACGACCTGTACAGCCTGATCGGCACGCCGATGGAAGAGGACATGTGGGCGGCCATGAAAAAGCAGTTTGAGGAGGACCGGGAAAACCTGAAGGAAGGCCACGCCGTCTCCCTGCTGGCCAAATGGATTAAGACAGCGGACGCTTCCTCGGCCGCGACCAGAAAGCTGGGCATTTTAACAGCGAAAAAGCTGGGTTACTCCGTCTACGAGTTTAAGCGCATCGTACGGGCCCTTCGCAAGCGCATCGGCATTGTGGAAGCGCTCATGAGCGCCGGCAAGTGGGAAGAGATCACCTACTCGGCGGTTCCGTCCCGCGCCATGATGATCTACCGGGCGGCCTTCACGCGGCATGACGAAGAGCGCTTCCGCGCCTTCATTCAGAAAGCGCAGACCGGAGAGGAAACCATTCACTCCGGCACCCTGTATCCCTACGACATCATCGAAAAAATGCTGGGGATGGGCATGAACAGAAAACTCATTAAAGAGGACGCGGTCCTGGAAGCCCAGTGGAAAGCGCTGCCAAACTACGTAGCGCCCGGAACCAACGCCCTGGTGATTGCGGATACCTCCGGCTCCATGTTCGGCCGCCCCATGGCAACGTCCGTCGGCCTCGCCGTGTACTTTGCGGAGCGCAACACCGGCGCCTACCATAACATGTTCATGTCGTTCTCCGGAAAATCCACCATTCAGGTTCTGAAGGGTGAGACGCTGGCGCAGAAGCTGTCCAGCATCAACATGAACGACTGGGCCAACAACACCAATCTGAAGGCAGCCTTTGAGCACGTGCTTCAGATCGCGATCACCAATCACGTGCCGAAGGAAGAGATGCCCAAGTCGCTGATTGTCATCTCGGATATGGAGATCGACTACTGCACAGACAGAGAATGGACCTTCTACAGACTGATGAAAGAGAAGTTCCACGAAAACGGCTACGAGATTCCCAATGTCGTATTCTGGAACGTAAACAGCCGTCACGACCTGTTCCATGCGGACTGGGAAAGAGCCGGCGTCCAGCTGGTGAGCGGCCAGTCCGCCTCCACCTTCTTAAGCGTCATGCGCTGCATCGACATGACGCCGGTCCAGGCCATGGAGTACATCCTGAATGATGAGCGGTATAGCGTCATTACTGTGGGTTAAGCCGGGGGTGACAGGGGACGGGCCTATGTCACATTTTCTGACAGGGGACGGTTCTCTGTCATATTTTCTGACAGAGAACCGTCCCCTGTCAGAAAAGCTGACAAAGAACCGTCCCCTGTCAGAAAAGCTGACAAAGAACCGTCCCCTGTCAGGAACAAGGAGGTAAAGGATATGGAAAAGTTTATTCCACTTGAGAAACGCAGCAAGAAAGCGCAAAAAGAGTATCATGCCAGGGAGCGACGCACCTGGGGAAGCATGAGCCCCGTCACCAGAACGGTGCCGAATGGGAAAGCCTATAATCGAAAGAGAATAAAGCAGGAGGACATAGAGAGAACCAAGAGGGACGGTTCTTCCGATGTCCTCTTTTTGTTCTTCCCTGCTGTATTTTGCACCGGGATATGATATACTTGAAATTAGCTGTCGTCAGGAACACACCGGAACACCCCTACGCGGCTAGCGAATGATTTATCAACACGATAACCCATGAGAGGAGGTACTTATTCCATGGTAGAACAACGTCCGTTTCGCGCTTACGCGGGCACGAATCCCTATCTGTTTGCCAGTTATTCCCACAAGGATTCCGGGAAGGTGTATGCGGTTTTAGAGCAGCTTTTCCTGAAAGGGTATAACGTCTGGTACGACCAGGGTATTCCCAACAACGCCATTTTAGACCGGGAAATATCCGGGAAAATCAAGGAATGTGAAGTGTTTGTGCTTTTTCTTTCCGCCAATTCCGTCCGCTCGGAATACGTCATGGATAAGGAACTGCCGCTTGCCGCTAAAAAGAAAAAGCGGGTTTTGTATGTCTGCCTGGATGAAGGCGATTATCAGACGGTTTGCGGCCGTGGAACGGTTGTGAGAGCGGATGAGATCGAAAAGCTGCTGGCGCTTCTTCCCGATTCCTGCCGGGAGTGCGAAAAACGGGAACCCGCCCCGATCGAGGTGGATCTTTCCGAGGGAATCAGGCTGATGAGCGATGAGCTCTCCGGTTTTTCGTATGTGATCAGCCAGGGACAGCTCTTTATCAATGAGTTTACGTTAACGAAGGAACTGGAGAAGGAAATTGAGGAAAAGGGCTTGCTTGACATCGTGATTCCGGAGCAGCATGCCGGTTTTCCTGTCAAAGGGATTCTTCCCAGTACGTTTGAGGATACCAATCCGGATGCGGGAGAGATCCACTCCGTCACGCTTCCGGACACGATGGAATCTATCGGAGAAGCGGCGTTTAGCGGGTCGCGCATCGAGGAAGTCATTCTGCCGCAGACGCTGAAGAGAATTGATGATGACTGCTTTTCCGAGAGCAACGATCTTTCGCACATCGAACTTCCCTATGGCCTGGAAACGATCGAAGCCTGCGCGTTCTGGCAATGTGAAAGCCTGGAGGAGATCGTGATCCCGGAGACGGTAAAAAGCATTGGCTCCCAGGCATTTGAAAGCTACTCGGCCATGCGCTTTGCTGTGATTGCGCCGGGTACGACGTTTCTGGATGAAGCCGTGTTTGATTACCTGGATTCAACAGATGAATATGACGAGGATGAGCTGGAAGAGGTAGATCTGGACGAGGTCTTTCACATCATCTGCGTGGAAGGATCCGCCGCTCATAAATATGCGAAGCAGAACCATCTGTTTACGAAGCTGATCAGCGAGAAGGAGATGGAAGCGCGTTATCAGGCACCACTGCGCAGAAAACGGGACGAGCATCTGGCGGCCGTAAAGGAGCGCAACATTGCCTATATTCTGGAGGACATGGAAAAAGCGGAGGGCCCGTATGGGTGTATCGTCATCGGTCGGGAAGATCGTCCGCTCTTATATGATCTGATTCTGCAGCTTGGCGCGGACGGCTATCGTCTTCGTTTTTCAGACAAAATGGATAGTCCGGCGGCAAAGGACAGCGCCACGCTGTTGCCGATTCTCTCGTCGCGGAACGTCGGGGATGACGGTTATGTACGTGCCATAGCCGGCAGCAAAAAGAGCCTCTTTCCGCTGATGCTGGACAATTCTCCGGTGCCGAAAGAGCTTGCCAATCGTTTTATTCTGCACCTTTCGGACCGCACGGAGAAGGATTTGCTAAACGAAATCCGGGAGCATCTTTCTGCCCATGCATGCCGCGGAAATCCCCGGGGAGAGGAGGCGGTCCGCAGCCAGTATGTGGACGCGTCCTTTGATTATGAATTCAGCTCGGAGACGTATGAGGGGGATAAGAACCATCTGGTGCTGACAGCCTATAAAAAGAATGAAACAAAGGTGATCGTCCCGGATGAACTGTTCGGTTACCCGGTTCTGGCCATAGGACGCGGGTTATTCAAAGATCATTCTGAGATCGAAAGCGTCGTAATCGGAGCGCATGTCCGGTTTATCGGGAAAGAGGCGTTTTCCGGATGCCGTTCGCTGAAGGAAGTGGTCATCCCAGGCTCGGTGGAGAGAATTCAGGGCAGAGCGTTTGCGGATTGTGTGTCTCTCAAAGAGATCAAACTTCCGACAGCCATACAGTTTTTGGCGGAGGATGTTTTTGCAGGCTGTGCGGGAGACCTGGTGATCCGGGCGGAAAAGGGCAGCAAGGCAGAAGAAATCGCCAGGAAAAACGGCTTGAGCGTGGCTCTGCCCGAATCTTCCAGGCCGAAAGAAGGTTTCTGGGCCAGGTTGTTCAGGAGAAAAGCAGACAATTGAAAGTTTCTGACAGGTTTCTGACAGAGAACAGTCCCCTGTCAGAGTCTCCTTCAGAAATAAAAGTAGGAGCAGAGAGATGATACGTGTCGCGATTGTGGAAGATGAAGACGCTCCGGCAGATGCGTTGTATTCATTCCTGGATCAATACGGAAGAGAAGCGGGGGAGACTTTCAAAGTCAAAAGATGGAAGGACCCGGTTGCGATGCTGGAGCAATACCCCGGATATGATCTGATATTCATGGATATCAAAATGCCGAACATGGATGGCATGGAGGGCGCCAGGCGCCTTCGGGAGAGGGACAGCCGGGTGAAGCTGGTTTTTGTCACCAGCATGGCGCAATACGCCGCCAAAGGATATGAGGTGGACGCGACGGATTTCATTGTCAAGCCGGTGGTGTATCCGGATTTCTGCTTTAAGATGAAACGGGTGATGAACGCCTTGCGCATGGAGCGGCAGCGGGAGCTGATCATTCCGCAGCCGGGCGGGATGGTGCGCGTTGGCTCGGAGGAGCTTCTGTATGTGGAGGTTCGGGGACATAAGCTGACCTGGCATCTGACGAACCGGGTGTTAGAGGCCAGAGGAACCATGGAATCCGTGGAGGAAATGCTTGCGTCGGCGCATTTCTTGCGGCCTCATAACAGCTATCTTGTGAATCCAAGACATATTGAGTATATCAAGGGCTATACGCTCTGCGTGGGAGGCGAGGAACTGATCATCAGCCACCCCAGGAAGAAGGAATTCCTTTCCGAATTGACAGCCTGGTATGGGAAGGGAGGCATGTAAGATGCGGACTATGACGGAGCTTGTCACGGCATTTTTGGCTTTCGCGCCGTTTTCCCTGAAATTGCTTCTGGGCGACATCCTTTTTGGACGTTTGTATGAGAGAAAGCCGCATTTCGTGGCTCGGGCATGCCTGTTCTTTGCGCTGCATGTGGCGGCCAGCATTCTTCTGTATGCCGGTTTGCAGGGCGTACGGTTCTGGGTGATCAGCAACACCTTATACTATTTTCTGGTATTTGCCCTTTCGGCCATCCTGTTGAAAGTCCTTTACAATGAGAACATCAGCCGGCTTTTGTCCTGTGCAGTGGGCGGCTACATGATGGAGCATATTTCCACTCAGGTTTTTGTAGTGTTGTTTTACCGCTGGCAGGAAACCATGTTTGAAGGTGAGGTCACCTGGCAGGAATATGGCTTGTATCTGGCTCTGCAGATGGCGATCTATCTGGGAATCCTGTGGATGACCGATATCCTGCTGATCCGGAATGCCACGGATGTGAAACAGACGCCGGCCCTGGCAATGCGTATGCAGGTTTTGTCCATCGTGACACTTTTCGTGGTCCTGATCCTTTCGAGCGCGCGGGATCAGTATGCGGCGGAGAGCCTGCATCTGATGCGTATCACGAGACTGTTTTCCCTGTTTTGCTGCGCGTTTCTTCTGTATATTCGCTATGCCATTCTGGAGAAAAGCCAGATGGAGGCGGAAAGGGCACAGACGGCACGCATCATGGCCATGGAACGCAAGCAATACGAGCAGTCCCGCGAGAATATTGAACTGATCAACATCAAGTGCCACGATATGCGGCACAAAATCGATATCTGGGAGAGTCGCAACAACGTAGAGGATCGGGAGGAGTTGGCCGATATCCGGAAAATGATCGACATTTATGACCGGAAAGTGCAGACCGGAAATGAAGTGCTGGACACGCTGCTGACCGAGCGCAGCCTGTTTTGCGAAAAGAATGGAATCCGATTAAGCTGTATGGCCGATGGCGCGAAGATGGGATTTCTGCAGACGGGGGATATTTGTGCGCTCTTTGGAAACGCGATCGAAAATGCCATCGAGGCAGTCAACAAGCTCCCTGACCCGGAGGAGCGGAACATCAGCCTTCAGGTCAAGGTAGCGAAAGGAATGCTGGTCATCTCGGTGGAGAATAGCTATGAAGGGGAACTGACGATGGAGAATGGTCTCCCGAAGAGTATCAAGGGGGACGATGCCAATCATGGATTCGGCATGAAAAGCATCCGGCAGGTGGCGGAAAAGTATGGAGGGAGCATCAGCGTGCGGGCGGATGAGCTGTTCCATCTGACGGTGCTGATTCCGGTGCCAGAGTGAGACTTCCTAAGCACAGGTTTTAGGCATACGCCTGTGGTGTATGGCCTGGAACTACAAGTTTAAGTCAAAAAAATGCAACTTTAGGGCGCTTCCCTTGTGGAGGCGCTTTTGTTTTGTTATGGTGGGAACAAGAAAAAGCTGTCTGCAAGAAGAAGGAAAATAATGGAAAGGAACAGCCGCTTTTTTCCTTCCACTTGCAGATCACGCTTAGCAAAAAGAAGGAGAATGTATTATGGAAAAAAAGAAGCTGAAGATGTCAGGCAAAACCTTCCGCAGAATCCTGATCCCCATTCTGGTGATCTGCCTGCTGCTGGTCGTGGTCGTCAATGCGGCAGCAACCCTGCTGTCCTCCACGATCGACACGTACGTTGGCGGAGGAACAAAATCCATCGAAACGCCGAAGGAGGCGCAGGGAATGGATGCCAATTACTATGCGGTATCCTACAAGGATAATGAAGAGGCGAAGGAAGCTGCCTACCAGGTGGCCAGACGCGTGGCGGAAGAAGGGAGCGTCCTCTTAAAGAACGACGGCGTACTGCCGCTTGCGAAGGGAAGCACGGTTGTTCCTTTCGGCTATGCGTATGTAAACCCGATCTACGGCCAGCTGACTTCCGGCGGCAGCGCCAAATGGGTGATCGACCCGGTCACGCCCAAGCTGGGCCTTTCCGCGTTTACGATCGATGAGTCCGCCGTCACAAGAATGCAGGACGCAGAGGTACAGATCCTGCTTGAAGCGCCCGGGACCAGGGAAGCCGGCGCAGCCGGTTCCATGCTGGGCGGCGACTGCAAGATCTATGAATACGATCCGGCCATCTATGAGGGAATGACAAAGATCGCCGGTTCCACCGGCATCGTTTTTGTCACCCGCTCCGGTCAGGAAGGTCAGGATCAGAAGTTTGATGCCTATGCGGATGGAACGCCCCATTATCTGGCCCTTTCCGAGAATGAAAAGGGCGTGATTCGGAAGGCAAAGGAAGTGTGCGATCAGGTGGTCCTGGTGCTGGTCTCCTCCGCTCCGATGGAACTGATGGAGGTGGATCGCGGGGAATTAAGCTGTAATGCCATCCTCTGGATCGGTCATCCGGGTGAGCGCGGATTTGCCACCTTATCCGACCTGTTAGACGGCGATGTAAACCCGTCCGGACGCACGGTAGACACGTATTCTGCTGACTTTACCAAAGATCCTTCCTATCAGAACCTGGGCCTTTTTGAGTATTCCAATCTGATGGTCACCTCCGGAAGCTACGGAGCAAACGGAGAATTTCCACGCCGCTTTACCGAGTATCAGGAAGGCGTGTACATGGGGTATCGCTACTATGAAACGGCAGATCTGGTAGATCCGGATTTTGACTATGAAACAGCGGTCGTCTATCCCTTTGGCTATGGTTTAAGCTACACGAGTTTTGAGCAGAAGCTGGTCAGCGTTACGGAGGAAGAGGGAACCATCACTGCCGTCGTGGAAGTGACGAACACCGGAAAGACGGCTGGCAAGGAAGTGGTGCAGCTGTATAACAGCGCTCCGTACACCGAGTTTGACAAGGAAAACAAAATCGAAAAACCCGCAGTGAATCTGGTGGCGTTCGCAAAGACCAGCCTTTTAGCACCCGGCGCATCCGAAACGGTTACGCTTTCCCTTACCACCGATGATCTGACTTCGTACTGCTACACCCACGCCAATCCGGATGGAACGCTCGGCTGCTACGTGCTGGAGGAAGGCGAATATATCCTCTCTCTGCGGAAGAACAGCCATGAAGTGATAGCGGAAAATGTAGTAAACATTCCGGCTACTATCTGGTACGATGGCAGCGATGACGCGCACATCCGTCAGTCTGAGAAGCAGGCTCAGTCAGTGCTTGATCAGGACGGAAACCTGACCGAAACCTTACAGAACGCGGATGCGGACGGTTATGTAAAGGCATCGAACCTGTTCCAGACATCCTCTGATTACATGAATACGGATTCCGTCATCCTTTCGCGGGCTGACTGGAAAAATACGCAGCCTGTCATGGCCGCAAACCGCACGAAGGAAATCAGTGCCCAATTTGCGGAGCAGCTGGGAATCGAAACCAGCTTTGACGTAGAAAAGGATCCGCTGCTGGGCAATACGGCTGGAAGCGTGGTTTACGCGGAAAGCATGCCGGCAGAAAAACAGAAGAACGGGCTGACCGTTTCCATGATGAGAGGCCTTTCCTACAACGATCCGAAGTGGGACCTTCTGCTGGATCAGATCGACTGGGAAAAGGATAAAGAAGGCATTTTACTGAGCTTTGCCGGGGCGGCGTACGCGACGGGCGCGATTCCTTCCATCGGCCTTCCCGGAACCGTGGAGCAGGACGGCGCCAACGGCCTGAAGGTCAACGGCCAGGGAGATGGCGGCTATGATATGACCAAATCCTCGTCCTTCGGATTTGCGCCTCTCATGGCAGCCACCTGGAATGTGGACTTGATTTATGAAGTCGGAGCCGCATTCGGCGCCGAATCCATCGTAAACGGCATCAACGGCTGGTACTGTCCGGCCATCAACCTGCACCGCAGCTTCTTTAACGGCCGCGTGTTTGAGTATTACTCGGAGGATCCGGTGCTCTCCGGCAAGCTGGCGGCATCTGTCATCTCCGGCGCGGGCGACATGGGCATGTTCTGCTATGTCAAGCACTTCGCGTTAAATGACACCGACACAGGTCGCGATGCGCTGACCAATTTCTGGGCGGATGAGCAGACCATGCGCGAGCTTTACCTGAAGGCTTTCGAGATCGCCTTTAAGGAAGCCCGGATGACGATTTCTTATTACGACGAAAACGGAACGCTGGCGAAAAAGACCATGCGCGCCGCGACCGCTGTCATGCCGGCCCAGAACTGTGTGGGCACTGTGGTAGGCCACGCCAATTACGCCCTGTTAACGAGTCTTCTTCGAAAGGAATGGGGCTTCCAGGGCCTGGTGGTATCCGACTACTGGGTGTGGAACGGAAACAACCTCCGGGATCTCTGCCTGCGCGCCGGATGCGATACCTATCTGTGCATGTACATGCCCGCCATGTGGTCCCTGGAAGATTACAACAGCGCCACCGCCCGCAGCGTCATGCGCCGCGCGATCCACAACATCGCCTACACCGTAGCCAATTCCAACGCCATGCAGGGCTATGCCCCCGGCGCGGTGCAGAAGGTGTCCATGAGCCCTTGGAAACTGGCGCTCTATGCAGTCGACGTAGTTTTTGCCCTTCTGTTTGTCCTCGCGATTGTGCGGATGGTACGCAGAGCCAAGGATGAGAAGCTTCATCCCGAACATTACAAGCAGAAGCAGAAGAAAAACTGACAAGATCCGTGAACCGGGGACGGTTCTCCAGACTCTCAGAGGAAAGGGGGACGGTTCTCCAGACTCTGAGAGTCCGGAGAACCGTCCCCCTTTCCTCTGTATAGCAGAATTAGATTCCTTTAAGAACACTGTAAACAACGTTCTTTCCTAACCCTGTTACATGGCTGATTTGAGCAGCAGTCAGGCCAGCTTCGCAAAGACTTACGATTAATTGACTTCGTTCACTTGGCAGTAGTCTCTGAATATTGTGTTTACCTGCCGGAAACAGTTTGCTGAACAATTCCTGTATCTCCTTTTCGGAGAGATTGGAATGCTCATCGATGTCCATATACGAGTTTTTATCGGTTGTTTCCATAAATTGCGTGTATCCGTCAACCCCTCCCAGCATATTCAGTATCAAATCTGTATGGACAAGTTCTCCCCCAGTTACATACTCATTATAGCTACTCCATTTATAATCGCTCATTTTGCAGATGTTGGCATTTTCCGGATTCATGTGAATATAACGGACTACGGCCAGCATGTAACGATCATCACGGATTGTCTCACTCTTGTATCGATCCTGGAACAAATGGCCGACTCGCCCATATTTTTTGTTAAAGTAGGGGACATAACTGCAGCCTATTTTCTTCATGAATAGATCAGGCAGCCCTTCAGCTTTTAGCAAAAGATGAACGTGGTTACTCATAAGACACCAGGCAAGTATGTCAACATTTGTTTCTTCAGCAAATCGCAGTATCGTTTTCAAGAATTTCCTTCGATCAGCATCATCAAGAAAAATGGCTTGTTTATTAATTCCACGAATCATGACATGAAAATAGTTACCTTCGCTGAAACAGCGAGCTTGTCTTGGCATTTTATTCCTCCATTTGATAGCTTATTTTAGTTAGGTTATTACCGAGCTGAGCGGATCAAAGCTGTAGAAGTTATGGCAATTCAAGAACGTATTCCATGCAGTTTTGTTTAATATATCATATTCGAACTCAATTAGCAATCACCTTTTTGAAGAAAAGGGGGATGCGGGAAATGGGGACGGTTCTCCTTTCCTCTGAGAGTCCTGAGAACCGTCCCCCTTTCCTCTGAGAGTCTGGAGAACCGTCCCCTTTTCCCGTTCTCAAGCCCCGACAAGGTTGATAAGGGAAAAAAGCTGGGATATAATAGGCTCCGAACAATTATAAGAGGACCGGTTGAGAGAAAAGGGCGGAATAAGGATTGTACCCTGTCAAAAAACCGGGAAAGGAGTAAGGAAACCATGAGGGGAAGACTGATCAAAAAGATTCTGTTCAATGTATGTTGCGTTCTTCTGGGCGTCATCTTCACAGGCCGTGCGATCGCGCTGGAGAACGCCGGGGCGATCAACACGGCGCTGGGAGTCAAGACCTACGAGATCGTGAGCAGAAGCGAGGAAGAAAGTGATGAGTATGTTCATTACTATCCAACGGTCTACGGAAGCATAAAGGAACTGAAGGAAGCCGGTTATGCCAAGGCGCAGGAAGTGGAAGCGGAGGGCGCGGTGCTGCTGAAGAATGAAAACGGGACGCTGCCCCTTGCGAAGGGGGAGGTTTCCGTCTTTGGCATAACCTCGGTCTACCCGGTGTACGCGGGCACCGGCTCCGGGTCAGTTTCCACATCCGAGGCTCCGAAATTCAAGGAGGCGCTGGAGCGCGCGGGGTTTACGGTGAATGCGGCGCTCACGAAGTGGTACGAGGAAAGCGAGTATAGCCGCTCTAAGATGGCAGTGGAGAAGAAAGCGCCGGAAGGGGAAGACGCCGTCGCCACGCTTCGCGCCATGGCCCTGCAGCGCCCTTACATCGGGGAAGCTCCGTGGGACAAGGTGACCGAAGGCGCGGGAGCTTTCTTTGGGCACGGGGAAGCAGCCATCTATTGTATTGGCCGGGTCGGTGGAGAAGGCGCGGACGTGCGGGTGGAAACCCAGGTGGACGGGACGAACGGGGATTATCTCCGCCTGAATCAGGAAGAGTTGGACACCTTGCGCGGGTTGAAAGCATTGAAGGACAGCGGCAAGATCGCCAGCATTACGCTGCTTATCAATTCCGCGAACCCGATCGCCATGGACTTTATCGATGACGAGAAGTACGGGGTGGATGCGGCGCTCTGGATCGGGTCTGTGGGTCAGACAGGCCTGTACGCCGTGGGAGAAATCTTATCCGGAGCGGTGAATCCCTCCGGCAAACTTCCGGACACCTGGTGGATGGACAATCGTCAAAACCCGGCTGTCGCCAACTTTGGTGTTTATGAATACGAGGATTTTTCCAGGTTCAGCGACCTTGGGACGGAATTTAACCGCTACGTAGTCTATCAGGAAGGCTTGTACGTTGGATATAAGTACACCGAGACTCGGTACGAGGATGTGGTGCTGAAGACGCCCGGGGCAGGCAACTTCGACTACAACGCCGTTGTGGCCTATCCCTTTGGCTACGGCCTCAGCTACACGGACTTTCGTTATTCGGATCTGACCGTGACCAAGACGGGCTCCGGCCGCGAAACCGCGTACGAGGTATCCGTAAAAGTGACGAACAGCGGAGCTGTCGCGGGAAAGGAAGCCGTGCAGATCTTTCTGCAAAAACCCTACACGGACTATGATCGTGCCCAGAAAATAGAAAAAGCAGCCGTGGAATTGGCGGGCTTTGCCAAAACCGGGCTCCTTGCGCCGGGGGAAACGGAGACTGTGACGGTTCATGTCCCGGAATATTTCTTTGCCTCATTTGACACCTTCGGGAAAGGGACGTATGTGCTGGATGCGGGCACGTACTACCTGACGGCAGGAAAAGATGCCCATGATGCAATCAACAACATCCTGGCCGCGAAGGGAAAGACCGGAGCGGATGGTATGACGAGGGCAGGCGAAACGCCTATGTCCGCGGGAGAAAAACTCCAAGCGGACGGATTGTCAGAGCTTGGCAACCCCACCCTCGTGCAAGCTCTTTCCTATGAGTTTGACGCGCAAACCTACGCAAAAGCGATGGGAACCGAAAACCCCGTCACGCCGCTGTTTTCCGAGTGCGACATCAACACCTACTCCGGCCGGGGAATGAGTGCGGTCACCTATCTGTCCCGGCAGGACTGGGAAGGCACGCTGATGCTGTGGGAAGACCGAGATGGGGATGGGGCGAACGACAATTTTGTTCACCTGAAGGCGACGCCACAGCTGATCGAGGATGTGGTCCTGGATGAGGCAGACATCCCCGAGGACCCGGAGGGACTGGCATTTCCGACGTATGGCTCAACCGAGACCGCGCTGCAGCTGATTGATCTGCGCGTGGACGAAAACGGGGATGTGATCGCCTACGACGATCCGGTGTGGGACAGCCTTCTGGATCAGCTGACTTTCACCCAGACAGCTAAGCTCTGCGCGACCGGCCTGCGGATGACCATCGACATCCCGGAGATCGGAAAGCCCAGGACGCTGGACCACAACGGCCCTGGCGGCGTCACCCAACGGTATGGCTACGGCCAGAGCGGGTACGCGGTGCTGACAAATGATCCGGATCAGGAGCTGACCGGCACCTGCTTCCCCTGCAACGGCATCCTGGCCGCCACAAGGAATACGGCTCTGATGGAAGAAGCCGGCGAGATCATCGGCGAGGACGGCATGTGGGCGGGCTACGCCGGGTTCTACGGCTCCGGCCTGAACATCCACCGCACGCCCTACGCCGGCCGGGTGTTTGAGTATTATTCTGAGGATGCGATTCTGACCGGCCTGATTGACGCGGCCGAGACGAAAGGAATCCAGTCCAAGGGACTGTACGTCTACAACAAACACTTTGTCGTAAACGATCAGGAGAACAACCGTGCCGGCATCGTCACCTGGGTGAATGAACAGGCCCTGCGGGAAAATTATCTGCGCGCCTTTGAGCTCCCGATCCTTTACGCGGACGCCAAATGCGTCATGTCCGCCTTCAACCGGATCGGCGCTATCTGGGCCGCCGCCAGCGAACCCCTCATGACCGGATGGCTGCGGGGCGAAGCCGGGATGAGCGGGTTTGCTGTAACAGATATGTATAACGCTGTATACATGTCAAAACCCCACATGGTGCTGGCGGGGAACGACATCCCGGATCACTATCCGGGCCGTGGCCTCTCGGAGATCACAGACGAAGGAATGGCCGCCGAATACGCCGACTACGGCCCGGACGGTCTGACGCCAAGCGCCACCCTTGCCTGGCGCATGCGCGAATCCGCTCACCGGGTTCTTTACACCGTCCTTCATTCCCGGGGCATGGACGGCATTACGCCCGGATCAACGGTAGTGCCGCTGACACCCTGGTGGGAGACGCTGCTCAATGTCCTTCTGGCTGTCTTCGCGCTGTGCACGGTTTTATCCGGCATCTGGCTGTTAGCGGACATCATCCGGCATCCGGAAAAATAGAACAATAAAAGGGGCTGCCGTACAAATTCCTGCATCAAAATGGAATTTGTGCGGCAGCCCCTTTCAGGCCGTCTCCTTCCGATCTACATGCTTTTCCCTGTTTTTACCATCCTTGACATCCAATCATTCCTATACTATGATGATAACACAACTGTGCAGCACACGTGCTGCTTCACCTGATATCAAAGAAATCAAGAAGGAGTAAAACACCATGGACAACAACATTTTCAAGAGAAACGAACTTCTTGCCCAGACGGTCATCAAGGGCCTTGCTTCCCGCAACATGACCGGCTACTACGCAAAGGATAAAGAAGAAGCGCTTTCGCTGGCTCTTTCCCTGATCCCGGAAGGCAGCACCTGCACGATGGGCGGCGGCATGAGCGTGCATGAGATCGGCCTGGTAAAGGCTTTAAAGGAAGGCAATTACAATTTCATCGACCGCGATCAGATGGAAGACAAGCGCGCCGCCATGCTGGCCGCGTATGATGCGGATGTGTTCCTGGCCAGCGCCAACGCCATGACGAACGATGGTGTGATCGTCAACATCGACGGTAACTCCAACCGCGTGTCCGCCATTGCCCAGGGCCCGAAGAAGGTGCTCCTCATCGTGGGCATGAACAAAATCTGTAACGATGTGGATGGTGCCTTAAAGCGCGCCCGCAATGTAGCTGCGCCCACAAACGCCCAGCGCTTCGGCCTCTCCACGCCTTGCGCTTCCACCGGTGCCTGCTTTAACTGCAAATCTCCGGATACGATCTGCTGCCAGTTCCTCATCACGAGGTATTCCAGGCACAAAGACCGGATCCATGTGATTCTGGTGAATGATACGTTGGGGTATTGATGATTGCATCTGACAGAATCCAAAAGCTGAAGGGGACGGTTCTGTGTCATAAAAGGTGACAGGGAGGTGACAGGGGACGGGCCTGTGTCACATAACTGACATCTGTCAGTTTTGTGACACAGGCCCGTC
>JAFVBO010000126.1 GCA_017479935.1 Lachnospiraceae bacterium
ATTATTCATTGCATGATACCTCTCGTATTCTTGGATTTTACCAACTTTACCGGGTCAGTAATTATCCAACTTTACTTGAGGTATCATTTTTAGTCAAGGGGTTTCTTGCTACTGGTTATAGTATACAGGAAGCTGTCACCTCCTTGAAATATTTCCAAAAACGGTTGCAAACACGGAAATATATGCTATAATGGAAATTGCAGAAGAACATTTGTTCTGATCACCCATAGAGTGTGTCAACCTTGCGCCTGACAAGGCCCATCCCTCCTTGTCAGCCACCCTGCCCCCCGATGTCTGAAAGGAGCTTCCAATGAGACAACTGTCCGAACTGAAAAAGAGAAAAAGGGAACTGGGTTACACCAACCTGGAAGTGGCCAGGCAGTCCGGAGTCCCGCTTGGCACCGTGCAGAAAATCTTTGCCGGGGTAACAAAATCGCCGCGGATCGATTCTATGGCGGCGATTGAACGGATTTTGTTTCCGGAGCTTTCGCCCGGGTTTGATGCACCTGTAGAAGGGAAGGAACGGGCAGATGCAGGGCAGGGAGAAGTCTCAAACGGAAAAGAGGAAGGCATAAGCCAAAAGGAACGAACCCCCGGGACGTACCCTGTCCATACCCAGACGGGGCAGATCCGGGAGCAGGAAGCCGTTTATGGAACCTCGGCGGTTTTGAAAAGAAGAAATAAAACAGACGGAGAGTTCACCTATGGGGATTATCTGGCTCTGCCGGATGAAAGGCGGGTGGAGCTGATTGACGGTAGCTTCTACGATATGGGGGCACCGAATAACCGTCACCAGATCATTGTGGGGCAGCTTTACTCGATGTTTGTGAATTGCGTGAAGGATCACCCGGAGTGTATGGCCCTCTTGTCCCCGCTGGACGTTATGCTGGATAACGATGAAAAGACAACCCTGCAGCCGGATCTTATGGTTCTCTGCGATCTTTCCAAGATGAAGAAAGGACGCGTTTTTGGTGCGCCGGATCTGGTGGTGGAAGTGATATCTCCTGGCTCCCGGAAAATGGATCTGGGCCTTAAGGTAACCAAATACATGAAGGCCGGGGTGCGGGAATACTGGGCGCTGGACTACGAGCGCGGGAAGGTGATTGTCTACGAGATGGAAAAAGACATGGATGTCACGCTATACCCCTTTGATGGGGAGATCCCGGTTGGAATCTCCGGCGGCAGGTGCCGGATCCCGGTCGGGGAGATCGCGAAGCTGCTTAAGAGGTTGGGGGAGATATAGACAGAAAGGGTTACCGTTCACGGAGCATCAAAAGGGCGGGTGGTACTGGGAGGAAAAGATCGGAACCACTTGACAGAGGTGGTCATAATAGAATATAATTTGACTACTAAATAGAGAGGAGAGATACATATGATACAGACACTTTCTATCAGACCCTCGAAAGACCTCCGTACTCATTATGCTGCAATTTCTGCTGAAACGAAGAAGAATCCTGTTGCGATTACTGTCAACGGAAGAGAGGATACAGTCATCCTGGATCACAGTCAGTTTATGGAACAGCAATTGTACATTCAGGATCTGGAATCTCGCCTTGCCGTTTACACCCATCTTGCACAGGCGGCCGATGATGTCAGACTGGGAAGAATACAGCTAGCGGAAGAAGCGTTTGCGGATATTGTAAATGAGTTAAAGGAGCATCGTGCATGAAGAAATGGCAGGTGATCATGACGGATACAGCCAAAAGCGATTTGCGGGAAATTGCTTTTGGCATTTATGAAATATCCGGGGATCTGGAAACTGCTGTTCGCTTTGTCAGAGAACTGGAAGAAAAATGCGAGGTGTTAAAGGACCTTCCTGAAGGTGGAGCTGTACCTAAGGACTACGTGCTGAAAGCCCTTGGGTATCGTTATCTGGTCCACAAACACTACCTTATCTTCTATATGATGAAACCGGATGAACAGAACGTTTATATACACGCGTTTTTCCATGAAAAACTCGACTATTTCCGATACATGCGACAGAGGATATAAGGTCGGCCCGCTTTCCCCGCCCGTTTATCCCCCGTTTAGAAAGTTTAGAAAAAGTTATTAGCACTCACTATTGACGAGTGCCAACAAACGTGATATAACATCGTCAGAACGAAGGGAGAGAGAAAAACTTCCGAAGGTCGGACGATCCTCCCCGAGGTTCTTTTACATAGAGTCGAAACATGAAAAAGAATAAAGCGGCGCTTTTAAGGCGCCAATGCCTAAGGAGGAAATGATTATGTTAATGAACAGCATTTTTGGAAACAACGTATGGGACGATTTCGTAGATAATTTTGCATACCCCGTTTTTAACAGCGCGGCCAACACCATCCCCACCAAGATGAAGACGGATATCAAGGAAGTGGAGAACGGCTATGAGCTGGATATCGAGCTCCCCGGCTTTAAGAAAGAGGACGTGAGCGCCGATCTGAAGGATGGCTACCTGACCATCAAGGCTGCCGTAAAGGAAGAGAAGGAAGAAAAGACCAAATTCGTCCGCCGCGAGCGTTACTACAGCTCCTGCCAGAGAAGCTACTATGTTGGCGAATACGTGGATGAGACCGATATCAAGGCCAAATTCGAGGATGGTATCCTGAAGATCTTCGTTCCGAAGAAGGAAGCCAAGCAGATTGAAGAGAAGAAGAGCATTACGATTGAATAACGAATAGAGAACAAAGAACAGGCAGGGGGCCCTTTTGCAGACGTGTGAAAAGGGGCCCCCTGCTTGTTGCTGTAAGCCATGCAGATAGACCGTCTCCCCTTGTTCCCTTCTATTTTTCTAAAATTTTCCTTAAAAGCCGGATTGACTTTTTTCCTACATAGTGTACAATGATAAAGAAAGAATTCGGTCTTTTTTTGGAACCGGATAAACACATCATGAAACGCCGCTATGCATGCGGCAATAGAAAGAAGGAGGGTATCATGCAAAAAGTGAAATGGCGTTTTCCTTTAGCCTTTATCACCGCGCTGCTTCTGGGTCTGCTTCCTTTTGCCCCCATGGCGTTAAAGAGCGTCCCTGCCGCAGCATCGTATCTGCCGGAAGAACCGTTGACACTGTTCCCGATGATTTTCTTTGGACTGTTTCTGGTTCTGGCAATCGCGCTTCTGGTTCACAGCGGCGTGTTAGCCGGCATCGTTTTCCTGGCACTGGCCGGTCTGCAGGGGTACATGCTGTACCTTGAAATTCAGCCGTCCCTGCCCGCGACAGATTATGTCACGCTGCTCTTAGACAATATCTGGGCGGTCTGTGATGTGGTTCTGCTTCTGGGAATGGCCATCCTGTGCTTCTCCTGCTTTGCGGAGAACAGCGCATCCGGCGTTTTCCTGGCTACGTTTGGCCTGGTTCCCCGTCTTTTTATCCTGCTTGAGCTGTATGAAGGGGCTCTCCCGGAAAACCAGAAGTATTACCTGATGGCGCTGCAGATCCTTTGGGGTCTGACCACCTTCCTGACCGCACTTTGGATTAACAATCCGAAGAAGGCAGAAACGGCAGCGGCTCCCGCGCAGACGGAAGCCCCTAAGAAGTCCGGCGCATCCAGAAACCGTTATCGTGTCACCGGATACGAAGATGATCCGGCCGCAGCAAAGAAGAAAACTGAAAGGAGCACTCCAACCGTGAATATGGAAGAACTTCGTAAGATTATTTCCGAGAACGCAAGCAAGTATGATCCGGCTATGGCCGATATGATTGATAAGCATTTAGCTCAGATGGAGCATGATATCCATGGCATGTACGTGGCTATGGCTTGGTGTATCGTTATCGCGATCTGCGCTGCGATTGGCTACGCGATCTTTAAGTTTGCGTAAAACGTAAGGCGTAAGGAGTTATAGGGGGAGGGTGTCTTTTTCAAGACGGATCGTAATCCGGCCGGAGAGGACACCCTTCTTTTTATGAAAGCGGAGTGAGGATGCAAGGCATGAGCGGAGAGCTTGCTCTCCGGCTCATGCCATTGCATCCGAACGAGCAACAAAATGAGGCATACAGCTACGCGACCAACGGGAGCGGAGCGAATGCCGAATTTTGTTGCAGCGGCGCGAGAGCTGCGCGGAGCAGCGAAGCGACGCGGCCGCTTTCATGTGCTGTAGCACAGCGAGAGCACGAAGTGCGAAGCTGTGCGTAAGGGCGATATCACCTGCAATCGCCTGATTTCCGTGAAGGAAGAGGGTCCATGCAATATTATCTGGCGCCCATGGAGGGCATAACCGGAGCGCTGTACCGCAAAGCGTATGCGGAATGCTTCGGAAACATCGACAAATATTTCACCCCGTTTTTATCTCCCAACCAGAACTTAAGCCTGACGCACCGGGATCGGCGGGAGTACGAAGATCACCTGAACCCGGCGAGGCCGCTTGTCCCGCAGATCCTGGCGAACAAGCCGGAGCGCTTTTTGTGGCTTCTGCACGTCCTGTACGAGGACGGTTACCGGGAAATCAATCTGAATCTGGGATGTCCGTCCAAAACGGTCACCTCCCGGGGCCGCGGGTCCGCCTTTTTAGGGGAATGCTACGCGTTAAAGGCCTTCTTCGAGACGATCTACGAGGACGAGCTGCTTGCCTCCGGGAAGGTGCTGCTCTCCGTCAAGTCCCGCGTGGGCGTGGACGATGAGGACGAATTCCCCTGGATTTTGGAGCTGTTTAACGCCTTCCCTCTGTCGGAGCTGATTATCCACGCGAGGACCCAGAAGGACTTTTACGGGGGTACACTTCGCTACGAGGCGTATCGCCTGGCCTGTGAGAAGGCGAAAATGCCCGTCTGCTATAACGGAGACGTGTATACCAGGGAGGACGCGCTGCACATCCAGGCGGATTTTCCTCAGACAAAGGCCATCATGATCGGCCGCGGGATCTTGCGGGATCCGGGGCTGCTGGCGGAAATCCGCGGTAATCAGCGTCCCGGAAGGGAAGAACTGCTGGATTTTCACGACCGGCTGTGCCGGTATTACAAAGAAGGCATGTCCGGGGAGCAGAACATGCTGTACCGCATGAAGGAGCTTTGGACGTACTGGGGAGCATCGTTTCCGGGCGAGGAGAAGATGCTGAAGCGGATCAAGAAATGCACGCGGCCGGAGGAATATGAAGGCCTTGCGCGGGAGCTGATAGGCAGCCTGTGCTGAAATTATTTTTTCGTCAAATCTCCTCTGGACAAACCTGTAATTTTATGAGAAGGTATAGGAGCTACGAAACAATGCGTCGGACGCGAAACGGACGGCAAGGAAGGCAGGAAAAGAACATCCGCTTAAGGCGCCCAGAAAAGGGAAAGGGAATCGCGATGAAATTCTCCTGGAAAGAGGATGGAAAAGCACTGATATTGATCGGTGTTGCCTCATTTATCATGGCCCTGAACATCAAGACCTTTGTGCGTACCGGTGACTTGTTCCCCGGCGGGGCCACAGGCCTTACGGTGTTGGTTCAGCGCTTCTTTGCGGAATACATGAATATTCAGATTCCGTATACAATTATCAACTTGCCGCTTAACGCTTTTCCGGTGTATGTCGGCTTCCGCTTCATCGGAAAGAAGTTCACGATTTTTTCGCTGGTCATGATCATGCTGACAAGCTTTCTGACCGACCTGATTCCGTCCTATCCGATCACCTACGACGTGCTGCTCATCAGCGTCTTTGGCGGCATCATCAACGGGACGGCAATCAGCCTTTGCCTGCGGGCGGGGGCAACCTCCGGAGGTACGGATTTTATCGCCATCTACCTGTCGGAGAAGAAACAGATGGATGGATGGAACATTGTGCTGGGCATCAACGCGGTGATTTTGTGCGCTGCCGGCCTGTTATTCGGTTGGGATAAGGCCCTGTACTCCATCATTTTTCAGTATGTATCCACGCAGATCCTGCACATTCTGTATCAGAAATCGCAGCAGGAAACGCTGTTTATCATCACCAACAAGCCCGAGGAGGTGGCCGCGAGGATCAGCGAGGTTTCGCATCACGGCGCCACCATCATGGAGGGAGAGGGAAGCTATGAGCACGTCCGCCGCTACGTGGTCTATTCGGTGGTGGCCCGGGCGGAGAGCCGCCGCGTGATCAACACCGTGAAGGAAGCGGATCCGGCAGCCTTCATCAACAGCATTCGCACGGATCACCTGCACGGACGGTTTTACAGTAAACCCAGAGAGTAGCCACTTGACAAAAGAACAAGCGTTCGCTATAATGTCGGCAGAGATGCCTGGAAAGGAGCGTAAGAGAACATTGGAACCGGTACAAAAGAAACCAATTGAATACCTGCTGGAGTTTATCGTCAATATCTCCCGGCAGATGATCGTATCCGGCGCGAACTTGGAGCGTGTGGAATTGGCGATCGGCCGTATCTGCGACGGATACGGGCTGAAGGATGTGGGCGTGTTTCTGCTGAACACTCATATGAGCGTCAGCGCGGCCTGGCCGGACGGTGTGTACGCCACCCGCCAGATCAGTATCCCCGCGGCCGGCATCAACCTGGATCAGTTAAAGAAGTTAAATCGTCTGTCCTACAGGGTGGCAGCGGAGCACCCGGAACCGGAACTGCTTTCGGGCATGCTGCAGGAGGTTATGGAGTTTAAGGACTATCCGGATCTGGTGGTCCTTTTAGGCCAGTGCCTGGGCATGGTCTGCCTGGCCCTTATTTTGGGCGGAACCGTCATGGATGCCGTCGCCGTCGTCCCGGTGACGATTATCCTGCACTATATGCAGATCATGTTTTCCAGCCCTTCGATCGACCGGATCGTGGCCAACGCGTTCTGTATGTTCGCGGCCACAACCGCGGCCATCTTCCTCGTGCATTATGGCCTGGGCGATCACACGGGGACCGTCGTCATCACGGTCAGCCTTCTGGTTCTCCCCGGTATTCCGCTTGTGAATGCCATGCGAAACCTGTTCTGTAACAACGAAATCAATGGTATCCTGCAGCTTTTGAAGGTAGCGCTTGAGACGCTGTCGCTGGCGATCGGTACCTACATCAGCTTCACTATTTTCGGGAGGTGGATCGTATGGTAGAAACAATGGAAGTCGTTCGCTTGGTCGTCCTGTCGTTTTTTGCGTCCATCGGTTTCGGAATCGTTTTCCGCATCCGCGGGCTGGATCTGATCCCGGCCGGTCTTGGCGGCGCGCTCACGCGTTTTGTTTACATCATGATGATGCAGGTGACCGATGTGCGCCTGATGTATACAACGGTGGCTGCCGTTTTCGCCGCACTTTACGGTGAATTTCTTGCCAATGCCACGAAGGATCCTTCTACGTTTTTCATCTATCCGTCGATCATCCCTCTGATCCCCGGAGATTTGTTCTATTACACCATGCTGGGCATCATCCAGAGCGACGCGCAGATGTTTACGACCAACGGTTCGCAGTGCCTTCTCGCCCTGGCTGGCATGAGTATCGGTTTTGTTCTGGCCTCCACGGTGGCACACCACGTCCGTATGTTTGCACGCCGTCACCCGAAGGTGGTGAACGTGGTTCACTTAGGCGGGCAGAAAGCCGCAAAGAAGTAAGGCTGCATGGGAGTTTTTCAATGAAAGACAAAAATAACTGGTTTTTCGTGGCCGGCGCCGTGGTTTTGGTGGCAGGCCTGATTCTGAAGGGCATAGGCTTACCCTATGGCATTCATGTAACGCTGGGCGGCTTTATCCTTCTTTGTGTCGGATTTTTCCGGCTGCTGTCCGTGCCGAAGCCGGATGTGGATATGAGCAAGCAGCCGAAGCTCTTCCACGGCGATTTTGCAGATAATCCGCGTGCCGGTTTGTCCGGCGGCTGCATGGGCAACTGTGGAAGCTGCATGGCATCCGGGGGCTGCCGGGTTTTAAACGAGACACCGAAAGCGAAAAAAGAGTAAGGGCGTCAAGTGCGAAGCTGTGCGCGGAAGCGGTATCCCTTAAGTGGTGATGAGAGTCACTTCGTGGGTGCTTTATATGTTTATATGGCGTCAGGAAATTCTGCCGATAAGACTTTCCTGACGCGTTTGCTTTCCTGGCATGGGCGCGCTTACGGGTTAAAAGTGCGGGGCGCTATCCAATGAGGGGAAAGAGCGAGTTTGAAAGTTTGGGGAGGTTTCAATGAAAGAAGTCTATAATGCTTCTTCCATTACGGTACTGGAGGGCCTGGAGGCGGTGCGCCGCCGGCCGGGTATGTATATTGGAAGTGTCGATTACCGCGGTGTCAATCACCTGATGTACGAGATTGTGGACAACGCGGTGGATGAGCATCTGGCGGGCTTTTGCAGCCGGATCGAGGTAACCATTCACAAAGACGGCAGCGCAACCGTGAAGGACAATGGCCGCGGTGTGCCGGTAGATCTGCATGAAAAAGGGGTTTCCGCCGAGCGCGTGATTTTTACCACGCTGCATGCCGGCGGCAAATTTGATTCCAACTCGTATAAGGTGTCCGGCGGTCTGCACGGCGTCGGTTCCTCTGTGGTGAACGCCCTGTCGGAGTGGATGACCGTGAAGTCCAGCGTGGGCGGTGCCGTCTACGCGGACCGTTATAAACGCGGTGAGCCGGATCAGGAGCTGGAAAAGGGAATGATCCCCATGATCGGAAAGTCGAAGAAAACGGGAACGGAGATTTCGTTCTTCCCGGACCCCGAGATTTTCGGGCACCACAGCTTCAAGGCATCGTCCATCAAAAGCCGTCTGCACCAGACCGCCTACTTAAACCCCACGCTTACCATCCTGTTCGTGAATGAGCGGGAGGGGGAGCAGGAAAGCCTGGAATACCACGAGCCGGAGGGCATCCGCGGGTATATTAAGGAACTCAATCAGGGCAAGGAATGCGTGACCGGGATCATCGCGTACTCCGGCAAGGAGGACGGGATCGAGGTGGATGTGTGCCTGCAGTTTACCCGCACCTTCGAGGAAACCATTTTAGGTTACTGCAATAACATCTATACCGCGGAAGGCGGCATGCATCTGACGGGCTTCAAGAACCGCTTTACCGCGATCATGAACAGCTATGCCCGGGAACTGGGTGTGTTAAAGGAGAAGGACGAAAACTTCACCGGCGCCGACACGCGAAACGGCATGACGGCGATCATCTCCATCCGTCACCCTGACCCGATGTTTGAAGGCCAGACCAAGACAAAGCTGGGAAGCGCGGACGCCGCGAAAGCGACGGCGGCCGTCACAGCCGAGCAGCTGCCGGTCTATCTGGACAAGAACCTGGACGAACTGAAGGAGATGCTGAAGTGCGCGACTCGCTCGGCCACGGTCCGCAAAAACCAGCTGAAAAACAAGGAAAACCTGCTGGGGAAATCCAAGTATTCGTTTGATTCGAACGGAAAGCTGGCCAACTGCGAAAGCAGGGATGCCTCCAAGTGTGAAATCTTCATTGTGGAGGGCGATTCCGCCGGCGGCTCCGCCAAGACGGCCCGCAACCGCCGCTACCAGGCGATTCTGCCGATCCGCGGCAAAATCCTGAACGTGGAGAAAGCCTCCATGGACAAGGTGCTCGCGAACGCCGAAATCAAGACCATGATCAACGCCTTTGGCTGCGGCTTTTCCGAGGGCCTGGGCAACGACTTTGATATCAGTAAGCTCCGCTACGACAAGATCATCATCATGGCCGATGCGGATGTGGACGGCGCGCACATCAGTACGCTGCTGCTCACCTTCTTCTATCGTTTCATGCCGGAGCTGATCTCCGAGGGGCATGTCTATATCGCCATGCCGCCTTTGTACAAGACCATTCCTGCGCGCGGTGAGGCGGAGTATTTATATGATGATGAGGCCCTCGCCAAGTACCGCAAGAGCCACCGAAACTTTAAGCTCCAGCGCTACAAGGGCTTGGGTGAGATGGATGCGGAGCAGCTCTGGGAAACCACCATGAACCCGGAGACGCGCCTGTTAAAGCAGATCGAGATTGACGATGTGCAGTCGGCGGATCAGCTGACCTCGCTCCTCATGGGAACCGAGGTGGAGCCCCGCCGGAATTATATTCAGGAAAATGCCGTCTACGCAACGTTAGACGTATAGAAAGAAAAAATATATGGCTAAGAAAACAAACGATACCTGGGCGGAAACCGCCCCGGAGCGTATTCTGAAAACGGGCTTTACCGATGAAATGAGTAAGTCCTATATCGATTACAGCATGAGCGTTATCACCGCCCGCGCCATTCCCGACGTGCGGGATGGCTTAAAGCCGGTGCAGCGCCGCACGCTGTTTGCCATGGAGGAGCTGGGTGTGCGGCACGATCGTCCGCACAGAAAGAGCGCCCGTATCGTGGGCGATACCATGGGTAAATATCACCCGCACGGCGATTCCTCCATCTACGACTGCCTGGTTGTGATGGCGCAGGATTTCAAAAAAGGCGAAATCCTGGTGGACGGGCACGGAAACTTCGGCTCCATCGAGGGAGACGGGGCGGCCGCCATGCGATACACGGAGGCCAGGCTGACCAAGCTGAGCGAGGACGCGTTGCTTGCGGACCTGGACAAGGGCGTCGTGGATTTCATCCCCAACTTTGACGAGACGGAGAAGGAGCCGGTGGTGCTGCCGGCCCGCATCCCCAACCTCCTCGTGAACGGCTCCGAGGGTATCGCGGTCGGCATGGCCACCAACATCCCCCCGCACAACCTGCGCGAGGTTATCGACGCGGAGATCGCCTACTTACAGGATCCGGATATTTCGCTGGAAAAGCTGATGAGCTACATGCCCGGCCCGGATTTCCCGACCGGCGGCCTGATCGTCAATAAGAAGGATCTGCCGGCCATCTACGAAACCGGCAGCGGTAAAATCCGGCTGCGCGGCCGGATGGAGCTGGAAAAGGCGGATAAAAGGGGCGAGCGCGACAACCTGGTGATTTCGGAGATCCCCTACACGATGGTGGGAATGGGCATCCCGAAGTTTATCAGCAGCCTGGGCGAGATGCTGGAAGGGAAGGAGCTGCCGGAGGTGGTGGACATCACCAACCAGTCCTCCAAGGAAGGCATCCGAATCGTGCTGACCCTGAAGAACGGCGCGGACCCGGAGCGGGTGAAAAACATTCTCCTGAAAAAAACCAGGCTGGAGGACACCTTTGGCGTGAGCATGCTGGCCATCGTGGACGGCGTCCCGCAGGTGTGCGGCTTAAAGACCATTTTAGAGCAGTTCACGGATTTTCAGATCGAGGTGAACTCCCGCAAGTACCAGAGCCTTCTGGACAAGGAGCGGGAGAAGGCGGAGATTCAGGAAGGTCTGATCAAGGCCATCGACCTGATCGACGTGATCATCGAAATCATCCGCGGCAGCAAGAACGTGAAGGACGCGAAGGAAGCGCTGATGGGGCGCCCCGACAACGTGACTTTCAAGACGAAAAAGGCCGAGAAGATCGCGAGAACCCTGACCTTTACGGAGCGCCAGGCGACCGCCATCCTGGAGATGCGCCTGCAAAAGCTGATCGGTCTGGAAGTGCTGGCGCTGCAGGAAGAGCAGGAGGAGTCGCTTAAGAAGATCCGCCAGTACGAGGACATTTTAAATTCCTACGACTCCATGATCGCGGTGATTAAAAAGGACCTGCTGTCCTACAAGCGCCAGTTCGGGCGCGACCGCCGCACGGAGATCGTGGACGCGGAGCCCGTGGCGGATGTGGCGCCGATCGTGGAAGAGCGGGAGCTGATTTTCGCGGCAGACCGCTTTGGCTACGGAAAAACCTACGAGGTTTCCTATTACGAGAAAAATAAGGAAGCCATCGAGCAGGAAAACCGCGTCTGCTTCCCGGTGATGAGCGCTTCCCGCGTGTATATTTTCACCACGACCGGCAACGTGCACACCTGCCGGGTGGAGGACCTCCCGGGCATTCGCGGCAAGGAAAAGGGAACGCCGCTTGACAACATCACCAATTACGACAGCAAGAAGGAAAGCATTGTCGCGATCCTTCCGGAGTCGGTGATTGTGGCGGAGAAGATCCTCTTTGTGACGCGCCAGGGCAACGTCAAGATCGTGGATGGTGGGGAGTTTATTTCCTCCCGCCGAACCATCCAGGCCACCAAGCTTGCCGAGGACGACGAGGTGCTTTCCGTGCAGGCGGTGCAGGGCAGCCAGCTGTACTTAAAGACCCACGACGGTTTCCGCCTGCGCTTTGCCTTAAGCGAGGTGCCGGAGCAGAAGCGCACCAGTGTTGGTGTGCGCGGCATCCTGCTTTCCAAGGATGACCGAGTGGATCAGGCGATCGTTCTGGATCCGGCGGGCGGCGAACCCGACGCGGAAGTTTCGGCTGTGCGCCTGTCCAAGCGCGCCGGAAAGGGCAGCAAGGGGAAGAAGTAGGCAGGCCACAAATGGGGCCTGGCACCAGGGGAGAAGATGTAGCAATGTCAACAAAAAAATTATACTATGATGACCCGTACCATTAATGTGGCCTGGCACCAGGGGAGAGCAATGTCAACAATAAAATTATACTATGATGACCCGTACCAAAGAACCTTCACCTCGACGGTAGAGGAATGCCGCCGGCGCCAGGACGGCTTTGCCGTCCGCCTTGCGGAAACCGCGTTCTACCCGGAGGGCGGCGGGCAGCCCTATGACACAGGGCGCCTAGGGGATGCCTGCGTGCGGGAAGTCCACGAAAAAGACGGAGAAATCTGGCACTATACGGATCGGGAGCTGCTTCCGGGAAGCGCGGTGGAAGGCGAGATCGACTGGGAAAGAAGATTTGACCATATGCAGCAGCATTCCGGCGAGCACATCGTGAGCGGGATGATCTGCGGGCGGTTCGGATGCGATAACGTGGGGTTTCATTTGGGAAGTGAAGTGATCGAGATCGACTTTAACTACGAGATCCCGGAGGAGGAGATCCGCAGGCTGGAGCGGGATGCGAACCGTTACGTGTGGGAAAACCATGAGCTGGAAATCCTCTGGCCCACCAGGGAAGAGCTGGAAACGCTTGTCTATCGGAGCAAAAAGGAACTGACGGGCGATGTGCGCATCACCAGATGGCCGGGCGCCGATACCTGCGCGTGCTGCGGCACTCACTTGAGACGCTCCGGCGAGATCGGCCAGATTCTGCTGCTGTCCTCCATGCGGATGAAGGGCGGAACCCGGATTTTCCTGCTCTGCGGGAGCCGGGCCCTGGCCTATGTAAACCGCGTGAAGGAAGAAAACGACACGGTCTCTCACCTGCTCTCCGCAAAATGGGATGAGACGTCCGCGGCGGTGAAGCGCCTGCAGGCGGAGTGCGTGGAGCTTAAGGTGCGCGAGAACGAGCGGGAGTTTCAGCTGCTGCGGGAAGAGGCAAAGCGCTATGAAGGGGCAGGACATGTGCTTCTCTTTGAAAACCGGCTCTCCCCCGACAATTTCCGCAAGCTGGTGAACGATGTGATGGAAACCTGCGGCGGCATCTGTGCGGCCTTTACGGGAAGCGATGAGGAAGGATACCGCTACTGCATCGGGCAGAAGGACGGAAACTTAAAGGACTTTACGAAGGCCCTCAATACTGCTTTAAACGGCCGGGGAGGCGGCAGGCCCTTCTTTGTGCAGGGGCAGGTAGCCGCCTCGCGGGAGCAGATAGAGGCGGCGGTGAAGCAATTATACGGTGCCTGACACCGGAGTAGCGGTTAATGGTGTCAGGCACCGGAGTAGCGGTTAATGATGTCAGGCACCGAAGTAGCCGCTACGCCGTCAGCTCCTTCACAGCCGCGTACAACACTTCGACCCCCTTCTGCAGGTCCTCCAAGGAGGTGTACTCCTCCGGGCAGTGGCTGCGCCCGTTATGGCTGGGGACAAAGACCAGCGCGGTAGGCGCGAAGGAGGAAAGCACGACGGCGTCATGAAAGGCTCCCGTGGAGACGGCCCGGGCGGAATACCCCAGACCCCTGGCGGTGGTGGTAAGAAGCCGCCGCATGTCCCCGTCCATCTGCACGGCCGGGTAGTGGACCAGGTCGCTCACCTCATAGCGGATGTCCGGCTCTTTGGAGACGCTGTCCAGATAATGAGTCAGCACGCGGTAGATTTTGGTGCGGCTCTTGTCGGATTTGCTGCGGATGTCCACCGTGAAGGAAACCTGCCCGGGGATGATGTTGTAGCTGCCGGGATACACGGAAAAAGAGCCCACCGTGGCTGTGGTTCCATCGGCCAGGGCAAGTGCCGCGTCACTTGTGGCGATGGCGGCACGGGCGGCAATCTGAAAACTGTCCGCGCGGGCGGTCATCGGGGTGGTGCCGGCGTGGTCCGCGCGGCCGTGGATCGTAAAGCGGTACACGTCGACGCCGGAAATGGCTTCGCCGATGCCCAGATCGCAGCGGACCTGCTCCAGGAACGGCCCCTGCTCGATGTGGAGCTCCAGGTAGCGGGCGATGGACGGCGCGCTGCTTGCGAACATCCGGTCCGGGTCCGTGCCGAAGCCTAAAAGCGCCTGGCGGAGCGTGACGCGCGAAGAGTCGGCGATCTGGTCCAAATCTTCGGGCTTTAAAAGCCGGCAGAAGGCGCGGCTTCCTAAGTTGGCGCTCCCAAAGCGGGACCCCGTGGTTTCCGGGAACACCACAAACCAGATGGGGGCCTTCGGCGTATAGTTTTCCGCCTGCATCAGCCGGGCGATTTCAAGTGCCGCGGCGATGCCGGAGGTACCGTCGTAGTTTCCGCCGCTTATGACGCTGTCCAAGTGGCTGCCGATCAGGGTGACGGGGGCGCTCATGTCCAGGCCTTCCCGCACGCCCACCAGAACGCCGGAGGGATCCATCGAAACAGAGAGGCCACAGGCGGTCATTTCCTGACGCACATGGTCGATTGCCTTCCTATAGGAGGGGCTGAAAGAAAGCCGTGTGCATCCGGAGCCCGGGGTGGCGGTGCACGCGGCGAATGCTTCCATATCTTTTTGTATGCGAGTCAGGTCAGAGAACATGAAAATCCCCCTTTGGATGTGTTTTAAGTAACCATTCAGGGAGTATAAAAAGCCGGGCTGGTTTTTCTTTCACCTGCCGGATCTTACCTGTGCCGAATAGCCACGTTGTTAGTATTTTACCGAAAACAGGGGAAAAAGTAAAGATTAATCAATATAGGAGAACGAAATGGAATACCGGATTGAACATGATACGATGGGCGAGATGAGAGTTCCGGCGGATAAGCTGTGGGGCGCTCAGACACAGAGAAGTCTGGAGAATTTCCCGATTGGCACGGAAAAAATGCCTCTGGAAGTGGTGCATGCACTGGCTCTTTTAAAGATGGGAGCTGCGAAGGCGAACGCGGAGCTTGGCATGCTGGAGGCGGATGTGGCGCAGGAGATCGCCTCTTTTTGTGAGGAAATCGCCGCGGGGCAGCATGACGGGGAGTTCCCGCTGGCCGTCTGGCAGACCGGAAGCGGAACCCAGAGCAACATGAACATGAATGAGGTGGTAGCCGGGGGCGTCAACAAACGCGGCCACGTGCGGCGCATTCACCCGAATGACGACGTCAACAAGGGCCAGTCCAGCAACGACACCTTCCCCACTGCCATGCACATCGCGGCGGTGTTGGAGACCGAAAAGCGCCTGTATCCGGCCATCGACCAGCTGGCGGGGACTTTAGAGCGCCTTTCCGCTGAATATATGGACATCGTGAAGATCGGGCGCACTCATCTGCAGGATGCCACGCCCCTGACGCTGGGGCAGGAGATCAGCGGCTGGGCCTTTATGCTGCGCCAGAGCCGCCGCATGGCGGAGAGCGCCCTGGAGTACGTGCGCGAGCTGGCCATCGGAGGCACCGCGGTCGGCACGGGCTTAAATGCCCATCCGCAGTTTGGCGATCTCACGGCGAAGAAAATCTCGGAGTATACCGGTACCCGTTTTGTGAGCGCGGAAAACAAGTTTTACGCGCTTACCTCCAAGGACGCCATCTGCGCCGCCCACGGAGCTTTAAAGGCGCTGGCGGCGGATCTGATGAAGATCGCCAACGATGTGCGGCTCTTATCCTGCGGCCCTCGCTGCGGCATCGGGGAAATCTTCATCCCGGAAAACGAGCCGGGCAGCAGCATCATGCCGGGCAAGGTCAACCCTACCCAGTGCGAAGCGCTTACGATGGTGGCCGTGCAGGTGATGGGAAACGACGCCGCCGTGGGCTTTGCCGCCAGCCAGGGCAACTTTGAGCTGAACGTGTTCATGCCGGTGATCATCTACAACTATCTGCAGTCGGTCCGCCTTCTGTCCGATGCGATGAAGAGCTTCGAGGAACGCTGTGCATCCGGTATCCGCCCCAATCGCGAGAAGATTGAGGCCAATCTGAAAAATTCGCTCATGCTGGTGACGGCGCTCAATCCGCACATTGGCTACGAAAATGCGGCGAAGATCGCGAAGGCCGCCCACAAGAACGGGACGACGCTGCGCGAGGAGGCCATCCGCCTGGGCTTTCTGACCGGGGAGCAGTTTGATGAGTACGTGCGCCCGGAGAAGATGGTGGGAAACATCCAAAAAGAGCTCTCTGAAACGCAAAAAAAAACGGCTGATGCCGGAGTGAGTCAGCCTGGGGAAACGGAGTCGGAGCTGAGCCGGCCCGAGAAACTAACGGGGATCGAGGCCGTGCTCTTTGACCTGGACGGAACCCTTCTGCCGCTTGAGCAGGATGAATTCACCGGAACCTATTTTAAGCTGCTGGCGAAGAAAATGACGGAGTATGGCTATGAGCCGGAGAAGCTGGTCGAATCTGTCTGGGGCGGCACCTACGCCATGATCCGCAACGACGGCAGCAAGACCAATGATCAGGCGTTCTGGGACTTTTTCTCCGGGATCTATGGGGAAAAGGGCTATCAGGACATCGACCATTTCGACGCGTTCTACAGGAATGAATTCGGCGGGGCAAAGGAAATCTGCGGCTTTGACGAGCGCGCGAACGAGGTGGTGCAGGAGCTGAAAAAGAGAAAGGTCCGCCTTGTGATGGCGACCAATCCGGTGTTCCCGGAGGTGGCCACTTTGCGCCGCATGAAGTGGGCCGGCCTTTCGGCGGAGGATTTTGAGCTCATCACCACATACGAAAACATCGGATACTGCAAGCCGAACCCGAACTACTATACCGAGATGGCGAGGCGCCTGGGCATCGCCCCGGAGAAATGCCTGATGGTGGGCAACGACGTGGACGAGGACGTGCTCGCGGCGAAGGCTGCCGGCATGCAGGTGTTCCTCTTCACGGATCACATGGTCAATCGGAAAAACCGTGACATTACGGAGATCCCGCACGGCAGCTATCCGGAGCTCATGGAGTATCTGCTGGGATAGTACATGAAAGCGGCCGCGTCGCTTCAACCAAAGATTGTTACTAAAATCTTAATAAACAGGTGAAAAGGGATAGATGGGTTGCTTAAATCCGGAAAATCTGATAAGATACTCCGATGATACCGTTGCAAGAAAAGAATTGGATACAGATAGGAAGAGCAAACAAAGCAGCGGTACAATACAAATGGATAAAACCGCAAGAGCGTATGAAAAGGGGCGTACGTCTTACAGGTTTTAAAGAAAGAAGAAAACATGTTTGAAATTTTGAAGGAAAATCAGTACAGCGAATACGAGGATTTTGCTCTTCGACATCCCAACGGGACGTTTATGCAATCGATTCACTGGGCTGAGGTCAAGAGAAATTGGGGAAGCGGCGTTCTGGTTTCCCGAGGGGAGGACGGAAGAATACGAGGCGGCATGGCGATCCTCACACAGGAACTGGAAGGCTATGGCAAGAACTTTTTGTACGTACCGCGCGGTCCCGTGATGGATTATCACGACGAGGAAACCTTTGCGGATCTGACGGCGGGCGTGAGGGAACTGGCCAGGCAGAAAAACGCGTTCCAGTTTAAAATGGATCCGATGGTCCTGTCCACGGATCAGGAGTTTATCGAAATGGCAAGGCGCTACGGATACCTGCACACGCCGGATCTGGCGGAGTACGACACCATCCAAAGACGCTGCAATTACATGATTGATTTGACAAAGTTTCATGGGGACACGGAAGCTTTAATGCAGTCGTTCCACCAGAAATGGCGTTACAACATCCGCCTCGCCAGCCGCCGGGGCGTGGAATGCCGGGTGGTCGGAAAAGAGATGCTTCCGGAATTTGAGCGGCTCTACGAAGAAACGGGCCTCAGGGACAACTACCTGGTTCGCCCGGAAATCTATTTCCACTATTTCCTGGATGCCTTTGGAGATCAGGTGCGCCTGTACATGTGCTTTTATGAGGACAAGCCCATCTCCGCAGCCATTGCCACCAACTATGCAGGAAAGACCTGCTATGTGTATGGCGCCTCCTCCAACGAGGAGCGAAACCGCATGCCCAACCACCTGATGCAGTGGAACATGATGATGTGGGCCATGGAAACCGGCTGCTCCATCTACGATTTTCAGGCAATTCCGATCGGCCTGGACAAAGCCGAAACCATGAGCGGCGTCTATCATTTCAAACAAGGCTTCAACGGAGACGTCAAGCTGTTCGCCGGCGAATTCGACATCATCTTCGATGAAGAAGTGAAAAAAGCTTCCGACGCAGTACAGGAAGAACTGGCCGAGATGAAGCGCCGGATGAAGGAAGAAGCGCAGAAAAAGGCAGAGAAGCTGTAGATGAATAAATAGAAACTATCAAGAGGGGACGATCTGTTTTTGCAGGCTTGCAAAAAGGATCAGTCTCCTTTTATTTGTTCTCCTTTGCTCACACCCTGCAAAAAGGAGCGTCTCCTCTTGTTCTTCCCCTTCAATAGGAATGTTAGAAAAAATATACAGCTTTGTTACATAATTCGTGTATAGTCTTATGCGAAATCACTTAGCGCGAATCTATGCGCAGAGGTGATCTCATAGCGTGTAGCACGGCCGTTAGGCCGCATGTGGGTTTTCAAAGGGAGTGAAAACCTGCGTTCGGCTTTCATAGCATGTGTAGCAGCGCGCAGCGCTGCATGAGGGTTTTTATTGAAGTGAGTCTGACTTAAGAAGGAGGAAAAGCGAATGAAAGAGGAGGGAGCGGGCAAGTTAAGGCCTCCCAAGGATTTCGCGCTTACCGCCGGACAGCGCCGTGAGATCGAACAGATCCTGATGGAGTTGGAAATGATTCGGAAACAGGAAGTAATCCGAATGATGAGAATGGCGGGAGGCCGCATTGTAATCGCGTAAACATGCAGGTGCCTGGCCTCATAAGATTTCTATAGAGCGTCTATAGAGATTTTATGAGACCAGGCACCTTCGACTTTCATAGGTATTATAGAAGCGCACCAGCGCCGCAGGAAGATTTCCTACGCCAGCATCTCGTAGGCCACCCGCTCTCCGCCGTCCTCGCTGCCGCCGATGATGCGGATGTCACCGCAGAAGAGAAAACCGGCTTTTTCCACGGCCCGGCGCATGGGCTTGTTGCCCGGGTGCGTGTCGATCCGCAGGGACGGGAGGTGAAGCTCCCGGGTCTTTTCCAGGGAAAACGCGAAGAGTTCGCCCGCAACGCCCTGGCCCTTTGCCTCGTCGGCCACACAAACGCGGTGGAGCGAAGCGTAGTTTCGGATGTCGCCGGTCAGCCAGGCTCCGTCGATCACATCGTAGGAAGGCTCCGGCTCGGTGAGCAGCGTGAACGCGGCGATCACCTTCCCTTCTTTTTCCACGACCCAGGCCAGGCCCTTTGTAACGTCATCCTCCCAGATTTCCCGGTTCGGATACCCCTTTTGCCACTGGTCAATTCCGATGCGCTTTAACTGCCGCTTGCCTTCGTCTGCGATGCGGCACAGTTCGTCAATGTCTTTGTCTGTTGCTTTTCGTATCATGATGTCTCCTGTTCGGCCCGGTAAACGGCCGGTGTCATTCCATATTTTTCCCGGAAGATCCGGTAAAAGAAACCACGGTTCTGATAGCCCACCTTCGCCGCGATTTCCTCGATGCTGTCGGAGGTGGTGATGAGGTAAAAGGCCGCCTTTTCGAGGCGTTTGCTCTGCACGTAGGAAGAGAAGGTCTGCCCGGTCATCCGGCGGATGAGGCGGTTAAAGTAGTCCTCCTGATAATGAAACACGTCCTGGAGCTGCCGGATGCTGATGGTGTCCAGGTTTTCCGCGATGTAGGCGGAGACCGCCTCGAACAGCACGGAGTTTAAGCGCGACTGCTGGCTTTTGGAGAGCGAAAACTCGTACTCCGTGGAGAGCAGCCGGAAAATGCGCATCATCAGCCCTTTGCAGATGTAGGCGGTGCCGGCCTGCGGATGGGCGAGCTCTAAAAGGAGCGGGTGCAGGTTGTCGAGAAGCGTCTCCCGCGCGTGCTTGTTTCTGGGCTTTAAATGCAGGTACTGCCGCAGATCCGGCTGCTTTTCCAGGGCGGACTGCAGGAAGGTGAGGATGAGCTGCGCCGTCACCTCCTCGCGCATGATATCGGAGAGCAGGCGCGGGGCAATTCCCAGAAAGACGAGGGTGGCCGATGTGTCGGTCAGAATGTCCTGATGCGGACAGTTCATGTCGATCAGGCACAGATCGCCCGCCTCAAAGCAGATTTCCCGGTCTAAAAGGCGCTGGGTAAAGGAACCCTCCACCACGATCGCCAGCTCGATGTAGTCGTGGGTGTGCGCCTGCGTGCGCGTATTTGGCGTGAAGGAAATCTGGCAGCAGAAGTCGTCCCGGGCCGGCAGCATGGTGGCCCCTAAGACCCCGCCGGGCCGGAACGTCCACAAAAGGGCGAAGACCTGAAAGCCGGCATCGGCCGGGAAGGGCTTCACTTCGCGCTCCACGAGCGAGTATTCCGGGCAGACGAGGCGCTCATTCATGGGCGATCCAGGCGGCAAAGGCGGCCGCGCGGAGGAGGGCGATGTAAGTTTCAGGCAGAGTTCGGTAATCTTCATGGCGGATTATTCCTCCGAAAAGGCGATATCCTATGCGGTGAGAGTCATCTCATGGATGATACCTATCATAGCATAGTTCGCAGGAGAGGTCAAAAGAAGAATGGAAGAAACGCCCGTGGCTGTCACATAATTTGCTGTTATTCACTGGTCACCAACCCATCAGGTTGCAGGCGAAGGCTGCGACGCAAGGTTGGCGTTCGGATGAACCTGTGACCAGAATTGCTCTGTAGAGGTCGGATTTGGTCACAAAGAAACGGGAAAAGTGGCGGGTCAGGGAGATTGTGGAAACGTGAGGGAAGAGGGTAGAATACAGACAAGTGAAAAGCGCAATGCGTAGAGAAGGTGCTTCCGGGAAAAAGATGGTCAGAAGACCGTCCGCGTCAGGCACCTGAACAAGAAGGAGGATACCGATGTTAAAGAGAAAACAATATCAGTTCTGGTTCTGCGCCGGTTCGCAGGATCTGTATGGAGACGAGTGCTTAGAGCATGTGGCGGCGCATGCCCGCCAGATCGTGGACGAACTGAACGCGTCCGGAAAGATGCCCTTTGAAATCGTCTGGAAGCCCACGCTGATCACGAACGAGCTGATCCGCAAGACCTTCAACGAAGCCAACATGGACGAAAACTGCGCCGGCATCATCACCTGGATGCACACCTTCTCGCCCGCCAAGTCCTGGATTCTGGGCCTGCAGGAACTGCGCAAGCCGCTCCTGCATCTGCACACGCAGTTTAATCAGGAAATTCCCTACGACGCCATCGACATGGACTTCATGAACGAAAACCAGTCCGCGCACGGCGACCGGGAGTTTGGTCACATCTTCTCCCGCCTGAACAAGGAGAGAAAGATCGTGGTCGGCTATTACCGCGATGAGGACGTGCAGGACAAGATCGCTTCCTGGATGAGCACGGCCATCGGCGTGATCGAGAGCAGCCACATCCGCGTGATGCGTGTCGCCGACAACATGCGCAATGTCGCCGTCACCGATGGCGATAAGGTGGAAGCGCAGATCCGCTTTGGCTGGGAGGTCGACGCCTACCCGGTGAACGAGATCGTGGCGGCCGTGGACGCCGTGTCCAAGGGCGACATCGACGCTTTGATGGATGAGTATAGAAGCCGCTACCAGTTTGTTCTGGAGGGGCGCGATGAGAAGGAATTCATGGAGCACCTGGCGGTGCAGGCCGGCATCGAGATCGGCTTCGAGAGATTCCTGGAGGCCAAGAACTATCAGGCGATCGTGACGCACTTTGGCGACCTGGGCGGCTTAAAGCAGCTTCCGGGCCTGGCCATCCAGCGCCTGATGGAGAAGGGCTACGGCTTTGGCGCCGAGGGCGACTGGAAGACGGCCGCCATGGTGCGCCTGATGAAGATCATGACCGAGGGAAAGAAGGACGCGAAGGGCACATCCTTCCTGGAGGATTACACTTATAACTTAGTGCCGGGCAAGGAAGGCATCCTGCAGGCTCACATGCTGGAGGTCTGCCCCACGATCGCGGACGGTGCCATCACCGTGCGTGAGAAGCCGCTGTCCATGGGCAACCGCGAGGATCCGGCCCGCCTGGTGTTCACGGCGAAGGAAGGCTTCGGCATCGCCACCTCCCTCATCGACCTGGGCGACCGTTTCCGCCTGATCATCAACGAAGTGGACTGCAAGAAGACCGAGAAGCCTATGCCGAACCTTCCCGTGGCGACGTCCTTCTGGACGCCTCGCCCGAACCTGAAGGTGGGCGCGGAGGCCTGGATCCTGGCCGGCGGCGCGCATCACACCGCCTTCTCCTATGACCTCACGACGGAGCAGATGTGCGACTGGGCCGATTACATGGGCATTGAAGCGGTCGTCATCGACGCGGACACGCAGATCCGCCAGTTTAAGAATGAACTGAGATTCAATTCCTTATATTTTAGAAAATAACTTAGCGGCGCCACAGAGGTGCCTGACACCATTAAATTTAGCATTTTATAAAAAATTTTTGGTGTCAGGCACCGGCAAAGGAAGGAGAGAAGACTATGAGTACGGCAAAGGATTGTATCCGCGCAGGAGAAGCGGTTTTAGGAATCGAGTTTGGATCCACCCGAATTAAGGCGGTTCTGATTGATGAAACGCACAGCCCCATCGCCTCCGGCGACCACGCATGGGAAAACCGCCTGGAAGGCGGCTTCTGGACCTACTCGCTGGAAGATATCTGGGGCGGCCTTCGGTCGGCGTATGCCTCCCTGGCAGCCGATGTGAAGGAAAAATACGGAGAAGACTTACGGCGCGTGAAAGCGATGGGTATAAGCGCCATGATGCATGGCTATCTGGCCTTCGATCAGGCGGGGAAGCTTCTGGTGCCTTTCCGCACCTGGCGAAACAGCACCACTGGCGCCGCTTCCAAAGAGCTCACGGAGCTGTTTTCGTTCCACATCCCGGAAAGATGGAGCATCTCGCATCTTCGCCAGGCGATGTTAAATAAAGAGCCGCATGTCCCGCAGATCGATTTTGTGACGACGCTGGCGGGCTATGTACACTGGCAGCTGACGGGCGAGAAAGTCCTTGGTGTAGGGGATGCCTCCGGCATGTTCCCCATCGCGGACGGAACCTGCCAGTATGACCCGGATATGCTGCAAAAGTGGGAAGCCCTGGTGGCGGGCGAAGGCCTTGCAAAGCCGTTGACCGGGATTTTCCCGAAGGTGCTGCCCGCGGGCTGCGCGGCCGGCTGCCTGACGGCCGAAGGCGCAAAGCTCTTAGATCCGTCCGGACTTTTAGAAGCCGGAATCCCGCTCTGCCCTCCCGAGGGCGACGCCGGCACCGGCATGGCGGCCACGAACAGCGTGAAGAAGCGCACCGGCAACGTATCCGCCGGAACCTCCATCTTCGCGATGGTGGTCATGGAGAAGGCGCTCTCTAGAGAATACGATGAAATCGACCTGGTCACCACGCCGGACGGCGCGCCGGTTGCGATGGTGCACGCCAACAACTGCTCCTCGGATATCGACGCCTGGGCGAGACTGTTTGAGGAATTTGCCGAGGCGGCCGGGTGCCCGGTGGATAAGAACACCCTGTATGGCACGCTGTACCGCAAGGCCCTCGAAGGCGCGGCGGACTGCGCGGGGCTGATGTCCTACGGTTATGTCTCGGGCGAGAATATCACCGGACTGACCGAAGGCCGGCCGCTCTTTGTGCGTGAGCCGGACGTGAAGATGACGCTCGGTTCCTTCATGCGCACGCACATCTACAGCGCCCTGGGTGCTCTGGGAATCGGCCTGGAAATTCTGACCAAAGAGCAGGTGGCCATCGACGCCCTGTACGGGCACGGCGGCATGTTCAAGGTGCCGGGCGTGGCGCAGAAGTTCCTGGCAGGCGCGGTGAACGCACCCGTTTCTGTCATGAAGACTGCCGGCGAGGGCGGCCCCTGGGGTATGGCGCTTCTGGCGGCCTACATGGCCCGCAAGGACGAAGGCGAGATGCTGGGTAGCTATCTGGAAACGAAGGTGTTTGCCGGAAGCGAAGCCTCCGTCATCGCCCCGGACGAAGAGACCAAGGCCGGCTTTGCCGCCTTCCTCGCCCGCTACAAGAAAGGCATTGCCGTGGAGAAGTGCGCGGTAGAGACGCTGTAAAGGAGGGAAAGGGTGCCGGACACTGTGAAATGGGTTTGAAATTGTGCAGTTCAGGCACCTGAAAAATATGTTAGAAGAATTAAAACAGAAAGTATATGAAGCCAACATGCTTTTGCCGGCGTATCATCTGGTCACGTTCACCTGGGGCAACGTGAGCGCGATCGACCGGGAAAGCGGACTCTTTGTCATCAAGCCGAGCGGCGTGGATTACGATAAACTGTCGCCGGAAGATATGGTCGTGGTGGACCTGGAAGGCAACGTGGTGGAAGGCAAGTACCGCCCGTCCTCCGACACCCCCACGCACCTGGTCTTATATAAACGCTTTCTGCAGATCGGCGGCATCGTGCACACGCACTCGCCTTTTGCCACCAGCTGGGCGCAGGCCGGCCGCGGCATTCCCTGCTACGGCACCACGCACGCGGACTACCTGTATGGGGAGATCCCCTGCATCCGCAACCTCACCCCGCAGGAGATCGACGAAGGGTATGAAGAAAACACCGGTATCGTGATCGCCGACGAGTTCGATCGTCTGGGCCTGGACCCTGTCGCGATGCCCGGCGCCCTCTGCAAGAACCACGGGCCGTTCACCTGGGGCAAGGATGCCCACGAAGCCGTCCACAACGCCGTTGTGGTCGAAGAAGTGGCCAAGATGGCCCTCTACACCGAAATGATCAACCCGAAAGCCGAGCCCACGCCGCAGGCCATGCAGGATAAGCACTACCTGCGCAAGCACGGGAAGAATGCGTATTACGGGCAGGCGTAAAATTTGTGACAGGGGACGGGCCTGTGTCACACAATGTGACAGGGGACGGGCCTGTGTCACAAACTATGACGCAGGCCCGTCCCAATGGCATTTCGAAGATTCATTAGCACATACGTCGAAATCAGTCAATGGAACCCCTTCGGGGGCGCAACGCGCCCATTGACAGATTTCTCCGATGTGCTGATGGGTAATCAAGAGGATGCAAGGCATCCTCCGGGTCAACATGTCCCCACCTAAAGGTAGTTTTTGAATTTACATCATATTTCGGACTTGACTCTTTCTGGCTTCAAAAGAAGACGAGAGGCGTAGGCAATGATTAGTATGTGGATCATGCCTGCGCTTTTCTAACTTCAAAAGATGGTGTGAGGCGTAGGCAATGATTAGTATGTGGATCATGCCTGCGCTTTTCTAACTTCAAAAGATGGTGTGAGGCGTAGGCAATGATTAGTTTGTGGATCATGCCTGCGCTTTTCTGACTTCAAAAGAAGACGAGAGGCGTAGGCGAAGGTTAGTTTAGGGATCATGACTGCGTTTTCCTGACATTCAAAGGTGAACCAAGGCAATCTACTTTCTCTTCACGTTTTTGTGCTTGCTAAGAAAGACAAAAGTGGGTATAGTAAGGGGCATGGAAAAGAAGAATGTTGTGTATATGCTTTGCTGCGGCGACGGTTCGCTATACACAGGGTGGACAAACAACATAGAAAAGCGGCTTGCCGCGCATCAGGCTGGAAAAGGTGGAAAATACACCAGGTCCCGGCTGCCGGTACAGCTTGCGTATCTAGAAGAGTGCGGCTCCAAGAAGGAAGCCATGCGCAGGGAGTGGCAGATCAAGCAGCTGACTCGGGAAGAGAAGATCAAGCTGACAAGGGACGGTTCTCTGTCAGAAAAGGTGACACAGGTCCGTCCCCTGTCACAGAAAAGCTGACAGGGGACGGCTCTCTATCAGAAAATCTGACAACAGAACCGGCCCATGAAGGCATAGCATTATGCACAGAAAAACAATCGACGGACGCGCAACGGACACAAAATCAAGGGAGGCAGCGATGAAGGAAGACAAAAAGGCACAAATTTCACTGATCACCGCCATGGTGATCTTCGGCACCATTGGACTGTTCAGAAGGTACATTCCCCTGCCATCGTCCGTGCTGGCTCTCGCACGTGCGGTTATCGGAACGATATTCCTGCTCGCTTTTCTGAAAGTGCGGGGCATCTCGCTGGACCTGCCAGCCATCAAAAAGAACCTGCCCATCCTGGTGATTTCCGCCGTGGCCATGGCCTTCAACTGGATCCTTCTCTTTGAAGCCTATCGCTTCACCACGGTAGCGGTGGCGACCGTCTGCTATTATATGTCTCCGGTGATTGTGCTGTTAGCTTCCCCCCTTGTCCTGAAGGAAAAGCTGACGAAGAAGCAAATCGTGTGCGTGCTGGCGGCGTTTGCCGGCCTGGTCCTTATTTCCGGTGTGACCGGGAGCGGGGAAGCGGGCACAGACGGCCTGCGTGGCGTCCTTCTGGGGCTCGGCGCGGCGGTTTTGTATGCCAGCGTTATCCTGCTGAACAAGAAACTGAAGGACATCGGCCCTTATGATAGAACGGTGGTGCAGCTTCTGGTGGCTGCCATCGCGATTCTTCCCTACGTGCTTCTGACGGAAGATCTGACGGCGCTTCCGTTAGACGGGCTGTCGCTCGTCATGCTGTTCGTCGTCGGCGTGGTGCACACCGGTGTCAGCTATGTCCTGTATTTTGGATCTTTGGGGAACCTTCCCACAGGAAAGGTGGCGCTGTTCAGCTACCTGGATCCGGTGGTGGCGATCCTTTTATCCGCCCTCTTTTTACGTGAACCGTTCGGGCTTGTGGAGCTGGCCGGTACCGTGCTGGTCTTAGGCGCGGCGTTTGTATCAGAGCGGTAAGTGAAATTCGGATTTTGCATAGGGGCCGAAGCTGTGTGACATATTGTGACACAGCTTCGGCTCTTTCCCTCTCTCGTTGGGGAAGTAAGAAAGCGCAGGCAAGCCTTTCAAAACAAGGATTGCCTACGCCCGCAGGCCCATCAGGAGAGAGAAAAAGCGCAGGCAAAACACTCAAACCAATTCATGCCTACGCCCGCAGCCCCATCAGGAGAGAGAAAAAGCGCAGGCAAGCCCTTCAAGCCAAGGGTTGCCTACGCTTGCAGCCCCATGAGGAGAGAGAAAAAGCGCAGGCAAAACACTCAAACCAATTCATGCCTACGCCCGCAGCCCCATCAGGAGAGAGAAAAAGCGCAGGCAAGCCCTTCAAGCCAAGGATTGCCTACGCCCGCAGCCCCATCAGGAGAGAGAAAAAGCGCAGGCAAGCCTTTCAAACCAAGAATTGCCTACGCCCGCAGGCCCTTCCGGAGAAAAAATGCATGGGGAAAGGCCTCCAAAGGCCGGAACCCCATGCAAACCAGCTTCCAGGAATTTCATAAATGCATGGGGAATGGCCCGAAAGGGCCAGAACCCCATGCAAACAAGCTTTCGTGAGTTTCAAAAATGCATGGGGAAAGGCTTGCAAAGGCCAGACCCCCATGCAAACAAGCTTTCGTGAGTTTCAAAAATGCATGGGGAATGGCAGGAAAAGGCCTGACCCCCATGCAAACGAGCTCCCGGGAATTTCATAAATGCATGGGAAATAGCTTCCAAAGGTCCGGATCCCATGCAAACTGACGCAGGCAAGCCCTCCAAATCAATTAATGCCTGCGTCACACTATAGCGGCGGAGGAGAAATTTCCTGCCAGCTAAGTGGGAGCAAGGGAAATAGTACCACTTATGGCAGCAAAGCGTTGCACTGCCGAGAAATCGCGGTACCACCCGTACCGCGATTTCAGGGGCACTCTAGGAACACCGTCATCAGACGGGGTTCCGAAATGTGCCCCGGCGGCTGTGCGACGATTTGCTGCTATTAGTGGTACTTCCCGAAGATCCCATTAGCTGGCAGGAAATTCTCCTCCGGACTAAAGAAGTGACAGAGGTCCGTCCCTTGTCACAGAAGAAGTGACAGAGGCCCGTCCCCTGTCACAGAAAACGTGACAGAGGCCCGTCCCCTGTCACACTGTCACACGCCGGGATTCCTGTCTTGCCTGCCAGCCCGAAAAGTGCTATAATTTTTCCTGTCTGTGCATGAGGGGCAGACAGAAGGGAAATGTGCCATGAATTACGAGATTATATTTGATGATATTACCCGCACCATCCGGAAAGACTACGCCGGAGCCGCGGAAATTAAGCGTCCGGAGGACGCACATGACTTCTCCAATCAGCTTGCGTCCGCCTATAAGGCAAAGAAGCTGGATAATGTGTTTTTCCTGCGCATCATGAACCAGTATCTGGGCACACTGGGCGATAAGAACCTGAAGCTTGAGCTGCGGGAGAGCGACGATTATAAGCAGACGGACCGCGGCCTCACCGTGCGCCTGTATGAAAAGGAACTGTACGTGACTTCCTCCTGCGACGACCGCATCAAACCCGGCGACAAGCTGGGCAAGATCAACGCGAAGTCCCCGAAGTGGTACTTAGAGCATATGACGAAGAACATCCTGGGGAGCGACACTCCGGAGCGCATGGACTGGACGGAGTTTTTGAATTCCTCTGAGCGCGTCCGCGTGGAGCGTCCGGACGGAACCCAGGAATTCATGGATCTGGAGAAGTTCCCGCTGCGGGCGCATTCGGAGGCCATGGAATTTAGCGAGCCTGCGGAAAAGACGGTGCTTTTGCGCTTTGACTCCTTCAAAAAGCCGGAGGAGGTAGAGGCGTTTATTGAGGAACACAAGGACGCGCTTGACGCCTGCGAGAAGCTGATCATCGACCTGCGGTGCAACGAGGGCGGCTTTGAGGACGCGTTCTATCCGCTGCTTCCGTACGTGATCGATCGCGACATGAAGCTGGGCGAGTTCATGGGAGAGCAGGGCGTGTACACCAATTACACCCGCATCAACTGCCGCCGCCGTCGCGAGCAGTTAAAGCCTTACCTGAACGCGGAGGATGAAGAGTACCGCAAGATGGCGCTCCTCCTCACCGAAGAGTCCAGAGAGAAGGAAGGGTCGGGGTATCTGCTGGAAAAGGAAGAACTGCCCCAGGCGGATGAAATGCTGACCGCCAAGGGAACGAAGCAGGTGATTATCCTCACGGACACCTATACGGAGGACGCGGCGGAAACCTTCGTGCAGCAGGCGAAGCGCATGAAGAAGGTGCAGGTGGTCGGCCGGCCGACGAGCGGACGGATCGACTACAGCAACCCGGTGTCGGTCCTCTATCAGGATGCCTTTATCTTTACCTACCCTATCAGCCGTTCGCGCGATTGCCAGAAGGGCAAGGGCGTGAAGGAAACGGGTGTTGCGGTGGATGAGTACATCGCCTGGACGCCTGAGGAAATCACGAAAGACGTCATTCTCGCGAAAGCGCTGGAGATGTAAATATAAATATAACAAAGTATACTATGAATGGAAGAGGGCCTGCGAGTTGGTAAGCCCTCTTCCTTCCGAATAGGGCAAAAGAAAAAATATGAACAAATTGCTAAGGAGAGTCCTGGTCCTGGTAGTGGCTTTTGCCGCCGGACTGGGAATTGTATTCTGGGTGAACCGGCAGAGGGAGGAGACGGACATCTCCTATCTGCAGACACAAAGTTCCACGCTTCCCACGCTCTCGTTTACCTGGAGAGGGGAGGAAATCAACCGGCAAAATGGCTATGTGCAGGCGATGAATGCCGCGGCCATGCAGGATTACATGCTGCCGGTGGAAGGCGACCGGCTGCTTTCCTTCACGGTCTATCCCGGCGCGAAGGCGGTGAAAAGCATGAGCTACGAGGTGCGATCCGCCCTGGATTCGCATCTGGTGGAAAACGGGGCGGTGACCGATGTGACGAGCCTGGAAGACCGGGTGGACGCATCGGTGCGGCTTGGCGAGCTCATGCTGGAGCAGGAGGAATACTTCCTTCGGATCACCGTTACCCTGGATGACGGGCAGGAAGTATACTTTTACAACCGGCTGATTTACCAGCCGGCGGGAAGCGCGCTGGCGCAGCTTTTGCCCTTTGCCGCGCAGTTTTCCGCGCGTACCTTCGACAAGGAAGCCATGTACTGGTTCGGCTCGTATATGGAGCCGGACAGCAGTATTCCCACTACACTGGGGCATACAACGATCAAAAGTACGCGAAACCAGGTGACCTGGGGCGGTCTTGCGCCGGTCCGCAGCGGGGACGTGCGGATTCAGGTGCAGCGTGTGAGCGAGAAGCAGGCGTCGGTCATCCTTCTGTACTACATGGAGGCAACCGGATATAGCGGGGAGACGCAGCGCTTCTCCGTGCGGGAATTCCTGTGCCTGCGCTATATCCGGGATACGATCTACCTCATGAGCTACGATCGGCAGACGTCCGAACTCCTTCGCCCCGAAAACGCGGCGGGAAGCGCATCGATCCGTTTGGGGCTGCAGCCCGGCGGGGATACGGCGGCCAAATCGCTGGGAAGCCGGACGGTCTTTGAGGTGGCCGGTGATCTGTGGCAGTATGATTCCAGCGAAAACGGCTATGTGCGGATCTATTCGGCCAGCGCCGGAAGCACGGATCTGCGCTATTTGTCAAATCGCCATTCCTTCCGGATCATCGACCTGGACGCGGATGGGAACGTCACCTTCCTGGTGTGCGGCTATCAGGGCCGCGGGACGCTGGAAGGGCGGTCCGGCCTGGCCTTTTATCGCTACACCCGGGCGGACAACACTCTCGCCGAATTGCTGTTTATTCCGTCCGACCGGCCGTACGAAAACATGGAGCGGGAACTGGACGAGCTGTTCTGCATCGGGAAAAACGGCCAGATCTACATGCTCTTTAACGATTCGCTGTATTCGCTGGATCTGGTGGGATATGAGCCGGTGGAAATCGCGAAGGGCCTGGCGGACGGCCAGTTCGCCGTGAACGCGGACCAGACCATGATCGCCTGGACCGAGGGCGGCGATGAAAAAGGCGGAAGTTCCATCTGTCTGATGACCCTGACGGACGGCTACTCCTGGCGGAAAAACGCGAATGAAGGCGAAAAGATCCGCCCCATGGCCTTTTTGGGGACGGATTTCATCTACGGCCTCGTGCGGACGAGCGACATGACCGGGACGGAAGAGTTCTTCTGGGATTCGCCGGCCTACGCGCTCGAGATTTCGAGCAAGGAAGGTACACTTCTGGAGCATTACGAGCGAAACGGTTACTATATTTCCGGCGTGACCGTCGGGGATGGCCGCATCGCGCTCGACCGGAAGTGGCGGGATGAGGACGGCGCGTACTGGGCGGCCGAGGGAGATACGCTGATTTCCCTGTCCGCGCAGAGCACAACCGTGACCGGCCTCGTGAGAGAAACCTCGGAGAACGGCCGCCCGATCTGGGAAGTGACCGGAACGGGAAAACCGGCGGAAAAATCCGTAAAGGTTGAGATTGCCATGCAGAAAAAGACGCCGGGGACCCAGGAACTCCACCTGACGGCGAAGAGCGCGGCGGGGGAGAGCTACCTGGGCTATGCCGGCGGCGAGCTGGTGTACGCGGGCAGTTACCCGGCGGCAGCCATCCGGACTGCGTACGAGTCCTCCGGCTACGTGGTTTCCCTGTCCGGCCCGACCGTGTGGGAGCGCGGAGGCCTCGTGGACTACCGCTATATCCGCCGCGACACGGAAATCGTGGCTGCGGACGAGAGCGACCGGAAACGGGCAGCCGTGTCCATGCTCTTAAAGATGGTCGGCGCGCCGACGGACACCTCCTTACGGATCACGGAAGGCATGAGCACGGAAGAGGCGCTCAAGGCTTCCGGCGCCGCCTGCGTCGTGAAGCTTGAGGGGACGAACGTGCAGGAGATTCTGTACTACCTGGATCGGGGCATTCCCGTCCTGGTGCTGGCGCCGGGCGATCACGCGGAGATCATCACCGGCTTTGACTACCGGACCATCAACTGCTACGACCCGGTGGAAGGGGCCGGCATTACCCGCCTTCGCGATGAAGCGCAGGGGTGGTATCAGTCGAACGGATCCCGCTTTTTAGTGGTGCTGAATTGACGAAGAGCGATACATGGATGAGGAAAGCGGCCGGAAATGGGCAGCGAACAAGTGTTTAAGTAAGGAATACCATGTAGTTTGCTCTTTACAAAAAAAACGTATGTGATATAATGCCATTGATTCCACGCGTGGGGTCTTTTTGAAGCGCGCGAGAAAGTCTTAGATTATAAACCGGGGTGTGAACCATGCAATATGCGATCAAAGGCGGCAACCGCCTTTCCGGCGAGGTACAGATCGGAGGAGCGAAAAACGCTGCTCTGGGCATCTTAGCGGCTGCCATTATGGCGGACGAGGATGTCATCATCGACAACCTGCCGGATGTGCGGGATATCAACGTACTTCTGGAAGCGATTCAGGATATCGGTGCGGAAGTGGAACGTGTGAACCGTCACGAAGTCCGAATCAATGGTAAAAATATACACAGTGTACATGTAAACGGTGAATTCATTCGCAGAATCCGTGCGTCCTATTATCTTCTTGGCGCACTGCTCGGCAAGTACCGCAAGGCGGAAGTGGCCCTGCCCGGCGGCTGTGACATCGGCGTTCGCCCGATCGACCAGCACTTAAAGGGCTTCAGACGTCTGGGCGCCAAGGTTTCGGTACAGTACGGCATGGTGGTTGCGGAAACCAAGAACCTGACGGGCGGCCATATCTATCTGGATGTCGTCTCCGTCGGAGCCACCATCAACATCATGCTGGCGGCGGCCATGGCGGATGGAAATACCATTCTGGAGAATGCGGCGAAGGAGCCGCACATCGTCGATGTAGCGAACCTGTTAAACAGCATGGGCGCCAACATCAAGGGCGCCGGCACGGATGTCATCCGTATCAAAGGCGTGAAAAAGCTCCACGGAACCACCTATTCCATCATTCCGGATCAGATTGAGGCGGGAACCTTCATGGTGAGCGCAGCCGTGACGAACGGAGATGTCACCTTAAAGAATGTGATTCCGAAGCACTTGGAGAGCATTGCCGCCAAGCTCTTAGAGATGGGCTGCACCATCATCGAGGAGGATGACACGATCCGCGTCATCGGGACGGAGAATCTTCAGAATACACATGTCAAAACGCTTCCCTATCCGGGCTTCCCGACGGATATGCAGCCGCAGATCACCGTGGCGCTGTCCCTCGCGCATGGAACCAGCCTGGTGACGGAGAGCATCTTCGAAAATCGCTTTAAGTACGTGGACGAGCTGGCCAAGATGGGCGCGCAGATCCGCGTGGAAAGCAACGTAGCCGTCATCGACGGCATCAGCCACTACATGGGCGCGGAAGTGATCGCTCCCGACCTGCGGGCCGGCGCGGCGCTTGTGCTGGCGGGCCTTGCGGCCGACGGCATCACTATCGTGGACGATATCAAGTATATCCAGCGCGGTTACGAGGACTTTGACGAAAAGCTCCGCGGCCTGGGCGCGCAGATTGAGATGATCAACGATGATCACGACCTGCGCAAATTTCTGATCAGCGCGGTGTAAGAAATCGACATTTTGTGCGATCTGTATATTGACGAATGGGCATTTTGTGATTAAGATACACCCCATCGAGCGACTGATGCGATTAAAATTCTATAACATGCGTTTCGCGTTATAGTTTTTTGAGTGGTGTCAGGCACCCATGACAACTTCATATATATCGAAATTTTCTTATTCAGAGCGGTGGAGACCTAAGGATCTGTGAAGCCCGGCAACCCCAGAAATGGAAGGTGCTAACCTGAAGCGAGCAATCGAACAATAAGAGGATTTGATAGTTTTTATCGAGTCCGCTTAAAGATTAAGCGGACTCTTTGTTTTTGAAAGGAGCTTTTTATGGAAAGACGTTTATTCACTTCCGAGTCCGTCACCGAAGGACATCCGGATAAAATGTGCGACCAGATTTCCGATGCCGTCTTAGACGCCCTCATGGAACTGGATCCCAACAGCCGTGTCGCCTGCGAAACCTGCACGACCACCGGCCTTGTCATGGTCATGGGCGAGATTACGACCCAGGCTTACGTAGACATTCAGAAGATCGTGCGCGATACCGTGCGCGAGATCGGCTACACCGATGCTTCCTACGGCTTTGACGCTGAAACCTGCGGCGTCATTGTAGCCCTCGACGAGCAGTCCGGCGACATCGCCATGGGCGTAAACAAAGCCCTCGAAGCCCGCGAGAACCAGATGAGCGATGAAGATATCGAAGCCATCGGCGCCGGCGATCAGGGTATGATGTTTGGCTTTGCCACCGACGAAACGCCGGAGTATATGCCTTACCCGATCTCCCTGGCCCACAAGCTCACCCGTCAGCTCACCAAGGTTCGCAAGGATGGAACCCTTTCCTACCTCCGCCCGGATGGCAAGAGCCAGGTGACCGTGGAGTACGACGAAGAGGGCAAGCCCGTCCGCTTGGATGCCGTGGTCATCTCCACGCAGCACGACCCGGATGTCACGCAGGAGCAGATCCATGCGGATGTGCGCAAGTACGTGCTGGATCCGGTTCTGCCGGCCGGGATGGTGGATGAGAATACCAAGTTCTTCATCAATCCCACCGGTCGCTTCGTCATCGGCGGACCTCACG
>JAFVBO010000001.1 GCA_017479935.1 Lachnospiraceae bacterium
CGACGGTTACGGTGCAGGATGAAGATGGGACAGTTCTGACCGAGGGAACCGATTATACTTTGACGTTCACAGGAAATCAGATTAATGCGCAGTCTGTCAAGGCGATTGTTTCAGGAAAAGGCAAGTATACGGGTGTATTGGCGCCTATCTATACCATTCAGCCAGCACCTTTGACAAAATTAGAACTGAAACAGGAGAGCATGGTGTATACCGGGGCGAAACTCTGTCCGGAGGAAACCGTGACAAACAGCGCGGGAACGGTTCTGATCAAGGATACGGACTACCAGGTTTCCTATAGTAAGAATGTGAATGCGGGTGAAGCGACGATTACTGTAAGCGGTTTGAAAAATTACACCGGTAGCTTGTCTGCCACCTTTACCATCGTTCCGACAAGTATTTCGGACGTCACAGTTTCTTTGGAAACCACGAGCTATGTCTATGACGGGAAGGAGAAGAAGCCGAATGTCACGGTGAAAAACGCGCTTGGACTTACCTTGTCTCCCGAAACGGATTACACGGTATCTTATGAGAACAATATCAACAAGGGAACGGCAACAGTAAAAGTAACAGGAAAAGGCAACTATAGCGGAACGAAGACGGCCACCTTTAGCATTACGGCTGCCCCGTTACAATCTATGGCTCTGGAGGCGGAGAGCATGGTGTACACGGGCAAGGAATTAAAGCCGAATGTGACCGTAAAGAACAGCGCAGGAACAGTTCTGACCCTGGATACCGATTACACGGTTTCCTATGCGAATAACATCCGGATCGGTACGGCGAAGGTTACGGTAACAGGAAAGGACAATTATACGGGAACATTAGAGGCTACGTTTAAGATTAAACTTCCGTTCACGGATGTCCCGGACGATTATGCGTACTACGATGAACTCGCGGACATTTACATGCGCGGTCTGATGACGGGTATGACTCCCACGACCTTTGGACCGGAAACCACGCTCAACCGTGCTTTCATGGCAGCCGTTTTATTCCGCAGAGCCGGCTATCCGGCAACACCTTACAGGGATATTTTCCCGGATGTCAAGGAAGGCGACTGGTTTGCGGAGAGCGCGCTGTGGGCACAGGCAAGCGGAAACATCTTAGGATATGAGAACGGAAAATTCGGTCCGACCGATAATCTGCTCCGTGAGCAGCTTTGCACAATCCTCTGGCGTTACGCGGAGACGACCGATGGCTTTGATAACACGGCGCGGGCGGATCTGACCGTCTATTCGGATTATACCCGCATCACTCCCTATGCGGAGGAGGCCATTTCCTGGTGCGTGGCCACAGGCATTTTTGAAACCCGTAACGGCCGCATCGCAGCCTGGGAAGTTGCCACAAGAGCGGAACTGGCGTTGATGTTAAGCCGGTATCTGAAGGTAGCAGGAAAGTAAAAAAGCAGAGTATCTACTCAGCAGCACAGGTCCCAGGCCATCCGCCTGCGGCGTATGTCGCGCCTCTGGCGCTGGAGCGGAGCACTTAGCGTCAGCCGAGCTGTAGGCGATGGCTGACGCTTATGTGCGTGCCCCACCATGCACTTAGTGAAGCGGAGTCGTGAGACGAACGCTGAACTTAGTGCAATGGTGTTATGCCTGGGACTGTCGTGGTGGGGGGCCACCACGACATATGCTTAAAAACATGGAAAAGTGGCTGCAAGCAGCCATTTTCCATTGTTTTTAAGCATACCCGTGCTGAGTAGTTGCCAAAAAACAGGTCGCTTTCAGAGCGACCTGTTTTTCTTTTGCATGCGCTATAATGAGCCCGTAATCAAGAAAACGCATTTGCCCGACGGCTTAGCCGAGCTGGGCAGGTACGCCAAACAGCCAAAAAGGAGGGCTTTCATTATGCGTAAGGGTTTAACGGAAGTGGTGTTTATTCTGGATAGAAGTGGTTCCATGAGAGGTTTGGAAAGTGATACGATCGGCGGCTTTAACGCCATGATTGATAAGCAGAAAAAGGAAGAAGGGGAAGCGTATATTTCTACGGTTCTGTTTGACGATAAATCGGAGGTTCTGTATGACCGGGTTCCGGTTTCTAAAGTGGAACCGATGACGGATCGTCAGTACTATGTAAGGGGATGCACCGCGCTTCTGGATGCGATTGGCGGGGCGGTTCATCACATCGCAAACGTGCACAAGTATGCCCGTGAGGAAGACCGGCCGGAGAAGACCATGTTCATTATCACCACGGACGGCATGGAGAATGCCAGCCGCCTTTACAGCTACAAGGAAGTAAAGGAAATGGTGGAGAAGGAAAAAGAAAAGTACGGCTGGGAGTTTTTGTTCCTGGGTGCAAATATTGACGCGATCGAGGTGGCCGGGCGCTTTGGAATCGGTGCGGACCGCGCGTTCAATTACGAGTGTGACAGCAAGGGAACGGCAGTGAATTATGAAGCCATGTCCCGGACCGTATCCGCTGTGAGAAAGTCCAGGAGCAAAGAGGAAAGAGACGTGATGGTTCAGGCGTGCTGCGCGCCGATCCGGGAGGATTACGAGAAGCGGCATAAAAAAGACAAAGAATAACTGATTCCACGCGTCATGCTCCAGTTGACTCCGCTATACGACCTTCAGAAAAAACCTATCGAATCTGCCTCGTTGCCATCAGGAAAAATGCATGATAGAATAAGATAAATATACTTAGGATAAGGGGGCATGGAGTATGGCGTGGAAAATTGTACGGAATGACATCACCAAAATGAAAACGGAAGCCATTGTAAACACGGCCAATGCAAAGGTTACGGTCGGGTCGGGATGTGATCTGGCCGTATACACGGCCGCCGGTTACGAAGAGCTTCTTGCATACAGAAGAGAGAAGATTGGCATTGTTCCGGAAGGGGAGGTGTTCCTGACCCCGGGCTTTGCCTTACCTGCCAGATATATTATTCATGCGGTCAGCCCTTTGTACAAAGGCGGTCAGGAGATGGAAGAGGAAAAGCTTCGTTCCTGTTATCGTAAAAGTCTTCAGCTGGCGAAAGAAACAGGCATCCGCTCCATCGCGTTTCCACTCATTTCCACAGGTAGCTTTGGCTATCCCCAGGAAGAGGGAATGCGCATTGCGGTGGATGAGATTTCGGCGTTCCTTCTGAAAAATGAGATGGATATCTATCTGGTTGTTTTCAGCGACCGGGCAACCGCGTTAGGAGGAAGGCTTTGGCCGAAGCTGGAAGAATACATCGACCGGCATTATGTGGAAGAAAAACTGCGGGAAGAGTATAAAGAATCTTTTCGGCAGCGGCTGAGCCACCACATGATAAAAGAGGACGCAGAGGCTGAAGAACGCTGGCGGGAATCCTTTCAAGCCCCGAGTAAAGCACCCTCTTCGCCGGCGCCAGCTAAAATGCCTCCCGTGCCAGAAGCGTCTAAAGCACCCTCCGCGCCAGCACCCAGGACGTCTTCTGCGCCGGCAGCATCGGGAAGGTCGTCGGCTTCCCAAATGCCGCATTTCGATTCCATTTTCAAGAAAAAGGAAGCTGGTACGATAAAAGCTGCGAATGCATCATTCATCGACATGGAAGATACCGCAGAATTCGCCAGGTTTGGAAGCAGGCATGAAAAGCGGCTGGAAGAGCGGATCAAGCATTTATCCGATACCTTTTCTCAGTATCTGCTTTTCCTGATCCAGGACAAGGGAATGACAAACGCGGAGGTCTATAAAAGGGCCATCGTGGACAAGAAGATCTTTTCGAAGATCAAGAACAATGTCGACTATCATCCGCAGAAGCGAACGGCCATGTGCCTTTGCGTTGGAGCGAGACTGAATCTGGATGAAACCAGAGATCTTTTGGGAAGGGCCGGGTACGCGCTGTCCCCTTCGGACAAGACGGATGTCATTTTCCAGTATTTTATTGAGAATGAGATCTATGACATGATTGAGTTGGATGTCCAGCTGGATGAACATGGATTGCCGTGTATTATTGAATGAAAAAAGGTGGACGATGCGTTCTCGGCGCTTTATGTCTGCCTGTGATGCGTTACTGTTTACAAAAAGCCGCTCTGCCGTTGAAGCAGAGTGGTTTTTCTTTTTTAGGGAAAACGCATTTTACAAAATGGATCAGGCGGCATGATATAATATGATGGGTTTATACTAGGACGATGAAATGACCAAAGGTTACTCGTGAATGAAAACCCTAATCCCCCAGCTATGCTGGGGAGAATTGAGTGAGCGGAAGCGTGGAGGATGACAAGAAACGCCTCCTATCGTATAATGAGAATGGTGTCGCAAGCCAAACTCAAAGATAGGAGGCGGTCCAAATGGACAAGAAGAGTTTATCACATACGGCGTGGAAATGCCAGTACCATATTGTCTTCATCCCCAAGTATCGAAAGAAGGCATTATATGGGAAGGTACGCGCCGATATCGGAGATATCATCAAAACGTTGTGCCATTACAAGAGAATAGAAATAGTGGAGGGAGCGGTTTGCATAGATCACGTGCATTTGTGCGTATGCATTCCGCCCAAGATTAGTGTGTCAGATTTCATGGGGTACTTGAAGGGGAAAAGTGCGCTTATGATATACGACAGACATCCAGAATTACAGAGTAAGTGGAATAAAGCATTCTGGGCAAGAGGTTACTATGTTGCGACCGTAGGAAATATTACCGAAGAAGCAATAAAGAAATATATACAAGAGCAGGCCGAAGAGTCTAAGAAGGAAGAGTAAGCCGCATTTCTGCGGCTGCACGCAACAGTGCTTGCGATACCCGCCCTCCGGGCGTGCATGTAATAGCCCTTATAGGGCTACACCAAACCCCCAGTTGAACTGGGGGTTGGTGACTAGTTACGACTAAAGACCGCTTGAGCGGAGCAGGTTAGACCTATGCAGGACCGACTACCTGTGCTACAATATCAGTTGTGGTAGAGGCATCAGCCTTCTAAAGAAAGATAAAAACAGGGGAATGACCATGGCTGCGAATGAGATAGAACAGGTAAAGCTGCCGAGTGAATGGTATGCCTGGCGTGTGGTCAGGATGCTGGGGGAAGGCGCGTATGGAACTGTATATCAGGCACAGAGAAGAGCCGGCTCTAAGATTCTGACCAGTGCAATTAAGATCATTCGGGTTACCGCGCAGGGAGGAGAGCTGTCGGGATTAGCGGCTGAACTGGGTGGAAAGGATTATATTGTGGAGTATTACCGGGACATAGTAGATAATTATGTCCAGGAAATAGAGGCCATGGATACTCTGCAGGGGGTTTTGAACATTGTCAATATTCAGGATTATGTCGTGGAGGAAGACTTGGATGAGTTGTGCTGGACCATTTATATTCGGATGGAGTATCTGACTCCCTTTCCGGAATATGTGGTGACTCACGCGATGGAAGAAAAGGATTATATCCGTCTGGGCATCGATATCTGCACGGCACTGGCACAGTGTGAAAAGGCAGGGATTATTCACAGGGACATTAAACCCAGCAACCTGTTTGTTGATTCCAGGGAACATTTTAAGCTGGGAGACTTTGGTGTGGCAAAAAAGCTGGAGAAAACGAAGTTTGCCTACACCACGCTTGGCACGACTCCCTATATGGCTCCGGAGGTATTCTGGGGGCGCTCGTATGACTCGCGGGCGGATTTGTACTCGCTGGGTCTGGTTCTTTATCAGCTCATGAACCACAAGAGAGAAGCGTTTGTCGATCTGGGGAAAAAAATCGTCTACATGAGGGACCGGGAACAGGCGATGAACAGGCGGTTGTCGGGGGATTCGCTGCCAGCTCCCGCTGAGAGCTCCAATGGCTTCAGCAAGGTGATTCTAAAAGCCTGCGAGGCAGATCCGAATAAGCGTTATCAGCATGCGGAAGCCTTTCGGGCGGATTTGCTGGCGCTCATCGGGAAAGGAAAAAGAAATTGGTGGAATAAAAACAGGATTCTGGCAGCTTCCGCTTTGGCAGCGGGGGTGTTGGCTATATTTACGTTTTTACTGGGAACAATCAGCAAACTTTCTTTGTTTACACCGAATGAAGAGACGCTGGGGCATAGCGCCCATGTTGTTCAATCCAGACAGGACAAACCGAAAGATTTTATTCCGGCGCAGACGGATGCGCAGGAAACTTCGATGGGTACCTTGCTGGCGGAAGCTGAGACAGAAGTGCGGACGGATGCCGGAACGGAAGATACCTGGCCAGAGGGAGAGGCAGATTCTGAACTGGAAGTTACTGAGCCAGAAGGACCGGTGAATCCTGAAACGGAATCTCCTGAGCCGGAAGGAGAAGTGGATCCGGAAGAAGGAATCACCTTACCGGAGGAGAAGATAGATCCTTTTATAGTCGATGTCGAACCTTGGGTACCATTTGAAACGGAAGTCACCGAATCTGAGGGGGGAGAAGCTTCTGAAACGGAAGAGAACGGGAAAGAAACAAATGGTTTGCTGACGGATGTAGAGAATATCCATTACATGGAATTGACAGAGGAGGAGTTGGTGCACATACCAGACCCCTTCATGGAGGCAAGCATCGTTATGTTCGGCGTATGCGGAGCAGATCTGTCGTGGACGCTGGATGAGGAGGGAACTCTTACCATTGATGGCAGTGGTGCTATGACGGACTACAAGAAACCGGATTTGTGTCCGTGGAACCAGGACGATCTAAGCATTCCTAGTACATCATTTTTTAATTGACTACATGTTTTGACCTGTGATATAATCCTTTATATGATCAAGGGTTTGATCCTAATATAAAGGAGTCTATCGCAATGAATAAACCTAAAGCCCTGCTTTTGAAACCTGAACATAA
>JAFVBO010000127.1 GCA_017479935.1 Lachnospiraceae bacterium
ATGCGTACCTATGCGTACCTTATGTGTCCGGACAATCCGGAAGATCCGAAGGCGGAGGTGGCCCGCATCGCCGCGGATCGCGCAAAGTACAGCGGCGAATATTTCCACGTTATCGGCGTCAAGACGTTCCTGGACGGCGTGACCGAAGCGCACACCGCATGGCAGAACCAGGATTACCTGGACCAGCCGGGCTATCACGGCAATGAGCGCTTCAACGACCACGATAAGATGGTGGAGCTGATCGCGGCGGCGGACGCGGAGGGTCTCTCCGTCCATGTCCACTCCGAGGGCGGCGGCGCGACCCACTTCATGCTGGGCTGCATCGAGGACGCGGAAAAGATCACCGGCGATATGGACCAGCGCAACGTGCTGGCGCATCTGCACTTCGTCACCGACGAGGATATCCGCCGCATGGCCGCAACCGGCTCTGTTCCAGCGGTGCCCCCGCTCTGGACGGCGGAGATTCCGGGCTTCTATGACATTGAGGTCTCTTATGTTGGGAAGGAACTGGCAGAAAAATCTTACCCGATCAAGTCCTTCTTTGACGCGGGCGCATATCCGGTTTTCCATTCGGACTACCCGGTTTCTCCCTCGTTCAGCATCCCGCACAGTATTTACATGGCGGAAACTCGCGCTCTTCCAAAGTCGTTCGGCATTGAAGCGGAAACGCAGCATAACATCAAGGAAGCGATCACCCGCGAACAATCCCTGCGGGCCCTGACCATTAATGTCGCGCATGCATGGCACCAGGAGCATCGCCTGGGTTCCATCGAGTTCGGTAAGATCGCTAACATGACCGTGTATGACTGCGACTTCCTGCACGACGACATTGAGAAGGTCGCCGGGGCCAAGCTCGTCGCCACCGTCGTGGACGGTGAAGAGGTCTACAAAGCTTAAGACATCTTCGTTTCAAAAACTAGGTAGGAGGGAGCGATTAGCTTCCGTCTTCTCACCGTACCATTCGGATACGCCGCGTCAATCACAAGCAAGTTGAGAAGACACGATTCTGGGATGGTACATACGATCCCGTCTGTGCCTTCTTTAACTGTCAAGCGCTGCATATTCCGAACTCATTGAAAGCTTGAGAAAATGGAGCTCTTAGGGCAGCCCCCCGGATTTTGGGCTGCCCTTATCAAACTCAGAAGAAAGGAACATGGCAGAACTATGACCAGACACAATATTGCCAGATTGTTTGAACGGAGAAGGGGGCATCTTGATTATCGGATCAAGCGGGATTACGTCAGGAACGGGATTGCGGTGATTCCCTGCCGTGTTTCCGACTACAACGATGCAATCAATCCTTATAGCGTTAAAGGTTGTGAAACTCTCAATACGGATTTTTTTGACTATCTTACAACAGCTGCTGAAGTGACGCCGACTGAGTGTCCACTGGTTCTAAATATCATCGGGGATTGCCTTACGCAGGAGGAGAAACAGACCATTGATGAGGTTATCCGGGATGATTTGGCCTATGATCTGGGCATGGTTGAAAAGGCAGAGCAACGACACAGACGGATATTCATTTTTATGTGGATCGGTCTAATCCTTTCAGGCGCGTTGCTGTGGTTTACGAAATCCCTGGCAGATGAACCACGCGAGCTGTTGTTTATTCCCTTTTGGTTTATGGGCGAAACCTTGTGCGACTATATCTTCCTGACAGGGGCCGACCTTCGCCATCAAAGGAGATTGGCCGGACGGCTCGCGAGTATCAAGGTCATTTTCTCTGATAGCTATGAGGCTCCAAATTACACGGAAAGCGACATCGATCAGCTGTATCATGAAATTGAAAAGGAAGTAAATGAATCTCTTCAGGAGGGCCGGGAAAAATCATGAAAAAGTTATTTACAATCGATGATTTTATGGTGGCTTTTATCTCGGCGATGGTCTATGGCTTTGGCTATACGATTCCGATGCATCTGGGCTGGCCGCAGCTTGCGTGTATGGTGGCCTGCTTTGCCCTCGGAATTGCACTGGAAGAACTCATCAGCAAGATCGTTTTCAGCAAAACCGTCCAGCAAAAAACGGTCAACCGGGTATTCACTTATGTGGTAATCCTGCTCATTTTCCTGATCGCCGAGTTTGTTTCAATGCGTTTGCTGGGCACGTCCCTGATGGAAGACCTGGAGGAGGAGTTTGCGTGGGTTGTGGGTCTTCCCATTCTCGGCCTTGTGGTGAATCTGTGCATTCGTGGATATCGTGTCCGAAAGATCCGCAAGCTTTACGGGGACGGAAGCGAGGGCTATGTATTCGACGTGACGGATAAGGACATCGAGGAAGTGAACCGGCAGAACCAGGCCATACAGGGCGAATATGACTCCGAGTGCGCGGTCAGGACGCGAACCGGCGTCTACGTCGGGGAGAAGTATAAGAAGACAAGAATCTTTATGGGGATTCCCTACGCCAAGCCGCCGGTAGGCGAACTGAGATGGAAGGCACCCGAGCCGCTGCCCGCGTCGGATGCGGTGTTTGAGGCCAGGAACTTCGGTGCCTCGGCCATACAGGTGGAACACAAGGGTTCGATCACCAGGCATCACCGACAGAGCGAGGACTGCCTGACTCTGAATATCGCCGCCGGAGCCGAAAAGACGGAGGCAAAAAAACCAGTTCTCGTGCTGTTCCACCACGGTGATTTTACCTACGGCGGCGCGGTGGATCCGCTGCTGTACGGCGGAGATTATGTAAACTCTCATCAGGACGTTGTGATCGTCAGTTTTAATTACCGCCTCGGCATCTTCGGGTTTATCGACTTCTCGGAGGTTCCCGGCGGGGAAGCCTGCCCGGACGCCCTGAACCTCGGGCTGCTGGATCAAATCGCGGCGCTGAATTGGATCAGGGAAAACATCGCCGCCTTCGGAGGCGATCCCGAGCGGATCACGGTGCTGGGCTTCGAGTCCGGCTCGACCTGCATCTGTCTGCTGGCCGCCAGTGCACAGGCAAAGGGCCTGTTCCAGAGAGCCTTCGTGTTCAACGGCAGCCCGGAGTCTGCCTATGATACATCGGATGCATCCAGAGCTCTGGCAAAGGCACTGTTGAAAGAAACAAACACTTCAACGATGGCAGAGCTTTTGCAACTGGATGCAGAAACTCTGAAGGCCGCCGCGCAAAGGCTTTGGATGAATATGTGCGCACCGACCTGTGATGGAAAACTGATCCCCAAACAGGTGTATGAGGCATATCGGAACGGAGCCGCTTCGTGTATCGAGTTTATCGTCGGCATTACCGGCGGGGGAATGCAGGCGTACCGCTCCTCCGTCGGCGGCAGGAACTACGAGGACGCGGTCAACGCGGCCGTGGACGATATGCAGGGCTACATGGACCCCTCCATCACCGGGGCTGTGCGGGCGTATATCGAGGCCCGGACGGCGGCCTCATCCGAGCTTGAGGCCAAATCGAAGCTGGCGGCGCAATACATCGCGCTGGGCGTTTATCGCGTCGCGGCAAAGCTGTCACAGGGCGGAAGCAAGGTGCGCCTGATGTACTGGGATGAAAAGGCGCTGATCGAAAACCTGGGGTCGGGCACCGCCGACGTCCTGGCGACATTGCTTGGAAACGGAGAAGCGTTGCAGCAGTACGGCAGCGTGATGAACGCCGATCTCTCCGAGCCCCTTCAGGCTCTGCTGCTGAAATTCGTCAGCGGGGACGCCCTGCAGCTGTATCGCAATGAAATAACGGGCTTTGACGGTCTCGAATGGAAGGCGTTTCCCCAGGCGCTCATCGTTTCGGACGGGAAAATCATGTGCGATACGATTGAAGACAGGATAACAGACGTCAAGGAATTGCTGGACTATATGGTAAAATGAGAGGGAATCGCATTCGCATTGAGAACAGTACCCGCGGTATCGCTTCTTGGAAGGAGAGGCTGTTTCCGGGACAGACAAACGATGTATCATTTTCTCTGAGCAAAAAAGGAGGTTTTTGGAAATGGCAGCAGATAAGATCATTTATGGCAACATCTACACCGTGGACAGGGAACAGCCCAGGGCAGCGGCGGCGGCCATCGCGGACGGCCGGTTCGTCTACGTCGGCGACGAAGCGGGCGCAAAGGCGTATACCGGCAGCGGCACAGAGGTA
>JAFVBO010000128.1 GCA_017479935.1 Lachnospiraceae bacterium
CAGGAGAATCATCCAGGCGATGGACAAAACCGGGGGCGGCGCAAGCTACCAGGATGACTCCTATGTGGACAACCAAGTATACAGATGCGATGCATTTGCTGAAAAAGGTGCGACGCTCACCGTGTCCCGGCATGACAGTTCCCCCTGGGGCCTGTATGTTACCGTCAGTCCGGAATCCGTGTTCGGCGTCGCGCTTTTTCAGCCGGACAAGAAAGACTGCGAAAGGCTATTCAAAGCGATAAACAAAATTCTGAAAAAGATGAATTCTCCCCATAAGCTTGAGAACATGACCCTCAGCCGTATCACATTGGCATCGGAGTCGGAGTTTGAAAATCATGGTATGGCCGGGCAATATCTAGCAATCATCCGGCAAGCTATCGTTCCCCGGCACTATAAGACGATGCTGTTTTGCGAAGACGAACTCTGGGGCGCGTCACAGATTGTGAACCGACACGCCGTCCGCCTCTGCTGTGCTTCCAAGACTTTTCTAGCCTGTGACAGCGTGGCTCTGCGGGAGATGGAAGACCTGTTTTCCATCGCGCAACCGAAGGAGAAGGCGCTGCACTTCCAACTGAATCTGCGCAGGAAAGCAATCTGCGGCGCATTCAAAGGGAAAGCACCAAAGAACCATTACAAGACTCTTGTTCAGCTGACAGAAAAGACGCCTCGACTGATAATCCAGCAGTTGCGCCAGATGAAAGTGTTGGCAGACTGCTATGTCGGATATAACGAGGCTGTATCTCTGGTGTCCGACGTGAATGATAAAAAGACCAGGAAACGAATGCTGTATCTGCTGGACAAGACCCGGAAAACCGGCAGCCTGTCTGAGGCAATCGACAAGCTGCGGGACAAGTACGACCTCAGCAAACGGCAGGCCAATCGCGTCCTCCGAAAGTTTCAGAAGCTGGGATTCAGTCCCATCACCTTACAGGAGAGATACGACAAGCCGCTGCCGGGACTGGGAATCTTGCTGAACGGATAAGAGAAAGGTTGGAAAGGCTTCAATTTTCGGCAGAATTGAAGCCTTTCGTTGAAGAAAGTTACTGCTGTGAGCGAAAATGCGGGTAAATCTGAATCAAACGGGAATAGAAGTCGTTTTCCTCCATCCCTGCCCATTTCGCGCCATCGCGAAGGCTGAGAAGTCCGGCCGCGACAAGGCCGATATAGGCGTCGCGTTTTCCCTCATTCCGTGCCCTCTGCTCTCCAAAGAGATAGGACGATTCCCGCATTTCATCCGCTTCCTGCTGGCTGAATAATTCCACCATGGCCGCAATCACCTCCTGCTTCCGCAGCTCAAAGAATTCCGGCAAGATGCCTCTGTCGATACATTTCTTCACAATCTGCTCTGCCGCCTCGCGGGTCCGGCCTTTCTCGCTGACCGTCTGGTTGGAGATGTCCGCAAATCGTAGATACTGACTCAACGCATCATTTCCCTGGGGGCGGCTAATCACTTTAGCCCGAACCTCGATCCCGCAGGGAACGCCATGGAAAAACTCGTCCGTCAGACTGATGACACTTCCATCCTTCACATCGGAACGGTCTCCCACATAGATCACGTACAGGTCTACGATGGGAACGCTGACCTTGCTTCGGCTGTACCAGTTTTGTCCGGTCCGCAGGATATGATCCTTGTATGTCCGGGCAATGTACTCGATAAAGCGGACCAGAATATTAGGCGTCATCACGCTCTGCGCTTCCATCAGCACCACCAGGGTGTCGCGAAACAGCAGCCCCAGATCGTTGTATACGTCAACGGACACGATATTGCGGATGGTCACGTTCTGAATATCCTGCTCCGTGATGTTTTCCGCGTCCGGATACAGGGCTTGCAGCAGCTCCACCTGATAGGCCGGAATGGTAAAGATTTCTGAGAAGACCGAGTCCTTTACTGTGCGCTTCAGGACGGGCTTTTCCGCTTGCTCTCCTAGCATATGCCGAACCTCCCAAGCTGATTTTTACCTTTATTATATACTGGATCACGAAAAAAGCAAGCGCAAGTCAGTACTCATTATCTTCTGCCGCTTTGTCTATTTTCTAGCCTGACGGTGATATCTCCGCTTTCTCCATAGACGCTGTATTGTTTCAAGATTATTATGTCTTTCATTCAATCATTGTGGAACGCAAGGCCAGGCTCAATGCCCTGACCAGCGGCGTGGCGGCGGCTTTCCCCTTCGTGTCCTAACGGAAATACCTGGATCGGCGGAAGCTCCGGCGCGGGCAAGACCTTCACACTGAACTGCCTGGGCGGGCGGCTGCGGCAGCAGGGAAAAAGGGTTATTTACATTGTGCCAAAGAAAGGACATGGGTTCCGCCCGCAGTGTGA
>JAFVBO010000129.1 GCA_017479935.1 Lachnospiraceae bacterium
AATAGAAACCGAACGAAATCTGAATGAAAACCGAACCACAAATAAGGACAGGGCCCTGCTGTTTTGGCAGGGTCTTTCCTTTGTGACAAGTTTGTGACAAGTAGCATGCAAAATAGGACATTTTTTATAGTTTATTACATCAAATACAGTTCGCTATAAACCCTTTATTTATCCGGCTTTTATTATATACTAGCCGATCTGCGTGCAGTACAGTATTTTAATCGAAGCTTAAAGAAGGGGCGCGCACTTTTCTTTTTCAAGGCTATTGCTCTGTGGCCTGAGGGCATGCTCCTCCGGCGGGGAAATTTGATTGTTTCCCTGTTTTTTCCTGCCTGGCAGCATAGGGAATAGGCCCGCCGTACGGGGAAATTTGCTTGTTTCCCTGTTTTTTCCTGCCTGCCAGCATAGGGAATAGGCCCGCCGTACGGGGATATTTGCTTGTTTTCTTATTTTTCCCCGCATAATAAACTAAAATAGTTGCTTCCGTACGGGGGAGTTCTCTCTTTTTCTCGTTTTTTCCCGCATAACAAGCTAAAAAGAGCGTCTACATACGGGGGAATCTGCTTGATCTCTTATTTTTCCCCACATGACAAGCTAAAAAAAGGCTTCTACATACGGAAAAAATTGCTTGATCTCTTATTTTTCCCCGCATGAGAACATAAGAATGGGCTCATCCATGCGGGGAATTTCCATTCTTTTCTTATTTTTCCCCGCTAAGGCATATGTTAACCCCTTGGGCGCAGGCAACTCTTGCTTCTCCTCCTTTGCCTACGCCTTCCGGAACCTCCAGCAAGTTAAAAAGCGCAGGCAACTCTTACTTCTCCTCCTTTGCCTGCGCCTTCCGGAACCTCCAGCAAGTTAAAAAGCGCAGGCACTTCTTGCTTCTCCCCTTTTGCCTGCGCCTTCCCGCCTCTCTAGCAAGTTAAAAAGCGCAGGCAACTCTTGCTTGTCCTCCTTTGCCTACGCCTTCCAGAACCTCCAGCAAGCAAAAAAGCGCAGGCAATGACCAAATCAGCCATGTTGCCTACGCCCACACACAAAAACACCCAGCGGCCTTACGACCGCGCCACTATTTATGAAACGCGCATCCGGCGCAGCCACCCGAGCAGCCTGCACAGCCACCTCCGCAGCCTGCACAGGAAGAACCCTTGCCTTTACGAGGCATCAGATTTCGAATACTTAAAACCACCAGAAGAAGCACCACCGCCCCCGCAATCAGCGAAGCAGCATTTTCCACAATCCAATTGATCATAATGCCACGCCTTCCTTTCTTTTACAATTTCTTCCGCATTCCTCACGCGCAAACACTCATCCATACAGATACTCATCCACACAGGTACTCATCCACACAGATGCTCATCCGCCCAGATCCTCATCCACGCAGATCCTCATCCACACAGATGCTCATCCGCCCAGATCCTCATCCACACAGATCCTCATCCGCGCACATTCTTCCCCTGCAAAGCCTCAACCCCACAGCCCAAACAAGCCCTTCTTTTCATATGGGGCATGCGTGGCGGACAAAAGTCTGTATCCCGTCGGATCCAAGGCTTTTTTCAGCTCCTCATCAGAGATATCCGTTTCCGCCAGGATCTCCGTCTGCCCCTTCTGATGAGAAGATGTCACTTTCTTAACCGGAAACGCCTTGCGAATGGCGTCGTTTACATGTGATTCGCACATGCTGCACATCATCCCGTCAATCTTAGCTGTTATCTTGATCATGTTCAAGCGCCTCCTGTGAAACGATGCCGGACAGCAACTGTCCGGCACCGTCTATGCTTATTTTACTCTCATTTCACTCTTATGTCGAGCCCAAAGATCACAGACCTGTCTCCTGTCAGCTTTTGTGACAGAGGCCCGTCCCCTGTCACCTTTTCTGACAGAGAACCGTCCCCTGTCAGGGCCCTGTCAGGAAACCTACGCCACACCTTTGCGCAGATGGTTCTCATCGTAAGGGTTCTTACGGACGATCAGGTAGATCAGGACCAGAAGAACGACGGCGGCCACGATGGTCCAAACGCTGAAGCCAACGCCGAAGCACAGGCCGATCAGGTTGTAAACGATGAGGGACATGCAGTAGGCCCATACGCACATGTAGAGAACCGCGCCAAGAGTCCACTTTACGTTGTTCATCTCGCGCTTGATGGCGCCGATGGCGGCAAAGCAAGGAGCGCACAGCAGGTTAAAGACCATGAAGCTGTAGCCGGCGATATTACTGTAATGCGCAGCCAGTTCGCGGTAGAGGTTTCCGGGATACAGAACGCCCATGGTGCCGACAACTTCTTCCTTCGCGATCAGGCCGGTGATGGTTGCCACGGTTGCCTGCCAGGTGCCGAAGCCGACTGGTGCAAAGATACCGCAGACTGCGTTTCCGATGGCAGCCAGGATGGAGGCATCGGAATCTTCCACCATCTGAAGAGCGCCGTCCACCATGCCGTAGGCCTGTAAGAACCACAGGATGATGGAGGAAATCAGGATAACGCTGCCAGCGCGCTTAATAAAGCTGGAGCCGCGCTCCCAGGTGGCGCGCAGGACGTTGCCGATGCTGGGCACATGGTAAGCCGGAAGCTCCATGACAAACGGAGCCGGATCGCCGGCGAAAGCCTTAAATTTCTTGAGCATGATACCGGACAGGATAATGGAAGCGATACCGATAAAGTACGCGCTTACCGCCACCCACCAGCTGTTTCCGAACAGAGCGCCAGCGAACATGGCGATGATGGGCATCTTCGCGCCACAAGGCATGAAGGTGGTTGTCATCAGGGTCATCTTCCTGTCACGATCCTGCTCGATCGTACGGGACGCCATCAGGCCGGGGATACCGCAACCGGTAGCCACCAGCATGGGGATAAAGCTCTTGCCGCTTAGGCCAAACTGGCGGAAAATACGGTCCATGACGAAGGCGACACGGGCCATGTAGCCGATGTCTTCCAGGATCGCCAGAAGCAGGAACAGAACCAGCATCTGAGGCACAAAGCCTAAAACCGCGCCGACGCCGGCTACGATACCTTCCATAATCAGACCGTACAGCCAATCGGCGATCCGGGGATTGCCCTCCTCATCCAACAGCACCTTGTCAAGAAGGGCCGGGATGCCGGGCACCCAGGTGCCGTAAGCCGTCGGGTCAGGTTCTTCCACGGTCAGCGCTTCCGCGTAGGTGGCTTCGTTTACTTCCAGTTCCTCGGTTTCGCCGGTGTCGCCATCCAACAGATAGGCCACCGTCTCGCCGTTCTCATATGCTTCAATGATGGCGGATGCCGCCTCAAACTCGCCGGCTGCTTCCTCGTAGCCGTCCACGTCTCCGGAGATAAACCAGCCATCCCCAAACAGGCCGTCGTTGGCCCAGTCGGTTAAGTTGGTACCGATGGAGAAATTCCAGCTGCCCATGGCAAGGGCGTAAACCAGAGCCATAACCAGCGCAAAGATTGGAAGACCCAGGATGCGGTTCGTCACCACCTTATCGATCTTATCGGAGATCGTCAGATCGTGGGCAGCGCCCTTCTTCTTCACGGCCTTCTCCACAACGCCGCTGATGTAAGCATAGCGCTGGTTCGTGATGATGCTCTCCGCATCGTCATCCATCTCGCGCTCACAGTCGGCGATGTGCTCTTCTAAGTGCTTCTTTAAGGACTCATCCAGCTTCAGGCTCTCGAGGACCTTCTCATCGCGCTCGAACAGCTTGATCGCGTACCAACGGGCATAGCGCTTGTCTACGATGTTTTCGATGCTCTCCTCGATGTGGGCGATGGCATGCTCCACGCTGCCGGTAAACACATGCGGCGGCTCCACCATCTTACCGGCCTTCGCGGCAGCTACGGCAGCCTCGGCCGCTTCCTGTCCGCCCTCGCCCTTTAAAGCGCTGATCGCCACGACCTTGCAGCCCATGGCCTTGCCCAGCTTGTCAAGATCTACGGTGTCGCCGTTTTTGCGGACCAGGTCGATCATGTTGACGGCTACCACAACCGGCAGCCCCAGCTCCACCAGCTGGGTGGTAAGGTATAAGTTACGCTCGATGTTCGTGCCGTCCACGATATTTAAGATGGCATCCGGCTTCTCATTTACCAGATAATTACGTGCCACCACTTCTTCCAGCGTGTACGGGGAAAGGGAATAAATACCGGGAAGGTCCTGGATGATGACATCCTCCGTCCCTTTCAGTTTTCCCTCTTTCTTCTCTACGGTAACGCCGGGCCAGTTTCCTACGTACTGCCTGGATCCGGTCAACGCGTTAAACAAGGTTGTCTTGCCGCTGTTGGGGTTACCGGCTAACGCGATTTTAATCTCCATCGTCCATCTCTCCTTTTCGCTTTGTGACAGGGTGTGACAGGGGACGGGCCTCTGTCACATTTAAATTTGTGACAGAGGCCCCTCCCCTGTCACACCCTGTCACACTGTTATATACAGCTAACTTCTCGACCAAAAGAAAAAGGTGCCTTTTATTTCACCTCAATCATTTCCGCATCGGCCTTTCGAAGGCTGAGTTCATATCCACGCAGGTTCAGTTCCATCGGATCTCCGAGTGGCGCCACCTTGCGCACGTAGATTTCTACGCCCTTGGTAATTCCCATGTCCATGATCCGGCGCTTCACCGCGCCCTCTCCGTGCAGGCGCACAACGACAGCTGTTTCGCCTACATTCACGTCTTTTAATGTCTTCATCTGCTCTCTCCTTTTTCTACACCAGGATTCGGTTTGCCATGGTTTTATCCAGCGCAACACGGCTGTCCTTTACCTGGACAATCACGTTGCCGCCTAAGCCGTTCATCACGGTGATGTCGCTTCCCACCACAAAACCCAGCTCGGCCAGATGCAGGCGCACCTCATCCTTTCCCGTAATTTTTCCGATGGTGACAGTCTCTCCTGCCTGAACCATTGTCAATGGCATCATCTCACAGCATCTCCTTAGTTAGTAATTGCTTACTTTTTGAGAGTTTATCACCGCTAACCGTGCTTGTCAAGGGGAAATGATTAATTCAAACTAACCAATCATTCACGAATTGTTCGTTACTATTCACGGGCCACCACCCATCAGGTCCCAGGCCATCCGCCTACGGCGTATGTCGCACCTTCGGTGCTTTTGCCTGGGACTGATGGGCGGTGACTGCTTTCGCAGTTCAATAGCAATTCAAGAGTGCTTATGCATGCAAGCATGCAAAGCACCTCTTGATTGCTATTGACCCGTGAATAGTAACCGAATTGTTCCTATTCACGGATCACCAGAAATCACTTTTGTTGACGTATTCTCCAAATCATTCTATAATTGAGACTGTGGCGCACGCTTCACAGGACTTAAAGCCATCGCCTGTGAAAGCAGTTCCTGCCAGTCAAATACCTATGCATCCGAAAGGAGGTCTTCATGCCTGCCATACCTGCCTTATTCCGAAAAACCAAGACGGTGCGCAACATTACCGCCTACATGGACTCCGAATTCACGGAAGTCCTGCATACAACCTTAAACCCCAATGGTCCCGGTGCCATCCGCATCCACCTGATCCCTCCGAAGAGAGAAGAAAACTACTTCTCCCCCAGCGTCGCGATCGTAAACGGTGCCGACGTGGTTCCCGTCAGCTTTGTGTACGCCATCATCCTGGCGGAGATGATCCAGGAGGCCAACCGCTATGACGGCAAAGAGATCGGGGAAGCCGATATCGAGCTCATCCTGACAAGGACCACAGACAATGTGAAAAAAATCATTCCGCTGCTGCCGAAGAAACGCATTCGAAATGATATCGACCGCATTTTTACCACGATGAAGCAGATCGCCTACCGGGAGGAGGTCACCACCGACGTCCGTTTCATGAGCATCGGGGACTACGCGCCGTACATGACGGCCCCGCACCGGATGGACCTGATGGTCAGCGCCATGACCCGGAAAGGAAAGTGGCATTGCAACCAGAAATGCCTGCACTGCTACGCGGCGGGCCAGGCCCTGTCGGATGAGGCCGAGCTCTCCACCCAGAAATGGCGGCGGATCCTGAAAAAATGCCGCAAGGCGGGCATCCCCCAGGTGACTTTCACCGGCGGCGAACCCACGATGCGCGAAGACCTGATTGACCTGATTAAAAGCGCGCGCTGGTTTATCTCGCGCTTAAACACCAACGGCATCAAGCTGACGGCGGACTACTGCCAGAAGCTAAAGGAAGCCGAGCTGGACAGCGTCCAGATCACCTTCTACTCCTGCGACAGCGCCATTCATAACCAGCTGGTGGGCGCGCCGCAGTACGAAAACACCGCGGCCGGCATCGATAACGCACTTGCGGCAGGGCTTTCGGTCAGCATCAACACGCCCCTTTGCACTCTGAACCGGGATTATAAACAGACGTTACAATACCTGCACGAAAAGGGCGTCATCTACGTGACCTGCTCCGGCCTGATTACGACCGGAAACGCCGCACATGAGCCCTCCGAGCGCCTGCAGTTAACCAGCGAGGAACTGGAGCAGATCCTGCGCGAAGCCGTCGCCTACTGCCACGAAAACGGCATGGAAATCGCCTTCACCTCGCCCGGCTGGATCCGGCCCGAGGTCTTTGAGGAATTGAACATCCCCTCCCCGTCCTGCGGCGCATGCCTGTCCAACATGGCCATCACCCCGGGCGGCCACGTGGTGCCTTGCCAGAGCTGGCTCTCCGATGCGCCCCTTGGCAGCATGCTGGAGGATGACTGGGACAGCATCTGGAACAGTCTGGAATGCGAAAAACGCCGCGCCTACTCTGCCGAAATGACGGGCGAATGCCCCTTAAGGAGGTACTGCTGATGAAGAATCTGTTTAACCGGAAAAGCCGCGCAGCCTTCCGCTTTTTCCTTCTTTTACCCCTGGTCCTTATGCTGCTTTTCCCGGCAAGCAAGCTGACCGCCCTTGCGGCGCCGACCGATGAAATCTTACATTTTACGGTCACGGTGGACGTGAATGACGATGCATCCCTGGAAATGACCTACCACATCGAGTGGAAGGTTCTCTACGACGGAAATGGATCGGAAAAGCTGGAGTGGGTGAACTTAGGCGTTCCAAACAGCTCTCACGAAAACATCCAGGCGCTGTCGGACACGATCGACTATATTGAGGATGAGGGCAGCGAGCTCCACATCTACTTAGACCGCGGCTACGGGAAAAACGAGGTGGTCACCTTCGAGTTTTCCATGACGCAGGACCGCATGTACCAGATCGACAAGTGGGTGGAGGGCGAGACAGTCTACACCTTCACGCCGGCCTGGTTTGACGATTTCTCCGTGGACAACCTGACCATCCGCTGGAACGCGGATCTGGCCGGTGCCTGGCAGCCGGACTGCCTGCAGGAGAACGGCTACCTTGTTTTTCAAGACGCCCTCTCCCCCGGCGAGCACCTGACCGTGAGCGTTGTCTACCCGAACGACGCGTTCGGCTTTTCGGTGGACCGACAGGCCGGCACCGGTGACACCTACGATCCGGACTGGGGAGGATCGGATATCTACCACGAAGGCGGCGGAATTGGAGAAACGCTTGGAATTCTGGTGGAAGGGATCGCCGGATTGATCATCATCATCATTCCGTTCTATATGATCTTCAAGTTCTTCGCCTGGCTCTTCTCCGGCGAAGCCTTCGGGGATGACGAAGAAGAAGCGCCTGCAAAGAAGAAGATCACGCGAACCAAGATCGAATACTATGAGAACTGCCCCAGCTGCGGAGCCGTGCGCGAAGAAGGGAAGGATTCCTGCTCCTACTGCGGACGCAGCATGATTAAGAGCAAGGAAGTGGTGGAGGAAGACCAGATCAAGGAGCCGGAAAAGTACACGAAAAACGGTACCTACCGCTACGGCGACTCGCCCAACACCTACATTCATGTGAATGTGATCCCGGTGGTGACCGGCTCTTCCCATTCACGGAGCTCCGGCTCCCGCCGAAGCGGCACCTCGCACCGTTCTTCCTGTGCGTCCTCCTGCGCTTCTTCCTGCGCCTGCGCATCCTCTTGTGCCTGCGTCTCTTCCTGCGCGTGCGCCTGCGCCTGTGCCTCTTCCGGCCGCGCCGGGTGCTCGGTGAAGGACTTCTTTAAAAAGCGCCTGCATGAAGGGCGCGTCAGAATCGAAAGACGGTAGTATCACACGAGGATGACAAAAGACAAATGGGAACGGTCCTTTTTTGCAGACTTGCCAAAAAGGACCGTTCCCATTTGTCTTTTTGTCTTTTGTCTTTTCCTGCTCTCTGTTACGCGCCTTTCGCCTTTACGCTTCCTGTTCCTTCTTTGCCTTCTTAAACGCGTTCATGCCGGCAAGCGCAATCAGGATCAGGGCGATCACATCGAGTGCGATCACGCCGATCTTCCAGTACGCCATCGCGTATCCGGTGATCTTCGCGTTCATGGAGTTCGAGTTCGCAACAGAGTACAGAATGTTGTGAGCGGCGTTCCGAAGAATCGCCACATCCTGTGCGGAGGTCGCGCTGGCATCGTTCCACAGAAGCGGCAGCAGGGAGGCTAAGATCAGGTCGTTGCCTGCGTACAGCATCTGACGGGAATTCATGAAGGAGTTATCCGTCTTGTAGTCGCAGATGACGAGACCATTGAAGCCCCACTCGTTGCGGAGGATTTCCGTCATCAGACGGTAATCGCCGCCGGTCCAGCGGGTACCGATACGGTTGAAGGAGCTCATGATGCCCTTCGTTCCCACGTAGGAGGACACGCCGTCTTCCTTCGCGGATTCGGAAACGACATCATAACCCTTGACGCCCAGCTCGAACGGCTTTAAGTACAGCTCACGCAGCGCCTGCTCGGTGCAGAACGTGGCCACGCCGGAGCGGTTCGTCTCCTGGTCGTTTAAGGCAAAGTGCTTTAAGTCGGTGTAGACACCGCCCTTCGCGGTACCGTTGATAACGTTGACCGCCATCTTGCCGGAGAGGATCGGATCCTCCGAGTAGTACTCGAAGTTACGTCCGGAGAACGGACTTCTGTGCAGGTTCACGGCCGGTGCGTACCATCCGGTGTAAGGCAGGCCGTTGCCGGTGACATCGCCCCACAGGCCGGTCTCGCCCACGATGCGGCCCATCTGGTAAGCCAGATCCTTGTTCCAGGTGGAAGCGATCACGATCTCAACCGCAAACGTGGTGTTGTTCGTGTAGTGGCTGTCCAGACCCGTCATGAAGTTGACAAAGCCGATCGGGCCGTCGGAGTCGTTCGTCAGGTTCTTGTCAATGGACGGAATGGCGATCGTCTGGAAGGCACCGTGGTTGACCAGGTCGATCATGTCATTAAAGGTCAGCTCGTCAAGCAACGCATCCCAGGTGGGATCATCGTATGCCTTGCCGACCACGTCACGCATGGTGACGGTGACATTCGCGCCGGTGGTCGGCATCGCCGCACTCTCCACCCAAGGGTTGTTGTGCGTCTGATCCGCCAGCATTTCCTTCTCGGTCATGCCGCTCTCACCCGCCAGGACTTCGCGTTCCGCCACGGTAGGCGCTGCAGGGAAGGATCCTTCAAAGTCGGTACGGGTCATACCCTTGCGGGTCACGGTGGAGCCGTCTTCCAGCTCAACCAGAACGTTCGCCAGACGGTACTGCAGATCAAAGTAATCATCCGTCGTGTACAGGTTCTTCACCTCATATCCGGTGGTAGTGTCCTGTGCGAACGTCACGGAAGCAGCCAGTAATGCGCTCTCGGACGCATAGTACTCATGGCTGTTCTTGCCGGCGCGGAAGATGTACTCACCTGCTTCCAGCTCGTAGCCCATGAAGCCGTTTGCGTTCGCATCATTGTAGTCGTAGGACGCCAGGTCATAGGCGTTCACGGTGAAGGTAGCGGTGTAGGACTCGCCAGCAGCCAACAGAGGCGTCTTCGCAAAGTCTACCAGCTGTACGTGGGACTTCTCGATGCCGCCGAAGTAGTAAGGCAGCGTCACGTAAAGCTCGATGACATCCTTGCCAGCCACGGAGCCGGTGTTGGTGGAGGTGATGGAGATCGTCACCGCGCCATTCTTGCCCTCTAAGCTGCCGCTTACACTGTCAATCTTCTGCTCGAAGGTGGTGTAGGACAGACCATAGCCGAAGGGGAAGCGTACGTTATCTTCGTACCAGGTGGAGGAAGCATCCTTCTGGGCTTCTTCGTATCCTCTGGTTTCGTAGTAACGATATCCGGTGTAAATACCCTCTTCATACGCGATGAAGTTGCGGTTTGCAACCGCGGACCCGTTCTCCATGTAAGAGGTGCCTTCCGCGCCACCGTTCACCTGCGAGTTGTCGCCGAAGTTCTGCCAGGTGGGATCCTTCGTGAAATCCTTGGCGTACAGGTCCGTGGTGCGGCCGGAGGGATTGACCTCGCCCGTTAAGAGCTTGCCGATCGCTCTCGCACCGGTGGTTCCGGGGCCGCCGATCCACAGCACCGCGTCGATCAGCGGATCGGAGGTGTTGTTGTACTCGTCGATGAAATCACACTGGAAGCTGGTCAGGGTGTTCAACAGGATGATCACCTTGTCAAAACGCTGGGTTACATAGTCCAGCAGCGCGTACTCATTCGCATCAAGCTGCAGATAGTGCTTTCCTTCCATGCCGCCGTTCGTGGTGTCCTGCGATCTTGGAAGATCCCAGCTCTCGCCGCCAAGGCGGGAGAACACGATAATGGCAGCATCGCTGTACTCCTTGATGCTGGACTTCACGCCGTCATCGCCCTTTAAGGCATCAACGGAGGTTTCCCCCATGTACAGGGTAGGGGATCCGGAAGATCCTTCGGTCAGGGCCGGGGAGGTAGAACGTCCGGCACCGGACTTCTGGTTGTTCTCATAGAACGCCTTCAGCGTTTCGTTGTACTGAATACCTGCTTCTGCAAGACCGTCAAACAGAGTGGCTGCGCCTTCTGAGGAACCGCCGCCGGAACCGGAGCCGCCCAGCACCAGGTTCACGGAGCTCTTACCGAAAACACTGACCTTCGCGTCCTTCGCGATGGGCAGCGCGTTCTTCTCGTTGAGCAGAAGAACCGCACCTTCCGATTCGATCTCCACGTTCAGCGCATCGCCGGCTTCATGAACCGCATCCTTTGAGTCGTACGCGGAGACATACGCCGCTTCCACGCTGGTGTCGCGGATCGGGCGGTCGCCGCCCAATACCGTGACAAGAATCGGTGCGAAGACCGTGTTCGCGAGAACCGTTACCGTCGCCAGAAGAACAACCACAATGATCGAAACAATCGCCCAGACACGGGTATGCTTGTTCTTAAAAATCATTTTCTTCTATTCTCCTTACTGAACATTGTCGTAAACCGGGCTCCAGGTCAGTTTTCCGGCAAAGCCGTCGATCAGGATGCAGTCTACCATCGGAGCAACAGCCTTCATGGTGCCGCCGAACGCCGTATTGTCGTTCGCCGTCTCAAGCGTGATGGTGTTCTTGCCTTCCACCAGCTCGATCTGGCCGATCGTGAACTTCTGGAACGGGCTCTTGTAGTTCGTGGAATCCGCTGCGCCGCTTGCAAATACGAAGCTGCCGTAGTCGATTTCTTTGCCGTTAACCTTTACCTTGTAGCAGCTGTCGCCCTCGGCGGAGGTGAACGTCCAGTTCGCCTTCATCTCGATGGCCAGGTTCGCTACCAGATTGGCGGTGCCGGCCTGGGACGCTTCAATTTCGAAGGTCAGAGCCGCGCCTCTCTTGTAGAGGTAGGTGACATAGTAGCCGCTCGTCTGACCGTCGGTCAGCTCAAGGCCGGTCTCGGTGGACTGAGGGGAGATGATACCGGTACCGGTGGCTTCACCAGAGTAGCCCGGGAACTTCTCGCTGGCATCAATGTAAACATACTCAGCCTGGAAGGTGGTCGCTTCTACCGGCAGATGTTTCCAGTGCGCGTACAGAGCGCTGCTCTTCGTGGTGGGGGTGAAGGGGAACTCTACCAGTTCGCCGCCATCCTGCGCGTTGAACCAACCAAGGAACTCATAGTTCTCACGGGTCGGATCGGTCTCCGGCTTGTCAACGGATTCGCCGGCTTCGATCTTGGAGGACGAGTAAACGGCCTGCTTCGCGTCCGGAGACTCATCGCGGAACGCTACCGAGTAGGTGTCGCGCTCCCAGATCGCGTACAGCGTCACGCTGCTCTTAGGGGTGTAAGGGAACTTCACGGTGGAGCCATCCGCAGTCTCGGACCAGCCTTTGAACTTGAAGTTGTCACGCTCGGGCTCGGTTACCATCTTCTTCGTAATCTTCTCGCCTTCTGCCAGCATGATGTTCTCCATGGTGTTCTCAGCGCCTTCGTAGTTCAGATCGAAGGACACGATCGTTAAAGCGCCTTCCGCCCATACAGCATAGAAGGTGACATCGTTCTTCACGACGTAAGGGAACGCTGCGTCGTTGGTGCCTTCAGCATCCATCGCCCACTTGTAGAAGGTCATGCCATCACGGGCGGGAGCTTCCGCTGCCTCAACAGCCGCTTCGAATTCCACTTCCTGCACGATGTCCTCGCCGCCTTCGTAGTTGACATCGAAGGTGACGGTGTACTTCGCGGCGCCCCATACGGCGTACAGAGTCACGTCAGCCGTGGGGGTGTAAGGGAAGGTAACCAGCTCGGTGCTGCCCTGCGTTAAGGTCCATCCCTCAAAGGAATAGCCGGTGCGCTCAGGCTGCGCGGGCTCTTTCATGCTGTCGCCGGCATCCACGGTCATGTTGCGGGCACGGGATACGCCGTCTTCATACTCCAGCGTAACGGTGTACTCATCCGCCGCCTGCTGGCCGCCCTGCTGTTCAGCCGGTGTGCTGCTGCCGCCGCTTTGCTGGCCTCCCTGGTTACTGCTGCTGCCGCCACCGCCGCAGGCCGCGAACAGCCCGATCACGAGAACGGCAACCAAAAGTAAAGCTAAGCTTCTTTTTCTCATTCTTTTCCTCCGTTGTTGTCCAAAACCACTGTACATATGATATCACCCGCCGCGAAAAAGCTTCGCGCTTCGCGCGATATCATAAATACAACAAGCGGCTTCGGCAGCTTTGACCTGCTGCCGAAGCCGCTCATCATAAGTTACATTTCATACGCGGCCTGTCGAAACGGAACCTGCAGGCATTCCACCGTCAAAAACCGCGCCCTAAGTCTAAAACCTTTCGGTTCCTTTAGGGCACTTGACTGACGGCAGGCGCCCTAAGGAAAGTCTCGATTTACACTTAAGTTATTTCGCGGCGATGCCAGTGTCGACACCGTATACGAACAGGTTGCCGTTCGCGCCGACGGACAGCATGTCAGGGCCGTAGACTGCGTAGAACGTGGTAGCCTCGGTGATGGCGGTTTCATCCGTCACATCCGCAGCCTGTGCGTTCGCGCTGGTAGCCCAGCCAAGGAACTCGCGAAGCACGCTTGCAGGCGCAACAACCTTATCCTTGATGTCAGCGAAGGTGGTCTCACCGGCTAAGCCGATCTTCTGCACGTTGCCGTCCTTATCGTCGAAGCTTACGTTGAAGGCACCGTCTACTACGAAGCGGTAAACGCTGGAGAAGTTCTCCACGCCAACGTTGTAGTTGACACGACCGGAGGAACCGGCGCTCTGGGTGATCTTCTCGTAGCCAGCGGTGATGATCGCGCAGAACGTACCAACTTCTTCAGGGGTGCCGGTGATGGCGCCGGTAGCGGCGTCAACCGTCAGACCTGCCGGAAGACCGGTAGCGCTGTAGCGGATCTTCTTGTTGTACTTGCCAACGAAATCGGCATTCGCCTGAGCATTCTCGTCGGAGTTCTCAGCCGTGAACTCAACTGCGGAAGCAGTGATCTGGCCAGCGTACTCTTCGCCGATCTTAGCGGATACAACGTCAAGAACAACGCTTTCGTTCAGCTCTTCATCGAAGTCCGCAACGGCCAGCGTGAAGTTCTTGCTGTCGGAGACGTAGCCAAGGCCGTTCTTACCAACGATGGAAACAGAGATAGCCTTCTCGCCATTCTCCAGAGGAGTGCCGGAAACGGTACCGTCAGCAGCCATGGTGATGCCCTTCGGCAGACCGGTAGCGGATACAGTGTATCCAACAGCGCCGAACACCTTAGCCAGAGCTTCCAGGGAAGCATCCGTTAACAGGTTCTCGTTCACTTCAACGTTCTGCTTGAACAGATCAGCCTTGACATCCAGCATGTAGCTGTAGTAGCCGGCCTTCTGACCATTCAGGTTCGCCTGCGTGTACATCATGCGCTTCGCGTTGTCACGTACCCAGTACCACTGAGTCGGAGCTTCTTCGACTGCGGTCTCGCTAAGGAGATCCTGCGCGTTTGCGTCATAGCTGTAAGCCATAACCATGTTCTTCTCAGCATCGAAGTATCCGTCGTAACCGGTGCGGGTTCTCGGATCAGGAGCGGTACCGTTGCCCAGAGGCATTGTGTTACCACGAGCCATGATGCCGGCAGCCCAACCAGTGCCGTTTGCACCGTTCGAATAGAAGTCGGTTACGCTGTAGCCCATGAAGCCCCACTCCTCGATGTACAGCTGATGACCAACTGCGAAGTTGGCGGAGCTGCTGACACCGATCAGGTTGAACGCGTTCATGAAGCCGTTTGCCTTACCAACCTTCGCGCCGATTTCGAAGATCTTCGCGTAGATCTCACGAAGAGCCTGCTCAGTGACGAAGGTCACGCCGCCGGAGCGGTTGGTTTCCTGGTCATTTAAGAAGGAGTGCTTCAGATATACATGACCGCCCATGTCGGTGTAGCCAAGGCATACGTAACCGCTCATGTAACCGCCCTGAACGCCATCCTGCGAGAAGTACTCGAAGTTACGTCCGGCCAGCGGGTTTCTCTGAAGGTCAGAAGCCGGAGCGTACCAGCCGTTGATCTGACCGTTGTTGTTGGTAACGAGCATAGCCTCGTTGCCGCAGGCTTCGCCGTACTTGTAAGCCAGTTCCTTGCTCCAGGTGGAAGCAACGTTAACGTCTGCGCAGAAGGACCACGCACCGCCGTGCTGTGCAGGACCATCGGGATCCGCTACCTGATAACGGCCAACGGAAGGAACACCGATCGTCTTGTAGCCGCCCTGCATCTCGGAAGCAGTCAGCTCTTCCCAGGTCAGCTGGTTCAGGAACTCATCCCACTTCGGATCGTCGAACGCCACACCGGTCATATCGGCCAGAGTGATGGGGTACATACCGGTCGCTTCATCGATCACGCCAGCACCCTGCGTCCAGGTCTCCGGAATGTCTTCCTTCGTCTTCGTCCATGCGTTCACATAGTCGGTTTCCACTTCCTGGGTAAGACGGTTGTCGTTATCCATGTAGGAGTTGAAGTACTGACGGTTGAACAGAACGTTGAAGGCTTCATCCTTGAAGTAGTTGTCATCGGTAGCAAGCCATGTCAGCTGGGTCAGATCTTCATAGTAATCCAGCAGCATGTATCTGTGCAGATAGTGATCCTCTTCGGACTCGGTCCATGCGTAAGCGTTCGTGTTGAAAGCGCCCCACTCGGAATCCAGATCCTGGGAGAAGATGTTGTTCGGCGTGTCGGGATTTCCGTCTTCATCCCACTGTCCGGCGGTCTCGCAGGTCAGGGTAACGGCATCCAGCTCGTCGTGAGAGTTGTTGCGGATGGAAAGCTTGTAGTCACCGGGCTCAAGCTCGTAACCGCAGTAATCGTTGGCGTTCGCATCGTTGTAGTCGAAGTTTGCCAGATCCTTCACAGCGAAGGTCAGCTTCACTTCTTCGGACTTGCCGGGCTTTAACATACCGGTCTTCTCGAACTGAACCAGCGCAACTTCGGGCTTATCGATTTCGCCTTCGAAGTAAGGAGCGGTGCTGTACAGCTGTACAACGTCCTTGCCGGCGTAGTTACCGGTGTTGGTAACCTTAACGGTGACAGTCAGCTCGCCGTTCGGGTCGTTGATGTCGCCTTCCACGCCCACGATTTCCTGCTCGTAGGTGGTGTAGGACAGACCATAGCCGAACGGATACAGGGTAACATCCTGATACCAGGCTTCGCCATCTGCGCCAGCGGCGGTCAGATCAGCAGCCACGGTCTCATAGTAACGATAGCCCATGAAGATACCTTCGGTGTAGTCGATCGCGTGCTCTCTGTTGGAGTAGGTCGCGTTCGCCGGATCACCAAGCATCAGAACGGTGTTGCTGCCGTTGGAGATGATGTTGTTCGTACCATCAGACAGCGTGTACTCGCCGGTCATGGCGTACAGAGCCTGGGAGTAGTTACCGAAGTTGTAGTACGTAGGATCGGTCTTCATGTCTCTCATCCAGAAGTCTACCAGACGTCCGGAGAAGTCGACCTCACCGGTCAGCATCTTGCCGAGGCCTTCAATGCCGTTCCAGCCAGTCTGACCAACCCATACAACCGCGCCGATTTCGGGATCGTCTTCGATCGCACCGATCTCAAGAACGGCAGGGGTGTTCAGGACAACGATGATCTTGTCAAAGTTATACTTCGCGTAAGCAAGCAGTTCGTACTCGGAATCGCTTAACGTGGAGTAGTGCTCGGTCTGGTCCGTGTGGCCCTGGACGCTGTGCGCGAAGTTGTCGGCACCTTCGGATCCGGAGCGGGACAGGAACACGATCGCTGCATCGCCGTAAACGCTGAAGTTGTCATCTGCGCCGGCCATGGAGCCGTCCTTGATGGCCTTGAAGTAACGACCGCCGAACTCGGCATCGTACTCTTCGCCTTCCGCTACCTGCTCCATGTAGTGGCCGCCTTCACGATACAGGCCGCCGCCCATGCCGCCGCCGCCGATGGAGACGGGGTTCACGGTCAGGTAACGTTCACGCATACGAGGGTTGTAGTTGATGCCTGCAAGCTCAAGCGCGTCGTAGATCAGGGAAGCACTTGTGCTCACGCCTTCAACGGCAGGATTATTGCGGTAAGGCTGTGACAGAGCACCGGAGCCGCCGCCGGTGGAAGGGGTATCCGCAGCCGTACCAAGGACGGTTACGTTCTTCTCCCACGCCTGCAGAGGCAGGGTCTCGCCTTCATTCTTTAACAGAACGAAGCTTTCCTGGCCGATCTGAACGTTGAGTTCTTCCTCATACTCAGCCAGATCCTGCAGGTTGTCGAACTGGGCCGTATACTTGCGGTCCGCGTCGATGTCGTCCCATGCCGCTAAGGCAGCGGTCGTGGGCATTCCGCCGATCACCATCGCAGCAGCGAGGGCCATCGAAACGAGTTTGGAAACATGTTTCTTCATAAACATTCTCCTTCCTTAAATTGCAAGGGTTTGCCCCGCATGATATGCGGGAGGTTTCTTCCTTGTGAAAAAGCACGGTTTCTATCTCCTGCAGTTAGTTAGAATTCATACTTTTTCACATAAGCAGGATCATTTTAACACACTTGTTTACAATTGTCTAGCACTTTAATGGCTTAAAATCCTGACGCATGAAAATGCATTTTTATTTCACTTGCGGCTCTGATTATTCTGTGCTACATTGTATTTCAAGGTTTTTTGATCCGGCAGTTATGCATTTGCCGGTCTCTGAGAAAAGCATTACAAAGCTTAATTTTTTTTTACTTTTTGTTCCGGATCGGAGTCGCTGTACTTCCGATCGAGGAAAGGATTCGATATGACGCTCACAAACTCCTCCATGTTCGCGCTGATGGCCCATCACGCGCAGCAGGTGCCGGATCGGCCGGCCTTTTTAAACGACACGGAAACTCTCAGCTGGAAGCAGGCCTTTGACCGGACCTGCTCCATGGCGGCTTATCTTCACAATTGCGGGGTTTCAGAAAAAGAGAACGTTCTGGTTTTCATGCCCCGCACCATCGATACGGGAGTTGTGCTGGTCGCCCTGCGCTCGCTTGGCGCGCTCGTGGTGCTCCTTCCGCCCGAAGCCGACACGGACAAGGACAGAAGCGATCTGGCCGGGAGCTATGAAAATCCCTGGTTTTTGTCCATGGACAAAGAAAGCCGTCTCTGGACGCTGGAAAGAGGCGGGCAGGTGTTCCGGTTTCTGACAAAGGATGTGCCTTCCTGCGCTATGGAAGGAGAGCTTTCTTCCGGAAAAGAGTCTTGCGAGGAGGCAGCTTCCGGAAAAGAGCCTTGCGAGGAGGCTTCTTCCGGAAAAGAGCCTTGTGAGGAGGCACCCGCGCTCTCCCTTCGCATGGAAACACAGCCGGATGAGCCTTCCGTCGTCATCTACACCGCGGGCTCCACAGGCCTTCATAAGGGGGTTGTGCTCTCCGAGTACGCCCTGGTCAACCAGGCGCGCTTTCAGGGGATCGCGGCGGGCGTCATCCCGGATGACCGGACCATGTGCGTGGCTCCCATGAACCACATCACCGGCGTGGTGGACCTTCTGCACTCCATCGATACGTCCTGCTCTATCTTCCTCGCGTCCACGCGCTATCCGAAGTACATCTTAAAGGCCATCCAGGAATACCGCTGCACCCGTCTGGACGGCGTGCCCACGATTTTCATGATGCTGGTCGAGGCCACCAAGGACCCGGGCGTTGATCTTTCCTCTTTAAAGAGCGGCGTCATGGCCGGCTCCTCCTACTCGCCCGAACAGTTCCAGGCCATCGAAGAAGCGCTGCACATCTGCCTTTACCCCAGCTACGGCATGACGGAGATGTCACCCATCATCTGCTCGCCGGCCGCCGATGCCCCGTTTAAGGTCCGCTCCCGCAGCGTGGGGCCCTTTGCCTACGGGGTGACGGGCGTCTTAAAAACCCTCTCCGGGGAGCACGTCACAGGCGTCTGCCAGGAAGGGGAAATCTGCGTCCGCGGCTACATGCTCATGCTGGGCTACCACGAAGATGACGGAACCCTCACCCGCCCCGTGGACGAGGAGGGCTTTTTCCACACGGGCGACTTAGGGTATCTGGACGAGCAGGGGAACCTGCACATCACCGGGCGCTGCAAGGACATCATTATCCGCGGCGGAGAGAACATCTCCTGCACCCGGATCCATTCCTGCGTCACCCGCCTGCCCGGCGTCTACGACGCGGTGGTCATGGGCATCCCGGACCCCAAATACGGGGAAACCGTGGGCATCTTTGCCGTGACGGACAGCTACGACGAAGCCGGGCTCCTGAAGGACCTGGGCACCGTTTTGCGCTCCTGCGAAATGCCGGCCAGCCTGATCGTCTCCGACAAGATGCCGGTGAACGCGGCCGCCAAGCCCGACCGGAAAACCATCAAGCTGCTCCTTGAAAAGGCCGCCAGGAAAGGGGTATTGTAACGTGGAAGAGCTGGTGATTTTTGCCGCGCCGGCCGTCTTCTGGCCGGAGCTTCTTGGCTTGTTTCTGATCTTTTTTGAGAAAAACGCCCGGAAATCCTGGGCGTTTCTTCCCGTTCTGGCCGTCTGCCTGTTGCTTGCGGCCCTCTTTTTCGCGGTTTTATACGGTGCTTCCTGGCCGGAACTTTGCGTGCTTGTGCTGCTGGATCTGGCCGTTCTCTTCACAGGTAACAAACTATGAGCTTTATATCCCTAGCCTTTCTGATCTTTCTCCCGGTGACGGTGCTGGTCTACTGGCATGTCCCGTTCCGGATCAAAAAAATCTGGCTCCTTGCCATGAGCATCTTTTTTTATGCCTGGGGAGAGCCTTTTTACGTTTTTCTGATGCTGTTTTCCGCGACCCTGGACTATGTGTGCGGGCGCGTCATCGGCGCGCGCATCAGCCCCGCTGCCTCCAAGGCGGCCTTACTCGCGTCGGTTTTCATCAACCTGGGGCTCCTTGGGATCTTCAAATACACGGACTTTGCGATTTCCACCGTAAATTCCCTGCTTCACACCAGCTTTCCGCTCAAAAATCTGCCCCTGCCCATCGGTATCTCCTTCTACACCTTCCAGACCATGAGTTATACGATCGACGTGTACCGGGACCCCGACAAGGCAGAGAAAAATTTCCTATATTATGCCCTTTACGTATCCTTCTTCCCGCAGCTGGTCGCCGGCCCCATCGAACGGGCGGGGAACCTGCTGCATCAGTTCATGGAGGATAAAAAGCCGAACGAAGAGGACTTCCGGCAGGGCTTCCGCCTGCTTCTCTACGGCTTTTTCAAGAAAGTCTGCGTGGCGGATTTTGCCGGCTCCTTCGTAAACACGGCGTTTTCGGACCCTTCGCTGGTGAACGGCCTCGGCTTCTGGCTGGCAGGACTTCTCTTTACCATCCAGATCTACGGCGACTTCTCCGGCTATTCCGACATCGCCACGGGCTCCGCCAGACTCCTGGGCATTCGTTTGACCAAGAACTTCAACCGCCCCTTAAAAGCTACCAGCTTCCGGGACTACGGCAGCCAGTGGCACATCTCGCTGTCCACCTGGTTCATGGAATATGTCTATTTCCCCTTAGGCGGAAGCCGCAAGGGACGGTTTCGCAAATACGTCAACAACATGATCGTCTTTTTGCTCTCCGGCCTCTGGCATGGCGCCAACTGGACCTTCGTGGCCTGGGGTGCCTTCCTTGGCGTCACGACGATCACCGAGGATCTGATCCGGCCCTACTATCATAAGGCCTGCGATTTTCTTCGCATCGATAATTCCAGTGCCTTCGTTTTGCGGGTCCGGAACATCATCGTCCTGCTTCTGGTAGCCATCACCAGCATCTTCTTCCGCTCCCGGGACATCGGGGAAGCCGCCCAGATCCTGGGCAAGATGTTTGGCGGGCTGAGCGTTTCCGTTCCTTTTGCGGCCTCGGCCCTGGAAAGCCTGGGAATGACGCTGCCGTATTTCCTTCAGATGCTGCTCTCCCTGTTCCTTTTGGACCGGGGTTACACCATGTGCTGGAAGACGGACGGCACCGTCTTCTCGCCCGCGGCCACGGACCATTCGTCCTCGGCCCTGCGCTTTATGACGTACTTGTTCTTCCTGCTGGCTATTCTGGCGATGTGGCTTATGGCTGCCTCCGGAAATATCCAGAGCAAGTTTATTTACTTTCAGTTTTAGTAGGGAGGAAACACGCTTATGAAAAAATTATTCCTGCGCGCTCTTCTTCTCCTGCTCGCTGTGATCGCCGTCCCGCTTGCCCTCTTTGTCACCGCCTTTACCATCCCTCCCCAGTTTGAGGAAACCTACTACGGGGAGCTTCCGGCGATGTTCGACCATCTGCGGGACGCAAAAGGCAAAAAAATCATTCTGGTCGGCTCAAGCGGCCTGGCTTTCGGCGTGGACTATGCGCTCCTCGCAAAGCAGTTTCCGGATTATACCCTCTGCCCCTTTGGCCTTTACGGCACCATCGGCACCAAAACCATGATGGATCTGTCCAAGGTCCACATCTCCGAGGGCGATCTTGTCATCCTGGCCCCCGAACAGGGCGCGCAAACCTTCTCGATGTACTTTAACGGGGAAGAAGTCTACCTGGCAACGGACGGGCGCCCGGACATCCTGCGCTACATCCCTGCGGATGAGTGGGCGAGCATGGCCGAGGCCCTCCCCGCCTTCCTTTCACGGAAATTCCGGTGCTTCACGGTGGACGGAGCCCCCGTGCCCTCCGGCATCTACGCCAGAAGCTCTTTCGACGAGACCTGTAACCTCATCTACGACCGCCCGCAGAACATCTTGGAGGGCGGCTATAATCCATATGATCCCGTCTCCTACAGCACGGCGATTGTGGAGCCGGCGTTTCTTGACTATGTAAACGAGTACAACGATTGGATTTTGAAGCAGGGGGCTACGCTGCTTCTGGCGTTTCCGCCTGTGAATGTGAGGAGCATTGAAGGGGGGCCTGAAGGCGTCCAGGTTGCTGGTGAAGACAGCAAGGAAGGCCTTTTTGTAAGCGATGTGCAAGGGCTTCAGGGAAGCCCGCTTACCGGGGAGATTCAGGCTTTCCAGCGTTTTCTGGAAGAAAATGTCACCTGCCCGCTTCTGGGGGATCCTCTTTCCTCGGTCATGGACGCGGAATGGTTTTACGACAGCAACATCCACTTAAATACCGCTGGTTCCAAGGTCTACACCAAGCACCTGGCCGAAGCGATCAAGACATGGATGGGCGATCCTTCCCCGGTTTCGATCGAAATCCCGGAAAAACCTGCCCTGCCGGGGCAGCCGTCCGCAGATGAGACCGACGGCACAGAAGAAAACGCCGATGCCGCCTGCTTCACCTACCTCGAAACGGAAGACGGGCTTATGATTAACGGTCTCACGGCGGAGGGCAAAACCCGCACCACCCTGACCCTGCCCCTTAAGGCAAACGGCAAACGCGTGACCGGCTTTTTGCCGGAAACCTTCGCCGGAGATACGGTCATCGAGGAAATCCATCTGCAGGAAAACATCCGCTCCATGGAAAACGGTTCCTTCAAGGGCTGCACTAGTCTCCGCGCGGTCTATCTCGCGCCGGGAAAAGACCCGTCGCACTGCCAGATCCCGCCCGGCGGCGGGCTGACTTTAGGCGCGGACGCCATGTACTTCTATGTGGAGAACGAGCGGCTTTCCGATTACATCTACAACTATTTCTGGTCCGCCTATAGCTCAAGGATTAAGGGGTATGAAGCGGAGGAGAACGCATCACCGGAGGAAACTGAGACTGTTGCAGAATCTGAGGCGTCTGCGAACGAAACACAGGAAGAGGCTGAAACGAATCCAGACGAAACTTTCGATGTGCCGAAGGAAACGGAAGGTTCTACGGAAGAAACTTCTGAAACCGTCGAGGAAAGCCAGACTTCCCCGGAAGAACAGCCAGGTCTTCCGGAAGATCCTGGCTCTGTGCCGGAAATTGGAGAAGACGAGGCTCTCATCCGCTATGATTTGAATGGCGGCGTGCTGGCGCAGGACAGCCAGCTTGGTGACGCGATAACAGCAAACAAACATCTTGGCGCTGCTGTATCACGAAACGACGCCCCTGGCGCAACACCGGGGAGCTACGTGGACATCCGCTATTCCGTGAAGCCCTACCCCCGCGCCAACACGGCCGTTCCCGCCGGCACGCTCACCAAAGACGGCTATACGCTGGTCGGTTGGAATACCGCCGCGGACGGCTCCGGAACCCACATTGGCATCGGAAGTCGGGTTACCTTAACCCCCGGGGCTATGCAAACGCTCTACGCACAGTGGCTTCCTTGGAGCTCCTCGGAAGACTTTACGTTCGTCCTGATTGACCCGGAAGATTTGCCGAAGCTGTTCGCAAATGCCCCCAAAAAGGCTGATCTGGAAGACCTCGTGAAGCAAGCGGGTGCCGCCATCATCACCTCCTATACCGGTGCTGATGCCGAGGTTGTCATCCCCGCCTCCTTAGGCGGCTACCCCGTGATCGGCGTGGCCGAAGGCGCTTTCCTGACCAGCCCTCTGACCTCCCTTGTTTTCCCGGACACGATTAAGTGGGTGGCCAACGGCATCTGTAAAGAATGCGAGAACCTCTCAGAAATCACGCTTTATGACAACATCACACGCTTTGAAAAGGACGCCTTCGGGTTCCACGTTGTCCCGAAAACTATCCATCTGAACGCCTATCTGCCTCCGGTTTATGGCCTCACCGAGCGCGGACAGTTTGCCAGCAAGATCGACCTTTTGCGGCTGCTGAACCCGGATAAGCCCAAGATGGTGATCTTCGGCGGGTGCTCCGCCTGGTACGGCGTGGATACCACCATTTTAGCCCAGTATTATCGGCAGTACGAGCTCATCAACATGGGCGTCATCGGCGGGCTGGACGCGCAGTTCCAGCTGGATTTGATCGAGCCGTCCTTAAAGGAAGGCGATGTCTTTGTCCACGTGCCGGAGCTGACCGAGTACCAGCTGTTCTGCAGCGATCACGTGGATAACCGGTTCTTTGAAATGATGGAAGGGAATTACGACCTGCTTGCGGAACTGGATGCTCAAAAATATGGTTTCCTGCTGGAAGCCTTCCGGGACTATCTGCTGGCCAAGCAAAACCTCCTGGACAACCACATCGCAGAGAGCACCGAATATTGCCTTATGTCCGTCATGATGGATGTGCACGGCAACCTGGTCACCATGCGAGGGCCAAACTATGAAGCGGGCAGCGACCCCTTCACGCCCATCGACCCGAAAGACCTTACCACAGAGGCGCTCATTCAGGCCTATCGCGGCCTGACAGAAAAAGGCATCAAGCTCTGCTGGGCCTGCAGCCCGATCGAAGAAGAGTCCGCTGATCTCGCCACGCTTACGGACATCCAGACCACTGTGTTGTCCGCTGTGAAAGACGCGGACATTCCTCTGACCGTGGTTCTGGAATGCCAGGACGCGCTCCTGCCCGCCTGGTGCTTCTACGACACCTCCTATCATTGTAACACCGAGGGGATGAGTATCTACACCAGCAATCTTTTGAGCAGGATGCCACGGAATTGATTTGCCGGCATGATACTTCTTTCCTCCACGAACGTAGGCATCATGGTAGTTTGGGGGTTTGCCTGCGCCTTATTTCCCTTTTGATGAGTCGAAAGGCGCAGGCACGTGTTCTTTTCTTGCCTTTGCCTGCGCCTTATTCTTCTTTCCATGAGCTGAAAGGCGCAGGCAACTCTTCTTTTTCTGGGCTTGCCTACGCCTGGAGTCTCTCCTACAAGTCAAAAAAGCGCAGGCAACTCTTCTTTTTCTGGGCTTGCCTACGCCTGGAGTCTCTCCTACAAGTCAAAAAAGCGCAGGCAGCTCTTCTTTTTCTGAACTTGCCTACGCCTGGAGCCTTTCCGGGAAGCAAAAAAAGCGCAGGCAGCTCCTCTTTTTCTGAACTTGCCTACGCCTGAAGCCTTTCCGGGAAGCAAAAAAAGCGCAGGCAGCTCCTCTTTTTCCGGACTTGCCTACGCTTATCAGCTTCCTGTCAGATTCTTCCCCTTCAGATTTCCAAATCCTCCACATCCACACACCGAAACCCATTCTCCATCAAGAGCTGGGCCGTCACGCCTGCTCCCTTGACTATGGTTTTCGTGAATGTTCCGTCATACCGCTCCTTGACACCGCAGCTGGGGCTCCGTGACTGCAATACAATCAGATCCGGCTGCTCACGCAAGGCAATCTCCAGGCATTTTGCGGCGCCGGTACGAAACTCGTGATCCACAATCCGTCCGTCTCTGGCTGTGACCACGCCATCTTTGACTTCCGACGGTACGCGCGGAGTAGGAAGCCCACCCATCTGCTCAGGACAGACCGTGATAACCTCATGCTTCTCCATCAGCGAGAGGATCTTTTCGTTCCGGTTGTTTCCACCGTTATATTTGCAGTTCTCGCCCGCCAGGCAGGCGCTGACCATGATCTTCATTAAATACCGCCGCCTCCTTCCCAGTCATTCTGGCAAGTGGTTTACGCCGCTTGCCGGATATACTGGCATATGTGATACTTTGCGTAAAACCTCCTCAATACAGACGCACTGCCATTCCGAAATTGTTCGTTTCTTTACAGCTCGGTGTATTTATCCGCACGCCCTTTTGCCTTGGCAACCGGGTACTTTCTCTCGTTTTGTTCCATCTTAGCGTTTACGATCTCGTCTATATCAAGACCCAGCTTATCCAGCAAGTCCTGGCAATATACGATGACGTCCGCCAGTTCTTCCTTCACATGGTTCAAATCGTATTCTTCATCACTCCACTGAAAGCATTCCAGCAGTTCGCTACCTTCGATCACAATGGATTTTGCCAGATTGGCCGGAGTATGAAACTGGTCCCAGTCTCTGTCCTCCGTAAACTTCCGAATGCGTTTGATTGTTTCCTCTTTCACTTTTAACTCCTTCGTAATTGCGCTGCCTCACACAACTAAAGCCTGCCGATCACTCTTACCGCTGCGTTCAAGGCTTCCACTATTTCTTTTAATGGCATGGACGGCTGCGTTTTCTCCGTTACCTGCTCCGGAAGCACGGGAACATGAATGAACCCTACCTTCATGTGCGGATACTTCTCCTCCGCCAGATGAAGCAGCCCGTAGAGCAGATGATAAAAAACCGTACGCAAACCTTGCGCCGACGCAAGTCGTCCTGGGTTAGTACGGCCTGCGGAGCATGGTAGTCAGGCGGGGCTGTAATGCCCCGCTTCTTATCTTTTTGGTGCTTGTCGGGACACACCTTTGCCGTACCAATAGGGGCTTTTCTTTTCGTATTTTTGTTTATGTTCATCCGTACGCTGTGATTCAATGTAGCTTTTCACGGTCTCCATGGACACACTACCCGTAGTGGCGATAAAAGACGAAGCGGACCAAAACGGCGCATTCCCGCTCAGGAATTGTTGGACATACGGACCATATTCTTTGTGTGCATGCACTTCTTTGGAAAGCTGTGTTTTCAGGATACGTATAACTGTTTTAACACAGACATCCGGTGGTAGAGAAATCAGCATATGGATATGGTCCGTGTCTGTTTCTCCGGTAAGTAATTCCCCACCCATTCCAACGCATAAACGTTTTGCCTGTGACACAAGAAAATCACCCACTTCATTCGAAATGACAGGCTTTCTCCATTTAGTGACGAAAATCACATGGTACGTCAGCTTAAAGATACAATGCCTCGTCCTGTTATAATTGTCCATATTCTAGCCTCCTTTTTTGTGAAAAAATCACAGAACATATTATCGAACAACACTTGCTTTTTGACTCATTATATGCTATATTTATTGTAAAGTCAATCGTCGCTTGACTTTGAACCCACTATAGCAGAAAGGAGACCATGCAGTCACGATGCAGATTACTACCAGCTATACAGTCCCTATCATGCGGCAACTCATCGTTGTTGCCGACAACAAAAAAGAAACAAAACTGGCAAAGAAGCACATGATCGGCGATCGTCAGGTAGATGAGCAACTGATGCGTCAGACGGAACAGTGCTGCATGAAGGCACTGCACCTTTGCGTGGATATCTTTCTGAAGGAATGGGATACGCTCGGGCCTTTGCCGACCACCGCTAAAAAAGGGTGTCCCTGTCGCAAGCGCACGGCAGACTGCATGATTCATACCACGAAGGACAACAAAGCCAAATACACGGAGTTTGACGAGCAGAACCCAGGCATGACATCCAATACCAGAAGAGCTTTGATATCCAAAGCGCTTGGGATGGTCAGCTCTTATAAGTCTAATCTTGCAAACTGGCAAGCGCTAAAGCCCGATGAACGCGGTGCCGAGCCGACGCTTGGATTTCCGGAACGGTATGAACTCACCTTTTACAAGCAGGATCGTGAAGTTTGCGACATTGAAAAAGGCTATATCGGCTTAAAGCTGTATAGCGGCAAAGTCTGGGAATGGTACTATTTCAAAATCAAGCCTTCCGATGCCAAATATATTGCGCATTTAATCAAAACCCGCAGTTTATTGTCTCCCGTAATCGATAAGGTAAAAGGACGTTATCAGATCCGCTTCTCTTTCGAAGAGAACAAGAAACTTGTTTCTGACAAGGAACCGCTGACATACACCGTACTGGGAGTAGACCTCGGTATTAATTCACCTGCATCCTGGTGTGTCATGACTGCCGATGGTACTGTCCACGCAAAAGGAGTGATCCATTTGAAGCGTGATGAAGACCATCTGGAGCATCGGATTAACAGGAAGCGAATGTATCAATCCGAAGGTAAAAAATCTCACAGTATCTACCGCCTGGTGAACCACGCCAATGACAGTTTGTCGATTGACACGTGCAGAGCAATCATGGATGTTGCCGTATTATACAATGTAGATTGCATTGTGTTTGAACATCTGGACAATCAAAGCAAAATCAAAGGAAAGAAATACCGCGAAAGAATCCATTTGTGGCGTGCAATTGAAGTACAGAAACGAGTTGAGCTGCATGCGCATAGAAATTGCATGCGCATCAGTCGGGTATGCGCCTGGGGAACATCGAAATACGCCTTTGACGGCAGTGGCGAGGTTACCCGCGGTGAAAAAGCCGGATTAAATACTTATAGTGTGTGCCGTTTTCCTAACGGGAAGGTCTATAACTGTGACCTGTCAGCTGCGCAGAATATCTCTGCCCGCTATTTTCTGCGGGAGTATGCGAAATTGTATCCGGACGCTGGTTTGCCGGCAACACCGCAGCGCACATACACAACCCTTTATGACTTTGTTAAAAGCATAGCTGCTTAAGCAGTATATGTTTTTATAGTCTGCGCCGCTATATGCTGCGCAGGACGGGCACCATGCCCGTTGTAACCCGTCAATTAAATCCACGCCCAGAATAAAGGAGCTATGGTTCTAAAGGGATCACCAATTCCTTCGGGGATTGGCACGGCTTTACGCATGGCTCGCCATGTGTTTAACTATTAAGTGGGTTGGTGTCATGGGAAAGACATAAGTTTCTGCCCATGGCGGCGATGCACCCGCACCTGCCTGTTGCTAACTGTTGTGTGGTTCTGTCTTCTGCGGAAGGTGGATACTAAGCGACAGCCGTATCCGCAGGCAATGGTACTCCCGACTCTAAAAGTCAGGAAGCCCCGATCGAGCTTCGGCTCGCTCGGTGGAGGTATCACTGCAGACAAATGTGCCAGCCGTATAGGATAGTCTGGCCCGGATCCCGCTCTTTTCTATTTCCTCCACGATACGTTTCGCTGGCAGGGTAGTAAAATAGGCGGCGGGACCGTCTGGCAAAATCGGCTTGTCGCAAGGTTTTTGGCCTGCATTATCCGGTATGCGGGCGTCATCCAGATTGATGGCGATCCGTTCCGGGGTCACGGCATCGCGCCCTCCTGCCATTCCCACGCAAAGAACGCAATCCGGCTGAAACTCGCGGATGGCTTCCTCGGCCGTCGGCAGGCAGGTTTCAAATTCTACCGGAATCTGTTTCCTGAAAATCTGGATTCCTTCCGGTTCCTGCACCTTTAAAACAGCCTCCCAGGACGGATTGATACTCTCCCCACCAAAGGGTTCAAAACCTGTAAGTAAAATCTTTCTCATATTATCTCCGAAAGCAGCTTGGAAGCGCCCTCAATGCTCCTCTTCACATTTTTTCAAAAAGTCAGACAACGTCTGACTTTTTGAAAAGATCAGGATTGTAGTATTCCATCTCTCGGGTTACAGTTCTTCCTCCTTCACTTTGAACTGTCGCAAATTTTTTGACAGTTCAAAGTTCAAGCTTCTCTGTATCATACCCCAGCAAGCTCACCCATTTACAACCTGAATCTGGCAGGAACGCATCGTTTCTAATGCAGCCAGATGCTTTTCCGGCGTGACACCGGCACAGCAATTAGCATCCACCGAAATCTTCACTTCCGGCATCGTGGCCTTTAAAAGCAACGCGTTGGAAACAACGCAGATATCTGTACAGAGTCCGATCAGCTCCAGCTCAATTTCCTCCTTCTCCGCGATGGCTTTCAGATCCGCTGCAAGCGCCGTGCTTCCGAAGGTTGGCTTCTCATAGATTTTGGCACCGATCAGGAGCTCGGCGATATCCGGGCGGATCTGCCATCCGTCCGTCCCCTTCAAGCAGTGCGGCACAGGCAGATATTTGCCTTCCTGCGTCTCCATATAATTTTCTCCGTGGGTATCCATGGTGGCGATCACATTCTCTGCCGGATAGGAACGAATCTTTTCTTTCACAGCATCCACAATGGCCACCGCTTCCTTTGTTCCCAGCGCGGCATCGATAAAATCGTTCTGCATATCAATTACGATCAGTATTTTTCTCATTTTCTTTTTCTCCTCTCTCGAAACGAGGTTTTCAATTCCGGTGCTTTCTAAAGAGACTCATTCGGGGCTCTCCAAGTACCAGTCTCTTCTGCTATTTGTGAAATGGATTCTAACATAAGCAAAGAGGCTTGTCAAGGAGTCGCTCGAACATTTGTTCTTTTTGTTTGTATAAAGGTGCTCCAACATTAAGGACACGCTGCTCCACATACTACGAAAGCCAACGCGCCTCTTCGCAGCTTTGCGATCTCCACGCCGCTAAAACAAAAATACGGGGACACCTTGCAGTCCTTCTGCCACAAAGCGTCCCCATGATTTCGTTGTCTGTAATCCTCTCTCCGCCAGCTTTTCTCATATTTAACGCCTTCGCAAAACCGACATTTTTATATGTCCTTCAGGGCGTCCATTTCATCTATGCTTATTTCCCGACAACTTTCAGATACCTACTCATCATAACGGCAAGTTCTGCTCTGGTTGCTGGCTGCCATGCATCCAGCCGTCCATTCCGATCTTCGAAGATTCCGGTGGCCACGCACCAGGAAACCGCATCGAGAGCAAATTCCGTGATGCGCGCACTATCTGGAAAGCTATCCAGACTTGCCCGTGCTGAGTTGTCGCTGTTATCAGTTGTGACCGCATAACGCCAAAGGATCGTACAAAGCTGCTCACGGGTCAAAAAGTCGGTAGGCCCAAATGTGCCCTCGTTATAACCCAGAATGTTCCCGCTTGCCTGTGCCCATAAAACACAATCTGCAAACCAGTCATCTGCCTTTACATCAGGAAAGACAGGTCTGTATACCTGTTTCGGATAACCGGCTCTGCGGTATAAAACAGCCGCCATAAAGGCACGGTTTAACGTTGTCTCCGGCTCAAATGTCGTCGCCGTCATACCTGTCATCAGGCCGCTTACATACATGTCCTCAATTTCATCGTAATACGGGTAGTCATCGGGAACATCCGTGTAAGGAAGGCCATCCGTATGCGATGAGGATGCGTTTTTAACTTCTACGCTACCTGGGGATACCAGGAAAAATTCATTATCCTCATTCGGATTGTAGACGCTATCCTCTTCGTAGGTAATGGTTACCGGTGTCTGACCGGAAGCTGCTCCCTCCAGAACTTTAAAGGTAAGAGTACAGAAAACACCGTCCTTTGTCTCACCACTTCTCGGATCCGCAGCAAACCACGTAAGCAATTGTCCGACCGCCAGGTCATACGTTCCGCCGTATTCTCCCTCCTGTACACCAGTCCATTCCAGTACAGACGCATCATAATCCACGGCAAGTTCCACAGAAGCCACGCACGGACTGTTAACCAGACTAACCGTTAAACTGACTTCTTCACCAGGTTCCGCCTCAGCAGAAGAAACCTGAAAAGTCGGTTCTCCGTCTGCCATAGATGACACGCCTGCCAGTCCCATAAGCAAGGCTACTGTCAATAAGATACTGAGTAGTTTTTTCATTTTGTCTCCTCTCGTTTATGAATTTCTACGTTTTCGTATTTGATATAACGCATGAACCGTGAGACATCTTTGCTATTGACCATATAACGTCTAACAAGCCTTCTGCCTCATTCGCATCGGTCTCTTCTCAGTGGATTTCAACATCCTTATACTTGACATACCTCATCAATCTGGTGACATCCTTGTTATTAGTCTTCCCATCTCCATTTACATCCAACGCGGCTTCTACCACTTCTACATCTTTATACTTGATGTAACGCATTAGTCTGGTGACATCTTTATTGTTGACCTTTCCGTCTCCATTGATATCTCCCGGAATGTAAGAAGAAACTGTTATAACACCTGGTGTCACAGCCAGA
>JAFVBO010000130.1 GCA_017479935.1 Lachnospiraceae bacterium
ACCTCGTGCTTCATGAGGTTTCTGTAGAAGTTCAATCCTCCATTCTCACGCATTGACCGGCACCTCCATCTTCGTCTTAAAGACCTCGTTCATGCATTTCTTCATGCAGAAGCTGACGCAGGGGCCGTAGCAGCAGCCGTCACAGGGCGATTTCTTTTTCGGAGACTCGGCCAGGTAGTAACAGTTCTCCTTCTTGAGAGAGCACCCTGCCTTTCGGTTCTTCCAGAAGAAACAGCCTCTGCAGCTTGTTGGACGGTCAGCGTAGTAACGCACGCCGTCGATCATGATCGTTTCATTTTCCATTGATTTAACCTCCTTGTTTTGATCTGCAGAGCCTGCAGAAATGGAAAAAGCCCGGTCACTGATTTCGTACAGCAACCGGGCTATGTATGGAGGCATTTCTTCTGGGAAGACAAAGACGCCCGGCAGGAAGAACTTTCTGCTGAGCGTCATATACACGGATAAAACCGGACCGGAAATGTCGGATTCCTTCAGAATCCATCAAATGTTCCTGTTCCGTAATATGAGGTCATTTGGGTAGCTTGAGACAATATTTTTACGAGACGGGATCGGAGTCTAAAATGAGCACAAGGACACTTCTTGCTCTCGCTCATTTTCATTTTTTTGTCTCATTCATTAACTATTGTCTCAGTATTAACTACTAAATTCCCGGCAAAATCCATGATTCGCCATCAAAAGCCATCAAAGATTCACGGGCATGAAAAGACCCCGGAAATGGCGTATTTCCGGGGTTTTTCGACTCTTGTTGGGTCTGATTAACGCTTCGAGAACTGAGGCGCTCTGCGCGCGGCCTTCAAGCCGTACTTCTTTCTTTCTTTCATTCTGGGGTCACGAGTCAGGTAACCTGCGGACTTAAGAGCCGGACGGTACTCTGCGTCAACCTTCAGAAGCGCACGGGCAATGCCATGGCGAACAGCGCCAGCCTGTCCCGTGTAGCCGCCACCCTTAACGGTGACAACAACGTCAAATTTATCAGATGTATCGGTAGCAACCAGCGGCTGACGAACGATAACCTTCAGAGTCTCCAGACCGAAATAGTCGTCCAGGCTTCTCTTGTTTACCGTGATCTCACCCTTGCCGGGTACCAGAAACACTCTTGCGATCGATTTTTTTCTTCTTCCTGTGCCATAGAAATTCGAATTCGCTGCCATAGTCCTATCCTCCTTCGATTATAATGCGAGCGCTTCAGGCTTCTGTGCCGCGTGCGGATGCTCCGCTCCGGCATAGATATGAAGCTTGGTCAGCATCTGATTTCCAAGAGCTCCCTTCGGAAGCATACCCTTGACAGCCTTCTCGACAACCAGCTCGGGCTTCTTGTCCATCATCTCACGAAGTGTGGTGGTCTTTAAACCGCCAACATAATCGGAGTGGGAATAATAAACCTTCTGATCCATCTTCTTGCCGGTAACCTTAACCTTGTCAGCGTTGATGACAATGACATAATCGCCGCAGTCTACATGGGGGGTAAAGATGGGTTTCTTCTTTCCTCTTAAAACACTGGCAACTTCCGATGCCAGACGTCCAAGTGTGCATCCGTTCGCGTCAACTACATACCACTTTCTGTCAACGGTTTCCGGATTAGCCATGAATGTTTTCATGTGTGAACCTCCTGTTGTTCTATGTCCATGCGCAGCCAACAACTGTGGCCTTGCATTCTTGTCTTTATCATCTTCACGTTTTCTGATGCACAAAATGACCCGTACACGCGTAGCAGTCGCATGCCCTGTGCCCCGAATGTCCGGACGGAGCGGCGGAAGGCTTTATGCCATGAAGAGCAGACGCATCTTCTGCGCCCAAGCTTTTACATTATAGCCACGCTTCCCGGGAATGTCAAGAACAAATTCTCATTCCCACGAAGCTTCCTCTTCTTTTTTGCTCCGCACCTGATCCTCCGCGAAAAACCAGGTTCCTTTCACGGGATAGGACTCGCTGTCCTCCGCTCTCGCGTGCAGCTTATAGTCGCCAAGCACCTGCTGATCTGACAGCCGGCCCTTCGCATCCATGATGAACACTTCCCTAGCCTTATTCTGGTACGCATGCTTCACGAGGCGGATCACGTTCCGGCACAGATCCCGGTCATCCGAGCGCCGGATCTCAATGAAGGCCTTCCCCTCCGATACAATCCGGTCCTGATACACCGAGTAATCCCAGTGCTCATTCGTCACCGTGTCCACGGGCAAAAGCTCTGTCTGCTCCTCGATGGAAATCAGCGTCAGTCCCTCTGCCGGCGCGCGCGGCCCGGCCGTCGTGCGATCCCTGGCCTCCAGACTTTCTTTCATTTTTTCCGGCGGGAAGATGCCCATGCCGATTTTGATCAACGTGCCGGCGATGATGCGCACCATGTGCGTCAAAAAGCCGCTTCCCTTCAGGCGGATGACGATGAGATCGTTGTTCTTTTCGATTTCCACCGAATACAGCGTCCGGATCGTCTCCTCCGCCGATGTTTTCGTGGAGCAGAAACTGACAAAGTCGTGCTCTCCCACCAGGCATTTGGCCGCCTGCCGCATCTTCTCCACATCGAGCGGGTAATACAGAAAGTACGATGTCAGCCGAAGCTCCGGAAACGGCATGGTCCGATTTAGAATGCGGTACTCATACGTTTTGATGCTGTTGCATTTGCGCGGATGCCAGGTGAGCGGCACTTCCTCCGATTTCTGCACGACAATGTCCGGCGGCAGCTTCTGGTTCATCGCGAAGCTGATCTTTTCCGCGGGAATGCGGGCGCAGGTGTCAAACACCGCCACGTTGGCGTAGGCGTGCACGCCGGAATCGGTCCGGCTCCCGCCGATCACCTGAATATCCTCTTTTAGGAGGCTTTTCAGCACCTCGTTTAACACTTCCTCGATCGTCCGCCCGTTGGGCTGCCATTGCCAGCCGCAGTATGCCGTTCCGTCATAGGCCAGCGTTAGTTTGACGCGTTTCTTCCTGTTTTCTTCCACCGTTTTTGTATCCTCGCATCTCACAATTTAACACGGGCTGCGCCATTTGATATCGCCCTTATGCGCAGTGTCCGGGCTGCACCATTTGCTATCATCCTTACACACAGTGTCCCCGCAATAGGATATCGCCCCTGCGCACAGCTTCATCAGAACAGGATTCCCAGCAAAATCATAAGCACCAGGTACGCTGCCAGGATTCCATAGGCGATCAGATCCGTCCGCTTATACTTGAGCGGTTTCATTTTGGTTCTGCCTTCGCCGCCGTGGTAGCACCGGGCTTCCATGGCCATAGCCAGATCCGAGGCACGCCGGAAGGAAGAGATGAAAAGGGGCACCAGAATGGGCAAAAGCGCCTTCGCCCTTTGCAGCACGTTTCCGGATTCGAAATCCGCGCCGCGGGCCATCTGTGCCTTCATAATCTTATCGGTTTCCTCGATCAGGATAGGGATAAAGCGCAGCGCGATGGACATCATCATCGCGATCTCATGTACCGGAACGCCAACCTTCTTTAACGCCCGAAGCCCGGTTTCCAGGCCGTCCGTCAGCTGGTTGGGCGTGGTCGTAAAGGTCATGAGGGAGGATCCCATAATCAGGAAAATCAGACGGATGCCCATGAAAAAGGCCCTCGTCAGGCCTTCCCAGGTAACGCGCAGAAAGCCCAGCTGCAACAGGACCGTATCTCCCGGCGTCAGGAAAACATTTAAGGCTACGCTAAAGCACAGGAGAAAAAGGATGGGCTTTAACCCTCGCATGATGTAGGTCACGGGGACGCGCGACAGATAGATGACGATCCCTAAAGCCAGGCCGCCTACCAGGTATCCCACGGCGTTGTCCACCACAAACAGGGACACCACATAGATCAGGGTTCCCAGAAGCTTTACCCGGGGATCCAGCCTGTGAATGCAGGAATCCACCGGATAGTATTGTCCGAGTGTTATATCTCTTATCATGATTATCTCCCGGAACCGTTTTTCTCTTTCCAGCGTTTCATGATGGCGTCCTTGGCCTCTGCCACCGTGATGATGTCCTCTCCCAGGTCGATGCCCTTTTCCTTCAGCATTCTCATCAGCTCGCTCATCTGCGGAACCGCCAGATGGGCCTCTTCCATCTCCTTGCGGTGCCGGAATACCGCCTTGGGCGTATCGTCAAACAGGATCCCGCTCTGATACATAACGATCAGGCGATCCACATAGGTCGCCACGTCCTCCATGCTGTGGGATACCAGGATGACCGTCATGTGCTGCTCTTTCTGAAGCTTCGCGATTTCATCCAGGATTTCGTCCCGGCCCTTCGGATCCAGGCCCGCCGTGGGCTCATCCAGAATCAGCACTTCCGGATGCATGGCCAGCACACCGGCGATCGCGACCCGTCGTTTTTCTCCTCCGGACAGATCAAAGGGCGATTTTTCATAATAGTTTTCGCCCATGCCCACCATCTTCAGCGCTTCCTTCGCACGCGACCTCGCTTCTTCCTCGGAAAGCCCCAGGTTTTTGGGGCCGAAGCAAACATCCGTCAGCACATCCACCTCAAACAGCTGATGCTCCGGATACTGGAAAACCAGCCCCACCTTCCTGCGCAGCTCTTTCTTCGAAAAGTTCTCGCCGTAGACATTCTCCCCATTGTAGTAATACTCCCCGGAGGTTGCCTCAAGAAGAGCGTTTAAATGCTGGGTCAGCGTGGATTTTCCTGAACCGGTGTGCCCGATCAGGCCCACAAACTCCCCGTCCCGAATGGTCAGATTGATATCTTTCAGGGCATGGGATTCCATGGGAGTTCCCTCATTATATATATAGTTGAGGTTCTTTAATTCAAGAGACATGCGTTTCCTTTCTCTTATCCTATGATCTTCGCCAGTTCCTCTGCCAGTTCCTCTGTCGTCAGGATCCCGTCCGGCAGCGGCAAGCCTTCTTTTTTGCATTCGTAAGCCAACTCTGTCGCCTGCGGAACATCCAGCCGCAGTTCTTTTAACCGGTCCACCTGGGAAAACACTTCCTTCGGCGTGCCGTCCATCACAACTTTCCCGGCATCCATGACAAGGATCCGGTTCGCCCGGATCGCCTCTTCCATGTAATGGGTGATCAGAAGGATGGTGATGCCTTCCTCGCGGTTCAGTTTGTCGATGGTCTTTAACACTTCCTTGCGGCCGCTCGGATCCAGCATGGCGGTCGGCTCATCCAGGATGATACAGCGCGGGCGCATGGCCAGCACACCGGCGATGGCCACTCGCTGCTTCTGACCGCCCGAAAGGCGGTTGGGCGATTTGTGGCGATGCTTTGTCATGCCGACCGCTGCCAGGCTTTCCTCGACGCGCTCCCAGATTTTTTCCGTCGGGACGCCGATGTTCTCCGGGCCGAAGCCTACATCCTCCTCGACGACCGTAGCAATGATCTGATTATCCGGGTTCTGAAACACCATGCCGGCCAGCTGCCTGATCTGCAGCAGACTCTCTTCCGCTTTCGTGTCTTTGCCGTCTACCCAGACGCTGCCCTCGGTCGGCACAAGCAGCGCGTTTAAGTGCTTGGCCAGGGTGGACTTGCCGGAGCCGTTGTGCCCTAAGATAGCTACAAATTCCCCCGGTTCTATGGAAATGTCCACGTGATCCACCGCCCGCTTTTTCTGCTCGGGCTGCCCCTCTTCCACCGGGCTTATAAAGTCGTGGACCAGGTTTTCTGTTTTGATCATTTCTTTCATCGACTGTTTTATCCTTTACAGGCTTTCAGAAAAGGGATCCTTGCATGTGTTATGCTGCCTAAAGACCTTTCTTTGCCTGCCCATCTCTGTTTCATGCGAACAGCTTAGCTTCACTGGTGCAAAGTTGTTCCTTTTTTTGTTTCAAAGCAATACTATATCGTATCAGGCGGGAAAAAGCAAGTACAGGAAAAATGTGACAGCTTCCTGTATACTATAACCAGTAGCAAGAAACCCCTTGACTAAAAATGATACCTCAAGTAAAGTTGGATAATTACTGACCCGGTAAAGTTGGTAAAATCCAAGAATACGAGAGGTATCATGCAATGAAT
>JAFVBO010000131.1 GCA_017479935.1 Lachnospiraceae bacterium
ATTCATTGCATGATACCTCTCGTATTCTTGGATTTTACCAACTTTACCGGGTCAGTAATTATCCAACTTTACTTGAGGTATCATTTTTAGTCAAGGGGTTTCTTGCTACTGGTTATAGTATACAGGAAGCTGTCACATTTTGTGACACAGGCCCGTCCCCTGTCACATTTCCTGTCACATTTCAGCGAAGTCGATGACGCGGTCGCAGATGGAGAGCGCGGCCTTGCGGTGGGTGACGATGATGACGGTTTTGTCGGTCAGGGTTTTCAGGTTTTCGAGGACGTGTCTTTCGGTGGCTTCATCCAGGGCGCTGGTGGACTCGTCCAGAAGCAAGATGGGGGCGTCGGCGTAGATGGCCCGGGCGAGGGCCAGGCGCTGCATTTGGCCTTCGGAGAGGCCGGTGCCGCGCTCGCCAAGCTGGGCATCCAGATCGTCTACGAATTCATCGGCACAGGCGAGGCTTAGGGCGCGTTTCAACCGCGCTTCATCGGGCGCTTCCGTGGTGCGGGGCAGGGCACGTTTGAGCCTTGCCTCATCGGGTGTTCCCGCGGCGCGGGGCACGGCACGTTTCAACCCTGCTTCATCGGGTGTTCCCGCGGCGCGGGGCAAGGCGCGTTTGAGCCTTGCTTCATCGGGCGCTTCCGCGAAGCAGACGACATCCCGGATGGTTCCGTTCATCAGGACATTGCCCTGGGGGACGTAGGCGAACAAGCGGCGCTCGGCGGAGGTGAGGGGCTGCGTGCGGCCATTGCAAAGCAGATAGCGCTCGCCGGCGTCCAGGGGATACATGCACAGGAAGAGCTTCAGGACGGTGGATTTGCCGCAGCCGCTGTGGCCGGTGAAGGCCACGATTTCGCCTCGTTTGATTTCCAGGTTGAGCTTGTTCAGAACAACCGGCGAATCTTCGGAGGACGTGTAGGTGAAGGAGGCATCCCTCAGCCCAAAGCTTTCCAGCTGGACATAGAGGAGGCTTGCTTCCTGCGCTGAGATGGAGGGCTGCTCTTCCGCAAAGGCTTCCACTTCCATCAGGCGCTCCGCGCTGGCGGTCATGGCATAAAAGTGCGGAAGATAGCCGGAGATGTTGGCAAAAGGCCCCTGCACCTGCCCGATGAGCTGCATCACCGCGGTCAGCGTGCCATAGGTGACACGGCCTGTCATGATGCCATGCGCACAATAGATGACGCCGATCAGGTACATGCCCTGCATGGCCGTGCCAAAGCCAATATTGGCCACGTTGGAAAACCGGTTGCGGCGCAGCCGGGCTTTCTTGTGATCGTCCATGGCCGCGGCCGCTCCCCTGCTCGTCTGCTTCTCCGCCGAGAAAGCCTTGATGACCATGAGGGAGGAAAGCCGCTCCTGAAGGAACACACGCAGGCGGCCGTCGCTTTCCTGGATATTCTTGTGGAGGCGCTTTAACGCGCCACGGAAGGCGTAAGAAAGGATGATTAACACCACGCCGCCCGGGATGAGGATATACGCAAACCACCGGTCCAGGGCGATAATCATGACAAGCGCCGAGATCATGCGAACCACGGTGCCGGCCAGGCCCGGCAGGATCTCCACCGCTCCGGAGGCGACAACGGTTGTGTCGTTGGTGAGGCGATTCAGCCATTCCGCTGTGTGCGTGGCCGCGACGGAGGCGTAGTCCTTGCGGAGGATCATGTCGATCAGCCGCTGTTTGAACATATTCTCGATATCGCTTTTTGCCAGCTCATTTAACCAGCGGATGACAGCCGAAACCGCCAGCTGGACAAGGACAAGAAGGATGATCAGGAGCACATAATGCCGAAAAGCGGCCGCGTTCTTGCCCACCGCGCTATCCACAATGGAGCGCAGCAACAGCGCGTAGACCACCCCAATGACTCCGGACAGGCCCTGGATCAAGGTAAGCGCTGCGATATAGCCTTTCTTCCTCCCGGTGACGCGCCACAGCCAGGTGATTGTTTTATTCATTTTTCGCGCCACCCTTCTATCATCTATCCTTCCTCCCGGTGACGCGCCACAGCCAGGTGATTGTTTTATTCATTTCGCGCCGCCTTTCTATAATCTTTTTTAGCAGCCCAGGTCCCAGGCACATCGCGCTGAAGCAGACCGTTTGTGACTTCCTGGTATATAATCTACAGATGAGGGATTGTCCTATCCATCTGCAGTCCCAGTGCCTCGATCAGTTCGCGCTGCTTTTCGCCATGCTTTTTCAGTTTCCAGACATCCATAGGGTTCTTTTTATTCTTCCACAATTCCCCCAGAATGCGGAACGATTGATAGATCCACGCAAAGGGCCTTAGCACCTTATTTTTTCTTGCCGCTTTCCATCTACTTAAGCCGCCCGCCTGTAAGCGCTTCAAAAAGCCGCCTTCTGCCGCGACTGACAGGCTAAAGCCAGAAATTCGTCCGTCCAACCCCGCCTTCCGGCCAAAATTCCCCTTTTCAAGAATATAGGCGAGCAGCTCGTCCACCGGAAGAGAGTCATCCTCATCCACCATCTTCCTTAAGCCAAGGTATTTCTGGCACAAGACGGTTGTGGTTCTGGCCAGCTTATCCACCCCAGCCTCCTTAAGTAACGGCTGAAGCTCCTTCCACTTGTCTTCCGGAAGCGTGTGCGCATACATCATCCAGTCGATGATCTGCCGCAGCCCAAGGCCGGATCTTAAATGCTGATCGATATGCAGCATCAGGACCAGACCATTTAACGTGACCGGTAAAGTGGGGAAGCGATACCCCTCGATTTCGTGCCACTCCCTCGCGTCAATGCCTTCCTCGAAGCGGGACATCCACGTCTCATCCGTCTCGGAAACCAAGGGAATGCGGCGATGCAATTCAAAGTGAATGTGGTTTTTTGCGTACCCGTAATGGTGGCTGACCAAATCCTTCTCATGAGTCAACACATACCCGTTTTCTTCCAGCAACGCCGCCGCTTTCTCAAAATCGGGTCGTTTTACCAGGAAATCCACATCGCCCATGGTGCGGAGTGTCGGTCGGGGATAGGCCATCGCGGCAGCCGCGCCTTTTAAAATCACACAGGGGATGTCGTTCGCTTCCAGGAGTTGTAACAGCTCGTCTTGCGCGTGCAGGACGCGAACCCACTGCGCCTGTGAAGACATGCAAAACAGCCGCCAGGAAGGCGCGTCTATGTGAGATGGAAGCCACTCCCCCGGCAGGGCAGCCACGGTCTGCTGCTTCATCTCTTCAAAAATGGGCTCCCACTCCGTCACGGGAACCTCTTCCCCGGTAAACAAAGATGCCCGAAGGATATCAAACATATCTGCCATTTTATTACCTACATTTCACGATGTTGAAAGACACAGGCGTTTCATGCGCCCCTACCGTCCGCGATCTCTTCCAAGCAGCTTTTTCAGAAGCGGATGGATGCCCATCTTCCGGGCGAGCCGGGCGGCAAGACGCCGGCAGCGATTGCACAGGAAGCGCAAAGGATAGATGGCGCACCAGATCCGCACGTAGCACAGGTAGCTCCGGTCCGTCACGCTATAAACCATACTCTTGCGCTGAAAAGAAGTCAGGACTCCTATGACAGCCGCTTCCGGAACATGCTCCATCGAAAAAGTATTATCGCCACGGATCAGGTAGTACCCCTCTTTGACACCGAGGACACGGTGCAACACATAGTCCTTCCCGCGCTTATACAAGGCAACATCGTATTTCTTTAAACGCGTTTCAGGGACTTGGATCGTTACCAAGTCCCTGTCCTGACGCAGCATCGGTTCCATACTTACGCCCTTGGTTCTGTAAACCAGGGAACCGTCTCGGGCGAGGAGGTCTTCAAAAGTCATAGTTATTATTCTATTGCCCTCTCACAAATGTGACAGAGGCCCGTCCCCTTCACAAAACGTGACACAGGCCCGTCCCCTGTCACACGTTGTACCTCAAACTTGCGAAATATTCAAGTTTAGGTTATTGATAACTCAAATTAGCGAATGGCATCCGACCGCAGGTAATACGTTGACCTGCCAGAACCAAATCGCTGGATCTCGCCGCCTGCGATCAGGTCCCGCAAACCGGCTTCCACAGAGGAACGGCTGAGGGTTGGACAGATATTCATGATCTCTGTCTTGGTAAATTTCCGATCCGGCTTTCCACAGCTGCCCGGACAATGTCCGTAGCACTTGATTTTACCGCTCCTGCTGTATCTGCCTGGCCTTTTCCACCCTCTCCCGCAGTTCTTTGGACGTATAGCCACTTTCTGCTCCGGCAAATCAAAATAATCGACATGCGATACGGACTTCTGAATATCGATAGGGATCCTCCTTTCTACCGGCGCGCATTTCGGCTAAAATGTGACTGCATCTTATTTGGGCCGGATTGGTTTTTGCTCAAGGGCATGAAAAAAGCACCCTGGATCTCTCCAAGATGTTTCATTCCATGCTATATTTGGATAATTTCAGACCGCTCATTTTTTGTACACATCACCATGCGGTCCGGCCAAGAGTGTGTTGATTACAACAATTTTCCCGTTGATGATGGCATAAACGACTCGGTAGCCTCCAAGCTTAATCCGATAATAGTCATTACGCTTTCCTCGAATGCGCTTCACGTCAACCTTCTCAGAATGCTCCCCGACAAGCAGCTCCTTGATTGCATCCTCATACGGCGTTCTAACATCCTCGTGGGTTTTCAAGAATTTGTCCGCAGCCTTCGTGTACTCTATCTCATAGCTGAAACTTGCTCTTTTGTCCATCGTTCTCCCCCGCTCATACATTAAAGCGTCTTGTGGAAGCAATGGACAGATCATCATCGGTCAATCCTTCGATATCGGTTAGAATCTCAGCGGTTTCCTCATCAGAAGCATCCTGTACATTTGCGGTCAGCCGGTAAAACGGATCGCTCTTTAGTTCAGCAAGATACTCTTTGACCGCGTTCTTAATCAGATCTGTGACAGACATATTAAATACTCCCGCGACCTGTTTCATGTCAAGAATATCCGCTTCCTCCATTTTGAAATTCATAGCTCTCGTTGCCATAACGAACACCTCCTTTTTCTCTCGTCCTCAGTATACACCGTAAAGACGATAAAGACAAGTAGTGCTGTAAAGTTTTTGTAAACTTTTTTGTAACGACCCAGTGCAAGGTTACTTCTTAGATACAGCACGCAAGCCTCAAAAAATTTTTGCGTATTTACGCAAAAAACTTTCGAGATAGAGGCATCTGAGGCGTTACTTTTCTCAGCCTCAGCCACCTCGATATAGATCATTTGTCGCCTCCTGCAACATTGTATCTGAAATTTTTGCGGCAATACGCATTTTTTTCACGTTAAATGCGGTCCATGCCAGCCTGGGTCGCCTCAAAGGGGTCAGGCACCAAAATTCACTATAATTTTGATTAAAAAGGAGGTTGTGTTCCAAATGGAAAACATCAGAATTCAATGTCCCTGCGGCGAGCTTGAAGGGGAAATGGAAGACGGCGTCTGCCGGTTTCTCGGAATTCGATATGCTGTGGCCGAACGGTTTTCGTATCCGGAAGAAGTGACATGCTGGGATGGCCTGTATA
>JAFVBO010000132.1 GCA_017479935.1 Lachnospiraceae bacterium
ATTCCTGCTTAGACTTCCTGCCCAGTTTATCCACTTTAAAATCGTCCAGCATATAGTTAGCAGGATGTTTAATACTCGGATCGTATTGGGAATCAATCGTATTCATGCGGAACCTCCTTTCGCTCATTTTAGACATGAAGCGCATGTACTTTTTGGCACAGAACTTGTGTTCTCTTCACAATTGTAGTATACTCTAAAAGCGCAGAAAATGCAAGGGCTTTGTCTGATTTTCTCTCTGAATTAAGAGATTTTTTACACTAGAAAAAGCATGCTGTTTTTGGCGCTTACATCCGCAGGGCGACTTTGTCGGCCAGGGTTTTACGCGCCGTGTTTATAATGTAAGGACCAGATCCTCCCAGGTGTCAGAGCTGACATAAAATCAAGCTCAGCACAGCTTTCTTCATCCTCTACAACGGCAATTCGAAACAAATCAGCCACCTCCTCCCGTTTCACAACCGGAAGGGGACGGTTCTTTGTCAGATTTTATGACATAGATCCGTCCCCTTCAGCTCATTATCCCCAATCCACACCCTCGCCACACGGCCCATATCCGGTAATACACTTTACACAATATCAATACATGTGTACGCGATCGGAGCTTGCATCATCCTTGGGGATTCGAACCCCTTGCCTGCTCTGTCAGCATGACCACCTTGCAGCATAGGGCTGCTGCCGCCTGATATGCACATCCGTATGGTTACCAACTATTCTTTTCTTTTGCGATTTTTTGAACTACCTCGTTTCTATCAGCTCCGTCTTCCAGTTCGTCTCCTGAAGCCGGTTATCCAGCTCCCGGACCTCTTTTGCGATCTGATCCGCTACTTTCTGTAAATCTCCGGCTTTTATCACAGCCTTCACGCGGATTTCGGTGCCGCGGGCTCTGCTGGTGCTCTGCCCGGCCGTGTAAACCAGATCCCGGTAAGCGGAAAGCTTGATCATGAGCGCATCCTTCCGGGCGATGGTTTCCGTCAGCGTCAGACCCCCGGCTTTGGTCCGGCAGTTGGTCAGATTGATGGAGGCCATCAGCTTCTCCAGACGCTCGAGTGCCGCGTTCAGCTCACGAAGTAATTCCGCGGGATCCTCCGATGGTTCCTCGCCCTCCTGAACAAGAATGACGTTCCCCAGTCTTCTTCTCAGTTCCTCAATTTTTCTGTTCAGATCCGCCCGTTCCTGTAACGCTTCCGCCAGTTTCATCTTTTATCATCCTCCCTTTCCCAATAGGTACGAATAGTTTTTGTGTAGGCTTCCAGTGCTTTCGCATGCTCCAATCCGTGTACCCCGGCTGCCGCTGCGTATTCCACGCAAAGCGCGCCGTCGTATCCATCCGCCTGCAGCTTTTCCAGAACCGCCTGCATGGGGATCATCCCGGTTCCCGTGACGACGCTGCGGATTCTCTCTCCGTTTGCGCACCGTTCGCCGCCCCGAAAATGCCCTCGCACCACATCCTTCAGATGTACGCGGCGAATGCGATCTTTTAACAGTTCATAGGCTTCCAGTACATCCGTGTCCTCTTTCGCCACCAGAAAATTGGCGGTGTCAAACGCAAAGTCAAGCCCTTCGACTCCGTCCAGAACGGTGCGGCAGTCCTCTGCGGAAGACAAGGGCTTATGCGCCTGGGGCGTATCCTCGAACAAAATCTCGATCCCATTTTTCCGTCCACGGGCAACCGCCACCGTATACATCCGGATCGCCTGCTGCAGCATTTCTTCCCGTGAAAGCTTCCGGCAGGCACCGGCATCCATATCCCCGGGTACAATCATCAGGTTCTGTGTCTTCATGGCGCGGCACAGAGAGATAGCTTCATCCAGTTTCTTTTCAAACCGGCCAGTCCCCTTATAAAACGGAAGCGTCTCGATCACGCACCCACAGGATATGCCCGTTTTTTCAAATGCTCTCAGCAGAGCCTTTGGTCTGTACAAACGGATCTCCATTCCTGTCAGATCCAGCATCTGCATTCCACTTTGCCTGGCAACTGTACAAAGCTTCTCCGCATTCATCATTCCAAAAAGAGCTTCCACCTGAAAAGAAAAGCTCATCAGCGATAAATCCATCTTCATTCTATTTGTCTCCTTGTGAATTTCCAAGGCAAAGTCCATCTGTCTCTTCAAGCGTTCATTCATGATACTTATCAACCGCCGTTCTATACCATTCATCCCACCTGCTAAGTTTTTGAGCTCATATGATTATACAATATTTTCCATGGTAACTCAAATCCTTTTGTAACTGCTCAGGTGCTGAGCAGTTACGAAAAATTTCAATTTGCGACAGGCCCTTGTCAGCCCCCTACCCCAGCGCCACATCCAAAACCATCATGAGGACAAAGCCGAGCGAAAACGCGATGGTTCCCCAGTTAGAGTGATATCCCTCGCTCATCTCCGGGATCAGTTCTTCCACTACCACGTACATCATCGCGCCGGCCGCAAACGCCAGCATGTAGGGCATCACCGGCACCACCGCCTGCGAGGCCAGGATCGTGAGCAGTGCGGCCACCGGTTCCACGGCTCCGGACAGCACGCCGTACAGGAACGTCTTCCCCTTCGGCATTCCCTCCGCGATGAGCGGCATCGAGACGATCGCCCCTTCGGGGAAGTTCTGGATGGCAATGCCCAGCGCAAGGGCCAGGGCGCCCGCGGCGCTGATGCCCGCCTCCCCGGACAGGAAGCCGGCATAGACCACGCCCACCGCCATCCCCTCG
>JAFVBO010000133.1 GCA_017479935.1 Lachnospiraceae bacterium
GCTGAAAAGGTGTTCGGCGTGCTGGGCGTGACCTTTGACGACATCATCTCCTGGGGCGGCGTTGTGGAAAAGACCGGCGGCGCTCAGATCAAGGACGGCCTGCAGGATGACCTGTATCAGATGACCGTGGACCACATCGGCGCGGGCCAGGCCAACACCACCGAACTGTGCATCAACCATGCCATGTACGATGTGCAGCTGAGCGACGAAACCCTCGCCAAGCTGTGCGAAGAAGGCTTCGACTATGTGACTGTGGAACCTAACACCTGGAATGGCCAGACCGAAGAAATCAAGACCGTTGGCTCTCAGCAGTGCGTGCTGGTGCATGCGGATCTGGACGAAGAAGTGGCTTACCAGATCACCAAGGCAATGTGCGAAAACACGGACATCCTGAAGGATGCTTCTGCTGCTCTGGGCTACTTTGATCCCACTGTGGCTGGCTCCAAGGCCCTCACTGGTTGTGAACTGCATCCCGGCGCTGCCCGTTACTATGAAGAAATGGGCTATGCTTTCAACTGACTGCAGCTGAAAACGACCTAATTCGGGGCGCGGCCTGACCCGCCGCGCCCCTGCAATGCAATGAGGGGCAGGCCAGGGCTTACGCATGCGCCGCAACAATAACGGCGGAATGTGCGTAAGCCCTGGGAGCAGGGCTCCGAACGAACAAAATGTAGAAAGGGTGCTTAAAATGACGAAAGAAGTCCGAAAGTACTGTACGATCGTGCTAACAGTCGCGTTTTTCGTATTCCAGATGTACCTTGCTCTGGTCAAGCAGATGACCGTCATGCTGCAAACGCCGCTGCACATGTGCTTTGCCCTGTCGCTGGTGTTCCTGTACAATCCCATCGATAAGAGCTACCAGAAGAATCTGAAAAAGAAAGCTGAGAAAAAGGGAACTGCCGTCACCGACGCCCAACTGAACAAGTTTGCCTGGGCGCGCTGGATTGATCTGGTGTTCTTTGCCGCGATCCTGCTGGTGGTCTATTACACCATCACCAATGTGGATCGGCTTCGGGACTATGACAAGGTGGTCATGAAGCCTGAGATCTTCGACTATGTGGCCATGGTGTGCATCGTGGTGTTGCTGCTGGAAGCGGTTCGCCGCACGCTGGGCAATATTCTGTTCTTCTTCATCATCGCCTTTATTATCTATGCCTGGACCGCTCAGTACTTCCCCAAGGGCAGCGTGTTCTACACCAAAGGCAAGAAGTTTGCCAAGATGTTTGAATCCTTCTGCGAGGGCATGACCATGGGTGAAAGCGGCGTATACGGAACGCCGCTGACAACCAGCTGCACCAGCCTGTTCTACTTCATCGTGTTCGGTGCGTTCTTCTCCGAATGCGGCGGCGGTCAGTTGCTGATTGACGTTGGCCTGAAATTCTCCAATAAATCCTCCGGCGGTCCCGCCAAAGCGGCTGTCATTTCTTCCGGTCTGATGGGCATGGTGTCCGGATCCGCTGTGGCAAACGTTGCCACCACCGGCGTAATGACCATTCCTATGATGAAAAAGATCGGTTATGAACCGGAAGAGGCCGGCGCCATTGAAGCGGTTGCTTCTACCGGCGGTCAGATCATGCCGCCTATCATGGGTGTCGGCGCGTTCATCATGGCGGAAATGTTGGGCGTAAATTACCTGTCCGTCGCTGCGGACGCTATCATTCCCGCGTTTGCGTATTACTTCGGTGTATTCGTGCTGGTTTCCGCGCTCGCAAAGAAGCGGGCAAGCCGCAGCAAGCAGAGCGAAGACGCGGCCATCGAAGTGAAGAAGCCCCTGCTGCCTCGGTTGTACCTGCTGCTGCCCGTGGTGGTGCTCATCGTAAGCATCATGAACGGCTTCTCACTGATGCGCTCCGGCATGTACGGCATCTTCGTGTGCCTTGCCTGCAATGTTGCCAGCTTCTTCATTGAAAAAGGTCCGAAAAACGCCTGGAGCAATATCGTCAATGGTATCCAGGACGGCAACTTTGCCGGTCTCAAGCAGCTGTGGCAGAGCATGATGGCAGGCGCCAAGTCCGCCGCTGAAATCGCGATTCCCACCGCTGCCTGTGGTATCATCATCGACGTAATGACAGAGCAGACATCTCTGGCGACCAACCTGTCCGGCGTCATTGCTGGCCTGGGTATGAGCAACCTGTTCGTTGCTTTGCTTATCGCCATGATCGGCTGCATGCTGCTGGGCATGGCGCTTCCGACCGTGGCCGCGTATCTGGTGGGTGTGACCCTGTTCGTGCCTACCCTGCGTTCCCTGGGTATCAGCCCGCTGGTGGCCAACATGTTCGTATTCTATTACGGTATCATGGCGCAGATTACCCCGCCTGTGTGCGTTGCGTCGTATACAGCGGCCGGCATCGCGGGAGCCGATGCCATGAAGACAGGCCTGCGCGGCATGCTGTTCGCGCTGGTAGGCTTCCTGTGCCCCTTCGTGTTTGTGTACAATCCCGCCATCCTGCTCCAGGGCACGGTGATAGAGATCATCATTGGCGGCGCTCAGCTGCTGGTGGGCACCTATTTCCTGGCCTTGGCGGTATCCGGCTACTTCAAGCGGGAACTTCCCATATGGATGCGGCTGGTGTTCTTTGTTGTCGCACTTGGCTTCATTGATCCCAACTGGGTCACCACCCTGATTGCCCTGGCAGTAGGCATTGCCCTGATGGTCTGGAACATTACTGCTGCCAAGAAGACACAGGCAGCCTGATGAGAATCAACTGACAGCGGCAGAAAGGAATCATCTATGGAATGCTCGTTTGAATTGGCGCACGTGGGGATCAATACCGCCAATCCCCAGGAAGCGACGGATTTGGCAGCCTTGCTCAGCCATATGTTCCATCTGGAGCCTAAGCATGGCAATAAATCCGAGTTTGCCGGTTCCCTGTTTGAATGTATGAAGAGCCCGTACCTGGGAAAGAATGGCCACATTGCCCTGTGGACGGAGAACCTGGAAGCTGCCGTGGAGGAACTGAAGGCAAAGGGCTATACCTTCAAAGAGGAAACCGCTCAATATACAGAGGAAGGCAAACTGAAAAACATTTATCTGCACGATGAATTCGGCGGATTTGCCATCCATGTGATGCAGAAATAGGACATAGTACTCATCATCAGACAACTTGCTCCTTCTCGGCGACCGATATGTTTGCCTTTGTGCTGTCGCATATCGTGATCCTGGACACAATCATTATGAAAAACTCTATCTGTTATTAAGCACAGAGCTGGACTGTAATGTTCTTGCAGTCCGGCTCTGTGCTTATTCGTATTCTTGCATTTGTGGTTATCCATCCTGAACCACAATCTGATGCGAGTATAGAGGGGAATATGTAATGTGCAATTACTATGTCATGAAAGCCCTTGATGGCCCTTGATGGAAAAGTGCGATTCTTGACACTCGGGGGGGGTATTATACAATTCGGAGCAGGAGCTCTTTTGGCATGATTCCTCTGTTTTATCAATACTGTTGAGGAGTTAATATACAATACGATGGCCTATGGCACTGCTGAATGCATTTCTCCTATTGCTTATCTGCCTTATAGCTACAAAGAGGCTACCCAGTTCAATATACCCTATCCATGCATGGAATGGGAGACGATGAGTTGTATTTGCATCGCACCTATGAATATAACAAGATAGAACTTGACAACTTGATAGCCTCAGGTAACATTGAACCGCCGATTGTTGTTATTCCCTCCTTTACAAAGTGCTGCTATGAAAACCGCGTGCATCTTGACCTGATGCAGAGCGATGAGGCGATCTACCGGGCGGGGGTAAAGGTCCTTTCGGATTATCACCGGGCGTTCTCGGGCAATCGGGAGATATGCAATCACATGGAGAAGGCGAGAAGCTATATCCGTGAGCATCTCTCGGAAAAGCTGACACTCAGTGCCGTTGCAGGCGCGGTCCATATCAGCGGACCATATCTGAGCCACATCTTTTCTACCCTGGCCGGACAGTCCTTCTGTGACTATATCTGTGATGAGCGGCTGTCCCTGGCGCGTCACCTTTTGAGCAAGACCAACGACACCGTGGACGAAATCTCCATTCGCTGCGGTTTCAGCACCCCGAATTACTTCTCCATGGTGTTTAAGAAGCATATGGGTGAGACACCCTCCGCCTACAGAAAGAATCTGGGGCGGTAAGGGTAAAGGTCGGAGGGGAAGGGGCCAAGCGAGCAAACGCTGCATGCAAAAACCCGTGCACATCCGGAATGCCGGATGCGCACGGGTTTTCTGTAGAACCAGTGTTTTGTGATTAACGGATCAAGGTGAAGTGACTGAAGACGGACACGAGGGTGTTGGCGACGGTGGACATGGTCTTGATGAAGATATCCAGGGCAACGCCGACCACATCCTTGCGGGTATCGCCGACCGTGTCGCCGGTGACCGCGGCCTTGTGTGCGCTGGAGCCTTTGCCGTACCCCTCAAGGGAGCCGGCCTCGATGTACTTCTTCGCATTGTCGAAGGCCCCGCCGGAATTGCCCATAAACAGGGCACGGGGGATAGCCACAATGGTTGCGCCGATGAGCAGACCGCCGACAAACTCGACACCGAAGAGGAAGCCGCCGATGACCGGGATGAACATGGCGAGGATAGAGGGAACGAGCATCTTGCGCAGTGCTTGTTGGGCAGCGAGACGGATCATGCGGTTATAGTCCGGACGGACCGTGCCTTCCAGCACACCGGGCTCGGAGAGTAGTCTATCGCCCTCGTCGGCCATCTGCTTTGCCGATTCGATGGTGTTGTCGGTGAGCATAGCGGCAAAGTATTCCACCAGGGCGCCGCCGATGATGCCGCCCGCGACCACCACGAAGGAGGCGATATTGAGCACCATATCCTCGCCTGCGGGTGTGTAGTTGCCGACATAGGACACGATGAGGGAAACGGTGGCGAAGGCA
>JAFVBO010000134.1 GCA_017479935.1 Lachnospiraceae bacterium
AAGGTACCTACTCAGCACAGCCACTTGCACCCCGCTGCAAGCGGCGTAAAACAAAAGCTGGCATGCCAAGCCACAGGCAATTTGGAATGCGCGGAGCGCATTGCCTGTGGCTTCGTAACTGCTCAGGTACTGAGCAGTTACGAAATAAGAGCTTCTTCCCGCAATCCGAAACGCCGGAAGAGCTCACATAAGATGAAAAGCAAGAAAAAGAGCTTTCCCTCGTTCCGAAGCACTGATGGGCGCCTCTTGACTTCCCTGAAACACCATGATTTGCCAGAAAACAGGGAAAAAAGGAAGAAAAGAAGCACATGATTTCCCTGAAATACAATGATTTGCCAGAAAACAGGGAAAAAAGGAAGAGAAGAAGCACATGACTTCCCTGAAATACAATGATTTGCCAGAAAACAGGGAAAAAAGGAAGAAAAGAAGCACATGATTTCCCTGAAATACAATGATTTGCCAGAAAACAGGGAAAAAAGGAAGAGGAGTAGCTCTTGATTTTCTTGAAATACAATGATTTTCCGGAAAACAGGGAAAAAAGGAAGAGAAGAAGCACATGACTTCCCTGAAATACAATGATTTGCCAGTAAACAGGGAAAAAAGGAAGAGAAGTAGCTCTTGATTTTCTTGAAATACAATGATTTTCCGGAAAACAGGGAAAGAAGGAAGAGAAGAAGCACAAAGCTTCCCTGAAATGCAATGATGTTTAGGAAAGCAGGAAAAAAAGGAAGAAAAGAAGCCAGCATACGGTGAAAAAGCAAGAATAAAGAGTCTTCCCCTGCAACCCGATGCGCCGGGAAGCGCATCCATGCGAGAACAATAATCAAAGAAGAAAGCGTGCAATAATTCCATGCGAATCATAGATTTCCACATGCATCCCTTCGGGACAAAAGAAGAATTCTCATGTATGTACCCGGAGGAATTCACCCTTAGTTGGCAAGAAGGGATCGAGGATTTAAAAAGTGCCGGCATCTGCCATGCCTGCGGATCGGTCATCGAATCAAGCCACGTCTTTGACAAAGAGAAGGATGGCTTCGCCTACATCCACCACCTGAATTTGCGGGCGATCGAGCTGTCTCAGGCAGCAGTTTGTGAAAAGGAACAGTCCGATGAAGAACAGCCCGGCAACGAACAACGCGACAGAGGAGAGTGCAACATGGGGCAGTCCCCTCGCACAAAATGTGACAAAGGTCCGTCCCCTGTCACAAACCGTGACAGAGGCCCGTCCCCTGTCACAAAATGTGACAGAGGCCCGTCCCCTGTCACGCCCACTGGCAAAAGCTTCCTCACCCCGGGCTTCCATGTCCATCCAGCCTTCGTGCGCGAATCCTGCGATGAAATTGAGTGGGCGCACAGCCTGGGGTATCGCCTGGTAGGCGAGCTGGTGCCGTATATGCACGGGTGGACCAATTATGGAAGCAAGGCGCTTTCGGAAATTATGGATACGGCGGATCAGCTCCATATGGTGGTCAGTTACCACACCGTCTTAGAAGAAGCGGAAGAGATGGATCGTATGATTGCGGCTCATCCGGGCCTCACCTTCGTGGCCGCGCACCCCGGACAGCGCCCGGACTATCTGCGGCAGATCGAGCGTCTGCAGCGCTTTCCCAATCTGTCTCTGGATCTTTCCGGTACGGGGCTGTTTCGTTACGGCATGCTGGCGTACGGGGTGAACAAAGTGGGAGCGGAGCGCTTCCTGTTTGGAACGGATTTCCCGATCTGCAACCCCGGCATGTACGTGCAGGCAGTGTGCCAGGAGCACATAACGGAAACGGACCGGGAGTTAATTTTCCATGGAAATGCAGAACGGCTCCTGGCGCTATAAATCAGTATGCAAATAGGAACGGCCCTACCCTCAAGCTCAAAATCGGCCGCAGGGTATGCCCGCCGGCATGCACACGGATTTCCCCGACAAGTATCGGTATGAAACGGATAGAAAGACTTCCCGGGCTTTGACAAACCCGGGAAGTTATGTATAATAGAGGAAAGCTACGGCAGTAACGATTAAGCACAAATCCCAAAAGTACGGCAGTGTGCAACAGCCCGGAATTGTGCCTCAAGTTACGAACAAGACTAACCGGCCAGACAGGCCGGCCTAAAGATCAGATAAGGAGGATGGCGGACAACCCGCCGAAAAAGTGCCATGAAAACATTTATGGGAAAGAATTTTATGCTGGAAAATCCCACAGCCAAGCATCTGTTCCATGATTATGCGGAAAAGCTTCCGATTATCGACTATCATTGCCACATCTCCCCGAAGGAGATTTACGAAGATCGCCGGTACAACAATATCGCGGAAGTTTGGCTGGGTGGCAAGGGAGAAGACGGCACCTATTTCGGCGATCACTATAAGTGGCGCGTTATGCGCTCCAACGGTGTGTCGGAAGAGAAGGTGACCGGCTCCGCGGAACCGTTCGAAAAGTTCCTGGAGTTCGCGAAGGCTCTGGAGATGGCCATCGGCAACCCGATGTATCATTGGTCCAACTTAGAGCTTCACAAGTACTTCGGCATCACCGAGCCGCTGACCCCCGAAAACGCGAAAGAAATCTGGGACAAGACCTCCTACATGCTGCAGAATGATCCGAACCTGACGGTTCGCGGCATCATCCGCCAGTCCAACGTGGCCTTCGTCGGCACCACGGACGACCCGATCGATACCCTCGAGTGGCACGAAAAGCTGGCCGAGATTCCGGACCTGGGCTTCATGGTTCGCCCGTCCTTCCGCCCCGACAAGGCTGTGAACATCACCAAGGAAGGCTGGAAAGAGTACATCGGCAAGCTCGGCGCATGCGTCGGCCGTGAACTCACCAGTGCTGCCGATGTCTGCGAAGCCCTCTGCGAGCGCATTGATTTCTTCAAGGCGCACGGCTGCAAGGCCTCCGATCACGGCCTGGACTACATTATGTTCCGCCCTTGCACGATCGAAGAAGCCAACGCCGTCTTCACGAAGGCCATGGCCGGCGAAGCCATCACGAAGGAAGAGGCCGAGATGTATCAGACGACCGTACTTTCCTGCATCGCCAAGAAGTATCACAAAGAAAACATCGTCATGGAGATCCACTTCTCCTGCACGAGAAACAATAACAAGAGAATGTTCGCCATCGAAGGCCCGGACACCGGCTTCGACATGATCGCGAAGTCCAACTGCGCGGATGAGCTGGCTGCCTTCTTCTCGTCCTTAGATGAAACCGGCGAGCTTCCCAAGACCATCGTTTTCTCTCTGGATCACAACGATTTCAACCAGATTGCCACTTGCCTCGGCTGCTTCCAGTCCGACGAAGTGCCCGGCAAGATGCAGCTTGGCGCTGCCTGGTGGTTCCTTGACACCCGCGATGGCATGGAAGAGCAGATGAAGTCCTTGGGCAACTTAGGTCTCCTGGGCAATTTCGTCGGCATGCTGACCGACTCCCGCTCCTTCCTGTCCTACACGCGCCACGATTACTTCCGCCGCATCGCCTGCAACCTGATCGGCCACTGGGTGGAAGTGGGCGAGTACCCGAACAACGAAGCTTCCTTAAAGAAGATCGTCGAAGGAATCAGCTACTATAACGCAAAACGGTACTTCGGAATCTAATCCCGTGCGGCTTAGATGGGTAAGAAAGCCGATCCGAGTAGCAATCCCGTCCGGCTTAGAAAACCTAAGCCATCCCTCTTAAGAACCACCAAGAGAACCACGAAAGGAACCCGATATGGCAGATAAATTAAATTATGAGGTATTAAAGAAATCCGGTTACGACGGCTACATCCTCGAGAATGCCCCCGTCAAAGTCCTGCAGTTTGGCGAAGGAAACTTCCTTCGCGCATTCGTGGACTACTGGTTTGATATGTCCAACGAGCGCGTCGGCTGGAACGGCAAGGTTGCCATGGTGCAGCCCATCGCCTCCGGCATGACCGACCTGATCAACAGCCAGCAGGCCCTGTACACCCTGTACCTGCGCGGCTCCGAAAAAGGCGAGAAGGTCAACCGCAAGAGAGTCATCTCCGTCTGCAGCGCGTGCTACAATCCGCACAGCGAGTCCGACTGGGCGGCCATCAAGGCGATCGCGGAAAGCGACGACTTAGAGTACATCGCCTCCAACACCACCGAGGCCGGCATCGTCTACGATCCGGAGAGCAGCTTTGACCAGCTGCCGCCGACCTCCTTCCCGGCCAAGCTCACGGTCCTTCTGTACGCCCGCTTCAAAGCCGGCAAGAAAGGCGTTGTGATCCTGTCCTGCGAGCTGATCGACAACAACGGCAAAGAGCTGCAGAAGGTTGTCAACCAGCACATCGACGACTGGAAACTGGGCGAGGACTTCCGCAAGTGGATCAACGAAGAGTGCCTGTTCTGCAACACGCTGGTTGACCGCATCGTTCCCGGCCGCATCCGCGACCCGAAGGAACTCGAAGAGCTCACCAAGGAAAACGGCTACGAAGATGCCCTCCTGGATGTGGGCGAAGTCTTCGGCGTCTGGTACATTGAAGGCCCCGAATGGCTGGCGGAAAAGCTGCCCTTCAAGAAAGCCGGCCTGAATGTCCACGTGGTTCCGGACGTAGTGCCCTACAAGAAGAGAAAAGTCCGCATCTTAAACGGCGCGCACACCGGCTTCGTCCCCGGCGCCTACCTGGCCGGCCAGGACATCGTCCGCGACTGCATGCACAACGATACCATCCGCGGCTTCATGAACAAGATGCTGTACGAGGAGATCATCCCCTGCCTGCCGCTTGACAAGGCGGACTGCGAAAACTTCGCGGAAGCGGTGACCGATCGCTTCAACAACCCGTTTGTGGATCACCAGCTGCTGTCCATCACCTTAAACAGCACCTCCAAGTGGAAAGCCCGCAACATGCCGTCCTTCCTGGAGTACGTCGAAAAGTATGGAAAGCTCCCGGCTGCGCTGACCATGAGCCTGGCCGCCTACATCGCCTTCTATTCGACCGACATCCAGCGCCGCGAGGCCGACGCGCTGATCTGCCGTCGCCCGGCTGGCAACGAGTACCGCGTGCAGGATGATCCGTGGGTGCTGGACTTCTACTTCGAGAACAAGGATGCCTCCGATGCAGAGCTTGTGAAGGCGGTTCTGTCCAACACTCGCATGTGGGATCAGGATCTGACCGAGATCGCCGGCCTGTACGACACGGTTCTGGCTGACCTGCAGAAGATCCGCAAGGACGGCGCCGAGGCCGCTTACAAGAGCGTCCTGTAAAAGCACCACCTATGCTTCGTAACTGCCCAGTTGCGACGCTTCACTTATAAGGAAAGCCTCAGAGAGGAACCGCAAACCCTACAGGTTTCGCGCGTTTCGCCTCCGGCTTTGTTCACCCCCGCCTTTGGGCTTCTGCTAAAGGACGGGGGTGAGGTTGTATCTTATGAAAAAACATTTTAGGCATACAAATAACAGATTATGCCTATATGAAGGAGATAAAACATGCAGTTAATCCATATTCACCCGTCAGACAATGTCGCAGTTGCGCTGGCGGACCTGCCCCAGGGCACCACTGTCACAGTTGATGGCATCGAGGTGACAGCCGCCGAAGCCATCACCCGCGGCCACAAAATCGCGCTCCAGGATATCGCCGCTGGCGAACCCATCGTCAAATACGGCAACACCATCGCGCTGGCCACGAAGGACATCAAGAAAGGCACCTGGGTTCACACCCACAACGTGCACACCGGCCTCTCCGAAGGCGGCGAGTACGTGTACGACCACAAGGTGTACGACCTTCCGAACCCCGCGCCCCGCACCTTCATGGGCTATCGCCGCAAGGACGGCCGCGCCGCCATCCGCAACGAGCTCTGGATTGTCCCGATCGTCGGCTGCGTGAACGGCATCGCCAAGCAGCTGGTGGAGAAGAACCAGCACCTGGTGCAGGGCAGTGTGGAAGGCATTTACACCTTCGCGCATCCCTTCGGCTGCTCCCAGCTGGGCGATGACCTGGCGCAGACCAAAAAGCTCCTGACCGCGCTGGTCCGCCACCCGAACGCCGGCGGCGTCCTGTGCTTAGGCCTTGGCTGCGAAAACCTGACGCTCCCCATGTTCAAGGAAGCATTGGGCGATTACGATCCGGAGCGCGTGAAAATCCTGATCTGCCAGGATGTGGAAGATGAGATTGAAGCTGGCTCGGCCCTCTTAAAGGAACTCGCCGACTACGCCGGACAGTTTAAGCGCGAAGAGATCCCGGCCAGCGAGCTCGTGATCGGCATGAAGTGCGGCGGCTCCGACGGCCTGTCCGGCATCACCGCCAACCCGACGGTGGGCCGCTTCTCCGACCGGCTGATCGCCCTGGGTGGCTCCACGGTCTTAACGGAAGTGCCTGAAATGTTCGGCGCCGAGAACATCCTGTTCTCCCGTTGCTTAAACCAGGAAGTCTTCGACAAGGCTGTCGGCATGGTGAACGACTTCAAGCAGTACTTCGTCAGCCACGGCCAGGTAGTCTACGAAAATCCCAGCCCCGGCAACAAGGCCGGCGGCATCACCACGCTGGAAGACAAGTCCTGCGGCTGCGTGCAGAAGGGCGGCAGCGCCCAGATCGTGGACGTGCTTCGCTATGCGGAACCCGTCACGAAGAAGGGCTTAAACGTTCTGTCCGGCCCCGGCAACGACCTTGTGAGCGCGACCGATTTAACGGCGGCCGGCGCCCACATGATCCTCTTCACCACCGGCCGCGGCACGCCGTTTGGCGCACCGGCCCCCACGGTCAAGATCTCCACGAACTCCGCGCTCTACAACAAAAAGAAGAGCTGGATCGATTTCAACGCCGGCACCGTCGCCGACGGAACCGAGACCTTGGATGAAGCCGGCGACCGCCTCCTGGACTTCGTCATGGAAATCGCCAGCGGAAAGCTGACCAACGCTGAAAAGCATGGCTGCCGCGAGATCTCCATCTTCAAGGACGGCGTAGTGCTGTAAGTTCGTTCTACTTAGCAGCATAGGTCCCAGGCGTATCGCATGTTGTCCGCAGCAAAGGCGTTGAATGCCTGGGATCGTTGCTTTCCGAAAATCCTTGTGACGAAGGGAAAATGAAGCAAGTCATATAATGCGAAGGCATTTCCACAGGCCGGCTGCAAACTCAGGCGGTCTGTGTGAAAACAGGATACCAATGAGGTCAGGCGGAGAAAACCGCCAAAAACGGGAGGGAAACAGGCCGCCCGGCTCCTGAAAAAGCTGGGCATGAAGCACTGCTCTTCCTTGCAAACGAAAGGAGAGAAACCATGAAGAAACTAGTTGGAAAAATGGCTGCTGTTTTGTGTGCCGCTTTGCTGGCTGGCCAGATGGCCTTCGCTGCGGCGGACGGAAACGCCATGAAGGCTGCGCTCTTTAACTGGGGAACGAAGGAAACCGAGGCGCCTGAAACCGAAGCGCCCACAGTGTGGACTCCGGAAAACGAGACAGAAGAGCCGGAACCGGAAGCTCTCGAGACGGAGCCTAGCGAAAACAAGGCTGCGGGAACCAAGTCCGGACTCTTCAACTGGGGCAAGAAGGAAACGGAAGCGCCTGAGACCGAGGCCCCGATCGAAGTCCCGGAAACGGAAGCGCCTGAGACCGAGGCCCCGATCGAAGTCCCGGAAACGGAAGCGCCTGAAACCGAAGCCCCGATCGAAGTCCCGGAAACAGAAGCTCCTGAAACGGAAGCGCCTGAAACCGAGGCTCCGATCGAAGTCCCGGAAACGGAAGCGCCTGAAACCGAGGCCCCGATTGACGAGCCTGAAACCGAGGCTCCGATCGACGAACCCGAAACAGAAGCTCCGGAAGAGGTCGATGCCGCCGTAGCCGTCATGGATCTGGAGGGCTGGACCTATGAAATCAGCCACGACGAACTCACCTTAAAGAGCTACGCGGGCACGAACCAGAAGATCGTGATTTACCCGAACGCAGAGGTCGACGGCACCCGCTACCAGGTCATCTTAGAGGGCAGCAACGGCTATCCCAAGACATTCCCCGATAATGTGACGCACATCTCCATCTTAGGCGGCGTCAAGGCAGCAGAGGACATTTCCTATCTGTTCTCCGGCAGCTACAACCTGTTCCGCCTGGATTTAAGCGGCCTGGACACCTCCGAGACCGAGGACATGCATCACCTCTTTGAATACTGCAACAGCTTAAAGACCGTAGATGTTTCCATGCTGGACTTCTCGAATGTCCGCACCATGGAAGGCATGTTCTACGACTGCGACTCGCTGCGCACCGTCATCTTTGGCGTGCTGGATACCTCCGACGTGCGCGATATGTCCAGCCTGTTCCGCTACAGCGAAAAAATTCGCGAGGTTGACTTAAGCGGCCTCGACACCTCCAGCGTCGAGACGATGGCGCAGATGTTCGCCGACTGCAGATCCTTAAGGGCCGTGGACTTTGGCGAGATCGACACCGCCAGTGTGGAGAACATGTACCGCATGTTCTACGACTGCACGTCGCTGGATTACCTGGATCTGTCCGTATTTGACACCGGCGAAGTCACCAACATGGAAGGCATGTTCTGCTACTGTACCGCCCTGAAGGAACTGGATCTGTCCAACTTCGACACCGGCCGCGTGACCACCATGTACGACATGTTTGACCACTGCACCAGCCTCGAAAGCATCACCATGGACGGCTGGAAAGTGGGCCGCGTGGAAAACATGGGTTACATGTTCAGCAACTGCACGTCACTCACGTATCTGGATCTGTCGTCCTTTGGCACCAAGCGCCTGACCAACATCTACAACATGTTCAGCAACTGCACCGCGCTGGAATACATCTACCTGGACGGCTTCAACACCTCCGAAGTCACGCAGTTTAACTATCTGTTCTACGGCTGCAAGAGCTTAAAGAGCATCGATCTGTCCGTCCTGGATCTCTCCAAGGTGACGAGCATGTACAACATGTTCGGCGAGTGCACCAGCCTGGAAGACGTGTATCTGTACGATGTCAAGGCGGATAACCTGACGGATCTTGGCTATTGCTTCCGCGGCTGCACGAGCCTGACCTACGTCGACTTAAGCGGCTTTGAGGCAAAGAAGCTGACGAACACCGCCGGCCTGTTCCAGAACTGCCAGAAGCTCGAAAGCGTATATCTGGAAGGCTTTGACACCTCCACCGTCACCTCCATGTACGAGATGTTTGAAGGCTGCACCGGCCTGATGGATCTGGACCTGAGCATGCTGGACACCACGAACGTGAAGGATATGTCCGAAATGTTCCGCGACTGCACCATGCTCATCAGTCTCAACCTGTCCGGCTTCAACACCGCAAACGTTCAGAACATGTCCAACATGTTCGCCGGCTGCGAAGATCTGATGGAACTGGATCTGTCCAGCTTTGACACCACGAACGTCACGCGCATGTACAACATGTTTGACGGCTGCAAGGATCTGGAAACGCTGGATCTGTCCTCCTTTAACACGGAGAACGTCACCGACTTAAGCTACATGTTCCGCGGCTGCAGAAGCCTCGCCTCCGTAGATCTTTCTTCCTTTAACACCGCGAACGTCTCCTACATGAACAACATGTTCGAGAACGCCTCCGACTTAAAGGCCCTGGATCTCTCCGGCTTTGACATGGCATCCTGCTCCAGCACCGGCAACATGTTCTTAAACACCAGCAGCTTACAGTCCTTAAAGGCCCCCATCCACGTCCAGGAAGGCCAGGAAGTCACCCTCGCCGGCACCTTCACCGGCGCCGACGGCACCGAATACACCATGCTCCCGACCGCCCAGGAAGGCAGCATCCCCCTGACCCGCAAATAAAAATGTGACAGGGGACGGGCCTGTGTCACAAAGTGTGACAGGGGACGGGCCTGTGTCACCAAAATTGCCACAAGAAATGTATGACGGGGCGCAAGGCCAGAAAAAGGCCCTGCGCCCCGTAAGAAATACTCAGGAGAAAGCTCCTAATACGTGGCGCGGGGCCAGAAAGTGCCTCCACGCCCCGTAAGAAGCGCATAAGAGGAAGCTTCTAATACGTGGCGCGAGGCCAGAAAGTGCCTCCACGCCCCGTAAGAAGCCCATAAGAGGGAAGCTTCTAATACGTGGCGCGAGGCCGAAAACCGCCCCCACGCCCCGCAAAACCCCGCGAAACATAGAGCAAGAGAGCGTACCTTATTCACAGGCAACAAGAAAAACAGACGAAGTCTTAAACCTGTTACAAAGAAGATACATCTTTGTGTATAGTAGAGAAAGTCATCAAGATAAAAAGTCACCAGCGCCCCGCGCTGCCAACATCCTACAGCGCCCCCGCGCTGCTACACATACCATGAAAGCGGCCGCGTCGCTTCGCACTTCGTGCAGCTAACGCATACACTCTCACTAGACTCGCACTTCGCTAAAGCTCGTGCTTGTCAAGTGTTCGTAGCATCTCGCGCCGCTGCAACAAATTCGCATTTCGGTGCCACGCGCATTCGTTCGTGTCACCTACATGCCCATTTTGTTGCTCGTTCGAATGCAATGGCATGAGTCGGAGAGCAAGCTCTCCGCTCATGCCTTGCATCCTCACTCCGCTTTCATAAATACCACACAGGAGCAACACATGAGCAATCTGCAGCAATCCGTTTTAAAAGCCACCGATCAGGTGGAACATATCATACTGGGCAAGGAAAGGGAAATCCGGGAAGTCGTGCTGGCTTTTCTCGCGAACGGCCACGTCCTCTTGGAGGACATCCCCGGCGTCGGAAAAACCACGCTGGCGTTGGCGTTTTCCCACGTGCTTCAGCTCGACTACAAGCGCGTTCAGTTCACGCCGGACCTGATGCCGTCGGATCTGACCGGTTTTTCCATCTACCGCAGGGAAAAGGGCGACTTCGTGTTCCGCCCGGGCAGCATCTTCTGCAACATCTTCCTGGCGGACGAAATCAACCGCGCCTCGCCGAAGACCCAGTCGGCCCTCCTGGAAGTCATGGAGGAACGGAAAGCTACGGTCGAAGGCGAGACCCGCGCTGTGCCGGCGCCGTTCCTGGTCATCGCCACGCAAAACCCCACCGGCTCCATCGGAACCCAGCTCCTGCCCGAAGCGCAGGTAGACCGTTTCATGATCTCGACCTCGCTGGGCTACCCGGACTATGAAAACGAGCTGGACATCATCCGCACCTCCGGCGAGGTGGACAAGCTGTCCGGCCTCGTCCCCGTCATCAACGGCGAGATGCTGGAAGAGGCGCAGGCAGAGGTGAACGACGTGTACGTCAGCGACCCGGTCTGCCATTATATTCTGGACCTCATCACGGCCACCCGCACGGACAACCGCGTCATGGTGGGCGGAAGCCCGCGCGCCACGCTCGCCTTAACGAAGATGTCCAAAGCCTCGGCCTGGCTGCAGGGGCGCGATTTCGTGCTCCCGGAAGACGTGACGGTGCAGTTCCCCTACATCATCACGCACCGCCTGGTGCTGACCCCGGAGGCCCGCATCCAGCACATCGAAAAAGACCAGGTCATCCGTGACATCTTACGAAAGATTCGCCGTCCCTCGGCGGGAGAGCGCAGACGATGATTCGCTTCTTGTTATTTCTTGCGCTGGTGCTGGGCACCGGCTTTCTGGCGGCAATCTACGAGTACGTGCCGCTGATGGCGATTTTCGTCACAGAGATCGTGCTTCTGCTGATCCTCCTGATCCTGGCCTTCGCCGCCCACCTGCTCACGACCGTCGAAGAACCGCAGAAGGCGAACGTGATCTACCGCGGCGAAAAAAGCTACTGCCGCTTCCTTGTGCGAAAGGCCGGCCTGCTGCCGGTTCCGCGGTATCGCGCGCACGTGCATCAGTACTACGAACAGACCGGGGACGTGGAAGACAACTACTATTTCGGCGCCTGCCCGCGGGGTGACAGCCCCCTGGCGATCCCGGTCTACGGCGACTGGTGCGACCTGTTGCATGTCGAGATGGACGAATTCATCGTCTACGACTACCTGGCCCTCTTCGGATGGAAGCGCAAGGGCGTGTTTAAGCAGAAAGTATATATCATTCCCAATGAACGGCACCTGGATCTGGACGTTTCCGTGCTCTCCTTCGCGCGCAGGCCGGAGGAGGCCGCGCACTACGCGCCCGAGCTGGGCGGCGAAGAATTCCGGCAGCTCCGTGAGTACCGCCTGGGCGACTCCATGCGCAACATCGACTGGAAGCGCAGCGCGGCCCTGGATAACACGCTGGTGCGCGAGTTCGCGCCGGAACGGGAGCGCGTGGCGGACCTCTATCTAAACACCAAAGGCTACGAAACGCTCACCACCGCGCAGAAGGACGCGTTCTTCTCGCTCACGTCCGCCGTTCTCTTAGGGCTTCTGGAAAATGTGAAGGCCGTGGAAGTGCACTGGTGCGAAGGACGCCTTCGCAAGGAGATGAGCGCCGTGATCCGCTCGAAGCACGATCGCGTGTCGCTGTTTGTCACTTTATACGGCACGGACCTGTCCATACCCACCGCCCTGGAACCCATTTTCTCCGAAAACACGCCGGACGAGATGGGGTATGACAAGCTGGTACTCAATGTAAACCGGGAACTGTACGTGGCTGGCTTTAAGCTGTACGCCTTCTCCGAGACCGACTGGGAGGACGAGATCCGCACCGTACAAATCATAGTGTAGAAAAGAATAATCAGCACAGAGATGCAGAAAAAAAGGGACCTGTGCTGACCCAAACACAACATTTTTAAATTCATGAATAATCAGGCATATGGGAAGGCAGACCCCTCCCGGGAACTGAATAAAGGACGACAGCTGGCCGCGCAGCTCCTGCGCCTCATAATTCTGCTGTCCGGGATGGCTGGCCTTCTGCTCTACGCGGAAGGCCTTTGGGGCGTGCGCTTCTCCTTCTGGCAGGCCTTCGGCGCCGCAGCCGCCGTGTCCATCGTGCTGTGGATCGCCCACCTGACGATGGACAAAGGCTTCCCAACTTTCGCCACCTCACTCCTGGCGGTGCTTCTGCTGCTCGTCTATCGAAATCGCAGCCTCATCACCCGGCAGATCGGCTTCTTAGGGCGCCTCATCACCATCCAGGAATATGGCCAAACCCTGACGGTGTCGACCACGGTCATGTTTGCGGCCGCGCTGTTCGCCATGCTGCTCTTCGTGTTTGAGTTCCGCTGGGAGAAACACTGGGTGGTATACTTTGTATTCACGGGCATTCTGCTGACCGCGCCCATCTTAGGGGCCGATGTCACCGCCCTCAAACTCCTGCCGCTCCTCATCTTTCAGATCGCCTTCTGGGCCGAAAAGGCCACCGGAACCGGCTTCGGCAAGCGCCTCTTAAGCGAAAAACGGCGCCTCGTGCTCTCAGCCGGCAGCGCGCTTGTCACCGCCGTGCTGATCGCCCTGTCGTTCATGGTCGCGGTGCCGCTCACGAATTACCTCAAGGACAACATGATCGAGGCGGCCAAGGAGCTGCTGGAAAACCTGGAGCCGCAGGAAGGCGAGGAAAACGGCCCGCTTCCGGGCGACAATCAGGGCGGCGACTCGCCCGTCCCCACCACCGCGCACAGGGAGGAAACCGAGGCGGAAACCCTCCCGGCGGAAGAGGAGGACCAGGACGACGGCCGCATCAACCGCGGCAACTTAAACCAGGGCGAAGACGTGGCCATGCGCGTGGAAGTAAGCCAGATGCCCACGGAAATCCTGTATCTGAAAGGCTATGAAGGGGCGGCCTACGACGACAGCCACTTCACGGCGGTGGACGAAACGGCCGTCTTTGAAGAGCTCGGGAACCGCCTGTTCATCTCGGCGGAGGAAGCCGCCGAACGCTTCCGGATCATGTACTTCCGCACGAACCTGCTGATGAGCGGGGCCGAAAGCCAGCATCAGGTGAACGTCGTCCGGGAACCCGGCACGGCCATCCGCGACTGGCGGACGTACCTGGGGGACATGCATCTCTCGCCCGGCGCGCTTAGCGGTGGCCGCCAGCTTTACACGGGCAATTACTTTGAAATCTCCGAGGCCACGAACAGCTGGCAGGAGAGTGAGGACGAGGAGGCCGTCTGGTGGCGCTACCTCGAGGAAGGCTACGAAGAGCTGGCCCTGCGCCCCTACACGCTCTACTCCGCGGGCGAAACGCCCCGCCTGTACGAGCTGGTGCGGGCCGAGCACCTGACGGAGCTCTCCGACATCACGGCCTACATTCTATATCAGCTTTACACACACGCAACCTACACCACGACGCCCGGCATGGCGCCGGACGGGGTGGATATGGCCGAGTACTTCCTGTTCGACAACGGGAAAGGATACTGCCAGCACTACGCACTTACGGCGGTCCTGATGTACCGCATGTACGGGGTTCCCGCCCGCTACGCGACCGGATACCGGGTTCTGCAGGAGATGTTCCACCCGCAGGACGGCGTGTACCGCGCTGAGGTGACGGGTTCGTCCGCGCATGCCTGGCCGGAGATTTTCCTGTCCGGCTACGGCTGGGTGCCGGTGGAAGTAACGCCCGGCGAAGGCGGCCAGTTCGTCACCCGCTATCCCGGCTTTGACGTGGAAGACTTGGACGAAATCTGGGCCGAGCACGGCTGGGACGTACCGGTTCCCACCTCGGCGCCGGAAGCCGGAACTGAAAACCATGAAAGCCCGACGAATGAGCCGACAAGCGAGGCAGGCGGGACCACGCCCGAAACGACGCCGCCGGAGGCCGAGCCGGAGACAACCGCCCCCGACCGGCAGAACCAGCCGGAGACCCAGGAGACCTCTCCGAGCGAGGAAGAAAACTCCGAGAACTCCTTCTCATTAGAAGAGCTGTGGCAGCGGGTGCTTCCGTACCTGATCCTGTTTTGCCGCATCCTGCTGGTGCTCCTTGGCATCGCGCTCGTCATCTTCCTGATCAGAAAGCTCGCCGCCTGGCGCCACAAGAGATGGCTGGCCATGGGCGTGCAGGCTCGCTACGCCTGGATGATGGGCATGTTGCGGTTTGCGGGAATCATAGAAGAGGAAACCGGCGATGAGCCGGAGTTTGCGGAGCTTCTGGCTGGCAAAGTGCAGAATCTTCCCGCGGCCCGAATCCGCGCCGTGCAGACACTCGCGCAGGCGGAACTTTTTGGCCAGTACGAACCGGATGAAAAAGAAAAAGACGATGCCCGGCTCTTAGCGGAGCAAACCGCGGCCATCGCAGAAAAGAAAGTTCTGAAGAGAAAGCTTCCGCTGTTTTACGTAAAATACCACATGTGGTTGTGGTAAGGAGGAAAAAGGATCATGAACCAGAAAGAAAGGGAAAAAAAGATTGTACAGACAAGCTTTATCGGAATAGGCGCCAATATTTTGCTGGCCGCCTTCAAGGCCGTGGTGGGCGTGCTTTCCCACTCCATCGCCATCGTGCTGGACGCGGTCAATAACTTAAGTGACGCGCTCTCCTCGGTCATCACCATCCTGGGAGCCAAGCTGGCCGGCAAAGCCCCGGACAAAAAGCATCCGCTGGGATACGGCCGTATCGAGTATCTGTCCGCATCCATCATCTCCGTGATTGTCCTGTACGCCGGCATCACCTCGCTGGTTGAATCCGTCAAGAAAATCCTGGCGCCGGAGACGCCGGATTACACCCCCGTGTCGCTCCTGATTGTGGCGGCGGCTGTCGTGGTGAAAATCCTGCTCGGCCACTACGTCAAAAAGACCGGCGAAGAGATCAACTCGGAAGCGCTGGTGGACTCCGGCCAGGACGCCCTGCAGGATGCCATCCTGTCCGCCTCCACCCTGGTGGCAGCCGTGCTGTATCTGGTGTTCCATTTACAGCTGGAAGCTTTCCTGGGCGTTCTCATCTCCATCATGATCATCAAATCCGGTATCGAAATGCTCCAAAGCACGCTCAGCCAGATTTTGGGCGAGCGCGTGGAAGGCGATCTGGCGCAGAACATTAAAAGCATCGCGACCTCCGTGGAAGGCGTGGAAGGGGCCTACGACCTGATCATCCACAACTACGGCCCGGACAAGCTCATCGGCTCCCTGCACGTCGAGGTCCCCGACACCATGACCGCGACACAGATCGACAAGATCGCCCGCACGATCGAAGAGCGGGTATACAAAGAACAGCGCGTGGCGATCACGGCCGTCGGCATCTACCCCCGCAACACGGGAGACGACAAAGCCGCCAAAATGCGCGAGAAAGTGACAAAGCTCGTCACCTCCCACGAGTATGTGCTGCAGATGCACGGCTACTACGTGGACGAAGCCACCAAGCAGCTCCGCTTCGATGTGATCATCGATTTTGCCGCTCCCGACCGCTTGGGCAAATACAAAGAGATCGTGGCGGAAGTCCAGAAACAGTTCCCGGATTACAACGTCCAGGTCACGCTGGATACGGATATCAGCGATTAATTTCATAAGAAGACAGCGACTAATTCCATAAGAAGACAGCGCCTAATTTCATAAGAAGACAAACCAGCACCGGATGTGTTTCAAGTCCGGTGCTTTTTTATGCACAGGGCCGCCCAAAGGTTACTGCCACCTGTCGGTGGCGGGCGGCCCGCGCATGCGAGTAGGGTGGCTTGATATCCTCCCTACTCGATTTGTAGGAAAAGCGATTGCGAGAGCTGCGAAGCATGCGCCATTGCACTAAGTTCAGCGTTTGGCTTTTGCTTGCATGGGGAAGAGGCTATTTGGCGCCAAACCCCATGCAAATAGGAAGCTTCTAGAAGCTCATATGCATGGGAAAGAGGCCATTTGGCGCCAATCCCCATGCAAATCAGAAACTTCCAGAAGCTCATATGCATGGGAAAGTAGCCATTTACCGCCCATCCCCATGCAAACAAGAGATTTCCAGAAGCTCATATGCATGGGAAAGTAGCCATTTACCGCCCATCCCCATGCAAACAAGAGATTTCCAGAAGCTCATATGCATGGGAAAGAGACCATTTGGCGCCTACTCCCATGCAAATAAGAAACTTCCGGAAGCTCATATGCATGGGAAAGAGGCCATATGGAGCCAAATCCCATGCAAATAGGAAGCTTCCAGAAGCTCATATGCATGGGGAAGAAGCCTTTTAGAGCCAAACCCCATGCAAATAAGAAACTTCCGAAAGTTTTTGAAACCCTCTTGACAACAACTGTATCAATGCTATAATACAGTCATAAGAACTGTATCAAGTGCATGATACAGTTCGTGGAAAAGTCGCATTCGAATGTATCTACGCAGCAGCATATCCGTGCTGAGTATGTACATTCTATCATTCTTTCGCAGGAGGTGATGCGCATGATATCCTTCGATAATTTCAAGGCAGAGGACGGCAGCCCCCTGTACAGCCAAATCCTGCAATATATAAAGCGAGGGGTGGCAGCAGGCGCCATCCAGGATGGGGACGCGCTGCCCTCACGCCGGATCCTCTCCGCCACGCTCGGCATCAACCCCAACACCGTGCAGCGCGCCTACCGGGAACTGGAAGAGGAAGGCCTGGTTACAAACCATGCCGGGGCCAAAAGTGTCATGGTGCTGGAGGAAGTTACCAAAAAGCGGATACGCGAAGAGCTTGTGGAAAGTGATGTCCGCACCTTCACCAAGTCCCTCAAATCAGTCGGCGTCACCAAAGAAGAAGCGCAGAATCTTCTTTCACGCCTCTGGGACGAGGACTAGTAGATCGTTCTGCAAATAACTACGCCAAATGACTTATCTAAATTTTCATCTGTTTCATCAAAGAATCTTGACGTAGTCAAGACAGAAGTGTAAAGAGTGCCCCATCTGATTGAGGGGAATCTATGAACAAATTGCTTTCGCATGAAAATAGTATGGGAGGATACACCTATGAGCATCATCGGATTATGGGCGCGCCGCTGCGGAAAATGGCTGGCCGGTATCGTGGCAGTCATGGCCCTCGCGCAGACCGTTTTCTTCCTGCAGAAGATGAAGCCGTCCACAGGGCTGGAAGAAACCTTTAACGGGAGCCACTTTGCGCTGTTCGGGTTTCTGGCTGCGATCGCCTTCATGCTTGTCTTTGCCTTAAAAGGGCGGGATGGGAGAGCGAGGACAAACTACACCCTGCGCCGATTAGGAATGACTCCGCAGAAATACTTTTTCCTTCGCGCGGTGCACAACACCCTTTGCTTCCTGATCCTTTGGGGAGTGGAACTGCTAGTTGCCTGCGGCCTTTGCCTCGTATATCGCGCGACAGTCCCTGAGCTATGGGAAAATCAGAGTATGCTGCTGGCTTTCTATCGCCAGCCATTCTTGCACGGCCTTTTGCCCTTAGGAGACTGGTATTTATATATCAGGAACATTCTCTGGATCGCAATTTATAGTGCCTCCACTGCTCTGTTCAGTAACAGCCCTTCTTTAATTCTACCTCTTATCACCAGTCTGCTACTTATTGCTCCAGCTGAGATGGGAGCAGGTGTGCCAGAGGTTGCCATCACAGGGGGAGCCGCAGTCCTGTTACTCCTCATCTGGATGAGCACAACAAAAAAAGGAGAGGAAGCCGTGTTTGACGGACGGGAGGTGGAGGAAAATGAGTGAAAACCAAAAAGAAAAGAAGTGGAAACGATATTTCCTGCCCTGGCTTTATGAAAGCGGGCTTCCGCAAATCCTTTTGCTGGTTCTCCTTTTTCTGGTACTGATTTCCCTGTCCTTTTTCATCAGTTACAACCGCGAGTACACAATGTTGCTCGCCCGCCTGGCCGGGGAAAGCGTTCCACCTAAATACAGCAGTTTACCCCTGCAGATGAAGCCCTTCTGGACCATGGCCTACTGGACCCTGCTGCCAATATTGTATTATGCAGTAGCCTGCCTTCTAGGCGGCATCCCCTTAAGCTACGCGTCCTGCCGCCACGCCTCCCGCGCGGATTATACCTTAAAGCGCCTGGGAAGCAAGTGGGAGTATCACCGCCGCTGCCTGTTTCTGCCAATCGCCATGGCCGTTGTAAGCCTGCTGACGTTCGTTATGTTGACTGTACTATATTATATTTTTTATCTGCATCTGACGCCGGCAGAATTGCTGCCGTATGCCGCATACAGGTTTATGTAGTCGAGCGCATCGTTCTGCAAATAACGACACCAAATGACTTGTCTAAATTTCCATCTGCTTCATCAAAAAATTTTGACGTGGCTTGTAAATATGAATCTTCAATAAAGAGGTGAGAAGAGTATGCTTGAGTTAAAAGATGTCAAAAAGTATTATGGGCTGAAACCTGCCCTGGGCGGCGTCAACCTGCAGCTCCCGAGGGGCGAAATCGTCGGCCTCTTCGGCGAAAACGGCGCCGGCAAAACCACCCTGATGAAAACCATCCTGCGACTGATCCGCTTCGACGGGGCGATCACCCTGGACGGCGCGCCGATCGGCCCGAAAAACATCACTAAAATCTCCTTTGCCACCAGCGAGCATTCCTTCTTCCCGGACCTGACGGCAAATGCGCACCGGGATTTCTACGCGGAGCATTTTCCCACGTTCATAGAAAAGCGCTACCAAGGCTTGATGGATTTCTTCGGCCTCCCGCGCACAAAGGCCTTGCGCGCGTTTTCTACCGGCCAGCAGAACCAATTCGAAGTGATCCTGGCCCTAAGCCAAGGGGCGGACTACATCCTCATGGACGAGCCCTTCGCCGGGAATGACATGCTCAACCGGGAAGACTTTTATAAAGTATTGTTAGGTATACTGACAGAACGAGAGACGGTCCTGCTCTCCACCCATTTGATCGAGGAAGTCGCGGACTTCATCGGCCGCGCCGTCCTGTTAAAAGATGGGCAGATCATCGGCGATGTTCGGACCGACGAGCTGGACGATCAGGGCCTCTCCCTGATCGAATACCTAAAAACATCCTACCACTATCAGTCCGACCGCGTAGTGAAAGCGCTGGAAGCGATGGGAGAAGAAAAGCCGTAAAGAATAAGCACTCGCAGCGCTGGAGAAAGAAAAGCCGTAAAGAATAAGCACTCGCAGCGATGGAGGAGGAAAAGCCATAAAGAATAAGCACTCGCAGCGCTGGAGGAGGAAAAGCCATAAAGAATAAGCACTCGCAGCGCTGAAGGAGGAAAAGCCATGAAAAAACGCGCTTATATCATGATATGTATCGCCCTGCTCTGCGTCGCCTGCATGGCCGCCGTGCACATCACCCTGCTTGGGACAGCCGATCAGGCGGAGTTTGACCTCAGCGTCTATGTGAGCGATGCATCCGCCGCGGAAGGCATCACGCTCACAATGCACCAGTCCTCCTATCACCAGCTTTTCTGGGATACCAGGCTTCGTCTGACGGACCCGGAGAATCCGGAAACGCAGTTCACCGCCAGGAGCACCCCCAAGCCGGTGGAGCGCATGCAGATTGAGCCGGCAGGATTGGTGATGCGTTATCCAATGATTAACAGAATTCTCAATTTCGGCTCCATAGGCCTCGACACAGCAGAGTGGCGACAATACTTCGCGGACAGCGGGGCCGGTTTGTCTGCAGAGCTGAAGGAGCGGATCGACGCATTATCTGGCGAGATCGGGAGCCCGTTTAATACCCTGGGGACAGAGGAAAATCGCTACCTTCTGGAGGCTGTGCTGGATGCTGCCGATCAGACTGAAGCTGGTGCCACCAGAGAGGTAAACCTCCCACTTAAGCAATATCTGGACCATGTCCCCTACCAGGCCTATCTGGAACTGGGCAATTTCGCTCCCGGCTACGACCGGGAAAGCCAGTTTGCGTCCGCAAGTGGCGAAAGAATTGATTTGACAGTCATCGAGTTGCGGGAAAAGGCACTCGCAGAAGCCATGCGGGAGTATTTCCGCTTCCCGGTGCCCGACGATGCACAGATCAAGATCACCGTGACCAAAAAGGACGTCACGCATGTGACGAAGCTGGAAATCGGTTTTCTGTTTCCCACAGGTCATCTGATGACGTCCAGCGAGGTGACCGCAGGAAAATGCTGGTTTATTCCATGGTTGGACAGCAACGAACCACTGGATTTCTCTGCCTCCCGCGGCGGCTACGCCCTCTATTGCCTGCCGTTTACCCCCACATTGGACGCTGCCGGCAGACCGAGTGCCGATGTGGAAACGGATGCCATGCACATAGTTCTGCCACTTGAGGAGAATGAAAAAGTTATCAGTCTGCAGGCGGTTTCTTTGCTTGGGGGAGAAGGGAAGGATGCGTCGGCTGCGGAAGGAAAGAATACGTCAGCTGCGGAAGAAAAGGATGCGTCAGCTGCGGAAGAAAAGGATGCGTCAGCTGCGAAAGGAAAGAATACGTCAGCTGCGGAAGGAGAGGATGCGTCGGTTGCGGAAGACGACACAATTCTTCTCGTGCTTCAGGTAGAAAAACACTTGGAGCTTGTGCTTGTGGATAGCAAGACGGAAACAGTGCGCCAACGCTTCACCCTGTTTAGCGAAGAGGAATGGAAAGACCGAGCGCGGCTTACTTTTCAGCCGCTTGGCAACAAGCTCTTTGTCGTATCCGGGTCCCATGTCCACTACTACGAAAGCGATGCAAGCGGCTGCTACCAGCTCCTTTTACATGTCCCGGATACCATGGGCCCGGTGCGCCCCGAGGAACTGAAGTACCAGACTAACGCCGCCCCGGCCGCTCTCGCGTGGGATGGAGAACGCCTGGTGATCGCAAACCTTGATCACAGCAGGAGATACACCACTTCCAACTCGGAACTTTTGATTGGCGTTTACGATGCCACCGGCCTCCGCTACCTCGCTGGCATAAAAAGCGGCCCCATGCAGCCCACCACCATCGGCAGCGAAGAAAAAAGCGTAGTCTGGGGAGAATACAACTCTCCTAGAATAGGAGCGTTGGAGCTCGCTTTTGACTAGCTTGGAGCTGTCGCACAAATCCGTAGGTATGTAAGGCGTTAGGAACCTCTAATCGGCAGAGTTATATCGTTTGCAGTCTAAAGAACCTGCGGCCAGAACCGCATAGGCTTCAAAGAATTTGCAAAAAGCAGAGCAAAAATCGCCAATGTCGTTTCACTATAAGGCTTGTCGATTTTTGCTCTAAAGCAAATTCTTTTCAGTAAGCGGTTCTAAGGCCTTGGTACATGACTGCAAACTGATATAAGCTCTGCCTTTTTAGAGTTTCCTGACGCCTGCGTACTGTTCGGATTTGTGCGACAGCCCCGGCCCTATCTCCGGTTCGACTGCCGCCAGATCTTCTGCGCCTCGGCCGCCTTGATCAGGTCGTCCCGGAAATCCGGGTGCGCGATGGAAATCAGCTCCTCCGCCCGCTCCCAGGTCGTGCGCCCCGTCAGGTTCACCGCGCCGTACTCCGTCACCAGGAAATACGCCTGGCTGCGCGGATCGGTCACGATGTCGCCCTGAAAATGCGGCAGGATGCGCGAGTGCTTCACCCCCTGCTTGTCCGTGAAAGCGGACGTCATACAAATGAACGCCTTCCCGCCATGACTCATGGCAGCGCCGGTCAGAAAATCCAGCTGCCCGCCGGTGCCGCTGATCTGTCGCAGCCCCACGCTCTCCGCGCACACCTGCCCGTATAGGTCAACGGAAATACAGCTGTTAATGGACACCATATTGTCCAGTTTCCCGATCGTCTCCGGCGAATTCACATACTCCAGCGGCGCGATGACCACGCCCGGATTGTCATCCACCCAATCGTACACTTCCTGCGAGCCGATCACAATGCCCATCATCCCCTTGTCCTTGTGGATGGTCTTCCGGCGATTGGTCAGCTTCCCCGCCTTGTATAATTCGTAAAAGGCGTTGGAACAAAGCTCCGTGTGCATCCCCAGATCCTTCAGGTCCGACTTGGCCAGGTTGGCGCCCACCAGCTCCGGCATGGAACCGATGCCAAACTGCATCGTGCAGCCATCCTTGATATACCGCAGTAAAATGTCCGCAATTTTCTGGTCTTCCTCGCTGGGTGTGCCCTTCGGGATCATCGGCAGGGGACCATGCGGGCCCTCCACGATATAATCCACTTCATCAATATGGATCACCTCGTCAAATCCACCCCGAATCCGCGGCAGCTTCTCATTGATCTCCACCACCACAATGTCCGCCTTATCCAGGATCCCCTTTGCCACACCCGTCGCTCCGGACAGGTTAAAATACCCATGTTTATCCATTGGTGTCACGGCGATCATGGCCACGTTGACGGTCAGAAAATAGTGATAATACGGCACCACATTCCGGAAAATCATCGGAATATAATTGCACAGCCCCTCATCGCACAGCTTCCGCTCATAGGCAGAGCAGTGCCAGCTGTTGTAGTAAAAGTGCTCCCGCGTCGGATCGCACTCCACCACGGCGAGCGGCCCAAACAGCATGTTCCCGCGGATCTTCACATCCGTCAGCTCGTCCCGCCTCTCCGCCAGCGCCTTATCTAAAAGCTCCGGAAACCCAAGCGACGTAGTATAATCCACCCAGTCCCCGGACTTCACCACCTTCACAGCCTCCTCCGGCGTCCGCAGCTTCCTTCGATATTCATCCCAGAACGAATTCATCGCATCTCCTTCTTTCCTGAAGGGGACGGTTGGCGCTCCTGACATAATTTCTGCCTGGGGCAGCCCCCTTCGCATGTATGCCTTTATTATGGGCATTCCCAGCGTGGTTTGTCAATGAAAATATGAATGTGACATGTGACAGGGGACGGACCTCTGTCACATTCTCTGCCAAGGAACCATCTCCTTCAGAATTTTCTGTCAGAAATCATGACACAGGTCTAGCCCTTGCCACCCTTGAATATGTGACACAGGTCCGTCCCCTGTCACACACCACCCTTGAAGAATGTGACACAGGCCCGTCCCCTGTCACACACCACCCTTGAAGAATGTGACACAGGCCCGTCCCCTTCACACACACCTCTTGGGGTTCACAGGGAATCTTATCACCCAACGGATGAAAGAAAGTGCATTGACGCATCGGCAGATTTTTGTATAATGGCCTAAGGAAACATCTTACCAGAAGACAAGCAGCAGGATTTAGAAAATGGAAATAAAGGAAACCAGCCCCTCACTTCCAGCTCCGCACCCTTGGGAAGCGTACCACGTGACGGGCGAATTCGCAAACTTAGGCAAAGGATTCAAAAACCACTGCGGCCCCACCAGCATCACTAACCTGATCCTGTCGCTCAAGCAGCGGGAGAGTGGCCGGACCTGCCCGACCGAGGCAGCACAGGAAGTATTCGAGCAGGTGGCGAAGATCGGCAGGCGCCATATTCTATATATGAACGCCGACATCCTGAAAATCTGGGGCGGAACCTTGGATCTCGGCGCCGGGCATTACATCGCTCTGTGCCTGAAAAAAGCCGGCATTCAGACAGCCCGCGTGAAAACACGCCGCCTGTGCACACGCAAAAACCTGGAAAACGCCCTGTCACGCGGAAGTACGCTGTACATCATCATGCGCCACCACAAAAAATACAAGAACCACCACATCCTCTGCTATGGCATGGAAGACGGAAAGCTGCGCGTGGCGGACTGCTGGTCTAAAAAGCCAACCTACCTGACATTGGAAGAGGTGCGTTGGTACTTCTTCTTGGAGATTTCTGCAAGAATGGAAGTGTGACAGGGGACGGGCCTGAGTGTGACAGGACCACCGCTGAGTCCTCCAACCCGGCATTATTTCGCCTGGCATGTGTTCCTTTGGCAGATCCATAGGTCCCGCTTTCCTCCTTGAGAACATGATTTCCTGTACTCGAAAGCGCTTCGGATG
>JAFVBO010000015.1 GCA_017479935.1 Lachnospiraceae bacterium
CAGCGCCACGCTCCGCAGAAAGATTCCTATTCTGCGCATATTGCCTCCTATGAATTGCTTTGTCAGCTATTTTTAGGGTCAATAAAAATAGGACTAAGCCGCGAAAGCCTTGATTTAACTGGCTTTTCAGGTTTAGTCCTATTATCTCATACTCATCCACCACGATGTAATCGTAGAAATCCGCGGTCGTTTTCTCCGTGAAGGCCTGCGAGTTGAGGGTTTGAACGGAGATGAAGAGGGCGTTCAAACTGTCCGGCCTGTAGCTCCCAACAAACAACTCTCCAAAATTCGCGTCCTTTAGCACCGCCCGGAAAGTATACAAACTTTGCTTCAGGATTTCCTCCCGGTGGGCGACAAACAGCAGGCGGCAGGGCTTCCCTGCGTTCTCGCGGCGAAAGCGCCGGTAGTCCAGTGCCGAAATCACCGTCTTTCCCGTGCCCGTGGCCGCCACGACCAGGTTGCGCATTCGCCCGTGCACCTTCCGCTCCGCGCTCAGCTGATCCAGGATTTCCTTCTGGAAGGGATAGGGCTGGATGTCCATCGTGTAAAGATCCGCGTTGTTGGCATCAAAATACCGCTCCGCCTTCAGCGCCTTCGCCAGCGTCTCCTTTTGCTCCTTCGTGTACACCTCAAATTCACTGGAGTTCCAATAGCTCTCGAAAGTCGCGTTAATTTTGTCGATCGTCTCCGGAAGGTCCGCGTTCGTCACCTTTACGTTCCATTCCAGGCCGCTGGAAATCGCCGCGTTGGAAAGGTTGGAGGATCCAACATAGGCCGTAGTATAGCCGGTATTACGAAAGAATACATAGGTTTTGGCATGCAGTCTCGTCCGCTTGGTATCGTAGCTCACTTTGATCTGGGCGCCGGGAAGCTTGCCCAGCTCCTCCACCGCCTTGACATCGGTGGCCCCCATGTAGGAGGTCGTGATCACGCGCAACTTTCCGCCTTTTTGCGCAAACTCGGTCAGCTCGTTGATCAGCAGGCGCAGCCCGCTCCATTTGATGAAGGAAACCAGCATGTCGATCCGGTCGCAGGAGAGAATTTCCTTTTTCAGCTCGGAATACATCTGCGGCTCGTGAAGCGCACCCGTAAAGAGACTGGTTTGCGCGATGGATGTCTCCGGCCGTACGAAGGAAGCTTTTCCGCTTACGGCTTGCACGTTGTTTTGCCGCTCCGCGAGGGCCAGCAGCTGTTCCGCGCGCTGGGCGATGGAGGCAGCGCTTAGAGAGATTTCCTGGCTTTGGGCAGATGCGGTGGGCTCGCTTTCTACGGGCTTGCGGGATTGGGCTGATGCCGAAGCCGTGATTTCTGCAGGCTTGCGGATCTCATCTGCTGCCGTCTGGATCATGCGATTGGCAAGGGCGATCTGGTCCTGCAAACTTCCTCCGTTGTCTTGAAGCTGCAAAAGTTCCTGTTCTGCCACCTTGGCAATATACTGGGATAGAAGCTTTGCCGCCTCAGCTTCATCGATGGGCGCAGTCTGGCAAATCTGATCCGAGCGGGAAAGCTCTTCATCCAGGCCGTTGCTGATAATTTGTTCGTATAAACCATTCGGTAACATCTTGTTCCTCACTTTTGCCGCTATTTTTGAAACCCATGGCACAATTCTATGCCCTCGTAGCTTCTTCTCATTATACTATGAGAGCCTTCCCCCGACAAGCTTTCCTTGCCTGTGCCTGGAGTGTCTCCTGGAAAGCAAAAAAGCGCAGGCAGCTCTTATTTTTAAAGCCTTGCCTGCGCCCGGAACCTCTCCTGAGAGCTAGAAAAGCGCAGGCAGCTTCTCTTTTTAAAGCCTTGCCTACGCCCGAAGCCTCTTCTTACCTTTCCACTCGGGGAATTATGCGAAAAACGAGGAATTTCCGTGTACACAAGCCTCTTTCCAGACTGGACCAATCGGGGAATTATAAGAAAAAGAGAGCATTCCCCCGCACCAAATTCTATCTTTCTGCCTGAGCTTACGGTGAAATATTAGAAAAAGAATGAATTTCCCCGCACACAAACCTCTTTCCCGGCTGAACCATACAGGAAATAATTGAAAAATAGAGAGATTTCCCCGCATGCTAGCCTTTTTTTCGCCTAAATTTACGGGGGAATATTGGAAAAAGAGAGAATTTCCCCGCTCGCTAGCTCTTCTTCCACCTTGAACATACGGGGAATATTTGAAAAAAAGAGAGTTTTCCCCGACCGCAATCTCTTCTCCCGCCTCAACATACGGGAAATATTTAAAAAAAGAGAAATCTCCCCGCTCGCTAGCTCTCCTCCCGCCTCAACATACGGGGAATATTTGAAAAAAAGAGTGTTTTCCCCGACCGCAATCTCTTCTCCCGAGTCAACATACAGGGAATTTTTGAAAAAAAGAGAGTTTTCCCCGCCCGCGGCCCAAATAAGGCCGCCCGGGCGGGGAATTCTTGCTTTCTCAGCCCGCGGCCCCAATACGGCCGCCCGGCGGGGGATTTCCTGCTTTCTCACCCCGCGGCCCCAATAAAGCCGCCCGGGCGAAAATTTCTTACTTTCTCACCCTACAGCCTTACTCCAGCCGCCAGGCGAGAAAACCACTCAACTACTCAACCAAGCCCAAGCGCCACCCCAATCAAATGCACCAAAAACGCTGCCACCCACGCAATGCCGCACTGCCACAGCACGACACCCAGGGCGGTCTTGCCGCCCAGCTCGCGCTTGATGGCTGCGATGGCGGCCACGCAGGGCGTGTAGAGGAGGCTGAAGACCAGCATGGATACGGCGGAGAGGGTGCTGATTGCACTGGCCACGCCGCCTTCGGCGCCGAAGAGCACTTCCAGGATGGAGACCACGCTTTCCTTCGCCATAAAGCCGCTGATGAGGGAGGTGACAATGCGCCAGTCGCCAAGGCCCAGGGGCGTAAAGAGCGGGGCCACTACGCCGGCGATGCCCGCCAGGATGCTGGCGTGCTGGTCGGCTATCAGGTTGAAACGGAAGTCAAAGCTCTTTAAGAACCAGACCACAATCGTCGCCAGAAGGATCACCGAGAAGGCCCTTTGCAGGAAGTCCTTCGCCTTCTCCCACAGAAGCTGCAGCACGTTTCTGGGGCTGGGCATGCGGTAGTTGGGCAGCTCCATCACAAAGGGAACGGCCTCGCCTTTAAAGGCGGTGTTCTTTAAGAGGAACGCCACGCAAATGGCAGTTACGATGCCGAGCAGGTACAGGCTGGTCATGACGATCCAGCCGGCCTTCGGGAAGAACACATCCACGAAAAAGGCGTAAATGGGCAGCTTCGCGGTGCAGCTCATGAACGGCGTGAGCAGGATCGTCATCTGGCGGTCGCGCGCGCTCGGAAGCGTGCGGGTGGACATGACGGCCGGGACCGTGCAGCCAAAGCCGATCAGCATGGGCACGATGCTGCGCCCGGAAAGGCCGATCTTGCGGAGGAGCTTATCCATGAAGAAGGCCACGCGGGCGATGTAGCCGCTGTCCTCTAAGAGCGACAGGAAGAAGAACATGGTGACGATGATGGGCAGGAAGCTGAGGACGCTTCCCACGCCTTCAAAGATGCCGTCGATGATCAGGCTGTGGATGGCTGCGTTCACGTTCGCGGACGAAAGGATGCCGTCCACCACCCCGGTCAGCCACGCCACGCCGCTGCCCAAAAGGTCCTGCAAAAAGGCGCCCACCACCTCGAAGGTGAGGTAGAACACCAGCGCCATGACCCCGATGAACACGGGGATGGCCGTATACTTACCGGTCAGGATGTTGTCCATCTTTTCGCTGCGCAGGCGCTCCTTGCTTTCGTGGGGCTTCGTGACGCACTCGGCGCAGACTTTGTCGATGAAGGCAAAGCGCATGTCCGCCATGGCGGCGCTCCGGTCCAGGCCGCGCTCCGTTTCCATCTGCAGCACGATGTGCTCCAGCATTTCTTTCTCGTTCTGATCCAATTTTAACTGGTTCAGGATCAGCTCGTCGCCTTCGATGAGCTTGCTGGCGGCAAAGCGGACCGGGATGCCTTCCCGCTCGGCGTGGTCCTCAATCAGATGAACCACCGCGTGCAGGCAGCGGTGCACGGCGCCGCCGTGATCGTTCGCGTCGCAGAAGTCCTGGCGCTGCGGCTTTTCCTGATATTTGGCGATGTGCATGGCGTGGCGGACCAGCTCGTCCACGCCCTGGTTTTTCGCGGCGGAGATGGGAACCACCGGCACTTTCAGCAGGTCTTCCATGCGGTTGACGTCGATGGAGCCGCCGTTTCCGTTCACCTCATCCATCATGTTTAACGCCTCCACCATGGGGATGCCCATCTCAAGGAGCTGCATGGTCAGATAGAGGTTGCGCTCGATGTTGGTCGCGTCCACGATGTTGATGATGGCTTTGGGCTTTTCCTGCAGGACAAAGTCGCGGGACACCAGTTCTTCGCTGGAGTAGGGCGACATGGAGTAGATGCCCGGCAGGTCGGTGATGGAGGTGTTTTCCTGTCCGCGGATGGCGCCGTCCTTGCGGTCCACCGTGACGCCGGGGAAGTTTCCGACGCGCTGATTGGCGCCGGTCAGCTGGTTAAACAGGGTTGTCTTGCCGCTGTTCTGGTTGCCCACCAGCGCAAAGGTGAGAATCGTCTCGTCCGGCAGGGGCGAACCGCTTCCCTTCGGGTGAAATTTGCCTTCCTCGCCAAGGCCGGGGTGCTCGGCTTCCTTCTTTCGGGAGTGCTTTTCTTTGTGCTTCCCTTTTGCATCCTCGGAGACGATTTTCGGATCTCCTGCGGTTTTCTTTCCTGCTGCCCCCTCCTGCGCCGCGCCGGTTTCTTTTCCGTGTTCCCCTGCGCGTTGCGCCTCTGCCTCTGTTCGGATCTCAATCTTCTCCGCATCGGCCAGCCGCAGCGTCAGCTCGTACCCGTGGATGCGCAGCTCCATCGGATCGCCCATGGGCGCCAGCTTGACAAGTGTCACCCGCGCGCCGGGGATCACCCCCATGTCCAGGAAGTGCTGCCGGAGCGCGCCTTCCCCGCCTACCGTTTCAATCACCGCGCTTTCGCCCGGCTTTAAATCTTTGATTGTCATCCTGACATCTCCTTAAAGTTTTCTTAGCGCCTCGTACCCGCCTTCTAAGAAGGTGAGCAGCACCCTCTGCACGCGATACCAGGACTGATCCTTGTTCCACCCCATCGACCGGTTGACGGCGAAGGCCCCGGTCACACCGAAGAGGAAAATCTTGTCGGCTTCCTCCTCCGTGACATGGGTATTTTTCCGGATATAGGGCAGCATTTTCTTGCTTTCGCGCCGGTAGATGTTCATCAGCATGTACTCTGACACAAAGGAATCCGTGAAAAGGACCTTGTACTTCGGGTTGTCGGCCACGCGCTGGCACACGGGGAGTAGATCCATGTACGGGGCCAGTTCCCCCGGGTCTGTGGTTTTGCGCATCTGATCGGCCAGGGTGGCAATCCCGGAAAGCCCTTCCGCCGCAGCTGATTTCGTGGCGTTTATGGCGTCGTCGGCCAGCTCGTCTAAGACATCTGTGAGCCCAGTGTAGTGGGTGTAAAATGTAGCGCGCCCCACCTTGGCCTCGCGGCTTAGGGAGGCGACGGTGATATAGGTAAAAGGCGAGCGTTCCAGCATCGAGAGCATGGCATCTTTGATGGCTTCTTTAGTGACGGCGGCTCGACGTTCATGTCCGTTCATAGTTTAAGTCCCCTTTGTTTTGTTTCTTTCCCTGATATAAATGAAAGCCGGATGCAATTGCATGGCCTGATGAAAAAGCTCCTTAAGCCACGTCCTGTTCTTTTGCCCGACCTTCCTAAGTATAGACATATTTTCGAAATCTGTCCACGATTTTCGCGAATCTTTCAAATGTGTCATGGCTTTTCTTTTTCTTTTCGGCTAGTCTTATGCCAGACACAAGGAAATGCAAGAACGTAACTATTTCACCCACCGTCTGCCGCAGGGCAGACGACCACAAAAAAGAAAGGAAAAATAACTATTCAGCACAGGTCCCAGGCCATCCGCCTGCGGCGTATGTCGCGCCTACGGCGCTTCTGCCTGGGACTGTCGTGGTGGGGTTCCACCACGACTTATGCTTAAAAACAAGGAAAAGTGGCTGCAAGCAGCCATTTTCCTATGTTTTAAGCATAACCGTGCTGAATAGTTACGGGAAAACAAATGATTAACTTTGAAATGGAAGACCTGATCGGCGTCCTTCAGGGACTCACCCCGTACTTCATCGCAATCGGCGTGATCTTAGTCCTGGCCATTATCATCAGCGTGGCCGTGAAGAACTCCCCCAAGGCGAAGAAGAGCTTTCTTCGCAAGGAAACCTGGCTGGCGGCGCTGGCAGCGATCGTCGTCGTTCTGAACCTGATCCTCACCGGCCCGATGGCGGCGCTTCTTAGCCTGGTGGCGGGCAGCGGCGAAACCCGCACCACCCTGACCGAGGATATGACCAAGGAAGCAGAAGACGCGGCCCTTCGCATCGCGGAGGAAGGCTTCGTGCTTCTTGAGAACGACGGGCTGCTCCCGATGAAAGACAAGAAGCTGAACCTGTTCGGCTGGGCTTCCACGAACCCCGTCTACGGCGGTGCCGGCTCCGGCGGTATCAACACCCTGTATCCGATGGTGAGCCTCATCGACAGCATCAAGAATGCCGGTTTTGAGGTCAACCAGGAGCTGATCGATTTCTATCTGGGCTTTGCGGAGAACCGCGCGGCGGTTTCCATCACCTCTCAGAACTGGAACCTGCCTGAGCCGCCCGTCGCGAACTACAGCGCGGATCTGATGAAGAACGCGAAGGACTTCTCCGACACGGCCGTGATCGTCATCTCCCGTATGGCCGGCGAGGGTCACAACGATATCCCGCAGGATATGGGCTCCACCGACATCTACACCGATAACTCCACCGAGTATCACGACTGGGAAGCCGGTCAGCACTACCTGGAGTTAAACCGCACCGAGCGCGACATGGTCGAAATGGTCTGCGCGAACTTTGAGAACGTCATCCTGGTTTACAACGGCGCGTACGCTTTTGAGCTGGGCTTCACCGAGGAGCTTCCTCAGATCAAGTCTGTCATCTGGGCTCCCGGCCCCGGAAACGTTGGTTTCACCGCCCTTGGCGAGATCATGAACGGTACCGTGAACCCCTCCGGCCACACCAACGATACCTTTGTTTACGACATCAACACCGCTCCGTACTACAACAACGCGGAGAAGCGTGATTACACCAACATGCTGGATATGACCGTGGACGGCATGAACGCCGGCGTTCCCACCCAGTATGCCCCCGCCTTCATCCACTACGTGGAGAACATCTACGTTGGCTACAAGTTCTATGAAACCGCAGCCGTAGAAGGCATCATCGACTACGACAAGACCGTGCAGTTCCCCTTCGGCTTTGGCTTAAGCTACACGAGCTTTTCGCAGGAAATGAGCGATCTGAAGGTCGATGGCACGCAGATTTCCTTTGACGTAACCGTCACCAACACCGGCAGCGCAGCTGGCCGCGATGTCATAGAAGTTTACTTTAATCCTCCGTATATGAGCGGCGGCATCGAGAAGGCTTCCGCCAACCTGATCCGTTACGAGAAGACCAGCATTCTTGAGCCCGGTAAGAGCGAGACCAGGACCATCACCTTCGACGCCGAAGATATGGCCTCCTACGATGAAAAGGGCGCTGGCTGCTACGTCCTTGAGGCTGGCGACTACGTAATCTCCATCAACAGCGACTCTCACAACATCTTAGACAGCAAGACCTACAAGGCCAGCGCTACCGTTACCTACAACGCAGGCAACCCCAGAAAGAGCGATGACATCGCGGCTGTGAACGTCCTGCAGGATGCGCAGGGAGACATCGTCTTCTTAAGCCGTGCCGATCACTTCGCCAACTACGCGGAAGCGACGGCTGTCCCGACCAACCTGGAGCTGCCGGAAGAATACATCGCCGGCTATCACCTGAATTCGAACTACGACCCGACCGCCTACATCGATCCGAATGCGGTCATGCCCACGACCGGCGCCAAGAACGGCCTGATGCTGGCTGACATGCGCGGCAAGGCTTACGACGATCCCGACTGGGATAAGCTCCTGGATCAGCTGACCGTGGATGAGATGTCCGACATGATCGCCCTTTCCGGTTATCAGACCCCCGCGATCGAGTCCATCGGCAAGGTTCAGAACGTAGACTGTGACGGCCCGGCCGCCATCAACAACAACTTCACCGGCGGCGGCTCGGTTGGCTTCCCGATCGAAGTCGTGATCGCCTGCACCTGGAGCCATGAGTGCGCTTCCCTTTGGGGCGAAGTCATGGGCAAGATGTCCAAGGAACTGGGTTCCACCGGTTGGTATGCCCCTGGTATGAACACCCATCGTTCGGCCTTCACCGCCCGCAACTACGAGTACTTCTCCGAGGACGGCGTTCTGGCTGGTTACGTTGCGGCCGACGCTGTGGCTGCTGCCCTGGAGCAGGGTGTATACTCCACGATCAAGCACTACGTCATGTATGACTGCAACGGCAAGATGGTTTGCGCCTGGGCGACCGAGCAGAGCATGCGTGAGATTTACTTCAAACCTTTCGAGATTGCCGTCAAGGAAGGCGGCGCGAACGGCGCCATGGCTTCCTGGGCCTTCATCGGCAACAAGTGGGTAGGCGAGATGTCCTCCGTCATGAACACCATCCTGCGCGATGAGTGGGGCTTCCGCGGCTTCGTGGTCTCCGACTTCTTCCGCAACAACGGTCACGGCTTCATGAACGCCGACACAGCCCTTGCCAACGGCGTGGACGCCATGCTTTCCACCTTCGCCGGCGGCCCCAACCAGGTAACCGACAAGACCGCAGCCTCCAACGTGCAGTACATGCGCACCGCGACCCACAACATCCTGTACACCACCGTGAACAGCTGGGCGTATGACGCAGAGCACACGCAGGGCGGTATGCAGGCCTGGAAGAAGATCCTGGTCGCAGCGGATATTATCCTGGGCGTTCTCCTTCTGACCGGCATGATGCTGGCGTACCGGAAGTATAAGAAGCAGGCGTAAGGCTGTTTGGTTAGGGAAAAGAAGAAATAAATAAATACGAGATAACTAAGGCTGGTCCTTTTGCGAGTCTGCAAATAGGACCGGCCTTAGTTATTCGCCCTTATTTGATGTAGGAAGGAGATTCTGTAGAAATTTCCTGATCTTCCCTACTTATCCTATTTCAGGCTCTTTCCAAACAGATAAGCTTCTTCCAGCTCAGCTTCCTTTCCCGCCGCTTCTCCGAACTCGGAGATGCCGCCGCAGAAGCAGCTTTCCTCCAAAGTCGCGTTTTCGAAGCAGTCTACCCATCCCTGCAGGCCATTCACTGCCTTCTCGGGCGTCGTCTCTTCATCTTCTGCTGCTGTGGAGAGCATGTACACATGACGGAAGCGGTAATCAGCAGTGTACAGCGGATTCATACGATCCAGCAGCGTTTTCATCTGACCGCTCATCTCGTAATAGTAGATGGGCGTTGTGAAGACAAGCGTGTCCGCATTCTTCACCTTCTCCGCAATCTCGATGGCATCGTCCTTCTGCACGCACTTCTGCGTTTTCTGACAAGCCATGCATCCGATGCAGAACTTGATCGTTTTGCCTTTCAGGCTGATATGCTCTACCTCATGGCCGGCATCTTTCGCCCCTTCGACCAAGCGTGCCGCCAGGATGTCTGAATTGCTTTTTGCCCGCAGGCTTGTTGAAATTACTAAGACTTTACTCATGATTATTCTCCTTTTCTCTGCTGTGAACGACGGATTTTCTCCATCAGATCATCGTAATCATAGGTTCTCTGCTCGTAATCCGTAAACGAATTTTTCTTCGCCGCCTGGTAAGAAACCGCATTCCGCGGCCTATATCCGTTTTTGATGGCGCTGATCAGCCACGAAACGACATCGTTGATTTTTCCTTTGCTGCTCTTTAGCACGTCATACGCCTGCTGGATTTTCTCCAGGTCATAGTCTGCCGTTTTCGCAATGACCAGAATATCGGAGGCATCCAGTGCAAGCGGTTTTAAAAAGGAAGCTGCCTTGCTGCATACCTCAAAGACGTCCACTTCTGTCCGTTGGGAGGGTTTTGGCTCTCCGATATTCTCCCTGTCCGAAGCAGTGTCTTTCTCTGCTTTCTTTCTTCTCGACGATCCCATTTTATCGGGATCATTCTCCCATATCTTATCCGTCCCCGGTTCACAAGCCTCTGTCTCCGTCCCCGAAGCCTCCGGCACAAACACGCCTTCTTCCTTTAATTTTGCCTCGTGCTGCGCAAAAAACTCGGCAAACAGATCATCGACCTTCTCTTCCTGCGGCAGATCCAGCTCCTGCGTGATCTGCTCCTGGGAGGCCCGCTTTTCCGCCGGGGATTTTTCCACCATGGCAAATAAAATGCTCGCGTACCGCCGGTGCTTTTTACCGGACAGATCAACTTTACTGACCTCATACGCAATCTTGATATCCGTATATTGATTGATTTCATCAACCGCAGGCTGGAGGACATCCCGGTTAAAGAAGCTGTAGTTGTCCCAGCTTTTTGGAATTAAGGGCTTTCCTTTTTCATCACAGTCCGAGATGCGCCTCATCAGATCGTGATGTGTGCCGGTTCCCATCTCAAACTGCCAGATTTTATTGTTATACTGATAGCTCTTCAGAAGATCGTAAATTCGGATCGAATAGCGGTGTTTCATCAGGGTGATGTTCTGCAGCTGATACGTCGTGAAATATTTCTTTTTCTCCTTGTCCGCCACCAGGTTGTGGATATACGGGTAGATATCGGGATGAAACGTGATGGTCACGCTCGAGCTTCTCTCATTTAAGTGCACCTTGGTAAACCATCCAAGAAGTATATCGTCGTCCTCCTCCGTCTCTCCGTCCAGCCACCACCGCACCGAGCCAATCTGCTGCCAAAGGGCTTTCATCCCTGTGTAGGAGTCGCTCTTGTAGCCCAGCAGGCGGTAAAACTCATGCAGATCGATGTCATACTCCGTGTCCGGCGCATCGGTCGGCTTGACCTTGGAAATACAGTAAAGCACACATTTCTGCTGCACCAGGGATAATCCATACCTGCCTTTCTGAATCAGGTCGTTGTCTCTGGCTACCAGCTGATGCCTGGCCTCTTCAATTCTTTCACGATTCGTCTTTGTCGCCATCACTCTTCCTCTCCGATTAAAGTCGTTTGTAAACGCTCGAACCCACATGGCGGATGTCCCGCGCCATGCGTTTCTATCCCGTACAATTGCTCAGGGCTTGGATCGCGGTCCGTAGAAATGCTCACAGTTTGATCGCGCAGTGGCCCTATTCTACCGTATAACTGCTCATATTTCAAGTTGTTTCCGTAGATTCTCTCATATTTCGGACACGAATTTGAACCCGCAGGGCTCTGATAATAAATTCCTTGAACCCGCGTCCTCTTTTCTTTGAACCCGCATACTCACTTTGCTGATAAATGCACGCACCTTTGTCGCGTTCACGGCTCATACTTCCCGTTGAATTACTTATAAATAGTAAAATGTTGCTCACATTTCCATCCTCCCGGCTCACATTTCCCGTAGAATTGCTCACATTTCGCGCACATTTTCTCATATCTTGGCAGGATAAGCTCATACTTTCCGTAGATTTTCTCACATTTTCCGTTGTATTCCTCACATTTCCCGAAGAATTGCTCACAATTTCCGCAGAATTTCTCACCGTTCCCGATCTGTCTGTCCCATCCAATTCACGGTCTTTCGCCATGCAAGCCGCATGCCAGGCTAAGACTGTCATACATTGACCTCAACTTTCCCTTGGTCTTTCACAGCGCTACCGCTCACTACTACTTTAACATGGAGAGCTCATAGTTTCCGTCCATTTGCTCATGTTTACCGTTGAAAAACTCACTTTTCGCGTATATCACGTATTTTTCCGGAGCTCTGCACTCATAATTTCCGTTGAAAAACTCACATTTACCCTGAAACCCTTCCCTTTTTCTTTCTGTTTATACCTGTTTTTTCATATTGTTTCAGTCCAATTATGCATAAAATACTAAAAAAAGTGGCTGCGAACAGCCACTTTCCTTTATTCTTACGCATCCGATGTTTCTCCGTTGAAAAACTCATTTTTCGAAAACGCCACTCATAACTTCCGTACCTTTACTCACATTTTTTCTTATTTGTTCTCCTGTTTTCCGCCCAAAATCTCCTGTTTCTAACAGCCAGATCTCATACTTCCCGTTGAAAAAGGCCGCAAATCCGGATGGAAAACTCATGCCTGACGTTGTTTCTTCTATAAGAAAATAACATAAGATAGCATACATAGCATGCCGATATCATACGACTAAAACACCCACCTGCAGCGCTTCATCAAAATGGCACGTACCACTCGTTACAAGTCGGCGTCCCACCCCTCTTATCGTCAAATCTGAATCTCCACCCGGATCGCCGGATCCACCAGCGCCTGAAACTCCTTCGCATCGTTCTTCTTCCCAGCAACGCTCCCATAATGATCCGGGATGACAACCTTCGGCCGGATTTCGTTGACGAGCTGCGCCGCCTCCCGCGCGTCCATCGTATAGGTGCCTCCAATCGGCACCAGCGCGATGTCACAGCGTACCTTCCGATTTGCCTCCGTGATGTCCGTATCCCCGGCGATGTAGATGCGCTGCCCGTCCACGCAAAGAATGTATCCCACCCAGCCGGCCGCTTTCGGATGAAAGTGCTTGGCAGGATTGTAGGCGGGAACGGTTTCTATTGTTAATCCATCGGCAATTTCGTACACCTTCCCCGGCGCCACCGTCTCGATGCGGCTTACAAGATCAGCCACCTCCTGCGCCTTCTTTTTCATGGCTTCCGGAGCGATGAGAACACTTTCTTCCTTTGCAACCTTCCGTATATCATCCGGCGAGAAGTGATCGAAGTGATCATGGGTGATCAGGATAAAATCGGCGTCGTGCCGCTCCTCTTCCATCTTAAACGGGTCGCAGTACACGTTCCCGACAGGTGTTTTGATCCCGATGCTGCTGTGCGTAAAAACGCGGATATCCTTTGTGCTGATCATGCGACTGCCCTCCTTATTTGTCGTTTGTTGTCCCTCCTTGCTACGACTGCAAAAAAGGGCCATCCTTGCTATATCTGATATCACCTGGTGCGCCGCCAGATAATATCTTACCATAAGAAATTTAGAAAAACAAGTCTGCCCGTTTGATCCTGCAAAAGCCAGAACGTAACGGATGACTATTTCATGGGGCACCGGAACACGTAAAAAGGGTAGCGTCCGGCTTACACCGTCCTCTACCCTGATCTTATTATTCCACGGTAATGATGAACTGGGCAAAACGGGTCATGGGACGTTCCGCCTGATCCTTTACCATCATGTTGACAACAAAGGAGTCTCCCGCCTTGGCATCTTCGGGGATCGTCACCTGAGCAGAGGATCCGTCAGATGTAACAGGGATTTCAAACTCTGAGACCTTCCCGTCTTCCGCTGTTTTAGCGGCGTATTTGCAGGCATAAGCGGGAACGCTAAACGTGATGGTCAGTTCGTCGCCATCGGGGTCGGTCGCGCTTCCGGAAAGGCTTACCGTCGCGCCGGACGCTGCTGTAAAGTCAAGCACATCGGCACTTACCACAGGCGCATGGTTACACTCCTCATAGGGCAGGATCGCCCAGTCGGCACGCGCCGCCAGCTCTTCAAACATCATTTCGGTGTAGTTGCCGGGTTGATTGTTCACTTCCTGTCGAAGGCCTACGTTGATGTACTCGCTGGAGAACTGGCAGCACATCCAGTCATAGGATTCCATATCCCAGCGGGGAACGAAATCCAGGTAGCTAGAGTTGGAATAATTGGGTCTCAATTCTTTCCAGTCAACCCATGTTTTCAGACCATACTGAGCCACCATCGGTTCGCCGTAAATCACCTGGCCATCGTCCATCAGATACAGATGTCCAAGAATCTGACCGTGATTGCGCTTAAATGCATCGAGCAGATAAGCGCCTTTCACATAATAGGCAGCATTTTCACCGGCAGCCGCTCCATAGGACGGATAGCTGAAGAAGCTGTTCATTCTGCCAAACTTTAAACCAGGGAAGAGATCCTTGACGCCAGTGTTTTCGACGCAGTAATCTTCGCCTTCGCCAACCATAACAACTTTACCGACAACCTTTGCCAGCACTTCTTCCCATTTATCAGTACCGTGGTACTCTTCATAAATGCTCAAAAGCGCCCGGCAGGTGGTATTGGATCCGCCCCAGTGATGGATGTAGAGCGGCCGCATATCATCGTCCAACATGGCGGCCTTGATCAGATTGGAGCCATCCGTATCAAAACGAACATCACCCTCAAAAGCAATATTGCCCTCGGCATAAACTGCCATCAACTCTTCCGGCGTGGGATAATCCGGGCAGTTCTGGCTCAGGTACTGATAATCTTCCGTGTAGAAGGTGCGGATGAAACGGGCAATCTGGCCCGGTTCGGCAGGGCGGAATTCCTTCAGCTTGTCGGCGTCGACAACATTGCACCGATAATTCGATGTAATCTCACCCAACGTGTGCTCTCCATCTCCGTTGAAGTGCCACATACCGGCCGTGGAAACCAGACCGGCGATATCCATTTCGTTTGCATACATCAGCGTAAGCAGGATACCATTGGCGTCATCTACTTCCATATCGGTTGTGATGATGACACGCGGCAGGGTAGATTTGTCAGTTTCTTTTTTTTCTTCTTCCGCCATGACACTGACAGAACTCACCATTAGCATTGTGGCCATCAGGAATGCAAACAACTTTTTCATGTACAATTCCTCCATTTTTTTGAATATTACAAATGCGTTCTTCAGTCAGGCCTGACTTTCGTGAAATGATTATAGAAAATCTTCCCGCGTTATGCTATAATCATTTTTGACATTTTATAACTATTTTTGAGGATTTCAGAAAAATGGATTGGAAGAGAATGATTTCGATCGTCGCAAAAGACATGTTGGGTGTTTCCGTACATGCTGTAGAAGCCGGACGGGAAAACCAGCTCTATCCGAATGACAGGATTCTGTTTTGCGACGAACAATTTCTGACACCGGAACAATTCTGTTCCTTTTGGGGCGGCCTGAAGCCATACGTTCCCTGTTTTCTTCAGGACAGGCTCGGGGTTTCCTGGGCAGCGTTAAATCTGGACGACAAAAAGATCCTGGTCGGCCCCTTTGTAAAAGAAGTGTTCTCCCGTGAAATGACAAAAAACCTGCTATCCTCTCTTTCCCTGGACATATCCCTTCTGGATGATTTCCGGCGATACATCTTTTTTTCTGATTTGATCGATACAGATAAAATAGTAAACCTGTTAAAAACATACTGTCATCTTTTCGCAGACCATGATCCAAACCAGCCGCAATTTGTGAACCTTCTTCAGGACAATCCACTGAAGATAACAGACGACGATTCCAATAAGTATATAGAACATTATCAGGACATGGAAGCTGCCTACTCGGCTGCCATCGCGCATGGAAACAGCCGTGTTGCGGAAGAGATCCTGCGTGAACTGCAAAAGCCCTATATCCATCAGTCCACCAACGAGAGCACGAACATAATGCGTGATATATCAGGCTTTACGACACAGCTCACCTATGCGCGTATTGCCGGAAGAAGGGCGGGTGTTCCTGCAGCTGCTCTTGACCTGGCTTTCCGAAAATTTCAGAATAAAGCGTTATACCTCTACGATCACAACAAAATTCTTGCCTTATCTTATGAAGCTACCCGTACATTCTGTGACCTGGTGAATCAGGACAGCCGGCATGACTATTCTGCGCATGTCCGCAACAGTATCGATTATATAAACCGGAATTATCAGCAGCCCATCACGCTGCAGGCGGTTGCCGATCATCTTGGTATCAACGCAAGTGTTCTTTCCGCTGCCTTTCACAGGGAAACAGGAAAAACACTGACCGAATATCTGAATCGCACCCGGCTTGAGCACGCCTGTATCCTGCTATCCATGAGCGACTTTCTCATCAAAGATATATGCGCTGCCTCCGGCATTTCAGACCAGAGCTATTTTACCAGGTTGTTCCGTGAGACTTATGGCGTATCCCCCACAGAATACAGAAGGGAGTTAATCGGGAAGGACAAAAAAGCGCAAAAGAACCGCGTGTAGTTCCTTTTTCTTTTTCTCCCTTCTCTATGCAAGCGCGTCCTCTTATGCTACAATGAAGTCATTCCGCGAAAAGCACGTTTCATATCGCCTGCAAAGCCACAGGCGGTGCAAGTAGATACTCTGCTTCATCAAAAATCTTGACGTAGCAAGGTAACCAAACACATCCAAAAAGGAGGATGTCCCCCTATGGGCTACGGGAAACAATACACCATCGGATCCTTCAATGTGAATAACCTCTCCCGCTCCACCTCCACCCGCTACCGGGCGTCCCAGATCGCGGACATCCTGCGGCATGAGGGGATGGATCTGGTGGCCCTGCAGGAGGTCATCGATGCGGACGCGCTGATCCCCATCATGGCAAGCCTGGGGCCCCACTGGGACATGGTCTGGATCAACTCCCGGCCAAAGCAGGGGCTTTTCGATGTGGACCACGACCCCCGGGGCGAAGGATACGCGTTTTTGTGGGATAAACGGCGCTTTCGGAAAATCCAGACGACGCTGCTAACCGGCGAACAGGAGACAGACGAGCCAAAGACCTTCGACCGCTACCGCGTGGACAAAAGCCTGGGGCAAAAGGAGCTTGTGCGCGACCCGGTGTTTGGGCGTTTTACCGCCGCGGGGCTTGGCGGAGGCAACTTTGAACTGCGGCTTTTGTGCGATCACATCCGCTACAACGGCATCTCCGAGGACAAGGACCGGTTCTTCTGGCCCATGCGCCACAATGAATTTGATGTCCTGGCAAAGACCTTGTATCCGCGCCTGGCAGATGCCCAGTACGGAACGCAGATGCCGGCCTACACCATCGTCCTTGGCGATTACAACATGAACCTGCAGCGGATCTGGACCAAGCAGCCGTACATGTCCAAGGAAGAGGAAACCGTGCTGGTGGACCAGAAAAAGATCCTGACCGTGCAGGACCAGCTGACCACGTTAAAGAAACCGAACTACAAAAACCCGCAGGAGAAAACGGCCGGTTATCAGCACAACTACGACCACTTTTCCTACGACACCGCCCGCCTGTCCTCGCTAAACCCCGTCGCCAGACGGATTGACATCGTGGCAAACAGTTACTATAGCATTTATTACGGTGATTACGACCGCTACCGGGAGGAGATTTCGGATCATCTGCCGATTGTCCTGACGCTCAATCCCGCTTGATAGTGTGACAGGGGACGGGCCTCTGTCACATTAGCCCTGTCTTCTGTCACATGTTAGACCCGTCCCTTGGTAATGTGACAGAGGCCCGTCCCCTGTCACCCGAGAGCCGTCCCCTGTCATGAAAGGAACACATCATGGAAAAAAACGAAGTCTTCGGCGAAAACGCAGCTTTTACCAGAGAACAGATGCAGGCGGCGTTTGCCTTAAATTTATGTACCGTCTCCGTGTCCCAGATCATTGCCTACAACGATCTGACGGTTTTGGATCAGGAGTATGAAACCATTTTAAACAACCTGAACCTGGAGAACATGCCCAAGGATGAGGCCCTCCTGGAAATCATCAAGCGGCTCCTTGAGACCATCACGTTCTTTCGCGTGCAGGCGGGCGAGAAGGAGTTTATTGAGAAGGAATACCAGCAGAAGATGAAGAACGCCATCTGGACGGCGGTTCCGAACCTGGCCCTCCTTGTGGCCGGCGCGAACCCGGTTTCCATGGGCGTCTCCCTGGCAGCGCAGGTGGGCATCGGCTACATGAATTACCGGAAGAACCGCTCCCAGTATCATCTGGATAAGGACCAGCAGCTTTGGAAGCTGCAGCGGGCGGCCATGGAGCAGTTTGAAAGCCTGCAGCAGCAGCTGTTTGAGACGGCCTGGCGCATGGCGGATAAGTACGGCTTCCCGGACGCGTTCCGCCTGTCGGAAAAGCAGATCCGTCAGTACAATGATATCCTGATGGACACCGACGATGTGCGCAAGTATGAGCGCTTAGATGCCGTCAAGGCGCACTTTGCCGCCTACCCGCCGTTCTGGTACTACTTCGGCAACACCGCAAACGCCATCGCCGAGAGTGAAGACCTGGGGCTGGACGAGACGGCGCGGCTGGAGTTTAAGGAGCAGGCCAAGAAGTACTTTGCCTATTTCCAGATGGCGAATTCGTACAACCTGCTTAGGGAGGATGCCATCGCCGCCTCCTGCTGCCTGGAATACGCGGACCTCCTGGATCCGATCACCGAAAAAGACAAGATCCTGCAGCTAACCGACGATGCGGTCCGCTTCGCCGGCAGCTCCTTTGACGTACACCAGCTCTGCGCAATCTCCTATCTGAAGCTGAACGAGAGCGCGAAGGCGGCCGAGGAATTAAAGCTCCTGGTGAACGAAAATTACAATGCCGTCGTCAACGCGCAGCTTTTGAGCTCGCTGTATGTGGAGCGCTTTGTCACGGAAAAGGAAAGCTCCTCCCGGCTTCCATATCATCTGCTTTCCTCCCGCGTCAACAGCGCCTTCTTATTCCCCATGCCGAAGGATGCGGGTGCCGACCCGGCGGCCCTGCGCGAGCACTTTATCACCACACAGCGGAAGATCCTGCGGGATATGTACATTCTGGTGCTGCGGCAGTTTCTGGACAAGTACCGGATCAAAATCAACCGCATCATCCCGCTCCCGTCGCAGGACGTGTTCGGAAATGCGGTAAGCGACCCGGACGAGCTGTACTTAGACACCCCTTCCGCCAGGGAAGAGCGCATCAACCGGGTAAAGATGGCGCTTGGGAACAAGAATCTGGAGATGGCTTACCGCCAGGAAGTGAGTGCGGTTTCCTACTCCTACTCCATCATCGAGATCCTCAATCAGCTGTACGCCTCCATCTGCCGCCTGGACTGTGTGCAGGATGAAACGTCCCAGCTTCTTCTGCGGCAGAACATCGAGGCCTCCATTCACGAGTGCCGGGGATCCATTCTGGAAATCGAAGAGCTCCTTCAGAATTTCGACGCGACCGCCTACGAAAAGGCCCAGGAGATGACCTTAAAACAGCTCACGCAAAACCTCTTTAAGGAGTTGGTGGGCCTGGTCTATGAATCCGTGACTGCCAAGTCCGACATGCAGGATTTTGCCATCACCGAGACCAGCCTGATGCACTTTTGCCGCAAGGAAGGCATCAACCCGCCGGAATTTCTGTTTGAACATCGGAACGACGCGGTGGAAGACCGCAAGGAAGAAGTGTACTTTACGCCGGATCTGTTAAGCGATCAGGCAGTTTTGCAAAACGACCGGATTAAGCGAAGCGCGGAGATGACAAAGGCCATCAAGGAAAAAATCGACGAGGTGGTGCTTGCAAAGGATCTGGTGGAGTTCTACACACAGGAAGACCCCCGCATGAACCGGTATTTTTACAACAAGGCGCTGCAGAAGTTTACCGGCATCCGCTCCCGCACCCTGGCCATTTTGGACGACCGCTCGCGGGGCGACTGCGATATTCTTTTCAGCACCCGTGGAGTCATCCCCATCATTCGCGGGCACGCCAAGACCCCGGTTCCCTATTCGGACATCGACTGGTCGCCCAACGCGAAGAAAAAGGAACTCAAAATGGGCGTCCGCTACGAGAACCAGCATCTGGACATGGACGCGCTGTTTGCCCTGATCCAGCATCTGGCCGGGCTTGCGGAGGAGAACCCGGAGGGTTGATCATCCATACTCATTGTCTGTGGCTGTGTCACAAAAGAAAAGAAAGACTCTCACCTGTTCTCGTTGAACACGTGAGAGCCTTTTTGATTAACTTATTCACGCCGTCTTAAGCGGCTTCCTTTATCTCTTCCTAATCTTATTCTGCCGCAGTCGTCTCGGCAGCTTCCTTGGTCTCTTCCGCTTCCTTCTCTTCGACTTCTTCCGCCATCTTTAACGTTCCATCGAAGGTTTTGGTGCGCTCGTCTTCGATGACGCCGCTCCAGTTAAGGCCAAAACCGAAATCATACTTGTTGCCGGCAGCGTCCACGTAGCACTCCATGTCGTGAGGGGTGCCGCTGGCCTGCGCTTCCACAGCTTCCATGTTCTTCGGCATCGCAAGGGGCAGCAAAGCAGAGGGCTCTACCTGACCGGCAGCGATTGCCAGATAGTTGGACTTGTCAACGCCAAAGCCTACTAAGATGGCGGCAACCTTGTCTTCAAACTCATCGACGCAGAAGGCTCCGGAAGCATTCAGGCAGACGACGACGGGCTTTCCAAGGGCGGCGGTGTCCAGGATCAGATCCAGGTCGGCTTCGTTGGAAACGGTGTTCTTCGCGTCATAGTATCCTCGGTTTTCCACAACGGTCTTGTTGACGGCGCCGTAAGGGCTGTTGGAGGTTTCCACGGTCACATCGCCGGTGATGGAATCCTCTTCCACGCAGTCCGCATCCGCGGTGTAGGGACGATACTGCAGGGTAATCGGAACCCACTCTTCGTCCTCGTTGTTGTAACCGGTGTTCACGCAGCGGGGAGAGTCCACCAGGACCAGAGCGAAATCTGCGTCTTCCGCTTTGTCTACGACATCAAAGTAGCTCTTTAAAACCTTCTTGCCAACCGGCAGCTCTTCGCCGGAGGATACGATGTAAACCTTGGCCTTCTCTTCTCTCTTCATGATCACGCCGTCGTTCTTCAGCATGACGATGGAGGACTGGGCCAGTTCGTTCGTCGCTTCGGGCGTATACTGCTCGAAGATGGCAGCGGATTCGCTGGTGACAACGTAAGGATTATCAAAGTTGCCGACACGGAAGATCGGGAGCACGCAGTCATAGGTGGCTTCCTGCCAGTTCTTCAGGGCCGCTTCCTCGCCTTCCTCTTCCACATACAGCTTGTAGCCGGCGGCGAGATCCGCTGCGGAGCAGGAACCCATGATCTGGTCCACGCCCAGGTTGAACATGACGTAAATCTTCTCATCCGTTTCCATGTCGTTTACATTGTAGGCGGTCTGCAGCATGACCATGTAGCCAAGATCAAGCGTTTCAAAAATCAGGCTGTCGGTGGAGACCATGCCTTCAAAGCCGTTCTCTTTCAGCTTGCCCATCACAAAGTCGTTGAACGCGCCGCCGACGGCTTCCTTGCCGTACGCCTCGCCTTCCTCATCACAGGGAACCGTATAGGTTACCATGATGGCGGAAGCGGCACCGGTCTTGCTGTCCAGCTTAAAGCCGCCCTGCACGAAGGGAACCAGCTGCGTTTCGATGTCTTCCTCGGTCATAACGGTATACTTACCGGTGAAATCATGATAGTTGCGGCCGCCTTCGTTGGCCAGGTTGCCAAAGAAGTGCTTGAACTGAACCGCCAGGGATTCCTTGCCCCAGCCAAGATCGGTTCCGTCTTCCGCGTAGGTGGACTGATAGGCGCTGATCATGGCGTTCGCCAGGGCAGCGGCAAGCGCGGGATCCTCGGTGAAGGTATTGACGCTCTGGCTGCGGGGATCGGACTCAAGGTCAACCTGCGGACTTAAGGTCATGGTGATGCCGGCAGCGCGGTAAAGCTTCGCCACATCGGTGGAGAGCTTCGCAACCTTTTCGGGGGAGAAGGTGGCGCCCAAGGCCATGTTGGTGACCGTACCGGTCATCGTGGTCGTGGGATCGCAGTTTAACATCATGGGGATGCCAAGAGCCGTTGCTTCCGCCGTCTTCTGCAGGGCGTTGGCAGCAGGCACGGCCGCGATTAACGGAGCGCCAAAGGCGATCGGGTACATGATGAAGTAGCGCATTCCGTCTTCCACAATCTGCGGATATAACGGATTTCCACCCATATCGTTGGCTTTTTCGATGTCGGTATCCAAGGAGCCGATGGCGCCGTTTAAGCGCAGGCCGCTCATCTCTTCCACGCTCATCTTGGAGACGAGATCGTGCGCACGGTCCTCATAGGAGGCGCGCCAGTCTTCATACAGATCCAGCTCACCGTTCTTGTTCATATCCTTGAACGCGTAGCCGTCCTTCTCGATCAGGGTGACACCGGTTTCCGGATAGTAGCCTAAGGTAGCGCCGTCCTCATTGACAACGCGCACCCAGCCGTCTGCGGTGGTTTCCGTGGTGTACTTCTTTGCTTCGTCCGCAAACGCCATCGTGCTTACGGTCGAAAGCGCCATGGCAGCGCTCAGTACCAGAGACAGAAATTTCTTCATGGTTTCTCCTTTCATACTTGTGGCCCCTTCGTACGGGACCGGTTTCATTCGTTGTAAGCGGATTATAGCGAACTTTTCCGGTAAAAAGAGGAAGATCATCTTTTCTGTCGTTTTTGCGACGTAAGCTGTCATCCGGCTTGCGTCCGATCTGCAGGAATGTTATAATACCGAAGCATAAACGAAACCCGGGGACGAAAAAGATGAACTATCAGATCGCCATCGTAGAAAATGAAAAAGACGAAATGGAGCTGCTTCGCTCCCATTTTGAAAAATGGGGCGCCGAAAACGGCCATACCTTTGAAATCCGGTGGTTTACCGGAGGCGAGCAGTTTCTGATCGAGTACCGACCGGTTTACGACATGGTGCTCATGGATATCGGCCTGAACGGCATAAACGGCATGGAGACCGCGTTAGAGCTGCGAAAGGCGGATCCTTCCGTGCTGCTTTTGTTTGTCACAAACATGGTCTCCTTCGCGGTGCGCGGATACGAGGCGAATGCCTTCGATTTTCTGGTCAAGCCTGTTTCCTACGCCGGCTTCGCCTTAAAAATCGCCCGGGCCATGCATCAGCTCTCCCTTCACCGGGAGGGGGAACTTCTGATCCAGACCGGGGAGGATCTTTACCGGACAACCCCGTCCCGGATCTTTTATGTGGAGGTCCAAAACCACCACGTCCATTATCATACGGCGGACGGCGTCTTTACCGTGTATGGAAACTTAAAGCAGGTGGAGGGCAGGCTTCCGGAGGGCCTGTTTGTCCGCTGCAACAGCTGCTATCTGGTGAATCTGATGCATGTCCGGAAAATTCAGGGGAGCCAGCTGCAGGTGGGCGAGGAATGGCTGCAGATTTCACGGCCGAAACGAAAAGGGTTTGTTCAGGCTTTAAACGATTACATTGGCGGGCAGCATTAAAGCAGATGCCGCAGGCGTAGCTACTTAAAGTGCTTTGGGGTGCGATGCCAGAAATGCTTTATCGAAAGGGATTTACATGGAACCATTATTTTTATCGTATGGCTTTCGCTTCTGGGTCTCCCTGACCGTCGCGGTATGCCTGTTCTTATTTACCAAAGAAAAACGGGAAACCTTCCCGGCTGCCTTCCCGGTCTGTCTGCTCGTCAGCGCCATCGTTCTGTTCTGGCTCTATATGTGCCCGGATACCTTTTTAAACAGCATACAGGCGTTTCTGATTTCCATCGGGTTAATGATCCTTATGGGACTCCTCTGCTTTGACATTGGCGTAAGCGATGCCCTTTTCTGCGCGCTGGGCGGATACGGCGTCCAGCATATCACGTCCCTGGCCATCGGCTGCCTGCAGGCCATGCTGCCGTTCCCGCTTTTTCTGAATGCATTACCGGGCGCTTTTTTCCAGCTGCTTTTCCGGCTTTTTCTGTACGCTCTCTTTTTTGCTCTGTTCAGGAAACGTCTGCAAAACGGGGGGCACGTCAGCCTGGAAAAAGGCCCGCTTCTGATGGTGCTTAGCCTGGCCGTCGTGCTGGAAATTGTCCTGTACGACATCATCCGCCGGAGCTTTGCGGGGAATCCTCAGGATCTTCTGTATCTGGCCCAGAACCTGACCAGCATGCTGTGCGCTTTTACGATCCTGCTTTTGCAGTTCACCCTGCTTCAGCAGCATTCTCTGGAAAACGAGCTGCACGTGCTGAAACAGATGCAGCAGATGGAGCAGCAGCAGTACAAAATCTCCAGCGCTACAATCGACCAGATCAACATGAAATGCCACGATATGCGCCATCAGATCCGCCGCATCGGCACGCGCACGCAACTGGATCCGGAGGCGTTAGCCGATATGGAAAACGTCATCGGCATCTATGATTCCATGCCCAAAACCGGCTGCCGGGCCCTGGATATCATCCTGGCCGAGAAGAATCTGTACTGTCAGCAGAACCACATCACGATCAGCTGCATCGCCGACGGAAAAAAGCTGGCCTTCTTAAGCGATGCGGATATTTATTCCCTTTTTGGAAATATTCTGGACAATGCCATCCAGGCCGTGCTGCCCCTTCCGGAGGATCAGCGCGATATTGGCTTATCGGTCCGTCAGGAAGGCGGCTTTCTGTCCATCCACTCTCACAACTATTACGGCGGGGAGCTGATCCTGAAAGAGGGAATTCCTCATACCACGCAGAAGGATGAATCCGTTCACGGCTTCGGCATTCAGAGCATGCGACAGGTGGTGCAAAAATACGGCGGCGATATTTCGTTTCACGCCGCAGGCTCTGTGTTTGAGCTGAATATTCTGTTTCCGGAAGCTTAGGGGGCGCTTGCCCTCCTTAATCCCATGGCAATGGGCCTCTGTCACCCGCGAGGTCCGTCCCCTTCATGACGGCACTGTCGCCGATGATCATCATCCAGACCAGGATAACACCTGGCGTTCTTATGATCTCGGGAAGGGACAGAATCAGGATTTTTTCATCGCCGGCCTATTCGTTCTTATCTCCTGCTTTTTTCCAGACCCAACCCGAAAACGCGACAAACAGCGCCAGCACATTGGTGCCTGATCCCATAAAGGAACCATTACAAGCTCTGACTTTCTCTAAATGGGGTCAGGTCCCCATGTGCACCCCCTGGATACTATTGAAACAAATCTTCCATTGTAATTATGTTTTGAATTCGCCCTGAGTAAGAACCACCTGCAACACCATATGGCGTGACAAGCGTCGTATGAATTGCATAACGAGTACCGGTAACTGATAGAAGATCGGCTTCTTTCCTGCGAATTTCTTCATCCACTTTAGCTGTAATCACATATTCTTTTTCAGTAAATTTCATTTCGCACAGATTGATCACCTGGTCTTTTCTCACGATCATTAAGTCGATTTGTGAGCCATAAATACCATTTGCCGAATCTTCTTTGCATGTCCAGGAATACGCTTCACTCAGCACTCCGGAAATCCCCAACGCCAGCTTCATTTGTTGAACATGCTCAAGGCAGACCCTTTCAAATGCTAATCCACACCAGGCATTGACTTTCGGTGTATTGGTCTGATTGCTCCAAAAATGCTCATCTGTAGGCTTTTCCTCCAAAAATTTATAATAGAAAAGCGTGAAATTATCGATCAGCTGATAACATGCATTACGCTCTTTCATCCCGTATTGATGATATTTACGCAGGAAACCACAGCTTTCCAATTCTTCAAGCCGTGCTGTAAAATTACCGGAATCGGGCAGACGCGTTGCTTTCAGAAGTTCTTCTCTGGTCATGCCTGCTTTCTTTTTTCCTAAAGCAGAAACAATTTTGATATAAGGTTCGGGTTTTGTGAACTACCCACCACCTAGCTCGCGCTTGAGGTGGGGGCTTCCAGCCCTGACGGGCCTTCTGTTTTGCTGTGCTACACCAGTATTCTGGTGAGATAATGGTTCAGCCTAGCCCCGGCGTTCCAACCGGTTGTTTGTGTGGGCTTCCAAGTTACTATCTATGCCACAGTCTTTTTCTTCCTGCGGGCAGCTCGAAGAGCCGCCGACTGTGTGCGGGATTGTTCGTCCTTAGCGAGCCACTCGGCGAAATACTCAAGAAATTCTCGTTTCCC
>JAFVBO010000135.1 GCA_017479935.1 Lachnospiraceae bacterium
GCTGTATAGCTGCCAAGTACGGGATTGCTGTCGTGGAACGTGAAGAAAGTTATACGTCCAGAGCCAGTTTCCTTGACAGAGATGACATTCCTACCTATGCACCCGGAGAACACGAGCCGTATACTTTCTCGGGGAACAGGGAGGAGCGTGGACTGTATGTCAGCAAGGACGGGACAACGTTAAATGCGGATGTCAACGGAGCATGCAACATTCTCCGCAAGCAGTATCCGTATGCCTTTGACAACGTAAATACCGAATATCTGTCAAAGACAGTCAACGTTGTCAGATGGGAGGATGTCTGCCGTATCAAAAACAACAAACCGCCAAAGCAGGCATACAAGAAGCAGGCATCTGATAATCGCGTCATTCACCATCGCGAGCGGAAAACAACACATCGGGAACTCATGCAGGTCTTTATGGTAATGTTGCCTGCAGATCAGGATCCGGATGTTGCGAGACGACAGGCAAAAGCTGTGGCCACACTTGCTAAGAAAAGCGAAGCCACGCAAGCGGATAAGCCGAGTGGCAAACGCAAGGTGAAAAAACGTCGTAGTAACGGTGCTGCCTGATTTGTCAAAACAAAAGTAACCCTGTAACAAGGACTAGGGGGCGTGAGTGACTGTCCCTTAAGGCGCCACAGCGTGGCCTTATAAAGAAGCCCCGATCGAGCTCCGCTCGCTCGGTGGTAGATCACGTGGTATAATCCTGCCTTGTGAATGGAAAACGAACATATGGCGGAAAGGAAACAAGCATGGAAACAAAGGAAAACAAAGAAAACCAGGCAGCCCTTACGGGCGATGAAGCGGCAAAGGCGCGCTACAGGGATCTGACGGAGACGCCGGTCCCCCAGCTGATTCTGCGGCTTTCGATCCCGACCATCATCAGTATGCTGGTGACGGCCTTCTATAACGCGGCGGATACCTTCTTTGTCGGAAAGATTTCCACCGATGCCACGGCGGCCGTGGGCCTGGCGTTTTCCGTGATGGCCATCATCCAGGCGATGGGGTTTTTCTGCGGGCAGGGATCCGGCAACACGCTCTCCCGCATGCTGGGAGCCGGAAAGAAGCAGGAAGCCAGCGAGATGGCCTCCACGGGCTTTGCGCTGGCGTTGATTCTGGGCGTCATTTTTGCCGGCGTGGCGATGTGCTTTCTGGAGCCCCTGGTTATCTTCCTGGGAGCGACAACGGAAGACCTGGTGGAGCAGACCAAGCAGTATCTGCAGATCATCCTCCTGGGTGCGCCGTTTATGATGGGACAGTTTGTCATCAACAATCAGCTTCGCTTTCAGGGGAGCGCCATGTATGCCATGGTGGGCCTGATGTGCGGCGCGGTGTTAAACGTCGGGCTGGATCCGCTGCTTATTTTTGTCTTTGACATGGGCGTGCGCGGCGCGGCCCTGGCAACGATCCTGGGACAGATCGCCAGCTTTTGTGTGCTTTTGGCAGGAAGCATGCGCGGCGTGAACTTGCGGCTCCACATTCGAAACGTCAAATTGAACGGGCACAACCTGTTGCAGATCATCAATGGCGGCGCGCCGGCGCTCTTCAGGCAGGGGCTTGCCTCTGTGGCCACCATTCTCTTAAACCGGGCAGCCGGTCTGTACGGCGGGGAGGCCGCGATCGCCGGGATGAGCGTCGCCACCCGCACGCTCATGATTCTGTCCAGCGCGCTGATCGGTTTCGGACAGGGCTATCAGCCGGTCTGCGCGTTTAACTACGGGGCGCAGAAAAAAGACCGGGTGCGGGAAGGCTACTTCTTCTGCGTGAAGTATGGAACCATCTTTCTGATCATCATGGCCATTCTCTGCTACGCCTTCGCGCCGCAGATTATCGGATGGTTCCGGGACGACCCGGAGGTGGTGAAAGTAGGCGCGGCGGCCCTTCGCTGGCAGGCGATCGCGCTTCCTCTGATGGCGGCCATCGTGATCACCAACATGATGCTGCAGTCCACCGGAAAGGGCGTCAAGGCCTCCATCACGGCCTCCGCCCGGAGCGGGATCTTTTTCATTCCACTGATTCTGATCCTGCCGGAACTGTTCGGGCTGTTCGGCGTGGAGATCGCCCAGGCGGTGGCGGATGCGCTGGCGGCGGCGCTTGCGATCCCGCTTGCGGTGTCGGAGCTGAAGGAAATGAAATAAGCTGTATACACCCCACTGTCGATTTCCACAGATAGAAGCCTAGCGTGTAAACAGATAAGAATATTTTCGCATCTGCTCATATAAAATGGTTTCCACACGGACAAGCACCTCATCGGGATACAGAGTATCCAGCCCGGACAAGGCTTTCACGACATCCTGCCGCGTGAACGATAAACGCAGCTGAGGGCCATATAATCGTTCAGCAGCTGAGATCTGCTCATAAAAGTCCGTATGGAAGGGCTTGGCTTCGACGCGGGAAATGCAGGGATAAATATCCTGTCCTAAAGGATAATCGTGCAGATCCGACAGAAGTGCCAGCCCGTTGTCAAATACAGGGCTTAGCCGAAATTTATGGGTCTGCTCGTCGCGAATAACGGCCAGATTATTGGTGTGTCGGTCTTCGTTGAGGAAAAAGGCGTCCAGTTCCAGCAGCATTGTCAGAGCAGCCTGAATCGGCAGATGCGTGGTTTGTTCCACGAAATTGACCGTATACGAGATTTTCTTTTCTGTTTCCATTCCGGAAATCGTCTGCGCCAGTCCACGTCCGTTGAAAGTGCGATGTAACCGCTCGAAAGGAATGAGCATGTCGTTCTTCCCTCGAAAATTGCGGCTGGCGCAGCCAGGCAATTTCTCACTTCCATCATCAATCCAGACAGGATCATAGAGAACATATTCATCAAAGTCTTTTACATTCGATTTTTCCAGTAATCTTGAGATAACAATTTCCGCCAAAGCTTCATACCCCATATGATCAGCCTTGAACCATTCGTTTCTGTAGCGCCATTTAGGTTGATCACCTTTCGACGTGTGACCCTGCAATGGCTCCCGTATCATTGTGTTTACTTGGATCGTTCGCATGTCTTGTACTCCTTAGGATAACAAAATTTGACCCACATGTCATCGTCTGCCAGCCGGCCTTGCGTCTTCTCCACAATTTGGAGCGGATCATAGTCGAGAAGTCCTAGCTCTTTCAGAATGGATTTTGCATTACCACGTGTGGCCGGAAAACATCGTTCTTTGAGAAATTCCTGATAATCCTGCCACGAGGGCTGTTCATTTGCGCCGAAAGCACGGTGAAGCATATCATCTGTTCTGTTATGGATCCAAAGTTTGCGTTCCATAAAGTCCAGATCAATAAAAGTGCAAGGAAACTGACGATACATGTAGACCAGACGGAGCGTACAACCGGGCTGCCAGGCAGGGGTCAGATATCGGCCTACCACCTGCCTGGACGAGTTGTATCGTTTGGCAATCTCCTGGATGGAAAGACCGTTCTGAAGCAACTGTTCCATTTCATGTACATCCGATGCTCGGAATTTTTTTTTCCTTCCCGCCCCGCGAGGGTTTTTCGGTGTTTCCTTCCCGGCAATCCTTTTCAGTTCATCAACATCGTCCGTTCCCCACAATTCCAGGCAGAGTTTTCTGTAATCTGTGCTCATATCATACCCTCACAGCGTTATATTTTTAATTTAGTTGCACTATAGCATTTCACTGACACTTTGTCAATACGGGCCCGTGAATGGTAACTATGATGTAGTGAAGAGAACGTTCCGTTGTCATATTTTCTTGCCTAACCATCGGGAAGAGTGATATACTAAACCAAAATGTGACAGAGGAACACCCCTTGTCACACTGTCCCAAACTGTCATACGCTCCCAAAGGAAGAAAGGGGAACACTATATGAAGCTGAAGAAACTGAACGCTTTGCTGGGACTGTTGTCCATCCTGGCCATGCTTTTGCACATGGGCTACACCATCGTTGCCTACCTGATGTTCTACTACAATCCGTTTTTAAAGACCGTCTTTGCCGTTCCGTTCATGGTCCTGGTTTGCCTGCACGCCGTGTGCGGGATGCTGACCGTATTTATGCAGGCGGACGGCACCCGGATGGATCTGTATCCGAAGCAGAATGTTCGCACGATCCTGCAGCGGATTTCAGCGGCACTCATCCTGCCGCTTCTCATCCTGCACATCAACACCTTCTCCATGATGAAAGCGGCGGCGGAAGGCGGACAGATGATCGTCGTGCTTCTGCTGATCGTGGCTGAGCTGCTGTTTTTCGCGACGGCGCTGACGCATGTGGCCACCTCCTTCACGAAGGGTTTCATCACACTGGGACTTTTATTGTCGCCGGATATGCAGAAGAAGCTGGATGCGGTGATTTATGTGACCTTGGGGATTGCTTTTGTGGTGGCGGCGTATGCTGTGGTGAGTACGCAGGTGGCTATGTTTCTATGATATCGCCCGGTCGCGGTGCATAGGGTTGATATCATATCATATAGCGCGGCCGTCAGGCCGCATGAGGGGTTTTTATGCAAAACGCAATCGTAATCGGAAGCGGCATCTCGGGCATGGCCTGCGCCCTTCGCTTGGCGGAGGCGGGCGTCTCTGTGAGCCTCGTGTCGCCGTTTCCTTCCGAACGGTCACAATCAGTCATGGCGGCGGGCGGCATCAATGCGGTCCTTCAGGACCCTGTCCCGGGGGATTCTGTGACCTGCCACATCGAAGACACGCTCAAAAGCGGGAGGGGTCTGTCCGGGCGGGAAGCCGTGAGCGGCCTGTGCGGCCGGGCGGACGAGATCATTTCCTACCTGGAGAAAATCGGCACGGTGTTTTCCGTGGACAAAACCGGGGCCCCTGTGCGCCGGGCGTTTGGCGGCCAGTCTTATCGACGAACCTGCTACTGCGGGGCATCGACCGGCAAACAGATCGTATCGGCCCTGGTGATGGAGGTGCGGCGATATGAGGCGGCCGGGATCATCAAGCGCCGGATGTGGAGCTGCTTCCACTCGGCCCTGATCCGGGAAGGCATCTGCTACGGCGTTCTGCTGTTTGACGAGACCACCGGCGGGCTCGAGGCGGAGTACGCCGACGCGGTGGTGATCGCCACCGGCGGGCAAAATGCGCTGTTCGGGAAGACCACCGGTTCCACCCAGTGCGACGGATACACAGCCGGGAAACTGTTCATGCAGGGGGCGGAGTTAAAAAATCTGGAGTTTATCCAGTATCATCCGACCACCATGGAGACGGCGCAAAAGCGCATGCTGATCTCCGAGGCGGCGCGCGGCGAGGGCGGCAGGCTGTTTTATTATGAGGAGGCGGCCCGGAGCGCGGGGGAAGGTTCTGCGGAAAATCTCTCGTCCCGGAAGCGGGTGTACTTCCTGGAGGACGAGTTCGGCCCCCGTGGCAACCTGATGACGCGCGATATTATCAGCCGCAGGATCTTTACCTGCGGGCGGGATGTGTATCTGGACATCTCTTTCCTGGATCAGAGGCTGATCGCGGAGCGCCTGCCCGAGGTGCAGGACCTGTGCCGGAAGTACAAGGGAATTGATGTCACCAGGGAGCCGATCCCGGTGGCGCCCTCCGTCCATTTCTTCATGGGCGGGCTGGCCGTGCATCTGGACCATGAAACGAACATTCGAAATCTGTTTGCGGTCGGGGAGTGCGCTTCCATGTATCATGGGGCTAACCGCCTGGGCGGCAATTCTCTTCTGGCCGCCATGTACAGCGGATGGGTGGCCGCCGAGGAGATCGCCGGGCGCGAGAGGCCGGGCGCACGGCCGGACTTTACGGCGATGCAGGAGGAGGAAACCCGCCTGCTGTTAAAGAAACGGGAGTCGAAAAGCGCCTTCCCGGTCATGTACATCCGGGATATGGTGGCGGAGACGATGAATAAGGATCTTGGCATCTCCAGGGACGAAGAAAAGCTGGAGAAGGGGATCGCGGATGTGGACTATTATCTGTCCATCGCGGATAAACTCAGCTACGATCCCAATGTGATGCCATATTTCAATTATTCGTTGACGGGGATTTTAACGCTGGCCCGCGCGGTGCTCACCTGCGCGAAGGAGCGGAAGGAAAGCCGCGGCGCGCACTTCAGAAGCGACTACCCGGAGGCGGATGAGCGCTTTGCAGCATCCTCGATCATCTCGTATCAGGGCGGCCGGTATCAGGTGCGCCTGGATAAAGGGCATAGTTATGAGTAAGCCAGCTGGCGCATGGATAAGGGGCACAAGTCAGGAAGAACCAGCCGGCGCATCCTTTGGCGGTGCAGGAAAGGATTGAATATCAATATGAAAGTGAAGATACTGCGGCAGCAGGCGCCGTTTACGGAAAGCTACTGGGAAACCTTCGATGCCGATGTGCCCGGCGACATGTCCGTCGCCGCGCTGATCGACTATCTCAATTACCGTGACGATATCGTGGACGAAAATGGCAAAAAAACCACCCGGATCGGCTGGGAATGCTCCTGCCTGCAGGGCGTGTGCGGGTCGTGCGCCATGGTCATCAACGATGTGCCGGCCCTTGCGTGCGAAACCTTTGTGAAAGACATGAGCGGCGATGTGCTGACGATCCGCCCCTTGCGCAAGTTCCCGGTGATCCACGACCTGGTGGTGGACCGGTCGCAGATCCAGGAGAACCTAAAGCAGACCGATGTCTGCATTGGCGAATATCAGCCGGATTTTTCCAAGGATGAAAAGAAAAGCAAGAAAGAGCATGCCCTCCAGTATATGATCGCCAAGTGTTTAAAGTGCGGGCTGTGCCTGGAAGTGTGCCCCAACTATGTAAACGGAAAGACATTTTACGGCGCGCTCTTTGCCAACGACTGCTACCTGGTGGCCTCCCGGAACAAGGAAAAAGCCGTCGGCATCAGCACCCAATACGCGGAACACTTTGGCAGCGCCTGCTCCAAATCTCTTTCCTGCATGGATGTCTGCCCCATGAAAATCCCAACCATCGCCGCTATGGCGGCCATGAACCGCGGCTGATTTTGTGACAGGGGACGGGCCTGTGTCACATTTTGTGACAGGGGACGGACCTATGTCACATTTTGTGACAGGGGACGGACCTGTGTCACAGTTTCTGACAGGGGACAGATCTGTGTCATGGTTTTGCTGGAAGGGGCAGTGCTTGCGTTGCGTTTGCGGGAAAGTAACCGGGTTTGCGTCATGTTTGGTGACAAAGGATGAGTTCGATGTTATTTTGTCAAGATATTGCGTGGACAACAAAGTTTGCTTGTCACCTATCAATTATTATGGCGTGCGAAATATAGGCAGGCGGGGAAAAGCCAGGAAATAAAAGAAGTTCCCCGTATGAGATCTATTTTTAGAACTCGCCAGGCGGGGAAAAGTGTCCAAGATGAAGAAAATCCCCGTATGGGATCTGCTTTTAGAGATTCACCGGGCGGGGAAAAGTCTTTAAGATGAAGAAATTCCCTGTATTAGATTTGCTATTTGAGGTTCACTAAGCGGGGAAAAGTGTTCAAGATGAAGAAATTCCCCGTATGGCATCTGTTTTTTGAGCTAATCAAGCGGGAAAAAGTCCGGAAATAAAAGGAATTCCCCGTATGGCATCTGTTTTTCGAGCTAATCAAGCGGTGAAAAGTCCGAAAATAAAAGAAAATCCCCGTATGGCATCTGTTTTTCGAGCTAATCAAGCGGTGAAAAGTCCGGAAATAAAAGGAATTCCCCGTATGGCATCTGTTTTTCGAGCTAATCAAGCGGTGAAAAGCCCAGAAATAAAAGAAATTCTCCGTACTGTATCTATTTTTTAAGTTGGCCATGTGGGGAAAATTCTACAAAGTGAAGAACTTCCCCGCTCCGGGCGTAGGCAAAAGAAGAAAGAGAAGAGATGCCTGCGCTATCTTGCCTTCCAGGAGGCTCTCCGGGCGTAGGCAAAAGAAGAAAGAGAAGAGATGCCTGCGCTTTTATGGCTTCCAGGAGCCTCCACAGGCGTAGGCAAAAGAAGAAAGAGAAGAGATGCCTGCGCTTTTATGTCTCCCAGGAAACTCCCCAGGCGCAGGCAATGGAAGAAAAAGAGGAGTTGCCTGCGCTTTTATGGCTTCCAGGAGCCTCCACAGGCGTAGGCAAGGGAAGAAAGAGAAGAGTTGCCTGCGCTTTTATGGCTTCCAGGAGACTCTCCGGGCGTAGGCAAAAGAAGAAAGAGAAGAGATGCCTGCGTTTTTATGGTTCCCAGGAGACTCCCCGGGCGTAGGCAAAAGAAGAAAGAGAGGAGTTGCCTGCGCTTTTATGTCTCCCAGGAAACTCTCCGGGCGTAGGCAAAAGAAGAAAGAGAAGAGATGCCTGCGTTTTTATGGTTCCCAGGAGGCTCCCCGGGCGTAGGCAAGTGCTAAAAAAGAAGAGATGCCTGCGCTTTTATGGTTCCCAGATACTTGTCAGAAGAAAAAGGGCTTTACTGAAAGCTGTAAAAAGGGTAGAATGATAGGCAATTGAAAAAATTGCGAGGGCAACAAAGCCTGTCATGGGAAAGAATGCGTGTGGCGGAATTCTCATGCAAGTGTGACAGAATGCTCATGCAAGTGTGGCGGAATGCTCATGTAAGTGTGACAGAATGCTCATGCAGGTGTGGCGGGATGCTACATGCAAAGGAAACAGGAGGGTTTTAAATGAAATCAGAAATCGTCAAGGTAACCAGTAGTGGCGCGGGAATGCCCGAAGCACTGGAAATGACGGAAAAAGCCGGGGATGTGGCCGGCCTTGAGAAAAAAGAGAAGCTTCGCCTTCGGCTCCTGGCGGAGGAGTTGGTGGGCGTTATGCGTGGAATTGCCGGGGACGTGGAAGCGGACTACTGCCTTTCGCAGGAAGGAAAGGCCTTTACGCTGAATTTGTGCGCGGACGTCACGATGACCCGCGACATGCGTGAGCAGCTGATTGCGGTTTCTACGAGCGGGGAAAACAGCGCTGCCGCAAAGGGCTTCATGGGCAAGATTAAGGAAATGATCGCGGTCGCTCTGCTTCCGGACGAATTTGGCAACTCGATCTTAAGCGGCTTGGCGTTAGGCTTTATGAGCATGGAATCCACCGGCTATCAGACCGGCGGAGAAACCCGCATCTGGACGCTGCACGAATATAAGAAGGCTGTTGGAGAAAGCCGCGAGGGAAATGCGCAGGCGGAGGAAGCCTGGGATGAGCTGGAAAAATCCATCGTTGCCAGCATTGCAGATGATGTGAAGGTCAGCGTGAAGGGCGGCCATGTAGAGATTGCCATCAGCAAGGCCTTCGAATAGAAACGAGTTTTTTCAGAAAACATCTTTACCAAATGCCAATTTGCGAGTAAAATAGAAATAACATCTGTTCAAGTGGGTTGCTTTGTGGAACAAAGCTTCCATAGTTACATTGAAGGATAAGGACGCAAAAAGCGACTTTAGGCAGCTTTTCTGCCTCATTACCGATAAAGGAGATAGAACAAAAATGACGATTAACAAGACCCTGAAAGATACCGTTATGACCCTTGCCCTGGAAGGCCGTCTGGATACCACCACCGCTCCGGAGCTGGAGAAGGAATTGAAGGATTCCCTGGACGGCGTGACGGATCTGACCTTTGACCTGGAAAAGCTGGAGTACATCTCTTCAGCCGGCCTTCGTGTGCTGCTTTCCGCGCAGAAGACCATGAACAAGCAGGGCGCCATGAAGCTGGTCCATGTGGGTGAAGTGATCATGGAGATCTTTGAGGTTACCGGGTTTTCCGATATCCTGACCATTCAGTAACAAAAACAAAACAAGCCTTCTTTGCGGGCGGCAAGCCGGCGAAGGAGAGAACTCAAAATGCAAGGGATGGATCTCTTTGCTGTATAGCAAGCGAGGTCCATCCCTTTTTTGGCCAGTTTAAGCAAAAGCACAAAAACGATACGCTTAAATTCTGCATTGTTTAACCGATTCAGGCGAAAATCACAAATATGATACGCTTAAAGATTGCCTTGATAAGTAAAAAATGACCATCTACGCCTATAAGACAACCACCTTCGCCTGTTGTATTGACTATTTTGCACGAAAGAGATAGAATAAGAACGATCATTAAAGGGTATTTTGCCTAACGAGTAGTAAGGAGGCTGTGAAGCCTGGTGCAAAATACACCGGGCCCAGCACGATTTACTATACATCTAAGAAGGAGGAACGAAACATGAAACGCACCATCAAACGCACATTGGCAGTTCTGCTGTCCATGTCCATGCTGCTTGGTCTGTCCGTCGTTGGTTTAGCCGCGGAAGAGACCAAGGCACCTGCGGCAACCGAGGAAACCAAGGCTGCCGAGGGAGAAGCAAAGGCTCCTGCAGCGGAAGGGGCCAAAGCCGCAGAGGAAACCAAGGCGGCGGATGCGAACACTTCCGCACCTGCAAACCAGGGCTCTAATCAGCCGGCGGGAGCAGGGGAAGAGAAGCCGGATCCCAACGTGAAGGATGAGCGCACGCTGGTGGAAACCAAGAACGGCAAAATCCAGGGCTACTATGACTCCGAGCGAGACCTGTACATCTGGAAAGGCGTCCCGTACGGCGAAGCGCCGGTTGGCGAGCTGCGCTGGAAGGCACCCGTCCCGAAGAAGGCCTGGGAGGGCACTCTGGATGGATCGAAGGATTCGCTCACAGCTACGCAGACCGGCTGGGGCGGCGGCGTGTCCGGATCGGACGACTGCCTGAACCTGGAAATCTATCGCCCGGCCACGGACGAAAAGAACCTGCCTGTTATGGTCTACATTCACGGCGGAAACAACCAGACCGGCACCGCCGCGAGAGGGGATAACCCCGAATTCACCAAGGCGTCCAACTGTATCTTTGTTCCGCTTAACTTCCGTTTGAACCTGCTGGGCTTCAATGCCCTGCCGGCTTTAAAGAACGGCACGGACGAGGAGAACTCCGGAAACTACACGCTGCTCGACATCGCGCTGGCGCTTGACTGGGTGAAGGAAAACATCGAAGCTTTCGGCGGTGACGGAAATAACATCACCATCGCCGGATCGTCCGCTGGTGGACGTGACGTCATGGCGCTCCTGATCTCCCCGCTGTTTGAGGGCAAGTTCCAGAAAGCTGTTTCCTACAGTGGCGGTATGACCGTCTCCGATCCGGAAGCGGCGGCGAAGGTGGATGCGTCTCGTCTGGCTCCGCTGGTCGTGGAAGACGGCAAGGCGGCGGATGTGAAGGAAGCCTATGACTGGCTGCTGACCGACGGCGAGGATGTGCGCGAGTACCTGTACGGACTGGACTCGAAGCGGATGATCCCCACCTTCCCGGATGCCAGCATCCGCATGGCCATGTTCCCTCATCTGTTCGCGGACGGTGTGACCCTTCCGAAGGAAGGCTTCGCGACAGAGAAATATAACAGCGTTCCGATTATCATGTTTACCGGAACCAACGAGTTCTCCATGTTTGCCACAAGCAACTACTTCGGCACGCTGGACCGCAAGAGCGAGGAGTATCAGCCGCAGGTTGATTTCGTCAACAAGTACGGCGGTATGCTGTACGAGCTGTTCAACGCGGAAGAATCCGCCGAGAACATGGCGCACGCCTACAAGGCACCCATCTACCTGCTGACCTTAAATGGCGCCGGCCACACGAACCAGAACAACGTCCTGGTGGAAAACGCCCGCGCGACGGCACAGCGCAACGAGCTGGCCAAGATCTATCCGCAGTACCTGGGCAACTTCATGCGCACCGGTGATCCGAACGGCGAAGGCCTGCCGGAGTGGACGCCTTGGACCGCAGATAAGGAAAAACCCAACACCATCATGCTCGATCCTCTGACCGAGGAGCACGCTACCGTCGGCATGGTGAACCGGCGTCTGGTCTATGAAGACATCTTAAAGCAGATGGATGAGGACACCTCCATTCCGGAAGAGCAGAAGATGGCCATTATCTCCCAGAGTATGAATGGCAGATGGTTCAGCGCCCGCTTAGACGAGCACTACGGAAACGTTGATCTGTGGGATGTGGAACCCGGCATCATCAAAGAGGCTGCCTATGGCAAGCCGGCCGTTCTGGAAGAGATTTCCTTCGCCCAGAACATTCCTTACGTAGACGACGGTGATGAGGATCACCTGCTGGATGTCTACGCGGCGGATCCTGACGTGAAGAAGCCCGTGATCATCGAGGTTCACGGAGGCGGCTTCATCGGCGGCACGAAGGAAACCAACAAGGATCACAGCCTGGTATACGCCAACGCTGGTTTCGCGGTAGTTACTCCCAACTATACGCACCTGCCGAAGGGCAACTTTGTCACGGTTATTCAGGATATCTTCAAGGTTCTTCACTGGGTAGAAGAGAACGCGGAGAAGTATAATCTGGATCTGAACAATGTGTTCTTAAGCGGTGACAGCGCCGGCGCGGCGATCGTCTCTTTGACGGCTGCCAATCTGACCGATCAGGAAATGCGCGACTACTACAAGGTTGAGCTGCCCGGCTATGAAGTGGACGGCTACATCCTGACCTGCCCGACCGCCGACGTCATGAGCTTCCGCGGCGACCTCGAAAAGGAAGGCTATCCTGGCATGAAGGCCCGTAAGATCGGCGAGGAAATCCTGATGAATGATGAGCTGATGAACATGGCCCATGTTTACAATCATCTGAAGCCGGAAAGCTATCCGAACGTGTACATCTTAACGACTCCTACGGACGCTCTGTTCTATCAGATGGCGGTTGACTTTGATGCGAAGCTGACCGAGGCTGGCATCAAACACAGCTACACGGAGTACGAGGGCAAGGAGAACGAGATTGGCCACACCTTCAACATCAACAACGTAGGCTTTGTGGAGAGTGTGAAGGCGAATGCGGACATCATCAAGTATCTGTGGAGCCTGGTAAAGTAAAAAGCTGACAGGGGACGGTTCTGTGTCATAAAAGCTGACAGGGGACGGTTCTGTGTCATAAAAGCTGACACAGGCCCGTCCCCTGTCAGCTTTCGTGACACAGGCCCGTCCCCTGTCAGCTATCGTGACATAGATCTGTCCCCTGTCAGCGCAAATCATACTTCTCAATATCCATAAACGCCGTCCCATGGGCCTCAAAACTAATCCCGTCCGCCGTCAAAGGCGTATAGAACGTCATCGTCATAGCCTGCTCGCCGTCGTTGATGAATACTTCCGCGCTGTAACGGTCCAGGATCAGGCGGATTTTGATCTCACCGTTCTGGCGACGTACGAAGCATTCCCGCTCGTGCACAAAATCCCGGTTGTAGCCGGAGTGGCTGCGGCTGATGCGCACGGTGGAAGAGGACGGACAGTAGGAGAGAGAGGAATAATGCTGGCTGCCGCGGGCGAACTTCATGCGGAACAGCGAGTAGGAGTCGGGGGACTGCGGGCGCAGACGGATCGTCAGATCCACGAGGCGTCCATAGACGTTTTTCAGGATCACTTCCTCGCTGACCGGAATGTTTTCGTAGGCGATGCGCCGTCCGCGGAGCGTTTCCAGCTCCCGCACGGGGTTCTGGATCAGGCGGTTTTCCCGGATGGACAGCTCCCGGGGCAAAGACATCTGGCCGAACCATTTGTTCCCGGCCACGGCGGCCACGCAGGTATCCCAGTTCTGCATCCAGCCGATCATGATGCGGCGGCCATCCGGCGAGAGGAGCGTCTGCGGCGCGTAGAAATCGATGCCGTAGTCGATCGCCTGGGTGTGCTGCCGGGTGAAGGTCTTGGTGTCTTCCCGATAGGCGCCGAGGAGAGCAAGCGTACCATTTCCGTTGTGGTATTCCAGCCCCATCTGGCTCATGTCCTGCGGGCTGACGATCAGAACCTGATGACCATCCAGCTCGAAAAAGTCCGGGCACTCCCACATACGGCCGTATTCGTTGTAGCTGCGATCCAGGATGGAGGCAAAGTGCCAGTGGAAGCCGTCCTCGCTCTCGAAAAGCAGGATGGCGCCGCTTTCATCATCGGTGCGGTTGCCCGCCACCATGGCATAGCTTCCGTCTTCCTTGCGATAGATCTTGGGATCCCGGAAATCCGCGGTGGAAAAGCCTTCCGGCACATCGGCGGCGGTTAAGACCGGGTTGCCCTCGTACTTCTGGTAGTTTAAGCCATCGCCCACAGCCAGGCACTGAGTCTGAAAGACTTCCCTCAGGCCGCCGGGGCCGGGGATTTCCTTAACGCCTGTGTAGACAAGAAGCTGGCGCCCGTCAGATAATTCCGTGGCGGAGCCGGAAAAGCATCCGAACGCGTCGTATTCCTCATCCGGAGCCAGGGCGGCGGGAAGGTACTCCCAGTGGAGCAGATCGTTCGATTTGACATGGCCCCAGTGCATGGGCCCCCATTGGGTCGAATAGGGGTGATACTGATAAAACAGATGATACGCTCCGTTGTAATACGAGAAGCCATTGGGGTCATTCATCCACCCGATTTGGGGCGACAGGTGAAAAACCGGCCGCTCTTCATCTTTGATGAGGGATTTGTATGTGTCTTCATATTGTCTTGCCTTTGTAAGCGGAGCACTGATCATAAGGTAACACTCCTTTGCGATATTGTTTTGACAGGGCGAAAGCCTGTCTTTTGGACGCATGCAAACCGGCTTCATGATCGCCCGGCGATGCGTAAACGGAATGCAGCCGCGCCGTAAAAAAGCGGCACGGCTGCAGGTTGAAAAACAATCTTTCATCAGCCCAAGTCCGATGGACGACTTCTCATTGTGCTGATTTTTACTTGCCCAAGTAGCGGTTGTAAGCCTGCTGATAGACGTCAAGGAGCTTGGACATACCGCAGCTGTCTTCGAGCATCTTCAGGTATGCGTTCCATTCCTCATCGGTAGGTCCGCCGTTCTTTAACCAGGTACCTTCATACTGGGACACCTGACTGGTGAAGTCGGGCTTGTAGCGCTTGATGGTTTCCAGCTCTTCGTTGGTGAAGGTGACATCGTTCGGGTAGGCAACCGGGTTTTCCACGTAAGGCATCCAGAAGTTCTGCAGATCTTCCAGACGGACAACCGCGCGGTCTTCCAGATAGAAAACGTTGTTGTAGTACTCAGGAAGGATCAGACGAGGGCCGTATACTTCATACTGTCCTTTCAGCTCGCCGGAGCTCTTTCCGTACTGTGCCTTGGCTTCCTCTTCGGTGATGATCTGCCATACACCGTTTTCGTCCTGCTCGCTGAAGTAGATGCCGATCGGGCCGTACTGCAGCTGCATGACGACTTCCGGATCATACCACTGATCGAAATACTTTAAGAGCAGTTCGGGGTTACCGCAGGCGCTGGTGATGTTCAGGTTGCCGGAGGTAACGCCGGGGCCGGAACGAACGTTGACGGTGCAGGTGTTCTCGTATTTGGTTCCCTTAGGTCCTTTTAACGGCGGCAGGAACACAAAGTCCTTGGCGCGCTCGCCGGCGATCTCTTCAATGTACCACCAGGTGGTGACGCCGACGCGTCCCTGGGAAACCTTGGAAATTAACTGGCTGGTGCCCTGGGAGAACATTTCCAGGTCCATCAGGCCTTCCGCATACCAGTCATGGAAATAGGTGACGGCATCGCGGTATTCATCCGTCGCGCTGACGAACTTAACCGAGCCATCGGGATTGGCGATCAGGTCGAAGCAGATATCGCTCGTGAAGTTGGTGAAACCAAAGCCGGAGTAGAAGATTTCCTGGCCCCAGCACCACTGGTCAAAACCGGTGGACATGGGGATCGTGGAACCGGCACCGTTGCCTTCCTTCGCGCCCATGTCGTTGTCGCGGAAGGCGACCAGAACGTCATGCAGCTCGTCTAAGGAAGTAGGCATTTCCAGGTTCAGTTCATCCAGCCACTTCTTGTTGATCATGGAGAATTCCGGAATGGCGTAGATGCTTAAGTCATTCTCGGCGCCGATGGCAGCCGTGCCCATGAGCTCGCCCGAAGGAAGGCCGTAGATGCAGCCGTCCGCCTGGGTGATACCGGCGCGGATGTCGGGATGCTCTTCTAAGATCTTGGACAGATTGGGCATGATTTCGGGGGTGATGTACTCGGTCAGGTCGATGAAGACGCCGTCGCCGCCGTACTCATTGATATCGTTCTGAGAGAAACCGACTGCGATGAAGGCATCGGGCAGCTGGTTGCCACCGATTAAAACGCCGACCTTTTCGCCGAGGGAGTCGCTCATCAGGTCCCACTCGATTTCAACACCGGTCTTCTCTGCCAGTTCAACGAGAACGGGGTTCGAGTCGTTGCCGGAAGAGAGACGGGACATACCGCCGACGATCAGGAAATCGGTCTGATTCTCATCACCGCGCTTGGCGGGACCGCCGCCGCAGGCAGCGAGGGACAGAGCCGTCATGGCCGCCAGTACGCCGGCCACGATACGTTTCATGTTCTTTTTCATTTGTTTCCTCCTTATTTTTGTGTGCTTGGATGCAAAGGCATGAGCCTTTAAAAGCAAGTTTTTGCTCATGCCTTTGCATCCTCGCTGTGCATTCATAGCATTAGCCCTTGACCGCGCCAGTCATGAAGCCCTGCTCAAAGTACTTCTGTACAAACGGGTAGATAATCAGCATGGGTGCTGCCGCCACGAACATGGACGCGAACTTGACGAGCTCGGCAATCCGGTTGGCCTCCGCATAGCTCATGCCGCTGGTCATGCTTGCCAGGCCTTCGGTTGTGATAACGATGCCTCGCATAACCAGAGGGAACGGAGCCTGCGCCTTGTTCAGATAAATCAGAGCCGTAAACCAGTCGTTCCAGTACGCAACCATGGAGAAGACGACCATAACCGCCATGATGGGCTTACTGAGCGGAACTACGATCCGCAGGAAAGTGGTCAGGTTATCGCAGCCATCGATCTCTGCCGCTTCGATCATCTCCTTCGGGATGTTGTTTTCGAAGTAGTTGCGGACGATGATGACGTTACCCATGGCAACGCCGCCGGGCAGGAACAGAGCCCACATATTGTTTAAGAGGCCCGTATCACGGACAACTAAGTAGGTGGGGATCAGACCGCCGCCAAAGTACATGGTGATGATGAAGAAGATGCTGATCAGCTTCCGGCCGGGAAGGTCCTTCTTGCTAAGCGGGTAGGCCGTGATGTAGATCATGATCACCGAGTAGAGCGTACCGACAACCGTGTACTTCACCGAATTTAAGAAACCGGTTAACAGGTCCTTGTTGGCGAAAACCGTCTGGTAGCCTTCCAGCGTAAACTGGCTGGGAAGCAGGAAGGTTTTGCCCGCGTACACATCATACGGGTCCGAAACGGACGCGATGATGACGTAATACAGGGGATACGCGATGATCAGCATAATAAGGGAACACAGCACAACCAGAACGATATCACTGGTTTTGTCGGACATGCCGTGCAGACCGGTTTTCGATTTTGCATTCATGGCAGACCCTCCTTATACAAAGCTGACATCAGCAGCCTTCTTGGCGATGTTGTTGACAACGATCAGAAGGATGATGTTGATGATCGTGTTGAACAGGCCGATGGCGGTGGAGTAGCTGTACGCGTGGTCGACAATACCCTGTTCATACACGTAGACGGCGATGACATCGCTGGTGACCTTGTTAAGATCCGTCTGAAGAAGGAAAACCTTCTCGAAGCCAACGCTCATTAAACCGCTGGCGCTCATGATCAGCTGAAGGATGATCATGGGAGTGAGCTCGGGCAGGTCGATCGTCATGATCCGCTGGAACATGGTGGCGCCATCGATCTTGGCGGCCTCGTACAGACCAGGGTCAACCGCGGAGAGCGTAGCCAGATAGATGATGGTTCCCCAGCCGGCGTCCTGCCAGATGCCGGAGGCGATGTAGATCGTGCGGAAGGCCTCCGGCACGGTCATGAAATCAATTCGTGTGCCCAAAAGAAGGTTGATAAGACCACCGTAAGGGCTGAGGAAGATTCGGATCATACCGCAGACAACCATGATAGAGATGAAGTGCGGCGCGTACAGCACGGTCTGGACGACGCGTTTGTACTTTTTGAACCGGAGCTGGTTGATCGCCAGGGACAGGATGATCGGTACCGGGAAGCTCCACAGCAGGCTGAACAGGCTCAGCTTGACCGTGTTGACGATCATTCGCTGGAAGGTGGGTGCCGTAAAGAAGCGCTCAAACCAATACCATCCTACCCATTTGCTTCCGAAGAAACCACGGTTTGCCTTGTAATCCCGGAAGGCGATCTGGATACCGTACATGGGAATGTACTTGTAAATAATGGTGATGACGATTGGAATAATGAGTAGCAGGTAGAGCTGCCAGTTCTCCAGGATGCGCTGCCCCAGTGTCTTACGGGGACGCACCTTTTTCAGGGGAGCCGTTTTCGCCGCTTTGGCTGTTGCCTTGGAGTTCATGCGGGAAATTCCTCCTTTATTCTTGGTGGACACGCTTCGGTCGCGCAAACGGGGAGCGAAAGGCACCGAAGAGGCGTGTCAGTTTAACGTGAAACGTTATACCATTAAGTGGGATAACAGTATCACAAACACAAGGAATTCGTCAACGGGGTTTTTGAAAAAAGAGGAAGAAATTTGAATTTTTTCGCAATATTTACAAAAACCGGATGAAGAAATTGTGAAAAAATTCCGATGAAATTTGACAAGAACGTTTCATGAAATTTCACGCTTTCTCTTTACAAATTTCACGGGAGATTGTATACTAAAAAACGTTATACAGGAGTGACACAGCCGCCGGGGCGCCAGATGCCTATTGCACAAACGAGAGTTGCAAAGCAACGAAGCTGTGCGTAAGGGCGATATCATTTGGCGTGGCGCGGCCGCAAGGCCGTTTTTTGCCAGCAACCGATAGGAGCATGCATCCAGGCGGATGTTTAAAGAAATGAGGATAGAACCATGAATCAGACGAAGACCTCCCCTACCATGAAGGACGTGGCCCAGGAAGCAGGCGTTTCCCTGGGAACCGTGTCCAAGGTGGTCAACGGAATCTCCGTGGGAGAAGAGTATTATCGCCGCGTCCAGGCGGCCATCGAAAAACTGGATTACCGCATCAACAGCTATGCCAAAGGCTTAAAGAGCAACAAAACCTTCACCATCGCCGTGATGGTGCCCAACCTGATCAACCCCTTCTTTTCGCAGTTGGTGGACGCCATCAACCGGGAGCTGGCCGCGAAAAACTACCGGATGCTGTTTTACGCCACCGACTACGATCCCAAGCTGGAGCAACGGCTGGTGCAGCTGGCGGAGCAGCAGAAGGTGGATGGCATCATCTGCTTAAGCTACAACCCGGAGTTAAAGGTATCCGAAGGCGTCCCCTTCGTTTCCATCGACCGCTACTTCGGGGGAAACATCCCTTGCGTGTCGGCGGACAACTACGGCGGCGGGCGATTGGCGGCGGAAAAGCTGGCGGAAAACGGCTGCAGGAACGTGGCCTTCATGCGGGTGGGATCGCATCTCACAAACGAGCCCAACAAGCGCAAGGACGGTTTCGTCAGCGGCTGCGAGGCGCTGGGGATCCCCTGCACCTTAAAAATCACCGGGGATGACACGCCAATCTCGGTGTTCGAGGATTTCCTGCGGGAGCATTTCCGGGACGGAAAGCTGGAGTTTGACGGGATTTTCTGCGTCACGGATTATCTGGCGCACCAGATCATCGGTATTTTATCCTCCATGGGCCTTCAGGTGCCGGAGGATGTTCAGGTGATCGGGTTTGACGGCATCCGGGCGTTCGGGGATCAGGAGCTGACCTGCTCCACCATCATCCAGCCAATCGAGGCCATCGCGTCCTCCTGCGTGGAGATGGTGTTGGGGACGCAGCTGATCAAGGCACCGTCGCTGCTTTGCCTGCCCATCAGCTACGGGTTTGGGGGCACGACAAAGGCGTAGTTACCTGTAAGAGCCAAAAGTGCCGTTGACAGCGATATATCTGTTTGCTGTCCAAAGTTCCCTCGGCCAGAACCGCATAAAGCTCAAAAAATACGCAAAGAGCAGTCGCACGAAGCTCCAACTCGCTACGCTCAAACAGTGAAGCTTCGTGCTCCTAAAGCGTCTTTTTTTCGCTGAGCGGTTCTAAGGCCTCCTCCACATGACAGCAAGACAGATATATTCGCTGCCACGTCCCTTTTGGCAATTTACACGGTTTCATCCGTTGGTGCGCGGTTGATAAGACTTTAGCGTATTCATGAAGGCAAGCCGCCATGGCAGTACATAGTGTAAATGCGGCGGCGGAGTTTATATCATAAGGCAGTCATGTGGAGGAGGCCTAAGAACCACTCTTGCGAGTGTGAGCTGCTTTATGAGCAAAAAGCTACGTGTCTGAGTGCGCAGCGCGAGTTGTAGCTTTTTGCGAATGCTTTTTGCAGCGAACAGGAGCAGTAGTGGTTCTGGCCGAGGGAACTTAGACTGCCGATGATATAACTCTGCCGACGCTTTCCACTATGCTGCCAGGTAAGCTTTGGGGCACCACGGCCTGCAGCGGCTGGGCGTTTTGCAGGGATTTTGCATGCGAAAAATGAAACGTTTCATATAGAAGGAGGACGAACATCATGGCAAGCGAGTATTTGAAGTATATACACCGGGATGTGAAGCCGGACCCGCCGCCGCCCCCGCTGACGGGAAAGAAAAAGATCCTGAACTGGCTGCATTATCATAAGCTGCTTCTCGTGGTCATCGCGGTTCTGCTGTGGGTTGGCGGAAGCATCGTGTGGTCTTACCTGGGGATCGGCAAGGTAAGGCCCGACTATATCGTCGCCTACATTGGAAAAGACATTCTGCCGGAGGAATGCGCGGCTTCGCTTCCTAAGGCGCTGGCCGGCCTGGGCGAGGACGTAAATGGCGATGGGCAGGTTGTCGTGGAGCTGAAGCAATATGCCATGGAGCGCGGCGCGGGCGGCGAGACCTCCCTGTACTACACCACGGCGGCGAATACGTTGCTGATCGCGGACATCACGGAGGGAGACAGCTTTGTGTTCCTGGTTGAAAATCCGGCCGAGGTGCAGCGGGCCTGGCAGATTTTTGCTGCGGAGGACGGAGGACTGCCGGCGGATGACGATTACGAGGCGATGGACAAGGTATATCAGTGGGTGAATTGCCCCGTGCTGACCGCGTTAGATACGGAGCAAGAGACGCTTAGCAGTTTATATATTGGAAGGCGTGGCTTTTACGGCGATCAGGGCGAGGGCCGGGAAGCGGATGAAGCCTTTTATGCGCGGTTGGTGGAAGGCGCGGTGCGGTAGGAAAGAGGACAAACAGGATGAAGAGAAGGGAGAAGAAGATGACGGGCAGTTTGACAGGTGCCGGAAATGGGAGATTTTCTGTGCGGAAAAATTTGAAGCGTGTGTTGGAAGGAGGAATACTTCTTCTGACGCTTCTATTTGCGGGATGCGGCGAAAAGCCGGATCCGCACCCGGACTGGGATCCGGCGTGGGTGCGCGCGGCGATGGCGATCGGCGTGGAAACGCCGGAGGGCTTTGCGGTCGCGGAACAAAATGACACGCTTTCTTTAAGCGGGATCTGGTATTATACCTGGACAAGCGGGGAGGGCAGGACCTACACGAACGAGGAAGAGGAAGAGGCCACGGTCTATGATGCCCAGATCTATCTGCTGGTGCGGGAGTGCCGCTCGGATGCGGAGGCAGCCGCGGAAGTGGAGGGCTGGATGGCCCGTGAGGCGGAGAGTTACCAGACTGGGGACACGAAGGAATTGTCGGCAAACGGCCAGGCATTTCAGGCTTTGCCGCTGATTTCGGGGCGGGAGAACAATCCCTACACCCACGGCGCGGCGGCTTTTGCCACGCGGGATGGCATGGCGATCAGCGCCGAGCTTTTATGCGCGGACTCCTTTGAAGGAGAGGCGGAAGAGGTGCTGGAGACGTTTCTTGGCGGGTTTCACTATGAATAATTGTTCATGGCTACTTAAGAGGCAGCCGCATGCCATACGCCGTAGGCGGATGGCATGGAATCTGTTCTGATTGACATATAGGAAGGAGAATACTATGGCCCTGTTTTACAATGATAAGGATGAACGGTACGATGAGGGACAAAGAGCCGGCTTTCCCCGCTACCGGAGGGTTCTGGAAGGGAATATCTGGGATTTCATGAAAACCGGCTTTGCAACGCTCCTGTTCCATATCCCGTATACGCTTTTGATGGCGTATGCCATTCTGTCCACCAGCTCACTCATGGCGTTGGTTGCCGGCCTGGTGGGAGGAGCCCTGGCAGGTCCCGGCCTGGCCGCCCTCTACGACCTGATCCTGCGGCGCCTCAGGGATGATAAGGGAGACTGGTGGGAGTGCTTCAAGCGCTCTCTTCGGCAAAACACAAGGGCTTCCCTTTTGCCCGGCGCCGTCACCTATGGCTTCTGGAGTGTGGTGATCTTTGGCGCGGCCATCGCATTGTGGCAACAGGTGCCCGTCACCCCGGGAACGCTGGTCCTTACTGTGTTCGCGGCGCTCTTGTTCACCATGGTGGTTTCCGTCTGGTGGCCGCAGGTGGTGCTTTTTGAGCAGACGCCGCTCCTTCAGATCAAGAACGCGGTGTTTTTCGCCATCTTTCATTTCTGGCGGGTGCTGGGCGTCTCCGCCATCCAGCTTGTCTTTTGGGGACTCATGTTCTTCTTCCTGCCCTGGACAGGCTTTCTTATTCCGGTGCTGGGCATCTGGTACATCCTGTTCTTGTCGATGTTCCTTCTGTACCGGCAGATGGATGATGCCTTCCGGATTGAAGAGCAGATTGAGGCGAATTTCCCGGGGCGCATGGAACGATAAGTAAGGGGAAGAGTTAGGAGGGGAGGTTCCTTTTTTGCAGACTGGCAAAAAGGATCCTCCTCTCCTTGTTCTTGGGGGATGTCTCAGGTTGCCGTACGCAGGCAGGAAGCCCAAACAAGCCAAAGCTTACGCCTGAAGTCAGCTTTGAAGGTCAGGAAAGCGCAGGCAGGAAGCCCAAGCAAGCGAATGCCTGCGCCTGAAGTCAAATTTGAAGGTCAGGAAAGCGTAGGCAGGAAGCCCAAACGAGCCAAAGCCTGCGCCAGGAGTTAGCTTTGAAGGTCAGGAAAGCGCAGGCAGGAAGCGCAAACAAGCTAATGCCTGCGCCAGAAGAGAGTTTTGAAGGTCAGGAAAGCGCAGGCAGGAAGCGCAAACAAGCCAATGCCTGCGCCAGAAGAGAGTTTTGAAGGTCAGGAAA
>JAFVBO010000136.1 GCA_017479935.1 Lachnospiraceae bacterium
ACTGGGGCCGTACCTGTGACACTTTTTTTTCAAACTGTCACACTGGTCCGTCCCCTGTCACCTCCGACTTGAAAAATGTGACACAGGCCCGTCCCCTGTCACCTTCTATTTATTCTCCTGCGGCTAACAGGACTTGAACCTGCACGGGTATTCCCAACAGAACCTAAATCTGTCGCGTCTGCCAATTTCGCCATAGCCGCCTGGTTTGTGGCGGATGCTTCCGCCTGTGCATTTCAGCCTAGAATGCCGTCTGCACAAGGTTCTATTTTAGCCCATGAATGGAAAACTGTCAAGAGGACGAAAAATTCAACTGTTCAGTCTTTGAGCGGCCCTGAAGCCACAGGCAATCTTTTGTGAAAAGCGACTACTTGACAAATACGCCCTTAGCCCCTACTATAAGACAGATTGTTTGGCCAGCCATTACGCTTTAATGGACTGGCTTTCCTATTGAAAGGAGCAGAAGATGGTTGATTTTACCGGGATTCGTCTGGAACCGGAGTTTTCCGAGCTGGGAGTGGACTGCTACCGGCTGGAAGGCGGCAATTTTGAAAACCCGTATTACATCGTCTCGGAGGCGGATACCAGAAGGCTGTTAAACAAACCGGAAGTGGTGGGATTTGATGTCTACCACTGCCTCTTAAAGAGCACGGCCCGTATGATGAAGCTGTTCAAGACGCAGGAAAAAATATCTACGGCCAACATCCTGTCGATCCTCCGGGGTGCCTTAAACTACCCGCTGGAAGAGAGCTGCTACATGGAAAAGATCCGTGTCCACGACATCAGCTTCCTGTCGAGTGAGCGCGTGTTCCAGAACGACGAAATCGCCGGCCTGGAAATCAAGTACAGCAAGCTGGCCACCGTGCCGGATTCCACGCTCTTAATCGGCGACATCATCGCTTCCGGGGAAACGCTGGTGCACTGTCTGCGCTACGTCATCCGCCACTATCTGGCGGGCGGCGCAAGACTCCGCAACATCATCGTCTTCACCATCGGCGGCAGCACCGGCATCGAGGTGATGGAGATGCTGACGAAGGAAATCCGGGGATACTGGCCGGAGTTTGAAGGCTTCATCGGCGTCTTCTATGAAGGCGTGTTCAACACCTACGAGGACAAAGGCGTCACAGGTATTCAGATCCCGAAGGTAGACTTTTACTGGAAGGGCGGCGCGGTGGCACCGGCGTACCGCGAGCAGACGCTGGCGCAGGGCAACGCGCTCTTTGAAAAGTGCACGATTTACGATGGCGGCGCCCGCCGTTATGAAATCGGCGATCACGTGCAGGAGGTCATGGAATACTGGCACGAGATCCGGGATCTGGCGGAGCAGATTCCCATGAAGGACCTGCTGGACGAAAAGCTCGGCTACGAAGGCCAGATCAGCTTTGACAAGTGGCGTGAGGTCTGCCATTACCAGGATCTTCCGGCTGCGGACATGCGCGCGATTTACGAGCAGGAGATGGAATTCCGGGCCGGTTTGGAGGACATGACGCTGGACCGCATCGCCAAAGCCCGCCTGGAGGAAATCCACCGGGCCCTGAAGAGATACATGCTGGGATAAAAGCGTGTAGCGCATACGAACCGCAATATCAAACCGGAAAGTCGAACACAATTGCCTTTATAACAGTAGAATAATAGGAGATTATATGAGTGAAAACACAATGGAAAAACAGATCCATGATGCAGATTACGCGGAAAGCGCAGTGCCGCAGGAAAGCCGCCGGAACATTCTGACCATGTTCATGATCATGCTGGGCTTTACCTTCTTCTCGGCCAGCATGTGGGTGGGTCAGACCCTGGCGGAAGGCCTGGACTTTAGCGGCTTCATCGGAGCGCTGCTGCTCGGCGGCTGCATCCTGGGCCTGTACACGGGCCTTCTGGGATATGTCGGCGCAAAGACCGGCCTTAGCCTCGACCTTCTGGCGCAGCGGTCCTTCGGCAAGAAGGGCTCTTACCTGCCCTCCGCCATGATCAGCCTGACCCAGATCGGCTGGTTTGGCGTTGGCGTGGCTATGTTTGCCATCCCGATCACAGGCCAGCTGCTTGGGGGAAGCAAGGTCGCGGAGTATCTGCTGGTCATCGTCGCAGGTGTCTGCATGACGGCTTCCGCGTACTTTGGCATCAAGTCGTTAACCATCGTCAGCTACGTCGCCGTCCCGCTTGTTGCCGTTCTCGGCACGATGGCCATGATCCGCGCCATCGAGCTGGGAGACGGTTCGATCATCGACCAGTTTGCGGCCTCTTCCGGAACGCTCACCATTGTTGGCGGCGCCGGGCTGGTCGTAGGCTCCTTTGTCTCCGGCGGAACCGCCACCCCGAACTTTACGCGCTTTGCAAAATCCGCGAAGGCCGGCGCCATCACCACGGTGGTTGCCTTCTTCATCGGTAACTCGCTGATGTTCTTCTTTGGCGCGGTATCCTCCATCTTCACGGGCGGCAACGACATCTTCGACGTCATGATCCGCCTGAACATGTTCTACTTTGCCGTTCTCGTGCTGGGCCTGAACATCTGGACCACCAACGACAACGCCCTGTACTCGGCGGGACTTGGTCTGGCCAACATCTTCCATCAGAAGAAAAAGCCCATGGTGCTCCTCTCCGGCGTCATCGGCACCGCCGCAGCCATCTGGCTGTACTGGAACTTCGTGTCCTGGCTGAATATCTTAAACTGCACGCTGCCTCCGGTCGGTATTATCCTGATCCTGGGATACTTCATGCACCCGGAGGAATACGCGGAAGGCTATGAGAACCAGAAGGAAGTGGATATCTTCGCCATCCTCGGCGTGGTGCTGGGTGCCGTCGTGGCCAACACGCTGCCGGTCGGCATTGCCTCCATCAATGGCATGATCGTGGCCGCGACCTGCTATGGGCTGGGGCAGATGCTGAAAAGAAAGTAAGAAGACATTTTACATGGCCACGGTATTCTACGATGTGGTCTTGCAAGAGGGTTTTGATCTAAGGAGATAGAAATGGAAGGAATAATCGTAACCATCACCGAAAAGCTGGCCGGCATTTTGTCCAGCGAAGTGATCGCGTTTCTGATTTCCATGGTTCCGGTGCTGGAACTCAGGGGCGGAATGATCGCCGCCAAGCTGATGGAAATTCCGCTTTTAAAGGCGATGTGGATCTGCGCGCTGGGAAATCTGGTGCCGGTTCCGTTTATCCTGTTATTCATCACGCCGATTTTCACCTGGCTGAAGAAGACGAAACTCTTCCGGCCGCTCGTGGAAAAGCTGGAAAAGCGTGCCATGGACAAGGCTGACCAGGTGGAACGGTACGAATTCTGGGGTCTCATGTTCTTCGTAGGCATCCCGCTTCCCATGACGGGCGCCTGGACCGGGTCGCTCATCGCAGCGATGCTGAACATGCGCTTTCGGAAGGCTTTCCCCGCCGTGCTGTGCGGGATTTGCCTGGCAGACCTGATCATGTCCATCGTTTCGTATGGCTTGTTAGGGCTGCTCTTAGGATAAGAGACGAACAAGGAGGACGGTTCTTTTGCAGACTTGCAAGAGGACCGTCCTCCTTGTCTTTTTTTACAAATATGGGTGACGAATCTTTTCCGCATCTGTTATAATAAGAAAAAGGTTTTTTGCTTGCGAAAGGAGAACATACAATGAAAAGAACGACGAAGATCAGCTGCCTGATCGGCATGCTGCTGCTCCTGATCGGGCTCCCGGCCTTCTCCCGGACGGCGAACGCCGACGAAGAAGAATGTGACCACAAGTTCACCGATTGGTATGTGGAAACCGTGGCTACCTGTGTAGAGGAAGGCGTCACGGCGCGCTACTGCCAGATCTGCGGCGAGTATCAGTCTTATTCCACGGGCTTTGGCAGCCACTGGTACGGGTACTGGCACGACGATCAGGAAGCCACCTGCACGCAGGAAGGCAAACAATCGCGCACCTGCTACTACTGCGACAACGTGGAAACCCGCACGGTGGCGATGCTTCCGCATACTTTCGGGCCGTTTAAGACGGTGACGGCCGCCACGGATTTTGATTACGGCGTGCGGGAGTGCGTCTGCTCGGTCTGCGGACATGTGCATCAGGAAGGGTTCCTGCCGGAGGGAACGCTTGTCTATGCCGATCGGGGGGAGATCGTGCAAAAGCTGCAGGTGGCCTTAAACGAAGCGGGCTTTGACTGCGGCGAGCCGGACGGCGTTTTCGGCGAGATGACGGAGGCGGCGATCCTTGCCTTTGAACAGGCAAACGGCCTGAAAGAGGACGGCTTTGCCTGGCCCGGCATCCAGAAAATGCTCCTGGGGATCCGGTACACGGGCACGATCGCGCAGGGAGGCATCCAGCTTACCCTGGAGTATGATCAGAACAAAACGTACAAGAGCGGAGACACCCTTCCCATCCGGGTGAAGGTGAAAAACATCGGAACCGTAGAGCTCACCGACATCGGCGTGTACGTGCTCAGCGTAAACGCGGGGAACGGCAGCGTCAACTGGCAAAAGGACCTCATCACGCCAAAGATGTCCCTCTATGAAAAGCCCTGGAAGGAGTTCGAAGGCCGCATCGAGGAAGAAGAGGGCGACACGTATCACCACGTCTTGGAGAGCGAGGATTCCGCGGAGTTTCTCTATGAATATGAAGTCAAGGAAAACGCCGGAAAGAACCAGAACCCGATCCTGCAGTTTGTCGCGTACGCGGCGACGCCGGATGGCGACGGGGTGAACGCGGGCTTTCTGATGGCGGATCCGTTAATCCCGGATGCGGGCGGGATGAAGAACCTGCCGGCCGCTGCCGCGCTGCTTCTGCGGATCGATGAAGAAACGCTGTACCTGCCGGATGTGCAGGCGGGGGATCAGATCCGGGTGAACCTGGTCGCGGAAAACCTCGGGGAGAGCGCCTTAAACGACCTGCATTTTGAAGCCATTCCCTATGCGGATCTGGAGATGGGAGAGAAGATCACCTTCGGAATCTTGCCGGCGGATCAGAACCTGGAGAGCGGAAAGGAATTCCGCGGCACCTACACCTACACGGTCCGCGAGGAGGACTTAGAGGCAGATCTTTTGAACCTGGATTTCTCCGTCTGCGCGTCCGCGGCGGATCCCGCTTTGCCGGACAGCGTCATCCCTGTCTGGGCCAACTGCACGTTCAAGATCCCGCTGGAAGAGAAGGAAACCTCTCTTTTGATCACGGAGGTCCATCCGGCGCCCATCTACCCCATCGGCGTGGGGGATGTGATCCCGGTCACCATCACGGTGAAGAACGCCGGTCGGCTGGATGTAGGCGGCCTTTCCCTGGAAGTATGGCCGGAAGAGCTGGCGGCAGGCGACAACCACGATTTTGCCTGGTCCGCTCCGGAACAGGCGCTGGAAAAGGGCAAAGAATTCGAGTTTATCTATAACTTCACCGTGCAGGAAGCGGATCTTTTAGCCGACGATATCACCCGGTACTTCAGCGTCCATGGCAATACCATGGCAACCCAGTTTGAAGGGGAGAGCGCGGTGCGTTCCAACCGGATTTTTGTCCAGCTTCGCGACGAGGACGCGGTCATGCCGCTCATGCCGGAACTGAAGCTGTCGGTGGCGAAAGTAGTGGACGGGAAGACATCTTATAAACCGGGAGATGAAATCGCAATCAACTGGAAGCTGACCAACACCGGAACCACGGATGTGACCTTCACCGGCCTGTATCTGTACTACCCGGAAGATGGAAAAGCGGAGAGCATTGAATACCACATGCCCGCTTCCCAGAAGCTGGCCGAGTACAACCTGAAGCTTCGGGCAGGCAGCGCGAACGAAGCGTCCGGCACCGTGAAGCTGAAGGTACCGGAGGAGAAAGCTTCCGCCAGCTCGATCGTCTTATATCTGTCTGCAGAAGGCGAGGAGAACGGCAGCAGCTGGATTTCCGAGTATCAGAAGATCACCCTGCCGAGAGCAAAGTAGGCACAAGAAAACATGAAAAAGCGCAGAAAATGGACAGCTTCTGCGCTTTTTTGCATGCCGCAAAAAAAATAAAAATAATGCTTGCATTTTAAAAAGGAAAGTGATACTATATCAAAGTCGTCAAGACATTGGGCTATCGCCAAATGGTAAGGCAACGGACTCTGACTCCGTCATTTTCAAGGTTCGAATCCTTGTAGCCCAGCACGAAGGGATCTGGTTAGCCAGGTCCCTTTTCGTTTTGCAATAACTGCGGGAGTGCGAAGCTGTGCGACCGGGCGATATCATATGGTGTGGCCCGGTCGCGTACAATCTCACGATCAATTCTCCGTCAAAATGATCATTCCAAAAGAATTCCTCATTTTCGGCTTGTGCAGAAAAGAAAAATTATATTTACTGCTTGCGAAAGTGTATGCAGTATGTTATTGTTTTAACATGCTCGGGAAGGTATGATAAAACCTGAATAGTTAAGAATTTAACGAAAAACTTCAACGCGATGATGTCGTTTTACGAAAGCAAAGTGAGGATGCATTGCATGAGCGACGCGTTTGCTTTTATGGCATGTATAGCAGCGCGCAGTGCTGCATGGAGGCTTTGCCTGAAGGCGGATAGAAGATACTCCATCCCCGAGAGCAGTTATGTAACGAGAAAACGAATAAAAAATCAGGAGGATCCAAGCTATGAGAAAAGTCGTTTTAGCCGGCGCGTGCCGTACCGCAATCGGAAAAATGGGCGGAACGCTCGCGGGAGTTTCTGCAGTGGAACTGGGAACCATCGTCGTTAAGGAAGCTTTGAAGCGTGCCGGTGTTGCGCCGGAGCAGGTGGATGAAGTCCTGTTAGGATGCGTTCTTCAGGCCGGCCTGGGCCAGAGTGTTGCCCGTCAGGCGGCTGTCAACGCCGGAATCCCGGTTGAAGTACCGGCCACCACCATCAACAATCTGTGCGGCTCCGCGTTAAAGACCGTCAACATGGCTGCTACCATGATCCAAGCCGGTGAAGCGGATATCATCGTAGCCGGCGGTATGGAAAACATGTCCTCCGCTCCTTATCTTCTGCAGAACGCCCGTTTCGGCTACCGCATGAACAACGGTGAGCTGATCGACTCCATGATCAAGGATGGTCTGACGGACGCGTTCAATAATTATCACATGGGCATCACGGCGGAGAACGTCGCAGAGCAGTGGGGTCTGACCCGCGAAGAGCTCGATGAGTTTGCCGCTAACAGCCAGAACAAGGCCTGCAAGGCCATCGAGGAAGGTCGCTTCAAGGATGAGATCGTTCCGGTTCCCGTCAAGGTGAAGAAGGAAACGATCATGTTCGACACCGATGAAGGCCCTCGCCCCGGCACCACCAAGGAAAGCCTGGCCAAGCTGAAACCCGCCTTCAAGAAGGACGGCATTGTTACCGCCGGTAACGCTTCCGGTATCAACGACGGCGCGGCTGCCATCATCGTCATGAGCGAAGAGAAGGCCAAAGAGCTGGGCGTGAAGCCGATGGCTACCTGGGTAGGCGGCGCTTCCGCCGGCGTGGATCCGTCCATCATGGGTGTCGGCCCCGTTGCTGCCACGAAGAAGGTTATGGCCAAGACCGGTCTGACCGTCGCGGATATGGATCTGATCGAAGCGAACGAAGCTTTCGCAGCACAGTCTCTGGCTGTCGGCCGCGATCTGGGCTTTGATCCCGCGAAGCTGAATGTCAACGGCGGCGCCATCGCCTTAGGTCACCCGGTTGGATGCTCCGGCTGCCGTATCCTGGTCACCCTGCTGTACGAGATGCAGAAGAGACCGGAGGCCAAGCTGGGCCTTGCCACCCTTTGCGTCGGTGGCGGCATGGGCGTTGCCACGATCGTAAAGAAAGAAGACTAATGAAAGCGGCGCGGGAGCTGCGAAGCAGTGAAGCGACGCGTTTGCTTTCAAGGTATGTTATGACAGGGGACGAAATGTGACAGGGGACGAACCTGGAGGTGACAGGGGACGGACCTGTGTCACATTTGTCGCAAATGTGACACAGGTCCGTCCCCTGTCACATTCGCATTTTCGACAAAATGTGACACAGGCCCGTCCCCTGTCACATTCCACAATAAAAGGAGTTATCCATGGAATTTGTTACCTATGAACAGAAAGGCCAGATCGCCGTTCTGACCATCAGCCGCGAGCGCGCCTTAAACGCACTCAATTCCGCGGTTTTAAACGACATCGAAGAAGCCTTAAACGGCATCAATTATGACGAAGTGCGCTGTCTCATCATCACCGGCGCAGGACAGAAGTCCTTCGTGGCCGGCGCGGACATTGCCGAGATGAGCAATCTTTCCGTGGCAGAGGCCGCGGCCTTCAGCAAGAAGGGCAACGATGTATTCCGCCGTATCGAAACGCTTCCGATCCCGGTCATCGCGGCTGTGAACGGTTTCGCATTAGGCGGCGGCTGCGAGCTCTCCATGAGCTGTGACATCCGCATCTGCTCTGACAATGCTGTCTTCGGACAGCCCGAAGTGGGCTTGGGCATCACCCCCGGCTTTGGCGGAACTCAGCGCCTTGCGCGCCTTGTCAGCCCCGGCATGGCCAAGCAGCTGATCTACGGCGCCCGCAACATCAAGGCAGAAGAAGCCAAGCGCATCGGCCTTGTGAACGAGATTTATCCGGCCGAAGAGCTGATGGCGGCAGCCGAGAAGCTTGCCTCCGGCATCGCCAAGAACGCTCCCATCGCCGTCCGCCAGTGCAAGAAAGCCATTAACGAAGGCTTGGAGCTTGGCATGGATGAGGCGCTTGCCTTAGAAGAGAAGCTGTTCGGCGAGTGCTTCGAGACGGAAGATCAGCGCTACGGCATGGCGTTCTTCCTGGACAAGAACAAAGAAAAGGTCAAAGAGCCGTTCAAGAACAAATAAAAAGGCAGCCTCAGGCCGGAGGCGTACGGCCTGAGACTGTGCTGAAAATATACAGAGCATCATTGAAAGGAGATCACGATGAAGGTTGGTGTTATCGGCGCGGGAACCATGGGTTCCGGTATCGCGCAGGCTTTTGCGCAGTGCGAGGGTTTTGAAGTAGCCCTTTGTGATATTAAGGCAGAATGGGCAGAAGGTGGAAAGGCCAAGATCAAGAAGGGCCTGGACAAGCTGGTTGCCAAGGGAAAAATGGAGCAGGAAGCGGTGGACGCTCTCCTTGCGAAGATCACGACCGGTTTAAAGGAAGATCTTTGCGCGGACTGCGATCTGATCGTGGAAGCCGCTTTTGAAGATATGGCCGTCAAGAAGCAGACGTTCGGCGAGCTGGACAAGATCTGCAAGGAAAGCTGCGTCTTCGCGTCCAACACCTCCTCCTTGTCCATCACCGAGATCGGCAAGGGTCTTTCCCGTCCGCTGATCGGCATGCACTTCTTCAATCCGGCTCCCCGCATGAAGCTGATTGAAGTCATCGCCGGCCTGAATACCCCTCAGGAGACGGTGGACTGCATCAACAAGATCTCCGAGCAGATCGGCAAGACTCCCGTACAGGTTCAGGAAGCCGCCGGCTTTGTGGTCAACCGCATTCTGGTTCCCAGCATCAACGAAGCCATCTGCATCTTAAACGAGGGCATCGCCTCCGTGGAAGACATCGATACCGCCATGAAGCTGGGCGCCAACCATCCGATGGGCCCGCTGCAGCTGGGTGATTTCATCGGTCTGGACATCTGCCTGGCCGTCATGGAGACCCTGTACAACGAGACCGGCGATCCCAAGTATCGTCCTTGCCCGCTGCTTCGCAAGATGGTCCGCGGCGGACGCCTTGGCGTGAAGACCGGCAGAGGCTTCTACGATTACAGCAAATAAGCAGAAAATACATTGTGGATGAGTTTCTCGCCCGGAGCACCACGCTTTTGGGCGAGATCTGAATTTACCATTTTGGAGGACAGTAAGCATGGATTTCACATTGAGCAAAGAGCAGCAGATGGCAAGAGCGCTGTTCCAGGAATTCGCGGAGAAGGAAGTGAAGCCTCTGGCCCAGGAAGTTGACGAGACCGAAATCTTCCCCCGCGCTACGGTAGAAAAGATGGCGAAGGCCGGCTTCCTTGGCATTCCGGTTCCGAAGGAATACGGCGGCCAGGGGTGCGACCCGTTAACCTACATCCTGTGCGTAGAAGAGATGGCCAAGGTTTGCGGCACCACGTCCGTTATCCTTTCGGCGCACACCTCTCTGTGCATCGACCCCATTTTAACCTATGGATCCGAAGAGCAGAAGCAGAAGTATCTGCCGAAGCTTGCGGGGGGCGAGCTCCTCGGCGCGTTCGCGTTAACCGAGCCCGGTGCCGGCACCGATGCCCAGGGTATGCAGACCAAGGCGGTTTTAGACGGCGATGATTACGTCTTAAACGGCTCCAAGTGCTTCATCACGAACGGCAAGGAAGCCGACGTGTACATCGTTTTCGCCGTGACCGGCGTGGACGTGGATCCCAAGGGAAGATCGAAGAAGAGAATCTCTGCTTTTATCATTGAAAAGAATACCCCTGGCTTTACCTTCGGCGTGAAGGAAAAGAAGATGGGTATCCGTGGCTCCTCCACCTATGAGCTTATTTTCACGGACTGCCGCGTGCCGAAGGCAAACCTTCTCGGCGCGGAAGGCAAGGGCTTCGGTATGGCCATGCACACGCTTGACGGCGGCCGTATCGGCATTGCCGCGCAGGCCCTTGGCATCGCGGAAGGCGCGCTGGCCTGCACCATCGCCTACGACAAGGAAAGAAAGCAGTTCGGACGCACCATCGCCCAGCAGCAGAACACCCAGTTCAAGCTGGCCGATATGGCAACCCGCATCGAAGCGGCCCGCGGCCTGGTTTACAAGGCTGCCGTAGCCAAGGCAACGCAGAAGGTCTACACGGTGGAAGCCGCGATGGCCAAGCTGTTTGCTGCCGAATGCGCGATGGCCGTCACCACGGAAGCTGTTCAGCTGCACGGCGGCTACGGCTACATCCGTGAGTACGATGTGGAGCGCATGATGCGTGACGCCAAGATTACCGAGATCTACGAAGGCACCAGCGAAGTACAGAGAATGGTTATCTCCGGAGCGCTGCTGAAATAGAAAGGAGCTTAAAAACCGTGAAAATAGTTGTTTGTATTAAGCAGGTACCCGATACTGCCGGCGAAGTCAAGTTTAAACCCGATGGTTCCTTAGACCGCGCGGCCATGCCCACCATCATGAACCGCGACGACAAGTCCGGCTTAGAGGCAGCCTTACGCATCAAGGAGCAGACCGGCGCCGAGATCACCGTGATCACCATGGGTCTGCCGAAGGCCGAGGACGTCCTTCGCGAGGCGATGGCGATGGGTGCCGACAAAGCCATCCTTCTGACCGACCGCCGTCTTGGCGGCGCTGACACCTGGGCGACTTCCTCGTCCATCGCAGGTGCCTTAAAGAAGATGGACTATGATCTGATCATCACCGGCCGTCAGGCTATCGACGGCGATACCGCCCAGGTTGGCCCGCAGATCGCGGAGCACCTTGGCATCCCGGTTATCAGCTATGCCCAGAACATCAAGCTGGATGGCGAGTATGTCATCGTAGAGCGCCAGTTCGAGGATCGCTATCATGTCATCAAGGCCAAGATGCCCTGCCTGATCACGGCTCTCGGCGAGTGCATCGAGCCTCGCTACATGACGCCCGGCGGCATCTTCGACGCGTTCCAGAAGGAAATCACCGTTTGGGGCCGCGATGACATCGACGTGGCCGACGAGAACATCGGCTTAGCCGGCTCCCCGACCAAGATCGCCAAGGCGTCCGACAAGGTTCGCAAGGGCAAAGGCGTGAAGGAAACCGGCCTGGATTCCAAGGAAGCGGCTGCGTACATCACGGCGAAGCTGAAAGAAAAATTTGTTATCTAAGGAAAGGCGATGTGGTGATCAATATGACGGATTGTAAAGGTGTTTATATATTTGCTCAGCAGGTAGACAACAAATTAAGCGGCATCGCCTTTGAACTGATCGGCAAGGCGAAGGATCTGGCGAAGGATCTGGACACCGAAGTTGTCGCCATGCTCTTAGGATACGGCGTGAAGGATCTGGCGGATGAGCTGGCGGCGTACGGCGCCGACAAGGTCATCGTCGTGGATGATCCGGCCCTGGCCACCTACATGACCGAGCCCTACACGCACGCGATTTGCAGCATCATCAAGGAATACAAGCCGGAAATCGTGCTGGTTGGCGCTACCGCCATCGGCCGTGACTTAGCTCCCCGCGTGTCCTCCCGCGTGCACACCGGCCTGACGGCAGACTGCACCGGTCTGGAGATCGGCGACTTTAAGAGAGCCACCGGCGAAATCGAGCCTAAGCAGCTTCTGATGACCCGTCCTGCCTTCGGCGGCAACACCATTGCCACCATCGCCTGCCCGGATCATCGCCCGCAGATGGCGACGGTTCGCCCCGGCGTGATGCAGAAGAAGGATCGGATCGAAGGCGCGAAGGCCAACGTGATCGAGTTTAACCCCGGCTTTGAGAAGAACAACAAGTACGTGGAAATCCTGGATGTCGTGAAGACCGTGGCCGAGACCGCGGACATCATGGACGCGAAGATCCTGGTTTCCGGCGGCCGCGGCGTGGGCAGCAAGGAGAACTTCGCCATGCTGCAGGATCTGGCCGATGCCTTAGGCGGCATGGTTTCCGCCTCCCGTGCCTGCGTGGACGCCGGCTGGGCCGAGAAGGATCGCCAGGTTGGTCAGACCGGTAAGACCGTTCGCCCGCAGCTCTACATTGCCTGCGGTATCTCCGGTGCCATCCAGCATCTGGCCGGTATGGAAGATTCCGATATCATCATCGCGATCAACAAGGACGAGACCGCGCCCATCTTTGACGTGGCGGACTACGGCATCGTCGGCGATGTGAAGAAGATCGTTCCGATGCTGACCGAGATGGTCAAGGCTGAGAAGGCTGCGAAGGCCTAAGAGGTTTTCGAAAAATGTTTTACTTTGACATGGCCAGAAAAAAATGCGGTATGTCAAAGATAAAGGAAGCAAAAACCGAATAAGTAAGTGGCAGCCTTGGCGGGAAGGAAGCTTAAGACCTCCCGTCAAGGCTTTCATGCATCATAGAGAGTGGAAAATCCAAAAGGGATCACAGGAGGGAACAAGTGGCAGACTTTCATCAGGAGTATAGGGAAAAATTGATTACCGCAGCCGAGGCGGCGGCTCTTGTCCATTCAGGGGACTGGATTGACCTGGGCTGGTCCGCCTGCACCCCGCATGCCTTCGACAAGGCCTTAGCGGCGCGCGCGGAAGAACTTTCGGACGTGAAGCTGCGCGGCGGCGTGCTTTGTCGCTCCCTCGCCATCTTTGACGTGCCGAACGCGGGAGAGCACTTTAACTGGTATTCCTTCCACGCCACGGGTCCCGAACGCAAGTGGATCGCAAACGGCTGCGGCTATTACATTCCGGTGCGCTACTCGGAAGTGCCCCGCTACTACCGCGAGAACCTGGCGCCCGCCGATGGGGCCGTGGTGCTCTGCAGCCCCATGGATGAATTCGGATACTTCAACTTTGGCGTGTCCGCCTCCGCCAACGCGGCGATGTGTGAAACCGCGAAGAAGGTGGTTGTGGAAGTGAACGAGAATGTTCCCCGCTGCCACGGCGGCTTCGAGCACTGCATCCACATCTCCCAGGTGGACTTTGTTGTGGAGAGTGAGAACGAACCGATGGACGCCATCGCCGCCGGCCCGATCTCCGAGGTGGACAGGAAGGTGGCCGAACTCATCGTGCCGCAGATCCCGAACGGTGCCTGCCTGCAGCTGGGAATCGGCGGCATGCCGAACGCCGTGGGTGCCATGATCTCCGAGTCGGATCTGAAGGATCTGGGCGTACACACAGAGATGTACGTGGACGCCTTCGTGGACATGGCCAAAGCCGGAAAGATCACCGGCGCGAAGAAGAACATCGACCGCGGACGCCAGGTATTTGCCTTCGGCGCGGGCTCCCAGAAGCTGTACGACTACGTGAACGATAACCCGGAGTGCATGTCCGCCCCGGTGGATTACGTGAACGACATCCGCACCATCGCGGCCCTCGACAACTTCATTTCCATCAACAACGCGGTGGACTTTGACCTGTTTGGCCAGGTTTCCAGCGAGACCTCCGGCGTGCGCCACATCAGCGGTGCGGGCGGCCAGCTGGACTTCGTGCTTGGCGCGTACCTGTCCAAGGGCGGCAAGAGCTTTATCTGCTGCTCCTCCACCTTTACGTCCAAGGATGGAAAGCTTCACTCCCGCATTTTACCGACGCTCCACGAAGGCTCTGTCGTGACCGACACCCGCGCGAACGCTCAGTACCTGGTCACCGAGTACGGCTGCGTCTGCTTAAAGGGCCTGGCCACCTGGCAGCGGGCTGAAGCGCTGATCTCCATCGCCCACCCGGATTTCCGCGACGAGCTGATCAGGGAAGCGGAGAAGATGAAGATCTGGAAGCCGTCGAATAAGATTTGACATCAGATCATGCAGCACGCTGATGCGAAAAACAAGGATTGCCGCTCCTGAAAATCATGCGGCAGAATGGAGGGGCTATGAAAACCGCCATCTACCCTGGAAGTTTTGATCCGGTCACCTATGGACATCTGGATATCATCGAGCGCTCCGCCAAGCTGGCGGAAGTGCTGTACGTGGGCATACTCAGAAACAACTCCAAGAAACCGCTGTTTTCCGTGGAAGAGCGCATAGAAATGCTGGAACACGAGACCGCTCATCTTCCCAACGTGAAGGTGATCACTTTCGACGGGCTTCTGGTGGATTTTGCGCGCTCCGTAAACGCCCAGGTGCTCGTCAGAGGCCTGCGCGCCGTCACGGACTTTGAGTACGAGCTGCAGATGTCCCAGACCAACCGCAAGATCGCCCCGGAGGTGGACACCATCTTCCTGACGACCAACTTAAAATACGCGTACCTAAGCTCCAGCATCGTGAAGGAAGTGGCCTTCTATCAGGGGGACATTTCCGCGTTTGTGCCGCCGTATGTGGCGGAGAAGATACACCAGAAGATGGGATAAAAATATCAGCACAGTTATGCCAAAAACATGGAAAATGGCTTCGTGACTGCTCAGTACTGAGCAAGTCACATATGAGGATTGAATATGGAAATAGGACGCAAACAAATCGGAAAAATCCTGCGGATCGGTGACCACGGCGCGTATGTGTACGCCGGCGGACATCCGGAGGAAGCCGTGCTTCTGCCGGCCAAGTATGTGCCAGAGGGCACGAAAGTGGGAGATGAGATCGAAGTCTTCCTCTACCGCGATTCTTTGGATCGCCCGGTGGCCACCACGAAAGCTCCCGCGCTGACGCTGGGGGAGATCGGGTGCCTCAAAGTGCGGGATGTCACGAAAATCGGCGCGTTTTTGGACTGGGGCCTGGAAAAAGATCTGTTCCTGCCGTTTAAAGAGCAGACCGGAAAGCTGAAAAGCGGCGACAAGGTCGTGGTAGCGCTGTACCTGGACAAGAGCGGGAGACTGTGCGGTACAATGCGCATCACCCCCTACTTAAAGAGCGACTCGCCCTATCAAAAGGACGACAAGGTGGAGGGCGTGATCTACGAGCTGCATCCGTCGATCGGCGCGTTCGTCGCCGTGGACTGCAAGTACTTCGGCCTGATCCCGAAGCAGGAATGGTTTTCTGACGGGCAGGTGGGCGATACGGTAAACGCTCGGGTTCTGCGCGTGCGCCCGGACGGAAAGCTGGACTTAAGCGGCCGCGGCAAGGCGTACAAGCAGCTGGCCACCGACGCGGAGGTTGTGTGGGATGCGTTAATGAAGCGCGGCGGCGAGATGTATCTGCACGATAAATCCGATCCGGCCGAGATCCAAAAGGTGACGGGCCTCAGCAAAAACGCGTTCAAGCGTGCTGTCGGGCACCTTTTAAAGGAAAGAAAAATTGAACTGACCGGGGAATCCATTAAAGCGATCCGGCAGATATAAAAAGAGGGGGCAGCTAAGTTTCTAAACGGCTGCCCCCTCTTTTATGAAATGCGAATTTTGTCAGCGATTGCGGGAGCTGCGAAGCAGCGGAGCAAGCGCGCTGGCTTTCATGGGCAGTGGTGCGGCCGTAAGGCCGCAGGTAGGCCTATTAGAAGGCCATTGGCAGAAGGAGCGAGCAAACGGCGGCACCCAGCAGACCACGGACCACGGCAGTCAGCCAGCCGGCTTTTAAAATCGTCTTCTGGCTGTATCCGCCGGCACCCATCGCAAGCGGCACAACGGCCGTCGCCATCGGGGTAATCAGAGAGGACATGGAAGCTAACGCGCACATGATGATCGGACCGCGGGGATCCACACCCATGGAAACACAGGTCATAATGGTGAGCGGCGTCAGAACGGTGGTAACCGCACGGTTGTAAAGGACCGAAGTCATAATGAAACCAACACAGTAAAACGCCAGGTTGATGATGAAGGCATTGTTGATGCCCATCAGCCAGCTGGCCAGCCAATCACCCAGCATCTCGGCGGCACCGGTGGTGCTGAGAGCGTTGCCCAGAACCACAACGCCGACGTAGAGCATGATGGTATCCATGTTCATGCTGTCGATGGCTTCCTTTTCAGTCAGAACGCCGGTCACAACGACGGCAATGGCACCGATGATGGTAGCCTGCCAGGAGGCGACACCCAGCATCAGGGCGATGATGACAGCGATGAAGATGCCGTAGCCAAGAAACTCGCGAACCGGGCCCAAGGGCTCTTTCTGAGCCATCTGGCGGCTTTCGATGGACTTGGTGGGCAGATCCGGGGTATCCGGAAGGAACTTCGGCACGACAAAGATGGCAAGGAGGGCGGTGACCACGCCAACAGGGAAGATGACGGAAGTCTCAGTCCACATATTAAACTGGGTGGCGGTCCATCCGTAGGATTCCAGATAGCCGTTATCCGTCACGTACCAGGCGGCGTAGGGGCCGATGGGCTCGATAATGAACGAGCAGGATACGGACGCGATGGCGATCGGGAAGATCATCTTACTGGGACTGATATTCATCTCATCGCACATCTTTAAGACGAGCGGGGAGACAACCACAAACAGGGCGACAATGCTGGGAATGAACTGTCCCAGAAGAACTGTGATACCTACAAAAGCAGCCAGAATTACCGTAAAGGAACCGCCGGTTACCTTGTACAACAGCTTGGTGATGTGGCTGATCATCTGGGTACGGCTTAGGCCTGCCGCCACAATATACATGGAAACCATGGTGATGACGGTGGTGCTGCCAAAGGTCGCCAGAGCCGACTTCGCGTCGATGCAGCCGGTTACAATCAGAAGTACCATAACGATCATGGACGTCATGGACATGGGGATCTTGCGCGTAAAGAACAGAACGATCATTAACGCAAAGATCAGCAGGCAGATGGTCATGTTAGTCATTTGTAATGTCCTCCTTAAAGTAAATGGATATGCATAATACATGGCCAAAGGAAGCCATGTTTATGTCAGGAAGTATGTCAGAGGAGCGAAGACGCAGGAACGTCTTTGCTAAATGCCGGGATTACTTCGGGATGCGCGGGCCTACTTCCTCCGGAATCGGGGAAACCCATCTGTCGGGCCCTCGCCGGGCCTTAAACTCGGCTTTGGCACGGACCGCAATGGAAGGGTCCAGAAGAATATCCACGCCGGCAGCGCCCATCACCTTGGCGGCATACAACATGCCTTTGTGCGCCATGCCGGATTTTCCGACGGCCACCTCCTGCCAGGAATGCATAGACGTTCCGGCGGGCATGGTGGCCGTGCCAATCTGGCCAACGGGACAGACGTTGCTGACGTCACCCACGTCAGAAGAGGCAAAGCCCTGGGTCTCGGGAAGAAGAGGAATCACCTTTGTATGCAGTTCCGCATGGCTTTCCTGCTCCAGATCCGCCCGGATGTCAGGATCCTGCACCATTTCTACCTGCTCCCGGTAGTAGCTGTAGTCCCCCTTCATGGTGGCGATAAGATCACGGGCCAGTTTACGGTCCTCCTTGTCAAAGACGAGAGGCGGGATTTCCTCAAAGTTTTTCTGCAAAAGCTCGTTCAGCGTCCGGTTCAGGATCATATCGGAGGCAGCTTTGATAAATTCCGCCTGAAAGGTGGTTTCCGTCATGATGGAAGCGCCAAGGGCTACCTTGTCCACGCGCTCGCGAAGCTTCACGGCATCAGCCAGCTTAGGCGCACGAATCAGATAGAGCACCGCGGCATAAGGCTGGACGGTTCCAGGGGAAGATCCGCCGGTATCCGTGATGGCGTAGTGAAGACGATGGTCGGAAGGCATATGCTCACGCAGATATTGGACACCGGTGTTCATCAGTTCAAGCGCGTCTAAGGCGCTGCGGCCCATCTCAGGGGAAATGGCCGCGTGGGAGGCTGTACCATAGAAATGATACAGGAGCTGACAGTTCGCCATGGTACGCTCCGTAGCGACGCTGTTGCTCTCACCGGGGTGCCAGCTGATGGCCAGATCCAGCTCATCAAAGACACCGGCTCTGGCCATGAAACCTTTTCCGGCCCCGCCTTCTTCCGCAGGGCATCCAAAGAAGATCACCGTGCCGTCACCAGGGTTTTCTTCCAGATAGCGCTTCACAGCCATGGCGGCACCCAGAGAGCCAACGCCAAGCAGGTTGTGACCGCAGCCATGCCCGGGCTTTCCGGCCTCTTCGGGGATTTTTTCCGTGCAACCGGCTTTTTGGCTTAAGCCTGGCAAGGCATCAAATTCCCCCAAAAATCCAATGACCGGATGACCGCTCCCAAAACGGCCGGAAAAGGCTGTCGGGATTTCTGCCAGATTCTTTTCGACCTGAAAACCTTCCTGCTCCAATACGGTACAGTAAAGTTCTGTCGCCAGCTTCTCCGTGTAGCACACCTCGGGATGGTCCCACAGATAATCGCTCATGTCAGTGAGAAGAGCCTGCTTCTCATCGATGACAGACAGTGCGTGCAGTTTACCAGGGATCATAGTTCTCCTTTCCAAGAATACTCGAATGATTATGCAAAGATAAAACCAACATAAAAATTGCTTCAGATGTGGGCAGTAGCATTCGCTTCAAAATACTTGCCGGATTCTGCTTCAGATTATAGCGAAAGCAAAGAACAATGTCCATCAATATATGTATATTTTACACTTATTTCAAATAAAAAATCGATAATCATGCGATACGCGAACGGATGCGCCGGTGAGGTGGTTTGCATAGCGCTGATCAGTCTGTCCAACTATCTTTTGACAATTTGACCGTGGACAGGAAATGTTTTAGTAAAAAATACAAAAAAAGTACTTTTCATTTTGAATATTTTGTACTAAACTAAATTTGAGCTGATATGGATGCGGGATAGGTAGCAACCAGTACACTCTGTGCCGCCCAGACGGCACTAAAAGATATAGATGACACAGGTTTGTCTAGGAAGTAAAAAACAATAAAATAATCCAGAAAACAGTGGGGTAAACAGATGATATCTAATCAGGTTTTACAGAGTACAATCGATGGAATGAAAGGTATTACCCGGATGGAGCTCTGCGTCTTCGACGTTGATGGCAGAACGCTGACGACCACCTTCTCCGGAAGCGAGCAGTATGAAAAATCCGTAGTCGCCTTCGCAGGTTCCCCGGCCGATTCGCAGACGCTCATGGGCTGCCAGTTCTTTAAGATTTTTGATGAGAATCAGCTGGAATACATCCTGGTGGCGCAGGGTTCCGGGGAAGACGCGCACATGATGGGCAAGATGGTTGCCTTCCAGATTTCCTCGCTCCTGGTAGCGTACAAGGAGCGGTTTGACAAGGACAACTTCGTCAAGAACCTCCTTCTTGACAACCTGCTTCTGGTGGACATCTACAATCGTGCCAAGAAGCTGCACATTGAAAACAACGAACGCCGCGTTGTCATGATGGTGGAAACAGTCACCGAAAATGACTCGGCCGCGCTCGAGATTGTGAAGAACCTCTTCGCCGGCAAGCCGCACGACTTTATCACCGCCGTGGACGAGAAGAGCATCATCGTCGTCAAGGAGTTAAAGAACGGCGAAAGCTACGCGGAAATGGACAAGTTGGCTCACCTCACCTTCGAGACTCTGCAGAACGAGTTAAAGGTGGCGGAGCGCGTCTCCTACGGCACCATCATCCACGAGTTAAAGGAAGTGTCCCGCTCCTACAAGGAAGCCAAGATGGCTCTGGACGTCGGCAAGATCTTCTACGGCGACCAGTACGTGGTGGCTTACAACAACTTAGGCATCGGGCGTCTGATCTACCAGCTGCCCATCTCCCTGTGCCGCATGTTCATCCGCGAAGTGTTCGACGGCAAGTCGCCTGACGAATTCGATGATGAAACGCTCACCACGATCAACAAGTTCTTTGAGAACAGCCTGAACGTGTCCGAGACCTCCCGCCAGCTGTACATCCACCGCAACACCCTGGTGTACCGCTTAGACAAGCTGGAGAAGATTACCGGTCTGGATCTGCGCATCTTCGAAGATGCCATCACCTTCAAGATCGCGCTCATGGTTGTCAAGTACATGAAGTATATCGAGAGCCTTGACAACTAAAACCCAATAGTGTAACGTATAAGCCACAGGCACGGTGAGCTCCTGGTTTAAGGGAAGTGCCTGTGGCTCCATTTTTTATGAAAGCGATTGCGGGAGCTGCGAAGCAGCGGAGTAAGCGCGTCGGCTTTTATGCTATTTTAGCAGCGACGTGAGCGCTGCAAGGAGGTTTTATGAAACAGAAAGATCGATTTGGCAGCGGCGTGCTGACCGGTATCCTGATCTCGCTTGCCATCGTCCTGATTGTGGCGGCAGGCCTCATTGTCGCCCGACAGTCCACTGCCTATGCGTCCCGAAGCGGAGACGAGAGCTGGAGCACCCGCTACGGCGTCCGGGATACCACGACGAGAAACAAACTGGCGCTCCTGCAGGACTATATTGACGCCTACAGCCTGTACGCTCCGGATAAAAAAGAGGTGGCGGACAGCCTGTTCTACGCCCTCGTCGACTCGCTGGGCGATCCCTACTCCACCTACTATAACGAAGAGGATTTCCAGGACTTCATCGAATCTTCCACCGGCCAGTACAAAGGCATCGGCGTGATCGTGTCGCAGAACCCGGATACCCTCGAAATCGAAGTGCTGGAAGTGTACACCGAATCTCCGGCGGAGGAAGCCGGCATGCTGGCCGGTGATATCTTAAAGGCCGTCGACGGTGAGGACATCACCCGCATGCAGTTAAACGATGTGGTCGGCCTGATCCGCGGCGAGGAAGGAACCTCTGTCACTGTCACCGTCTACCGCCCGAAGGAAGACAAGTCCTACGCTCTTCAGATGGAACGGCGCGAGGTGAAGGTGAACACCGTGTACACCATGATGCTGGATGAAAAGATCGGCTACCTGGAGCTGACCGAGTTTGACGTTGTCTCCCCGGATCAGTTTACAGCCGGCATGCAAAAGCTTTACGACGAAGGCATGAAGGGCCTGGTTTTGGATCTGCGCGGCAATCCCGGCGGCGACCTGGACAGCCTCCTCGCGATCGCGGAGCAGATCCTGCCGGAAGGGACCATCCTCACGATCGACTACACCGTGTACGGCGAGGAAGTGTACACCGCCACCGGAGAGCACGAGCTGCAGATCCCGCTCGTAGTCCTTGTGGACGGCAACACGGCCAGCGCGGCTGAAGTTTTAACCGGTGCCATCAAAGACCACGAAAAAGGCACGATCATCGGCACCCAGACCTTCGGCAAAGGCATCGTACAGACCATCTTCCCGATCGGCGATGACACAGCCATCAAGCTGACCGTGGCCGATTACTACACGCCCTCCGGCGCCAACATTCACGGCGTGGGCATCGCTCCGGACATCGTGCTGGAACCGGATCCGGAAGCGGAGGAAGACAATCAGCTCGCCGCTGCCATGGAAGAGATTGAAAAGCAGCTGGAGGAGAAGGACAGCAAAAAGACGGACTTCTTTAAGCCGGCGGCATAGCGGGCGATCTTGTTGGCGCTGAAAGAAGGCTGTGGCGGAACAGATGGTAAAACCTGCAGAAGCCTATAGTGTAACAGACGGAGCGGATGATACGAAAGGAGGTGGGAACAGATGAATAAGAAGATCGTGGTCGGGACCGATAACTTTGAGAAGTTCATTCGAAACAATGGATACTACGTTGACAAAACCGAGCTGCTCTATGACCTTGTAGCTGGTACCGGCAACGAGGTAACACTGTTCACCCGTCCCCGCCGCTTTGGCAAGACGCTCACCATGAGCATGATGGAGAGTTTCTTTGATATCTCCCGTGACAGCAGCGACTTGTTTGCAGATTGTAACATCAGTAAGAATCATCCTGATTTCTGTAAGGAATGGATGAACCAGTATCCCGTGCTGTCCCTTACTCTGAAAGATGTGGAAGGCCTGACGTTCGAGTCTGCGTTCAAAATGATGAAGGCGGTACTTGGCGGCCTGTGTAAAAGAGTCAATTCCGTTATTCAGGACCATGCCGGGATCATCGATCCGGATGACATGAAAAAGTTTGGGAGACTCAAGAGTGAAACGGCTGAACTTGAGGAAGTCAAGGATTCTCTGAATACCCTCATGCGCATGCTGAACACGGTTTATGGCAGGCCGGTCATCCTCCTGATCGATGAGTATGATGTTCCGCTGGCGAAGGCGGAGGAGACGAAGAACCAAGAGTTTTATCGGCAGATGCTGGATCTGATCCGAGGAATCCTGAGCATTTCGATGAAGACAAACGACTATCTGAAGTTTGCGGTTGTCACCGGATGCCTGCGGATTTCCAAGGAAAGTATTTTCACAGGCGTGAACAACTTTGCATGCTATTCTGTGACAAGTAGAAAGTTCAGCCAGTACTTCGGCTTTACGCAGGAAGAAGTTTCCGAAATGTTGGATGCTTTCGGCATGGCGGATAAGCTGGATTTGATCCGGCAGTGGTACGATGGTTACATCTTCGGAAACACGGAAGTGTTCTGCCCGTGGGATGTGGCCAGCTATCTGTCCGCAGTTGTGGACGATGAGGGGGAAGAACCTCGCAATTACTGGGCTGACACCAGTTCCAATGCTATTCTGAATGATTTCGTGAATCACAGGAAGATCGATGCTTCGGAGAAGTTTGAAGTTCTCTTAAATGGGGGGACGATCACAGAGGACATCTCAGAAGAACTGACCTATGACCACATCGCTGACTCGGAAAAGAACTTGTGGAGTGTGCTTCTGATGACCGGCTATGTCTCCAAAGCTGACAAGGCAGCGGGTAGCGGCAAGATGAAACTTCGTATTCCGAACGCAGAGATTGCGGCACTTTTCCGGGACGCGGTGGTGGCGCGGTTTAAAAGAACATTGGACGCCAGCAACGTGGATGCCTTTATCACAGCCATGTGGAACAAGGACGAACAGACAGCCTCGGACATGCTGACAAAGATTCTGTGGAACTCCATCAGTTACTTCGACTACGGAGAAGAGTACTACCATGGAATGTTAAACGGCATCTTCACCTCACGCGGATATGCCCCCGACTCCAATGACGAGGCAGGCCTTGGCAGGCTGGACCTGCGGGTCAGAGATCGCGCAAACAGAACCTTCCTGTTGCTGGAATTTAAGCGATCCGATAGGAAAGAGGACCTTGATTCCGATTGCGATCAGGCGATCGCCCAGATTTTCGAAAAGGGGTATGACAAGGTTGTGCCGGAAGGGTATGAGAGGCAACTGATTTATGGGGTTGCGTTCTATGCCAAGATGGCGAAGGTGAAGGTAGTGAAGTAAAGAGAAAAACTGTATTCTAAAGCCGCTTGCAGCGTAGCGCAAGCGGCTTTGCCTAAAAAGCACAACAATTTTTGAACTGAAAAAGCGATTTTTGTGAGAAATTGCTAAAACTGGAAGGGTTGAAGCAATTTCAATTATGTGATATTTTAATAGATATGAGTTAATAAGCGAAATAGAAAATCTCTTCCCGTTTAGACAAACTGGAAGACATGCTTTGCAATTAAGAAGGGATAAAATGACCAGATTTTTCCAAAAACTGGCAGAGGCATTTGCACAAGGGTCAAAATCGCGGTTCTGGAGAGGAACGGCGATGTTTTTGGCGTGTGTTGTCACGTTTGCAACAACCTATGCACTGATTCTGCCGGCGATTACCATAGAATATGACGCTGCGGAAGACATGCCGGGATTCTCTTTGGTGGAGGATACAGGCTGGGAGGATGAGGATTTTGAACTAATCCTGGAAGAGGAAACGGAAGGCTTCGAAGGCGGGAGAATTGATATCGATATACCGGAAGTAGAATCCGAATTGCCGGAAGAGACGGTAGAAGTCTGCCCGGAAACGGAGAGTGAGCCGGAGGAAACGGTAGAAAGTAACCCTGAGACGGAGAGTGAATCGGAAGAATCACAGGTAGAGTTGCCGGATGATGAGAACCAGACGGAAGCGGAGATAGAAACCTCCGAAACGGAAGAGATTGTGCCGGAGATTGAAACAGAGACAGAGACAGAGACTTTCGAGACAGAAGAAGTTGAGCCGGAAACGGATCCGATTTTAGAAGTGGAAGAAGGAGAAGTATCTCCGATTTTGATCGAAGAAGAACCGAGGAATTTAGAGCCGTTCTATTTCCTGGGCAGCCTGGACAATCTGGATGTTATTGTGGAAGTTCCGGGCGGTGCGCTGCCGGAGGACACGGTTATGATACTGTCCCCCGTGGAAGGGGAGAAACTGCGGGAAAAAGTGCAGGCTGTTGTGGAAGACAGCGTGAAAGAAATCCTGGCGGTAAAGGTAACCATCTTATGCGAAGGGAAGGAAATCCAGCCGACAAGTCCCATAAAAGTCGCGTTGCAGAAAGTGCCCACAGAGGGAAAACAAGGAATTGTTTCGCGGATGCTGGAGCGGATGCTTGTTTCGGAGAATGAGTTGGACATCCAAGCTCTTGGTGAAATAGGGGAGATCAGTATCGCCCGTATCGAAGCTCTGCCAGAAGAAATCATCCTGGATGAGGAGCTCTTTGAAATTACTGAGGAAGATTGGGCCACATCGGACGGCCATCAAGCGGAAGCGGATACGGAAGTGAAATCTTCTGAACCCTGGGTGGATTCTGTCCTGAAGCAGGAGAATCTTTTAGGAGCAACGGGAGAAAAGACAAAAGAAGAAAAAGCACAGGAAGAAAAGATAACAGAAGAGCCGAAAGAAAAGACGCTGCTGGTCAGATTCGATCAGAATGAAGAAAGTAAGATCATCGGTACTTCAGAAAACGAAGGAGAAGAGTTTGTGTTCCAGGAGACGGCTGGCGCTGTCTATGCCATCGTCGGAACAGTGATTGAGAAGAATGTACTGGCGAGTGATGGGAAGAATTACCACATCACTGTGACGTTTGGGGCCGAAACCGGGATCCCAGAAGGGGCAGAACTGGAGGTAAACGAGATTCTCCCGGGCGAAAATGGCGAGGCAGGTACATCCTCCGTGTATGGCAGGAGCTACGAGGAGTATGTGACATACACAGAGAATGTGCTTGGGATGGAAGAAGGCAGCACGGGATATATCCGGTTGTTTGATATTAAGATCGTGGATAAGGACGATCATAGTGTGAAGTACCAGCCGAAGGAGGGTACTGTTGTTGACGTGCGGATCGAGCTGGCAGACGCTGAGGATGGGAAAGATCTGAGCGTGGTTCATTTTGCAGACGGAAGTGAGGAAGGGGACGTCGTAGAAAGCAGTACGGAGTCTGCGGAGAACGGGCAGGCGGTGACCTTTGCAGCGGAGAGCTTCTCTGTCTATGGCATAGTGGAACTGGATCCGGCGGAAACCGCCACATCAGTGGATGAGCTAGACGGAAACAGTTATTTTGTGTCATTGCTCGATGGGAATAATCAGTATTACTATGCTGATCCACTGGTATTGGTGAGTAACGCCTGGAAGTTCCAAAGAGCAACGGCATTGGATTCTGCGACCAGGTTCTATTTTGAAGCAGCGGCAGAACCGGATGAGCAGGACAATCGCTTCTATATCTATTTACTAGACGAAGAGGGGAACAGGAAATACGTCAATCTGCATATAGAGAATACGAATCTGAGATATTTTGAGTTTGGCGACAGCGAAGAAACCGCAACAAGATATACGGTTGAGATCCATACCGAAGGCTCTCCTGATACTTTCCTGATTTATCATAAAGAGGGGGTTAAGGAGTTCTATTACTGGAATCGAAACGGAAACTATTTTGAGCTGGCGAAAACCACAAATGCTGCTGTCCCCAAAAACAATAATGATAAAATTATTCTGACACAGATCGGCTCCGATGACAGCACCCCTTCAGATCCTTATGGCATCGATGGCCAGTCGCTCGGTATTCTCTGGAACGTTAACGACACATCCGGTTCAGCGATGATGTCGACCAGTGGTACGGCAAATTCCCAGATAACCCCTTCTGATGGAAGTGCAAAGGTAACCGAGTCAATAAATGTCCTGAAGAACAAGTCCACCACGGTCAAGATCGACCCGATCAGCCGGACAGACCGCGTTTTCGTGGCCCAGAACAGCGACATATCCATGTGGACGTTCACCTGTTGCGGACCTGCCGAGTACTACATCACGACGGTGGTAAACGGGCAGTTGAAATACGTACGTTTCGACGAGTCGCAGACCGTGGGAAATGGTGATAAGGGCATTTCGCTGGTGGACACGCCGGACGAGCGGTGCAGGATCACCATCACGGAAGGAACCGGTTCTTACAGCGGAAAGTATAAGTTCAGCAGCAATGGCAGAACACTGTATAACAATAACGGGAACTTCTTTACCAAAGCAGATACTCAGAATGACCAGTATGTTTTTATGTATTTCGCCGAGCAGTCAAATCTGAACGATGACGACTTTGTGGTATATACCGCGAAGAAGGTGAGCGTGTCCGGCCCTGTGAATGAAGACGGTACTATTGATTATGAAGTGAAGGACGGTGAACAGATCGTTCTCTATACCCGTATCTGGAACGATAAGACCCTGGAGTATGAATATTACGCGATTGATTATGATGGCATGCTGGTTAGAGCATACATGAGCGGTGATAACATTTCCTGGGTTGGCAGCAAGGTCAACACCATGCTGTGGGATTTCACCGAGTATCATACCATCGATGCAGACGGGAATGAAACGGAAGAGCCAAATTACTACTACGAGCTGCAGAACAGCTACTCCGGGAAGTACATGGCTCCACAGGTATCAGGTGAGGGATTCCTGTCTGACAGTCCTATCGGTATCAACCTGAACGGACGGCGGTATAACGAGTATTACAGCACGATCCTGGCATGGGATACCCCTTACTATGATTATGCTATGCTCATGGTTCCAGAGAAGAAATACCAGCTTGATGCGGCGCCGATCGCACTGGCAAATGATCCGACCATTACGAAGGATTTCTATTTTGCGGTCATGAGCAATGAAGAGGCATCCGGGCAGCTGTCAACAGTACAGACAGTTGATCATACTGGTTATGTCACAGTTAAAATGATCAACTACCCGGGCGGCTCACAATCCACTGCAAGTGGTAATTACCACAATATGATCCAGACGAATGTATTAGGCGCAACAAGCAAGAACGGAAGTGTGGTTTATTCAGATCTTCTTAAAAAGAACCTAAGCAGTAATGGCTATCCGGATGTTGCTTACACGGGGTATACGAATCATAACCTCAGCGAGTTATATACGGATTGTAAAGATTTGTCCGGCAACTCTGTAGCTGAAACGACAGTCAATCATACCTTCCTTGCCAGCACCTACAGTGAGACGGGATATTTTGAGTATGACAGTACTCAGAACTTTGCCCATCTTGTTGTGAGCGAAGACGACATCTGGTACGGCCAGCCGATGCCGGGTGGCGGGACATATGGAATTGGCGATTTTGTGGTATACAACCAGCTCGCAACAAGTTCTGACAGTTATCAAAACTACAGGAATCATGGACAGTTTTTCCCGTTCAACGATCTCGCAACAAAAGTTACAGTGGATGAGGATGGTTATATTACCGACTTCACGCCGAAATATGCGTATCACAATTCACAGTTTAACACGCATGATATTAAAGGAAATCCGCTTTCCTCGCTGGATCCACGCTATGGAGAAAAACTGTATTCGATTACAAACAACCAGAGCACAAAAAAGGATCCTTATATTGACCATTATTTCGGCATGGAAATGGATGCCAACTTCATGCAGAGTGAGAACGGACTGGATGCCTGGGATCACGACTTGATTTTCGAGTTCTCCGGGGATGATGACTTTTGGCTGTATGTTGATGGCAAGCTCGTGCTGGACCTGGGCGGCGTACATTCTGCCTGTGACGGTAGCGTCAATTTCCGGACAGGAGATGTCAATGTAAATGGAAGGAAAACAAACCTCAGGGCATTGTACAAAGAAGCTTATTTAGAAGAGCATCCCGAGGCTTCTGACACGGAGGTCAACGATTACCTGGACGGCTTCTTCAAGGATGGAGGAACTGTCTTCAAGGACTACTCGGGCCATACTATGAAGATGTTTTACATGGAGCGAGGCGCAGGTGCTTCTAATCTGCATATGCGCTTCAACCTGGCGCCGTATGTGAACGGGGAAGTTCAACTGGAAAAGGAAGTCAGCGGATCTGATACGGTGAGCGAGGCGTTCCCATTCCAAATCTGGTACAAAGATACAATAAGTGGGCAGTATGTCCAGGCTAAGAGAGGAACTGAGACAGAGCCATACGCTTATGACCCATCTGTACTAGATTTGGCTACGAGCGATCCTGTCCCATATCAGGCAGAATATAGTGTGAATGGGGTAAGCTATCAGGGCGTTTATCTTCTCGTTCCGGGGCAGACAGCGTCGATTCGGCTTCCTACAGAAGATACGGAATACTACTTCAAGGAATGCGGTATCAATACCAACACCTATGACCAAGTGTCGGCGAACGGAATGGTGCTTGATGGAACAGCTGTAGGCTCTGACGACCTGAAGGATTACCAGATCACCGAGGATACCGTTTCCGGGCGCAAGAAGGTCATCTACAACAACCATGTTTCCGACAGTGCCTTGAAGATGCTGACTGTGACAAAGCGCCTATGGCGAAACTACGATATGACCGATGAGATCTACAGCGGTACAGGGGCCGATGCGGACAATACCGAGTTCCACTTCCGAATCTATATCGGCCCCGGCACAGACAAGATGGTGGACGGCGTTGGCTATGCTGTATACAACACCGGCAAGTATTACGTGAAGAACAGTGCTGACGAATACTGCATCTGGCAGGATGGCGGGTTCGTTTCCACCGGAAAGACCGTTTTCGCGGACCTGAGTACCCAGAAGCCTGCGGGTGAGTGGAAGAGCGAAGCGGATAAAGCGACTTTCTACACCTCACCCGGCGGCATGGCAGATAACATCAAAACCGGCTACAGCATCGAGATACCCGACCTTATGGCGGGAACCCTGTATTACATCGAAGAACGCGCAGAGGAAACACCCTCGGGATATAACCTGATCGGATACACCACGACGGAAGGCGCCTATTCAGCTGAGACACAAGGCACTACGGAAAATAGCGGCACGATTGGGGCCGCAGATGAAAACAGGACGGTTTCAGTGCACAACCAGCACGGATATGGTCTGGCTGCGGACAAGGTTTGGTCTGACGCCCCTTTCATGGCCTCCCACGACGATATCTACTTCGGTGTGTACCTGAATGGAGAGTTGCTTGACGGGTCTGTGCGCCAACTTCATTACCCGGCGACATCCATCAACTGGTTCTTCCCAGAGCTAGCGGTTAACAAGACGCTGAATGATTATCAGGTTTATGAGCTGGAGCTGACACCGAATGCAGACGGGAGTATCAGCGTAGATCCAGACACTGGCGTTGTGAGCGGAAGTTATACTGTTATAACGAAAGAAGAGAATGAGTCTATCAATGTCGGTGGCATATCGAATGAGCACGGGTATTCCGTTAGCTATTCCTATACTGTCAGCTACGACAGGCAGAAGCTTTCACCGCAGGATATAGCGAACAAGGTTCATTCGCGGACGGATACCATCTCAAACTCCAGACCGGGAATCAAATTTGTGAAGACTGATCTTGGAGGGAACCCCTTAGCAGGCGCGAAGTTTGTTCTGACGGATGAAAGTGGGACGGTCAGGAAGACCTTCACATCCTCCGAAGACGGTCTAATCGTGGTTGCCTATCTGGAAAACGATAAGGTCTATACACTGACAGAAACAGCTGCCCCCTATGGCTATCAGACACTGGTTTCTTCCATCACTATTAAGAAGTGTGTTGAAAACGGCGTGACAAAAGTTTATGTGAACAATGAATACGTGAATGGCGCGGTGACAGATACGGATGGAACAGAACTTTATAAGGTTGTACAGGTGGATGATCCGACTGCGGATAATATGCCCACAATCACGATCCGGAATAAGGATTATACACTGAAGGCTGTGAAGGTAGACGCGTATTCAAACGAGCCAATGAAGGACGTGAAGTTCGCATTATACAAAGAAGTGTATGAGACCATAGGCGGCGCCCCCGATCACGATTACCCTATGCCGGACTATAATCCTATGGACGGATATGAAAGCCTGACAACGGATGCGGACGGTGTAATTCCTGGGATATTCATGAAGAATTACCAAACGCCCGGCGGACTGACAGCGGGAACATACTACCTGCGTGAAGAAACACCATCCGGTTATAATTCTCTGGGTTCTGATATTAGAATTACAATCTCGGATACGGGAGTGGTGACACTTCAAAGCGCAACTCGTCCGGCACAGTCTGGACACTGGACATTCGGTGATGTTTCAGAGAGTATAGCGACAGTGGCATATAGTGAAGGAATCATGCTGATCACGGTAAAGAACACCCCGAAGGATCCGGTCCGCATTAAAAAGCTGGAGATGGGAACCACGGATAAGGTTCTTGAGGGAGTCGGATTTGCGTTGTATAAGATCGGACAGATCGGGGATGACGGTCTCCCGAGAAGCGGAGAGGAATCGGTCAAATCTGATAGTACAGATAAAGACGGCATTCTGCTGCTGGGCGGCCTGGAAGAGAACACATCGTATTATCTGTATGAGACGCAGGCTCTTCCGGGATATAACATGCTCACCGCTCCAGTGGTGATCACAACAGCTGGTCCGAATACGATCAATGCTTCTTTGAATGGCACCCCGCTGAATTGCCAAAGAGTAACGGATACAAACGGAAACTATGTCTGGGAGATCACGGTTTATAATTCCACCGGTTACGAACTCCC
>JAFVBO010000137.1 GCA_017479935.1 Lachnospiraceae bacterium
TGCCCTTAAACAGAGAATATTTAAGAACTACTGGTTACGAATATATGCTTCTACAGTCTGCAAACTGTTCTCGCTGACTGTTGTCACAAAATAACTGTCGCTCCAAAACAACGGTTTCCAATAGTACTGTTTCATAAACGGTGTGTCCCCATATTTTGCCCGAACCCTTCTGGATGTCTTTGTTTTTACTATGTTAACCAACATGCCCGGTGCCGTAAACGGATCCGCTTCAAACAAGATATGGATATGATCTGCTTCGCCGTTCATTTCGAGTATCACCAGACCCTTTTCATCGAAGATCTCACGGATCGTGTCGTAAACCAGTCCTTTGATCTCGTTCACCAATACCGGATGCCTGTACTTGGTAACCAGCACTAGATGGTATTGCAGGAGAAAGCAGCTGTGTCGGTTTGTGTAGTAAGGTTGATTCTGCTTTTTTGTGTACATTTTGAATTTCCTCCTTTACATCCATTCTGCTTTATGATAAAATAATAGCGTATATTTAGGACTTTTTCAAGAGGAACATCCAATGCTTGATCCGAAGAAGTATAAGGTGATTGAACCTGAGCAAAAACCTAAAAAGAAGACAAGCCTATCGTACCGGGAGTCCAGAACAGACTCCTTCTTTCCGATGCAACATTTGTTGGAGCCAAGAAAAACCCCACCTTGTTTGCGTGGTGCGAAGCCCTGTCCATGCTCGCCAAAAACCTTTATAATGCTTCTTTGTTTCGCATAAGGCAAATCTTCTTCGGTTGGGACAAAGCGCCTGAGAAACGTTCCGAACATGAGAAAACAGTGTTTGCCGAGATTGACAAATTACATGTGGAATTTCCTGACATGAAAGCCAAAAAAGTTATCTCTTACAAGCATCTGGAAAAGCTCATGCGCGTAACAAAAAATCCTGACTTTTTCGCAGGATTACCTATGCAGACAGCCCAGGCGGTAGTCAAAGATGCCATTTCCGATTTTAAAAACTGGCTGTCCGCATGCAAGGAATATAAGAAGGATTCTTCCAAATTCCTTGGCAAGCCCAAAATGCCGGGATACTGCAAGTCACCTTACCGTACATTTACCCTCACTAATCAGGACGCAGTATTTTATCGTGTACAGGCAGATGATACGCACCCTGAGTCTACCGAAATGAAACTTCCTCTGACTTCTGTCAGGTTGCCTATGCCGCATATGCGGCCGGAGGATGATCTTCGGGAAGTCAAAGTTACACGTTCTTACGGTCGTTACCAGATTTGCTGCGTAGTGGCTGTTCCCTTTGATTCTTTGCCGACGCGGACGGGTCTTGCAGGCCTTGATCTCGGAGTGGCTAACATCGCAGCTCTCGTATTTACAACATCTCATGCTTACGTATACAAGGGCGGTGCTATTCTTTCCCATAACAGGCTTTTTGCAAAAAAGAAAGCTTCGGCAGTCTCCGCCCTGACCAAAGGGCACAAGCCCAAACATGTTGAGTCCCGTCATCTGGAACGGCTGTCCAGAAGGCATTCCGACTTCACCAGGGATACGCTTCACAAAATTGCCAATGACATAATTGTCCGCTGTATTAAACATGAGGCGGGCATTCTTGTGATAGGCAAAAATCCGCTGTGGAAACAGAATGCAAAGATGTCGAAGCGTAATAACCAGAATTTTGTCAACATTCCGCATGCTCAGCTGATCGACTATATTACATATCGGGCAGCCAAATACGGCATTATGGTAGTGCTTCAGGAAGAATCATACACTTCCAAAGCCGATCTGATCGCCAAGGATTTCATGCCTGTGTACGGTCAGGAAAATGGCAAGCCGAAATTCAGCGGCGTTCGTGCGGAACGCGGCACTTATTCGTGCTCTAACGGGCTTGACATTAACGCAGACTGTAACGGTGCCGGCAATATTCTCAGAAAAGCTATCCCGACAGCGTGGGATCAGGTAACGGATTATCGGTTTATGGCAACACCGGTAAGCATTAAGTTTACTGATTTCATGCCTAATTATAATGCGGATCCTGCATAATCCGTAAAGCACGGCTAAACGGCGTGCCTCAACGCCGTACAAGTATTCCGGAGACTCATTTGTCGACGGATAGGGGGCTTAATGTGCGGTCCCGATTGGCACGAGCAGCCACAGGCTCATTTGTCTGTGGTCCGAGAGGAGTAAATTGTTACGGCGGTCAAAGATACCCCTTCCATTTGGCACCGCCAAATGGGAGTGGGAGGTTCATACTCAAAAAAATCATCCAACACATCCCCTATGGGATTCACCGCTTACTTTCGATAAGGAGATTTGACCCCATGAGAAAATGTACCAGAAGACGCTCCGTTTCTCTTTTCCTTACCTGTCTCGTTTTTTTGTGTGCCGCTTTTCCTGCTTTTTCGCGGGATGAGGAGGAAGCCGCCTGGCCTGAGGAGGAGGTGTGGGCTTCTGAGGAGGAACCCAACTGGGAGCCCGAGGAGGAGGCTTACGAAGATCCCTGGGATGACCCCGGCGAGGAGGAACCATATTGGGAACCCGGCGAAGAGCCTTATGAGGAACCGTATTGGGAGCCTGGCGAAGAGCCTTATGAGGAACCGTATTGGGAGCCTGGCGAAGAGCCGTATGGGGAGCCTGAGGAAGAGCCTTACTGGGAGCCCGAGGAAGAGCCTTCCAGCCCTGCTATTCACGTGACGGTTCCTTATGATTACTGGGAGCCGCTAACCGGGCGGCTTCTGTTTCTGGTGGATTTTGATGTGGCCCCGGGAGCGGAGGTGTTCCACAACACCCGCGTGCGGGGGTGCTATGTGGCCGGGAAGACGGTCTATGATGTGCAGCCTGGCGAAACCATCACCATCACCCTGGACGATGCGGAGGTGTACGGCTACCCTATGCCGCTTTCGGAGATCGAGCCGGGCGAATATGTGGTGCAGGCCTTCTTTATCAAATATACGGAATATCACCGATCGGACGGGCACACCATCTGGGCGATGGCCGATCATGGCGGCGGCGGAAACTTCATATTAAATCCGTACAACCTTTTCAGCGACAACCTGTGGGTGAAGCTGTGGGAGGATGATATTTATCTGACACTATCCTATGCCATTCCCCACAGTTATGACGTCTCCGAGTGGGAAACGGATCAGCAGGGCAACTACGAGGACACCGAGCTAGTGAAGTACGTGAAGATCCGCAGTGAGCTGCTCAGTGATTTCTGGGGCTGTGACATGTACATCGGCGCCAACGTGCTGTTGCCGGCGGACTATGATCCGAAGAAGAGCTATCCGGTTTTGTACGATCAGGGGCATTTTCCCTGGGGCAGCGCGCCCTGTGACTACGGCGCGCCCGGCAATTCCTTCAATGAGTATTGGAACAGCGACGCGGCTCCGGACATGATCGTCGTGACCACGCGGGATGCCTGCCAGTTTTACGATACCAGCTATTCGGTCAACAGCGCCAACACCGGTCCCTGGGGTGATGCCTACGTGTACGAGCTGATCCCTTATATCGAGGAGACCTTCCACGGCATCGCCGAGCCCTGGGCGCGGATTTTGTCCGGCGGCTCCACCGGCGGCTGGGAAGCCATGGCGTTGCAGGTTTTCTATCCGGATTTTTTTGGTGGCACCTGGCCGATCTGCCCGGACAGCATGGATTTCCACGCAGTTGAGCTTGTGAACATGTACGACGATGACAACGCCTATTACATCGACAATGGTTGGACCCGGGTGGAGCGCCCGGCCTATCGGGACGAGCTTGGCAACATCTACTGGACCGTGCCGCAGGAAAATCATTGGGAGACCGCCATCGGCGGCGGTGAGGCTATCAGCCTGGGCCAGTGGGCCATCTGGGATGCGGTGTACAGCCCTGTGGACGAGGATGGATACCCGGCCCGCGTGTTTGACCCTGTCACCGGGGAGATCAACCACGATGTGGTCGCGTACTGGCAGGAGAATTACGACTTGCATTACATCATGCGGACCAACTGGGATACCCTGGGTGAGAAGCTGGCCGGCAAGATCCACCTGCGCGGCGGCGACATGGACAGCTTTTATCTGAACCTTTCTCAGTACCTGGTCACGGATTTTCTGGAGAGCACCGGCACGGATTATGGGTACAGCGTTACCTTCCCCCGCATCGGCCACAGTGGAAACATCACCAATGAGGAGTTGTTTGCGGAGATTGGGGAATATCTGATTAAGACGGGGCCTAAGAATGTGAAGGAGATTTTGGGTTGGGAGAAGAAGGCTGAGACGACGAAAGCAAGATGACAGGGGTCGGTTCTGCAAAAGCTGACAGGGGACGGGCCTGTGTCACAAAAGCTGACAGCTGTCAGCTTTTGTGACACAGACCCGTCCCCTGTCAGCTTTTGTGACACAGACCTGTCCCCTGTCAGAAATTGTGACACAGAACCGTCCCCTGTCAGATTCCCAAATAAACTACCGATCAGACGAAATAGACGCCAGATTGAACCATATAATCCTGACTTCTTGCACGATCCCCAAATATTCTTTATAGTAATGTTGTCCAGAATCTTTGGAATGGATACCCAACATAATGAAAGAGAGGAAAACAAAAATGAAGAAACTTCTGTGCGTTACCCTGACTGCCCTGATGCTGGCTGCGACCATGATCGGCTGCGGTTCGTCTTCCACTCCTGCGGGTGAAAATGAAAGCAAGGCTGCAGAGAATGAGGCGGTCTCCTATGAGCCTGTGAAGATTACTGAGAAGTATAGTTTTGAAGATCCGGAGGGTCTTGACTTTGATACGCGGTACGTGATCTACGGTGGGGAAAGCAGCAGCATCGTTGCGTCTGCGGCGAACTACGGGATGTCTGCGATCTACAGCGTTCTGTATGGAAAGGATGACATGCCGGTTGCCCAGTATGATTTCATGGTGGTCGACACGGAAGAGCATGCCAAGGGCGTGATCGACCTGTACACTTCCATCGGCCAGGCGCTTACGCAGGTAGAGGCTGACCCCACCATTTTAACCGGTTCCAGCGATGCGGATAAACTGGAGGGTGCCATGGTTGCCTATCAGTCGGCCGGCATGATCAGCGAAGCGACCCTGAGCGCCTACGTGAGCTTCTATGCGCAGAGCATGGGCGGTACTGTTCAGTAGGCTCGTGCAGAAAAAACATGAATGAACGCGGCGGCGCTGGTTCGCTCTTAAGCACAGCGCCGTGCTTCTTTTTTATCTGCGAACCAAGGAGAAACCACCATGAAGAAACACACTTCCACCGGCGGAGGGAACTGGCGTGGGTTCTTTCAGATGCTGAGGTCCATCTGCCTTCCGTGGCCTGCCATCCTGGTGGCCTTTGTGGTAGAGCTGGCCTACAATCATGTCCTGCTCTCCCTGCCCACCACCACGGCAGCCCTCATGTCCGGAAGCCTGGAGGACAAGGCCCTGTATGACGCCCTCCTGTACTATATTTCCTATGGCGTTGTCGTCACACTGGACTTTTTTATTCTGGGCTACGCGTGCCGGCTTTCGGTGCGAAACGCCCGCATTCAGATCTGGGGCGGGATGACCCGCATCCGGATGGATTACTACGACAGCCATACGCCGACCGCGCTCTCTTCCGCTATCACCAACGACTTAGAGGAGTCCGTGCGGCTGCTTGTCAGCCTGATGATCAGCCTGATCCCGAATTTCTATTATCTGGTATCGGCGATCCGGACGGTCAGCCAGTATGATTTTCTGCTGGTTTTATCCATCCTGCTTCCGCTCCCCCTCCGGTACATCGAGATGGTTGTGGTTGGCCGGTGGAATTATAGAACCCAATCGGGCATCTATGCGCGGATTGGCGCGCTCACCGGGTACCTGGCCGAGCGCGTGAAGAACCTTTCCCTGATCAAGTACTTCGGGACCGAGGAAAAGGAATTGAAAAACGGGCAGAACGCTTCCGAGGACCTGTTTAAGGCCAACTTTGACGCCGTCAAGGTGGAAGGCGCGGCGACCGCCATCAATCAGGTGATTTCCGTTCTTCAGCAGATCATCATTGTGCTGTTTGGCGTTCTTCTTCTGCAGAAGGGGCGGATCAATCTGCAGCAGTGGGTGGCGTTCTTCCTGTTCTCTTCCACTATCTCCAGCCGTTTTATCACGGTGGTGCAGAACTGGCAGAGTCTGAAGTCCATTCAGGGGCAGGTGGCCCGTGTGGTGGATATCGTGGACGCGCCGAAGGAAGAGGCTGGCGCCTGTTCGACCGCCTCTCAGCCGCTCTCCCCCGATATTCGGTTTGAGAATATCTCTTTTGCTTACGGCGAGAAGAAAGCGCTGCGTCAAGTTTCCTTTACCATACCGTCCGGTACATCTGCCGCGATTGTCGGTCCCTGCGGAAGCGGAAAAACCACGCTCTTCAACCTGCTCGAACGGTTTTATGAGGCCACGGATGGCCGGATTCTCTTAGGCGGAACCGATATCAAAGAGCTCCCCTTGTCCGAGCTGCGCGGAAAATTTTCCTATGTGCAGCAGGAAGCCGGCGTCTTTAGCGGAACCATCCGGGAGATCCTCACCTACGGAATTAGACGGGAACTGGACGATGCGACGATCATGCAAGCTGCGAAGAGCGCCGGTGCCTGGGACTTTATCGAGAAGCTGCCTGGTGCTTTAAACGCTGCTATCTCCGCGGATGGGCAATCGCTCTCCGGCGGACAGCGCCAGAGACTTGTCCTGGCTAGAGAGTTTTTGCGGGACGCGGACGTGCTGCTGTTTGATGAGCCCACCTCCGCGCTCGACGCCACAACGGCCAGGGCCGTACAGGAGACGATCTTCCGCCTGTTTAAGGGAAAGACCATCCTGATGATCACTCACGATCTGACTCTGACGGAAAATCTGGATCAGATCCTTGTGTTAAACGGCGGGGAGCTGGCGGGATTAGGGTCCCGCGAAACCCTGTTGAAAACTTGTCCGCTGTTTGCTCAGATGGTCGCGGCTCAGTCCGGAAAGGAGGCTCCTGGCATATGAAAGCATGCAAAAATCGACTTGCCTCGGATATGCAAATATTCCGCGGCGTATCTATCCCCTGGATTGTGCTGATCCTGGTTCTTCTGGTTTCCATGGTGAAATCTCAGCTGTTTGTGCGGCAGGCCACACTGACCGCCGACATCATCGACGGGACGCAGCAGGCGGTCAATACCGCGAAACTCGTCGAGTTTGTGACCGTCACGGCCGGCTATGCGCTCGTCAACATTCTGATCATCGTCCTGGGCGGCTTCGCTTACCAGAAGATCAACCTGGGCGTGCGAAACAAGCTGTGGGATAAGCTGATGAAGCTCCCCACCCGCTATTACGACGGGGAGAACGGCGATGCGCTGGTCAGCCGTGTCACCACGGATACCTCGCAGAGCTACGTGTACTTTCGCGTTCTCATTGACCTTGTCACGGCGGTCTACGCGGCCGTTGTCGCCTACCTGCAGATGCGGAAGTTCAGCCCTGTCCTCTCCCGCTATATGCTGTTTTTAATCCCTGTACTTCTGCTCATGGCCTGGGTGTTTGGAAAAGTAAACTACATCGCAGGGCAGAAAGGGCAGTCCACGTTTTCGAAGACCCTGGCGTATCTGGTGGAGCGAACCAGAAACCTGCGCCTGGTGAAGGCCGCCCGCATGGAGGCGGAGGAGGAAAAGCAGGGGCGGTTCCTGTTCCACAATCAGTTTCGCGCCGGCATCTGGTCCATCTTCAGCAACAGCAGCTCGGTGCTTCTGATGGAGCTGCTGGCAGGTGCCTCCATCGCCATCACCTTTCTGGCCGGCCGCGGGCTGGTTCAGTCCGGCGAGATCACCATCGGGCGACTCCTTGGGTTTTATACCATTTCCAGCATGATGGTGGGACGCATCATCGAGCTTCTGCTTCTGTATGGCACGTTCCGGCAGGGAAACGGCCGCCTTGCGAAGATCGCCGAGATCCTGAACGCGCCGGAAGAGACGCAGGAAGGGATGGAGTTTGACACGACGGATGCCGATATCACCGTGGACCACGTGTCGTTCTCCTATCCGGACCGCCCTGCGCTTAAGGATGTTTCGTTTACCATCCCGAAGAGCAAAATCACCGCGATCATCGGGGCCAACGGGGCCGGAAAATCCACCATGTTCAAGCTCTTAGAGCGCATGTATGATCCGGACGGAGGCTCTATCCGCTTTGGCGAGGAGGATGTCCGGAAGTACAGCGTCCGCTCGTGGCGTGAGTCGTTCGCGATTGTCTCGCAGGACAAGCCGCTCTTAAGCGGGACCGTCCGGGAGAACATTCTGTACGGAACCCGCCGCAAGGTGAGCGAGGAGGAGCTCGAGTACGTGGCGAAGCAGGCCGGCGTGTACGATTTTGTGATGGCCACCCCCGCGGGGTTTGACGCCCAGGTGGGCATGGCCGGCGGGAATTTTTCCGGCGGGCAGCGGCAATGCATCGCCATCGCCCGCGCCATGATGCGAAATCCGGACTACCTGCTCCTTGATGAGGCGACCAGCAACCTGGACGCGAACAGCGAGCAGTTGGTGAGCAAGGCGCTTTCCAATCTGATGAAGGGCCGCACCACCGTGATGATCGCCCACAATTATTCGGCCACGCGCGAAGCGGATCACATCGTGGTCATGAAGGACGGCCGCGTGGAGGCCGAGGGGACGCCAGAGGAACTGCTTCAGACCAATGAATATTACCGGAGCTTTGCCGGGGAGGCTATCTGACATATGAAATCCTATGTAACCAAACCTTTTGACTATACGCTCATCCCGGTGGATCCTGCGCTGACGCTTTGGCGCGTCAGCGATAAGGAGCTGGCTGAGCATCTGGAAACGTTAAGTCACAACCATTCGTATGAAGCGGAGGCCGACACGGTCCAAATGGGCGACAGCGTCGCCTGCCGCGGCGAGAGCAAATCTTCCCGCTGGAACCGCCCGGTTCTCCTCTTCTACCCCGGGCGCGGCCTTTGCACGAAGGTTCTGGAGGATGCCTGCATCGGCGCCCGCGTGGGCGAGCAGCGCTCCGTCATCACCGAGGACGGCGAGATCACGCTCACGGTTCTAAAAATTTTGCGCCGCAGCTACATGCCCGTAGGGGATGCGCTGGTGCGCGAGGAGCACATCCCCGGTGTGGAGACGCTTACCGCTTACCGCAAGTGGTACCGCGAAAGCAATGAGCCGACGCGCCGTCTGCATGCATCCTACCGCTGCGCGCTGCAGCTCATTCACGGGTTTGCCGCCAAATCCGAGTTTTCCCTGGATCAGGAGGAAAAGGACGCGTGGCTTCGTGGACGGGTTGATTCCATTTACAAGGCAATGGTGGACGCCGGCATGGACCCCACGATCCCGAAGGAGGGCTTTGATTTTCTGACAGAGGAGCAGGTGAAGCAGAACATGTATCGGGAATACGAGGGCATGTTCACGGAGCACGTCGCCAAGGTTTACCTGGCCGAGACCATGACCGGCCGCACTCTTTCGGAGCTTGTGGCGAGCCGGCTTAGCGCCCTGGCTGCGGAGGCGCACATGACGGTATCGCAGTTAAAGGAACAGGTGCCCGCGGCGGTCATCGAGGAAAAGGTGGCCGGCGATGTGGCCATGGAGGAACTGGCAAAGACGGCCTACGTGCAGGAAAAGCTGGAAAAGTAAATGCCGGTTCGCAAAACGGCTGGCACTTTCACGGCACTTTTCCATTTGAAGAAGAGGTGACGAATATGGTTTATGAAGCGACCAATCAAAACATCGATGAACTGTTGAAGACAGATTATGCTGTCGTGGACTTTTACGGGGATCACTGCGGCGCGTGCGTGGTTCTGGCGCCGGTATACAACGAGGCTTCCAACGATCTGGCCATGCTCCGCTTTATCAAGGCGAACGTGGATCAGGACCGGGAGCTGGGCGAGCGCTTTCACATCAAGGCCCTCCCCACCCTCTTAGGCTTCCGGAACGGGGAGCTGGTTTTGGAGGATGGCGGCGCGAAGGATCAGGCGGCGCTGTATGAAATGCTGGGGAAGCTGTTGTACGCGTAAAGAAAGGGGACTCACCGAATGGGTAGAATTCGTTTAAACGAAAACGCGGAGGTGGTCCGCACCGTCCGCGAAGGCCTGAAAATGACCGGCGGCTATTGCCCCTGCCGGCGGGAACGCACGGAGGAGTACCGCTGTGTGTGCCAGGAGTTTAAGAAGCAGTGCGAGGATCCGGAGTTTGAAGGGTATTGTCATTGCATGCTGTATTATAAGGAGAAGTGATTTCTGACAGGGGACGGTTCTGTGTCACAAAAGCTGACAGCTTCCTGTATACTATAACCAGTAGCAAGAAACCCCTTGACTAAAAATGATACCTCAAGTAAAGTTGGATAATTACTGACCCGGCAAAGTTGGTAAAATCCAAGAATACGAGAGGTATCATGCAATGAATAATAACGGAAGAAAGGCAAAAAAGCAAGCGAATATCGAGAATTCAGTCACCGTTTTATCTCAGGAAGAATTCAACAGAAGGATCGCCATGATCGAA
>JAFVBO010000016.1 GCA_017479935.1 Lachnospiraceae bacterium
CGTCCAGATCCGCATGCACCAGCACGCACTGCTGAGAGCCAACGGTCTTGATTTCTTCGGTCTGGCCATTCCAGGTGTTGGGTTCCACAGTCACATAGTCGAAGCCTTCTTCGCACAGCTTGGCGAGGGTTTCATCGCTCAGCTGCACATCGTACATGGCATGGTTGATGCAAAGCTCGGTGGTGTTGGCCTGGCCAGCGCCAATGTGGTCAACGGTCATCTGATACAGATCGTCCTGCAGGCCGTCCTTGATCTGAGCGCCGCCGGTCTTTTCTACCACTCCGCCCCAGGAGATGATGTCATCAAAGGTTACGCCCAGCACGCCAAACACCTTTTCAGCGGCCAGTTCGCCCAGGGTACCGTTCTTCTTGATGACCAGCTTGATGGGGTACTTCTTCTCCACCAGCTCTTCCACCGTCTTGATACCGGTTTCATCCACAAACTTCTGGGTGAACATCACGTTGATGAAGTCATGGCCCAGGCCACCGGCGATGCAGCGCACATCAGGGCAATTCGGCACGGAAGCGGATTCGATGCCACCGTTGGCTGCCCACAGCGCGGGAGCAGAGTTGGACATGGTCAGGTCGGCTTCTTCATCCTGAATCAGCCAGGGAGAGGACACATTGCCGGCAGAGTTGGTGAGCAGGGTCACGTTGATGCCGTCCACCTTCTGGATCACGGTCTGGATGGCGGTAGCGTAGGTGTAGCCGGCGGTACCGGTTTCCTGGGTGCCGAAGGACAGGTCAGCGTCCAGCGCCAGGGCGGGAACGGCAGCCAGCAGCATCATCACAGCCAGGATGAGAGCCAGGGTCTTCTTCATAATAGGTTCCACCTTTCTGATCCTATCGGATCAATGAATATTATGCTGATGAGGGATTGCGCCCTCATGAAGCCAGAGTTATTGCATGCCCTTTTTCGCAAGGCGTGCTTTGGAAAGCCGAGCAGCGTAGTCAATGGAGTTGAGCAGGCTCAGTTCGTTGGCCATCCCTGTGCCCGCCTGGTCAAAGGCGGTGCCATGATCCACGGACACGCGCACGATCGGAAGGCCCAATGTCACATTGATGCCCTCCACGGCATCCCATTTTCCTTCTTTCTGGTTGTAGACGAAGCCTACCACCTTAAGCGGGATATGGCCCTGATCGTGATACATACAGACCACGATGTCATACCAGCCGCCCCGCAGCTTGGAGAAAACGGAATCCGGCGGATAAGGACCGGAAGCATCGATTCCCTCTGCCCTTGCCGCTTCGATGGCGGGTGTGATCTCTTTGATTTCCTCATCCCCGAACAGACCGTTTTCACCGCAGTGGGGATTCAGGCCCGCTACCGCCACCCGGGGATTTTCGATGCCCAGATCCTTGCATGCCTCATGGGACAGCCGGATCACCTCCAGCACCCGATCCTTCTTCACCCGGTCACAGGCCTCCCGCAGGGACACATGGGTGGACACATGGGTGACGCGCATATTCTGGTGAGCCAGCATCATGCAGTACTTTTTCGTACCGGTGTAATGCGCATAGATTTCCGTGTGGCCGGAGTAATGATGTCCCGCCAGATTGATGGCTTCCTTGTTCAGGGCATTGGTGACGGTGCCGTCCACTTCATTGGCATTGGCTAATTCGATGACCTTCTTCACATATTGGAAGGCCGCATTGCCCGCTTCCACGGTCACCTGCCCGATGGGCAGCGTATCCGGATCCACCAGCATCATGTCGTACACGTCAATGGTACCCGGGGTGAACAGGGCGTCCTTCACATCCTGCACGGGATGGATGACGATTTCCTCGTGGCCTACCAGCTTCTTGGCTTTTTCCAGTATGGCCGCGTCCCCCACCACCAGGGGACGGCAGTATGCATATACCTCTGGTCGGGAAAGGGCCTTGATAGTGATTTCCGGACCGATGGAGGCCGGGTCACCCATCGTGATGCCGAGAATAGGGTTCATCATCGTTCGTATCCTCCTTAGCACAGCCCTTTTGCCTTGTTTTCATCCAGAATCTGCTGGATGACAGCCAGGCCCTCTTCGGGCACATAATTGAAGGGAGCACGGCACTTGCCTACCGGATAGCCCAGCATCTCCACGGCACGCTTGATGATGGTGTTGGGATTGCCGTACTTGAAGGCTCCCTGCAGCACGGCGATAGCGTCCTGGGCCTGCTGGGCTCCTTCCAGATCGCCCGCCACAAACTTGTCATAAATGGAGGCCAGGGTATGGGGCCAGATGTTTGCCCTCCCCGCGATGCCGCCCTTGCCGCCTTCTTTCAGACAGGTGAGAATCGCGCCATCGTTACCCGCCAGGATAGCCACATCCTGATCCAATTCATTGGTCAGGCGGATATAGGCCTTCAGGTTTTCAATATCGCCGCTGGAATCCTTCGCGCCCACGATCACATCCACATCCCGAATCAGATCGCGCACGGTTTCAGGCAGCAGCTTATTGCCGGTGCGGGGCGGGATGTTATAGAGAATGATGGGAATGTTCACATGCTTGGCTACTTCCACATAGTGATCGTACAGTTCCTTCTGGGAGGCAGCGGCGAAGGAAGGCGTGATAATGGACAGCACATCGGCCCCCATCTTTTCCGCCTGCACACTCTGGCGGATGGTGTCCCGGGTGGAAATGCAGCCCGTGCCCGCGTACACCGGCACCCTGCCTTTCACCTGGTCGATCATCACTTCCAGCACTTCGTACTTTTCATGCTCGCTGAGAATGTAGCCTTCACCGTTGGTGCCAAAGGCGAACAGCCCGTGCACTCCGCCTGACAGCAGGCGCTCAATCTGATTGCGCAGCTCCGGCAGGTTCAGGCTCTCATCTTCCTTCATCGGGGTGAGGATCGGGGGAATGATGCCCTTGATTTCAACCTTGCTCATGCTTTTTTCCTCCCATTTACATCACTTGGCGGTAGATGTTCCGAGCGTCGTCGGGGGTGATTTCCCGCATGTTATTGACCAGCAGACGTTTGACCTGCATGCCGGATTCAACCAGCCCCTCCAGGTCGGATTCGGGCACACCGAATTCCTTGAGGCTGGTGGGAATCTCCAGGTGCTTCACAATTTCATCCAGCTTGGCAATGATCCAGGCGCTCTTTTCTTCGGCAGTCTGCAGATGGCTTCCATCGTGGGCGCAGCGGTCATAGCATTCCGCAAACCGCTGACGGCACATCGGCTCATTGAATTTCATCACCGGCACCAGCAGCATGGCGTTGGAAACACCATGAGCGATATGGTACTTGCCGCCCAGCGGATAAGAGAGCGCGTGCACGCCGGTGGTGCCGCTGGCAGTGATGGCCAATCCGCCATAGAAAGCCGCCACCTGCATGGCGTTCTTTTCGGCCATCGCATTGGGATCGTCACAGGCGGGGATGATATTGTTGAGAATCAAGTCCAGGCCGTGAAGCGCGAAGGTATCGGAAAGAGGATTGGCCTTGTTGCTGGTGTAGCATTCAATGCAGTGGGCCAGGGCGTCCACGCCGGTGGCAGCCGCGATTTTCCGAGGCAGATTCTTAATCATCCGAGCATCCAGGATCACGTAGTCCGCGATCATGTTGTCGTTGACGATGCCGACCTTCAATTCTCTTTCCGGCACAGCCACAATCGCGTTGGGAGTAACCTCCGCGCCGGTGCCCGCCGTCGTGGGGATCAGGACGATGGGAACACACTTTTTCGCCATGCCCGGATTGTCCAGCAGTTCCTTTACGCCATAGGCGTCGGTTACCAGGATGGAGGCCAGTTTGGCCGCGTCCATCACACTTCCTCCGCCACAGGCCACGATCAGGTCAGCCCCCTGGGCCTTGAAGTCATCAATCAGCTTTTGAACCGCCATATATGTGGGTTCGGGCTTCAAATCGTCCAGTACATAGTATGCCGCTCCGCTGTTCTTTACTGCCGCCTCCGGCAGAGCGAACAGGCCGGTACTCTCAATCCCCTTGTCGGTGAACATGGCCACTTTTTTCGCACCCAGGCTTTGGATGATGGCCGTAATATTGTCCATGGCATGTTCGCCGCCGTAGACCGCGTGGGGCATTTTCAGGTTATAAGAGGCAAGCATGGATCCGATCCTCCTCACTTCGTCTGTGCGGCAGTGGGATTGTACAGTCCCACCTTTTCCCGCTTCTGGCCCAGCACTGCTTCTTCGCTGAACCGCATATATTTCACACCTTTACGGGTATAGGCGGCATAGGCCAGGTGGAGCATGCCGTCTCGGCTCTGCATGAGATAGGGATATTCATATTGCCGATTGTTGGTTTTGTTTTCCTCGCCCATATAGCCTTCGCCCCGTTCCATCCAGCGGATGATCGGGAAGGTGTGGCCGCCATCCTCGGAAAGCGCTACAGCCACAGGGCAGCGCAGGCCTGGCCATGCCGCTTTTCCCGGCTTCGGATCCGGTGTACAGGTGGGGTTATAGGCGATGGCTACCCGCCCGCTTTGCAGCTTCAGGGCGCTGATAGAGGAATTGTTGTTGGGCAGCGGCGTGGGAACGGGTACAGTCCAGGTATCGCCGTTATCCAGGGATTCACTGCGGTAGATGTTGTCCGCTTCCCGGGAACGCATAAACGCGGCCAGATGACCGGGTTCCAGCTCCACCACGTTCGCGTGCACACGGCCCCGGCTGCCGGGCATATCCACCTGACGCCAGGTCTTGCCCGCATCGTCGGAAATCTGTAGCGCCGTGGGATCACCGGAGAGACCGTCCGGGCTGTCTGTACACAGCCAGTTGGCAAAGATCCAGCGGCCATTGGCGAGCACCTGGATGGGCTGACGGCAGAAGCTGCCCTCCCGGGCAAACAAGGTTTCATACGCTCCCCAGGTTTTGCCGCCGTCCAGACTCTTCTGCACCCGGATCTGGGAGGTGAACTGCATGTTGTCCTTGCCTGCCTGGCGATCCTTCTGTGCCGTGTAGATGGCCCATACCGCGCCGTCATTCCCGGCAAAGAGCGAAGGATTCTGCTCGCTGCGTTCCGGGTCGCCGGAAATATCCACGGGTTCGCTCCATTGCAGACCATCCTTTTCCAGTCGGGAGCAGATGATGCGGATGTCCGCACTGCCCTCATAGGTGCCCGCAAACCAGCAGCACAGCATGGCACCGTCCGGCAGTTCCAATAGCGCGGGTGCGTGAGCGGTGGGATAGCCGCCAGTGGGCAGGAAGGCATCCAGGGTGCCCATATCAGCGTTCTCGTATATGCGTCCGTCCGGGGTCAGGCCGGGCAGTTTGGGGTAATTCATGGCGCGTACCTCCTATGCAGTTGCTCCGTTGTCGCTATCTTGTTCTTCGATCATCTTCTTCAGATCACACAGCAGGGTAGGCTCTCCAAACCCGCCAGATTTCGTAATCACATACCGCTCCGTGCCTTTTGCCTGAAAGCGGGACAGCACCACTCCGGGGAAAACCTCCCTCAGCGGTTCCATATCCCACACCCGCATGTGGTTCATGCATTGCAGCAAGGTATCGCCGCCGGTGATCAGCAGGGTCTTGTCTCCAATATCGTCCAGCAGCGCCGGCAGAATCCGTCCCAGCGCTCCGGAAATACTTTCCCGCATATCCTGGATCGTCATGCCCCGCTGCGCGGCAAAGGCATTGCTTTCAGCGTTATCATCCTGCCAGTCATTGGCATCCAGGATCATCCAGGGTTCTTTCCGACATCTTCGCTGCCAGGCGGCCAGTGTGTTCTCGCCATCCGCTGTATCAAAGTAGCCCGGAGTCAGCTTTTCCTTGGGAGAAATATGCCATCGGGTGAAGCCGTGGTTTTCCGCGTAGTGAAGCTGCTGCTGCGTGATAGGGTTCACGCTGCCGCACAGTACAAACATTCCGCCCGTGAGCAGTGGCTGAACCGGTCTGGACGCCTGTGTATGCAAGCCCAGCAGTTCCGGCAGCACTCCGGCGAAACCGGCACAGCCTGCAAGCAAGCGCAGTCCATTCCTTTCTTTGAGCGTCTGCCCGGCCTGGAGCAGATCCCGGTTCGTCTCTGCGTCTACAACCACAACCCCCTTTTCCTGGGGGATACCGCCTGGCCTGGCAAGGCTGACGGGAACGTCGCTCTGGAGGGAAATCAGTTCCGCAACGGAGGACTTGCTCACCGGCTCAAAGGGATCTCTCCCGAACACTGATTCCGCCACCGGCACGCCGTCAACGTAATGAATTCCGTTTTTCGTCACCCGGTTCAGTCCCGGCATGGCGGGCAGGAAATACAGGGTAGCCGCACCGCTGGCGTCCAGAGCAGCGGTAATTTCCGCGCCGATGTTGCCGCGCATGGCGGAGTCCGTTTTTTTATAGATATGGGGAATATGCAGCGCTGCGGCTTTTTCCACCACACTGTGCACCACACGATATGCCTGATCCCTGGACAGATGCCGCGTCTCCGCCACCACCACCAGCACCTGGGCCCCTTGGGCCGACTGTTCAAAATCCGCTTCCGGGTTGGTGACTACCCGGGTTCGAATGCCCTTTTCTGCGAACTGTACCCCGGTATCCAATCCCCCGGTAAAGTCGTCCGCCAAGATCAATAATTGGATCATGGTCATCCTCCTTCGAGGTTTGATGATCACTTGTTGTATTTATTATATAAAAAACCGACCAGATAAGAATGGTCGTTTGCGGAAGAATTGTTTCAATTTGAAACTATATTTCTCTTTTTTGAAAAAAGTGTCCTTCTTATTGTTCCTATTTGAAACCTCATTTTCCATACGCTTGCAAATAAGTGTTTCATTATAGTACAATCATGGATAATCCAGTGTGATTCGGAGGACACGTGATGGAGACTGTTTTAGATGCTTCGCTGCGTATACTGGCGATTGCTCCTTATGAAGCCATGAAGGAAGCCCTGCAGCTGACCGCTGCCGCTTTTCCTACCCTGCGGCTGGACGCTTATACCGGTGATCTGCAGGAGGGCGTGGATATTGTGCGGCAGGTGGACACGGAGAATTACGACGCCATTCTCTCACGCGGCGGCACAGCAGAGCTGATCCGTCCGGTGACAGATCTGCCCGTGATAGAAATCCCGGTATCGGTGTACGATGTGCTGCGCACCATCAAGCTGTCGGAAAACTATAATGACCGCTGCGCCATTGTGGGCTTTCCCGGCGTGACGGAAAACGCACACATTCTTTGCGATTTGCTGCGTATTAATATTCCCATCCAGACAGTCAAGGACTCCGAAAGCGCGAAACAGACGCTGGAACAGTTGAGCAGCCAAGGGATTCATACCGTCATCTGTGACATGGTGACCCACCGCATCGCCCGGAGCAAAGGCTTGAATGCTCTGCTGATCACCTCCGGCGTAAGCAGTCTGCACCAGGCCCTCCAGGATGCGATGGAGCAGGGAACCACCTTTCGCCGCATCCGCAACGAAAATCTGATTCTGCGGGGCATCATCAGCAAGGATTCCCGGCAGAGTGTTGTATTCGATGAAAACCAGGAAGTGGTTTTTTCCTTCGGTCCCAATATTACGCAGGAAACCATTGCCTTGATGCGGAAGAAAATCCCCTCCCTGCGAAATGAAGACGACATGCTTTCTTTTCACCAGGCAGGCAGTACCCTGCACACCATTACTGCCACCTCTTTCCATGCCCGCGGCAAGCAGTTTGCCATCTTCCGAGATCAGCCAGGGCATATTTCCCTTCGTTCCAGCCGCCCCGGTATCCGAGCATATGACCAGGCGGAATGCGAGCATTTGTTCATGGGCAGCTTTTTCAGCATCAGCGGTTCCCTGGGGGAATTGGAGCAGCGCTTGACTTCCCTGGCCACGTCGCTCCAGCCGATGATGATTGTGGGCGAAGAAGGAACGGGCAAGGAGCAGATTGCCCGAGCCCTGTACCTGCGCTCCCCCTATAAAAATCATTCTCTGGTCACTGTAGACGCGGAGTTGCTCAATGAAAAAACATGGGATTTCCTGCTGGAAAGCCAAAGTTCTCCGCTGACCGCCTACAGAACAACCATCTTCTTTCGGCATCTGGAGAAAGCGCCTGCCCATCGGCAGCAAACGCTGCTTTCCCTCATTGAGGATACAGGACTGGAACGCAGGCTGTGGCTCCTTTTCTCCTGCGATGCCAAGGAACACATGCCATTACATGATTTTTTCCAGAAGCTCTCCCTGCGTCAAAGCTCCATGACGCTCCACCTGCCCACCCTGCGCAGTCGCCGGGATGAAATCCCCGCCCTGGCCAGCCTGTATCTGGGCAATTTGAATGTGGAATTGAACAAACAGGTAGCGGGCTTTGACCCTGGCGCCTTGGATATGCTGATCCAATACGACTGGCCCGGCAACTACACCCAGTTCAAGCACGTCCTGCATGAATTGGCTACAGTGACCGACGGGCTTTATATTTCCAACGTGGATGTTGCAGATCTGTTAGCCCGCGAGCGACGACAGTATCGCTTACCCCTAGATTTCAATGAATCCCCTTCTTTCACCGGGCTCACTCTGGCAGAAATGAATCAACGCATCGTTCATCAGGCATTGATCCAAAACAATGGCAACCAATCCCTCACCGCGCGTCAGCTGGGTATCAGCCGTACCACCCTCTGGCGCATGCTGGGCCAGGCGGAAGGCTTTCCGAAGAAAGAAGAATAGCGCAGAGCGCGACTCGGTTCAGCTTTATCAAAGCTTCTTTTCTCGAATCTGAGCAATCAGTTTCACGATTTGATCCAACAACTTATCCGATTCCTGTTTCTCTTCACGCAATTGCTCGACTTCGTTTTGCAAAATTGTCACCTGCTGATCGGCCGATCACCCGGTTGTTATGTGCAGTTTGTTTCTACTATAATGCACGTTAGTGCAAACGCAAAAAAAAAGGAAGGGTAAGCGCAACCCATGAATCAATATGAGCGTATGACGAAGGAACCCATCCGGAAGCTGACGATGCAACTGGCCATCCCTTCCATCCTATCCATGGTCATCACAAACGTATACAGCATGGCAGACACCTGGTTCGTATCCCGGTTGGGCACCCAGGCTACCGCCGCGGTGGGCATCAGCTTTGCGATTTTGGAATTGATCAATGCCATGGGCTACCTGTTCGGCACCGGCGGCGGCACCCGCATCGGGCTGCTGCTGGGGGCAAAAGACAGACAGGGCGCGTCCATCATCGGCTCCACAGCCTGCTTTTTCGCCGCACTTCTTTCGATCCTCTTTGGCGGGGCAGGGCTGATCTGGTTGCCAGACCTGATGCGGCTGTTGGGCAGCACCCCTACCATTCAGCCCTACGCGGAAACCTATGGGCGGTATATGCTGCTCGGTTTTCCGTTTCTGTGTCTTTCCCTGGTGCTGTCCACCTTTTTGCGGGGCGAAGGGAAAAACCGCCTGTCCATGATTGGCATGGCATGCGGCGGCGTGCTCAATATAGCGCTGGATCCACTGTTTATCTTCGGCCTGCATCTGGGCATTACCGGAGCGGCTATGGCCACCTTCATCAGCCAGGCGGTCAGTCTGGGCTTTCTGCTCTCATTCTTTCTATCCGGACACACAGAAACAAAGCTCTCTGTTTCTTCCATCCGCCCCACCGGAAAACTGTTCGCTGAACTGTTCCATGCCGGGCTTCCGTCCATGTGCCGCCACGGGGCCGGTACCCTTTCCTCCGCCTGCATGAATCTTTCCGCAGGCCTATTTGGCGGCGATTCGCTGATCGCCGCGCTCTCCATCGTTTCCAAGGCAGCCGCCCTGATTCTGGCAATCATCAAGGGACTATTCCAGGGGGCGCAGAGCGTGTACTCCTATAATAAGGGGGCGGGACGGGAAGATCGTATCCGGCAAGCGTACCGGTATACGCTCCATCTGAACCTGCTGCTGGTCACCGGGATTGCGGCGCTTGTGTATTTTCTCGCGCCTGCCATCTTGACGATGTTCAATGCTACTGACGAGGCCACAATCTCCCTGGGGGTATCCGCCTTGCGCCTGCATGTGCTGGGGCTTGTTTTCATGCCGTTCGGCTTTTCCATGAACATTCTTTTGCAGGCTGTGGGCCAATCCTGGAAATCCACGTTTCTGGCCTCCCTGCCGCAGGCCATATGCTATATTCCGCTCGTTTTTCTGCTGCCATGCCTTTTGGGTGTCCCCGGCCTGCTCATAGCACCCATGGCAGCCTACCTTCTCACGGATCTCATCACCATTCCTTATTACCGTCAGTACTTTTCCCAAAACAGCAAAGAAGAAGGCATCCTCAATTGACTGATATACATCCAGATGCGAGGTAAAGTAATCCATATGCCGCAAGACAAAGGAAGGGAATCGTATGGTCAAGGAAACATCATCGGAAAAGCTGAAATACTTACAGCTCCTGGGAGAACAATTCCCGACATTGGAATCTCTCTGTACAGAAATCACTCGTATCAGCGCCCAGCTCAGTCTGCCAAAGGGAACCGAGCACTTTATGAGCGATATCCACGGGGAGTATGAGGCTTTCTGCCACATCATGAATAATTGCTCAGGCGTGATCCGGGAGAAGGTTAACCTGTGGCTGGGCGATCATCTGACCAGCGCGGAGGCAGACGCCTTATGCACCTTGATTTACTACCCGGAGGCGATGATCAAGCAGCATCAGCAAAAGGAGGACTTAACCCCCGCCTGGTATAGGACACAGGTAGAAAACATGCTGCATCTGGCTCGGATGCTTTCGTCCAAATATACCCGGGAGAAAGTGCGCCGTTCCATGCCTGAGAATTGGGCATTCCTTCTGGACGAACTGATGCACTACCAAACCGATGAATCCGGCGAGCTCACCGAGCAGGAAGATAACCGCCGACGTTATCATGATGCCATCATTGATTCTCTGATTGCCACATCCAGCGCTCCGGACTTCATCAAAGCCCTGGCCGTGTTGATCAAAAACCTGGCCGTGGACAGGCTGCATGTGGTTGGGGATATTTTCGACCGAGGCCCGCGGGCAGACAGCATTGTGGATATCCTGATGCACCATCATTCCGTGGATATCGAATGGGGCAACCATGACGTGCTGTGGATGGGAGCAGCCTCCGGCAGCACATGCTGTATCGCCGGTGTATTGCGAAATTCGCTGGCTTATGGAAACATGGATATTCTGGAACGCGGCTACGGCATCCCGCTGCGTGAATTGAGCCTGTTTGCGGAAAAGGTGTATCCCTCCCTTTCTTTGAAGGAGGCCCTGCTCCAGGCTGTCAACATCATCATGTTCAAATTGGAAGGCCAGCTCATCCAGCGGAACCCGGATTTTCAGATGGAAGATCGTCTGTTGCTGCACAAGGCAGACTGGGAAAACCATCAAATCGAAATCGCAGGTCAGATGTGGCCATTAAAGGATGTGCCGATTCCCACGGTGGATCCGGCGAATCCTTATTGCCTCTCCGCTGAAGAAGAACAGCTGATGAGCAGTATGCACCAATCCTTTACCCACAGCCTGCGTTTACATGAGCACATCGCATTTCTGTATCGCCGAGGATGGATGTATCGCGCCTTTAACGGGAATCTCCTGTATCATGGCTGCATCCCCCTGAACGCAGACGGATCTTTCCTGGAAAAAACCTTCCAGGGCATGAGAAAAAGCGGAAAAGCCTTTATGGACTATGCCGATCAGATTGCCCGCCGTGCGTTTTACACCGGTGATCAGGCAGCGCTGGATTTCATGTGGTATCTCTGGTGCGGAACGGATTCTCCCGTTTGCGGACGGCAGATCAAAACCTTCGCCCGGGCCTTTATCCCCGATGAGCAAGCCTGGCAGGAACCCAGGAACGCATACTATCAGTGGTACAACAAAGAAGAAACCTGCCGGAAGATCCTAGCAGAATTTGATTTGACGGATGAGAACGCCTGCATTGTCAATGGCCATACACCCATTCGCGTTACCCACGGCGAAAGCCCTTTGAAAGCCGGAGGCAAACTGGTGGTTATCGATGGCGGATTCTGTCAGGCCTATCAGAAAACCACGGGGATTGCCGGTTACACCCTCATTGCCAACAGTCACGGCATGCGTCTTATGTCCCATCAGCCCTTTACCTCTTTGCGCGATGCTCAGGAAACCGGACGGGATATTCACTCACAGTCTTTTGAATTTGCCACCTTTCCGCAGCGAAAGCTGGTGATTGATACCGATCATGGAAAGGTGCTGTATGAACGCATGGTGGATTTAACCAAACTGCTGGCCGCTTGCCGAGACGGACAGATCAATCTGGAAAAATAGGCTGGAGCCATTGTCATTGCCTGCATTTCTGCAACTGTAACAAGCATCTGCCTTTGACATTTCTCACAGATGCAGCCTTACGGCACAGTAGACAAGGGACAGCGCCATCAGGATATTGATGACCACCCTGTGTTTTTCAAAGATGCCCTGCAGCCGGACACCCGCAAAGAGCCACACGAGGTTACACATAGGCCCGGTAAAGGGAAGAAAGAGACCCATGAGCAGCAGGGAAAGAAAGGAATTTGTGTAAGGCAAAACGAAGCTGGAGAGCACCGTCATACAGTACACCATGATCTTCACGTTTGTCAGTTGGACAAACAGTCCGCTGAAAAAGCCGGTTTTCCGGGTGGATGGCACGGTTGCCTCCTCCCGAGAAGCTTTTTTTGTGCTAAGAAGCGGCGATATCAGGTGCCAGGCGAGATAGAGAAGGTAGGCGCTTCCCACCCATGAGAGGACACCTACGGCCTCACCCAGGATATTTCCGAGGAAAAAGGTGATCAGGACGCTTGAGAGCGAAACAATCGTGAAGCCTACAAAGATACCGCGCCACTGCCTGAGCGCTGCCTCCCGGCCCTCGTTGAGAGCCACGGCGAGCGAGGCCAGGTTGGCGGGACCCGGCGTGATGGACTGCACAAAGCAGAAGAAGAGAAAGGATGGAATCAGTTGAAGTGGCACGGTCTTTCCTCCTCCATGAGCGCTTTCTCCATGGGAATGCACCGGAAAGTGTCCCCCGATACCAATGCCTCCCCGCAGGGCGTATAGCCCAGCTTCCGGTAGAAATCCAGCTTGTTTTCCCTGGCCTCCAGATGTGAAAACGCATACCCCATTTCTCTTGCCCACGCCTCGCATGCGCGCACGATATGCGTCCCTGTGCCCTGGTGCCGGTATTCCGGAAGCACCACCACACGGCCGATCATGACGCGCGTATCATCCAGGGGATACATTCTCGCCGTGCCCACTGGAAAGGTAGCGTCCAGCGCCACAACATACCATGTGTCCTCCCCGTCGTGCTCATCGAATTCCTTTTCCAGCGGAATGCCGTGCTTTCTGGCCATCGCCTCAATACGCACATACCAGGCGCCACAGCGCAGAGGAAAGCTGTCTGCGCGCACAATCTCCATTTGCCTTGCCTCCCGTGTTCGAATGGAGCAAGTATAACACAGCTCTTCCTTGGACTTCCCTCAAGTACATGGAAAAAGCAGGACGCTTCCTCCCCTTTCGGTTGACGAAACCGGACTGCCTCCGTATCATGTGCACGGGTTCTACCCCGGAAAGGACGAGGGATGCATGGCAGATTATGCGGTAGTGTTTGATATGGACGGTGTCATCTTCGACTCCGAGAGATGTGTCATGGCATGCTGGGACGAGATCGCCGCACGCCACAATCTCGGCGACTTCCACCCCGTGTTTCGTGCCTGTCTTGGCACCACGCGCAAAGAGTCCAGGGAGATCATGCGAAAGATGCGCGGCGAAGATTTCCCGGCGGAAGACTTCATGGCCGAAGCCTCCGTTATCTACCAATCCAGATACGCCCACGGTAATCTTCCCCTCAAGCCATACGTCAGGGAGCTGCTGGGGTATCTAAAAGAGACCGGAATTCCTGTTGTCCTTGCCTCCTCCACCCGCAGAGAAACCGTAGCACGCGAACTCACGGAAGCCGGGCTGATTGATTACTTCCGCGCTCTTGTATGCGGGGACATGGTCAGCAAGGGCAAACCTGATCCGGAGATCTATCTCCTCGCCTGCCAAACCCTTGGCACCCCGCCCGCGGAAGCCTTTGCCATTGAGGACAGCTTCAACGGCATTCGCTCCGCTTCCTCTGCAGGACTGCGCACCCTCATGGTCCCTGATCTGGTGGAACCCACCGAGGAGATCCGGGCCCTGTGCCTGGAGGTTTTCTCTTCCCTGCGCGAGGTCCTGGACTATCTCAAAGCGATGTAATCTGAGACAGGCGGGCGAAGCTATTCTGCTTCGCCCGCCTGCTTTATGCTACGAATCTAATGTTGACATACATGATCTGAAGGCGTTACAGGACCATTTGGGCTCAGCAAATGCTTCTTGTTCCATGCGTTCTGCTTCTGCAGTAGCATCATCCACATCTAGTTTCCATGTTCCTTACGCTCGCACCTATGCTACTCAAACTCGTCTTTGGAGATTGATTCAGTTGTTTCATAAAACCATCACGGACACGATGAAAAAGATCTGGAAATGATTTCTGCACCCTGCTGGCCCCGGTATTCGAGGGAGCCTTTCAGGGCATTTCCGCTGTACTGAGCACGGTGCCGTATGTACTGACCAGCCTCTTCGATGTGTTTGCCAGGATCTTTACCGGGAACTGGGAGCAGGCATGGAACAGCACGCCGGCACTGGTACGGAGGAAAACGTCACACAGGACGATGAGACTGCTGTCAGCTAATAACAGCATAGTGACCAGGGCAGGGATGAAATATTCTCTGCCCATTTATACATAATTGTGAAGGGAGATAAGCACCATGGCAATAACGAAGAAGATTGAAATTGACGGTCAGGAGATCAGATTTAGGGCATCTGCGGCGATCCCGCGCATGTACCGTAATATGTTCGGGCGCGGATGTGTACAAGGATATCATACGGCTGGGCGATACGGTGAAGGAGAGTGATGAGGCGGCATCCACACTGGACATCTTCTCTTTGGAGATGTTCGAGTCTCTTGCCTGGGTGATGGCAAGCACTATGACCCGGAGAATGTGCCCGATTCCGTGGTTGACTTCCTGGAGCAGTTCAATACCTTCAGCTTTTGTCAGATCCTTCCGGAACTGATTGACCTGTGGGGCATGAACCTTAAGGCAACGGTGCCGGCAGGAAAAAACTGTGGAAGACAGAGCGGCCTATGACGACTGCTCTGCTTAGCCTGTGCTGTATCATGTTGGGCATGAGCCTCAAAGATCATGAGGAGATCACCATCGGCCGGGTAAACAACCTGTTCAACGAAAGCAGTAGAGACTCTATTGAGTGGAATGAAGAAGCACGCCAGTTTGACTTTGACCGGTTGGAGTATAAGAAGCACCCAACCGTTATGACTGGGTGAGAAATGCTTATGTCAGCTTGTATCTCGTGATCTTTTCCCAATTGGAAGGGAAACCCATTTGTACGAGTAAATCAGACTTTGATATCCGAGGACTCTGTTTTGTATAGGAATTGATTAGTCCGATGAGGGATTTCTTGTAAAGCAGGAAATCGTCCTTGGGAAGCAGATACCGGAGGGCAATTACAAGCCCGAAATAATCACGTTTTCCCTGTAGATATTGGTTTCCCTTTTTGACTATGCCAAGTTTCTGATGAAGGACAGTGTCAGGGAAATCTTTCTGTAGTTTAAAGCTGAATAGCCGCTCATTATGGGCGCATACGTTTCGGAACAATGTGAGGTTCGTCAAGTATTGACCTAAGTTTTTCTCTGTCACGTGCTCATAACACTTACTGATATCACTTTGCTGACGAAACTGCATCAGCTGATAAAACTTGGAGAGCTGACCGAAAGTCAGAATTTTAGTGGTGACCCATAATGGAACGTTATGGTAAAGATTGCGTTGATGTACAAGATAGGCCTTTTCGGTGTTTCTATTGGCGTGATAGTCTAATATGCTTATAAGTTTGGCAATGTCAGGTCCTAGCTTACGGGCCGCATTATAGCTGGCTGCGGAAAGGTAATAGGACTGTTGCTCTCCGAAATGTGCACAAAAACTGTCAGAGATAAGCTGTCGAAGTTTCTGCTCTACCTGCATTAGAAATCTGAATGTTAGATGCCGAAGCTCATCGTCAAATTGGTATAGTGCAACAATATCCTCAAAAGTTGTGGGTTGTTCATATTTTCTGGTCATCGGATTGGTAAACAGGTTTTTGTAACCGCCGATCAACGAAAAATAACCAATGTTTGTGAGCATCTGCTTCGCAAATGTCAGGTCAGAAATGTTCAACCCTTTCTCCCGTGAGAGCTTAGAAATTTGCTGATCTATCGTTAGATATGGCTTTGACAACGCAATCTCTCCTGCCCTTCGTGCAAAAAGAAAGGAGGGCCCTCAGGTCCTCCCTCGGTCCCAGTCCTCACGAGTATCTGGAACCTGGTCATTGGCTACATTGTACGCCTACCGAGACAAAAATGCAACAGCTAATTTGCTTTACACCGGTGTCACATTAACCAATTGAAGGACAATCCCATTTGCATTATGATATTAAATGGAATTTTATGCGAATGAGGTGCCGCCTATGAGCGCTGAAAAAGATAAACCTATGATTGAACAGTCACACGAAACCGAACAAACAGAATCCAAGACAGCAACTACAGATCCAGAAGCTGCTGTCGTCGAGAGGGCTGAAATCGCTATTATTGATGAAAGAACAATCCACGACAAGATTTATGAAGTGCGCGGCGTTAAAGTCATGCTCGATTTCGAGCTCGCGGAGATATATGGGTATGAAACAAAGAACTTCAATCGTCAGGTAAAAAACAATGCTGCTAGGTTTGAAGGCGATGAATTCATGTTCCAATTAACAAAGTCTGAGTTCGAGGAAATCTTGAGGTGCAAAAATTTCACTTCAAGTTGGGGAGGCCCCAGATATTTGCCGCATGCATTTACGGAGCAAGGGCTGTATTTACTTATGACGGTACTTCGTGGAGAACTGGCGATACGTCAAAGTCGTGCATTGGTGATGGCCTTCAAGGCAATGAAGGACTACATCATCGTGAATCAGCCCTTGGCTAGCCAGCGTGACTATTTACGCCTTTCGATGCAGACCACTGAAAATACTGAAGCGATCAGAAATGTGCAGGCTATGATGCAGGAGCAACAGCGTCTTCTCATGAAACACGATGATCTGCTAGCATGTGCGCTTGAAGAGATCGGTGAAACCGTGAAGCGTTCTGAGATATCATCTGTACTTCTTCAGTTCAAGGATCCGGATGCGCCACAGGAGTATCTGCTTCTGAATAACGAGCCCGCAAAAGCTGATGAGACCTATATTAGCATCTATGCACAAGCGAAGAAGACCGTGTTTATCGTTGACAACTACATCAACATCAAAACGCTCCGTCAGTTACAATCAGTAAGGAACAACGTATCAGTAACCGTCTTCAGCGACAATCTGAATCACAACCTTCACCTCAGCGATTATAAGGATTTCCAAACAGAATATCCGAACATTCCCGTTTTACTTTATAAGACAGGTGGCATCATGCATGATCGATTTATCATCCTGGATTACAACAACGTGGATGAGACGATATTCCACTGTGGTGCCTCGGCAAAGGATGCTGCTGTGAAGCTGACTACAGCGATCACGGAGATCACATCGCCGGATATGAAAACTGCTATGCACTCGCTAATAGATCAGCTTTTGAAAAACCCGCTGTTGGAGCTGAAATGATCAATTCATAAGTCGACATCCACGATCTGAATGTACGAACACCTGCGGTGTTTTCAGTTCGATACATGTGCCTCCTTTTTTGATTCGATATTAGGTTAATCTACCCGGAGGAATCCTGTCATCACGTAGCCTGTCTTTCCTCCTGCGATGACATGACACCATTCTTCGCCATAGTCCAGAATCGTGACGCAGCTTCCGTTCGGAAGCTCTGCGAGAATCTTTGTCCTGACGGATTCCCCCTCGCGCAGCCGGAGTGTACCGCCACCCGTATCCACTATGGCCTGCATGGACGTTATAGGCGCTTCTGCCAGAGGTTGGTCTGTCCGGCCTTCAGTCACTTCCTCCGCTAATACCTCCTTGCTGTCCAGTACAGCGATGAGGTACAACGCGCCTTCCTCCGTCCCCAGCGTCACAGCATAGTCGCCCAAGCGTACCGTTTCATCTGCGGCAGCCTTGAGAAACGAAAGCTCTTCCAGGGAAGCGTCCTCTGAAACCGGGTTTCGCCCGAGTGCCCCGAGGACGGAAACCATAACGATCATCTCGTCCTCCGTCCCGTCCCGGGACACCACTGCGACCGATTCTACCGTATGATCCCTGGCTGAAACGGCCACATTCCCCATATCAAGGTATCCTGATTCGACGTCATAGGTCACCTCCGGGAGAGATACCTCCTCTCCCATCAGGTAGGCAGCCCATGCACCATATCGGACAAGAAACTGTTCCGTTGACACCGGCGCTGCCAGCGTTGCATGGGAAAGGCACAGCAGCATCAGCACAATGCAGCTCCCGATTACATGGCGCATGGGTTTGTGCCTCCCTCCTGGTTACTCATCTGTCTCGGTCTGTACCGTTGCATTCTCGCGGGGCTTCAGTTCCTCCAGGAAGCTGATGGC
>JAFVBO010000138.1 GCA_017479935.1 Lachnospiraceae bacterium
CTCTACCCACTGAGCTATCTGGGCAAGAGTTGCGGGGGCAGGATTTGAACCTGCGACCTCCGGGTTATGAGCCCGACGAGCTTCCGGACTGCTCTACCCCGCGACAATATTAGAATAGGAAGCTGTAAAAGCCTTCCCTATATGAAAGAAGGATGGACCTTCTTTTTGAGTGGGGGAGAGTGGATTCGAACCACTGAAAGCATCGCTAACAGATTTACAGTCTGCCCCCTTTGGCCACTCGGGAACTCCCCCATGCGTCCGTTTTTCAACCGACTTTCCTTTTATACCACAGTCTTCCGTCAAATGCAAGTGAAAAATGAAAAATTATGCAAAGATATCATCTGGATATTTTGGTATTTTGTCTATCTTTTGCTTTTGCGCATAATACGCTTGTAACACAGTAATTCCATTTCAGAGGCGCTCCCGTGTACATAGATCATCCCATGCAACCACCAATACATTCATATTTTCTTTCTATAAGGAGGTTTTCGTGAATGACCCTGTACCCGCCGTCGACCAGCTGATCCGTGAAAACATATCCTGCCTGCTTTCCCAGAGTGAAGAAATTCTTACCCCTTCCCACTTAAGCCGCCTGATCGGCCGGGACGACAGCTATATCCGAGGGGTTTTGTCCGGCCGTTTTGTGCCCTCTACGAGGGCCCTGGCAGACTTAAGCCGCGTACTTGGCGTTCCCGTCTGCTATTTTTTCATGGAACATCCGGGCGAACCCATCGTCAAATGAGGAAGTTCTGACTTTCTAACAGGAAACCGCCCGGAAAATGCCGGCAGAGCGTTCCCGCAGCTGCAGTGTCACGCAGCCGTCTTCCACGGGAAATCGGATGGTTCCGACGTTGTAGCCGCCTTCTTCTGTAAGAACCAGGCTCTCCATCATTTCCCCGTCTTCTACGCCGAGCGTCCAGACCGGAACCGTCACGGTCCGTTCGCCGACATTGTTGACGACCACCAGAATCTGCTCCTCGTCCGTAAAGCGCCCGTACGCGATCAGGCCGTAGTCCCACAGAAGCGGGCGATACGAGCCGTGCCGCAGGGCCGGACTCTTTTTGTGAATGCCGATCACATATTTGTGGAAGTCGATGAGTTCTAAGTCTTCCCGCCCCCACGGGTAGGTACGGCGGTTATCCGGGTCCGTAAAGCCGCACAGACCGGCCTCGTCGCCATAATACAGCGTCGGCGCGCCTGGCCAGGTCATCTGGATGACGACCGCCTCCCGCAGCACACTGGTCTTCACGTCCTGCGAGGCCGCCTCCGACCCTAACGAGCCCATGCGCCCCACCTTCTGATTGGTGCGGGTTAAGAAACGCGAATGGTCATGGTTGCTCAGCTCGTTCATGGCCGTTAAGACGCTGCTCACCTGCATGCGCCCGAGCTGATAATGCATGGCGTCAAAGAAGTAGGTGCCGTTGTTATACAGCCCTTCCTCGAAGCGGTCTCCATGCTTTTCCATGCCGGTCAAAAAGAACGTGACCGGCTCCATGAAGCCGTCGTAATTCATCACGGTGTCCCATTCATCGCCCATCAGCCAGGCGGAAGGATCCCCGTAGTGCTCCGCTAAAATGATCGTATCCTGCGACGCAGCCTTCACTTCCTTGCGGAAGCGCTTCCAGAAGGCATGGTTGGTGTCGGCATCGTGTCCTAAATCCGCTGCCACATCCAGCCGCCAGCCGTCCACGCAGTAGGGTTCAGACACCCATTTTTTGCCAATCCGGATGATCTCCTGCTGCAGGTTTTCCGAATCGTAGTTTAACTTCGGAAGGGTGTCAAAGTTCCACCAGCCTTCGTACGGGCTTTCCGCATTAGGTTCCTGGAAGTAAAAATAGTCCCGGTACGGGCTTTTTGCGCTTAAAAAGGCACCGGGTTCGTACTCGCCGCTTACCTGGTAAATCCGCTCGCGGTCCATGTACCGGTTAAAGGAGCCGCAGTGGTTAAACACGCCGTCCAGGACAATTTTCATGCCCCGCGCGTGCACCTCCTTGACAAAAGAGGCAAACCAGGCGTTTGAGGCCTCCAGATTGGCCTTGTCACAGCTCCGGCAGATATAGCGGGTAGCCTCCCGGTTATCCGCGCTCCCGGGGCTGAGCAGTTCGCCCTCATCGCGGATTAGCACCGTGAAATGCGGGTCGATCGCGTCATAGTCCTGGGTGTCGTACTTATGATTGGAAGGGGATACAAACAAGGGGTTGAAGTACAGAACCTCCACGCCCAGATACTGCAGATAGTCGAGTTTTTTGCGCACGCCCTGCAGATCTCCCCCGTAAAAACGGTGTACATCCATCATCTGCGGCAGGCTGTTCCAATCTGTCACGCGCTCCGAGTGAAAGCCATTGATATAGGCGTATTCATCCGTGAGCACATCATTCATCGGATTGCCCTGACAGAAGCGGTCCACATAAATCTGATAATAGACCGCACCGCGGGACCAGGCCGGTGTGATAAAGCCCGGCGTCACCACAAACGGGAAGCACTCCTCGGGCCGGTTTTTCACGCCCTCCGCCCCGTAGTAGACCGTCTCGGTCCCGGTTTCGTCCTCAAACGTCACCTCGTACAGGTACCACTGCCGCTCCATAACGGGGAGTGACACCCGGTACCAGCTAAAGCAGCCTTTTTCCCGGAAAGCTTCCATGGGAAAGCGCTCCTCTCCCACCAGAAGAACGGCTTTCATTTTTTCCGTCTTCGGCGCGCGAAGACGAAACTCCACCGTGTCCCCCGGCATGCATTCCATGGGAATCCGATAGTCTTCTGTGCAGTCCGCGTATAGATAGTCAATTTTCTTTCTTAAACCGTCCTCCATGGGTGGAGTCCTCGCTTCCTAGGTCGCACTGCCGTTTATGTCAGAATACCGCAGGCATATGGTTTACTCTTTCGGATCTTCCGCCGGGAAAAGCTGCGCAAATTCCTCGCCGGAGATCTTTTCCTTCTCCATCAGAAGATCCGCGCACTTGTCCAGCACATCCCGGTGTTCCTGGATAATCTTTCTGGCCTTTTCGTAGCACTCGCCAATGATCCGTCTGACTTCCTCATCGATGGCGGATGCCATGTTCTCGCCGTAACTCCGGCCGTGTCCTAATTCCAGACCGATAAATACATCTTCGTTGTCGTCTCCGTAGCTGACCATGCCCACCTTTTCGGACATGCCGTACCGCGTCACCATGGCGCGGGCTAAGGCGGTTGCCTGGCGGATATCCTGGCTAGCCCCGGTGGTGATGTCATCCAGCACCAGCTCCTCCGCGATGCGGCCGCCAAGGTCTACCATGATGGTCTGCAGCATGCGGCCGCGGGTGTTAAACATCTCGTCCTTTTCCGGAAGCGGCATCGTGTAGCCGGCCGCTCCCATGCCGGTCGGGATGACGGAGACCGTGTGAACCGGCCCCACATCCGGCAGCACGTGGAACAAAATGGCATGTCCCGCCTCGTGATACGCGGTGATCCGCTTATCCTTATCGGAGATGATCTTGCTCTTCTTTTCCGCGCCAATCCCCACCTTGATGAACGACCGGTTGATGTCGTCCTGGGTGATGCAGGCACGGTTTTCTCTGGCCGCCAGAATGGCCGCCTCGTTCATCAGGTTCTCCAGGTCGGCCCCGGTAAACCCGGCCGTCGTCCTGGCGATCTTTTCAAAGTCTACGTCATCCGCGAGCGGCTTGTCCGAGGCGTGCACGCGCAGGATGGCCTCCCGCCCTTTGACGTCCGGCCTTCCCACCGTCACCTTGCGGTCAAACCGGCCCGGGCGCATGATCGCCGGGTCCAGGATATCCACGCGGTTGGTGGCTGCCATTACGATGATGCCCTGGTTAGGAGAAAAACCGTCCATCTCAACGAGGAGCTGGTTTAACGTCTGCTCCCGCTCATCGTGCCCGCCGCCCATGCCGGTTCCGCGGCGTCTGGCGACCGCATCGATCTCATCGATAAAGACGATGCACGGAGAGTTTTCCTTGGCATCGGCAAACATGTCGCGCACGCGGGATGCGCCGACACCGACAAACATTTCCACAAAATCCGAGCCGGAGATGGAGAAGAACGGCACGCCAGCCTCCCCCGCCACGGCCTTTGCAAGCAGCGTTTTTCCGGTTCCGGGAGGGCCCACAAGGAGCACGCCCTTCGGGATCCGGGCGCCAAGCTGCGCGTATTTGTTGGGATTCTTTAAGAAGTCGACCACTTCCGCCAGGTCTTCTTTTTCTTCCTGAAGACCGGCTACCTTGGAGAAATCCTTCCCGCTGTTTTTAATCATGCGGGCCCGGCTGCGGCCGAAATTCATCATCTGGTTCTGCCCGCCCGCGGCGCCTGCCGCCCGGTTGACCATGAACACGACCAGGAAGATCATGAGGCCCAGGCCGATCAGGATGGGCAGGATGATCGTGAGGAACACGCTCTCCTCCGGCACCGCGTTGATGACGTATGGAACCTCGTTGTCCCCAAGAAACGCCGCGGCATCCCCCACGTCCGTCACGTTGATGATCACGCGGCTGCCGGTTTTTAAGGTGATGGTGACGCTGCCGGTGGGAACCTCCTGGCTCTGATCCAGGATGGCCGAAGCGACTTTCCCTTCCGTCACGGCTTCCTCAAACTGCTGATAGGTGTAACGCTCCACCTGCCCCAGGTTCATGCGGTCCATGAACCCCATCACGAGGACAAACACCAGAATAATAATCAAAGGGTAAAAGAGTGAGAAGCTAAAGCCATATTCATTTCTGTTGTTCAAATTGCTCCCTCCCTGTTGCCTTCCTTAATCGAAGCGCACCACTCCGATGTACGGAAGATTGCGATACTTCTGCGCATAGTCCAGACCGTAGCCCACCACGAACTCGTTTGGAATGGAAAAGCAGCTGTAATCCACCTTGACCAGCTTTTCCCGGCGGGACGGCTTATCGAGCAGCGTGCAGATCTCGATGCTCTTCGGTCCGCGCTGCTTTAACACTTCAATCAGGTAGGAAAGAGTACGCCCGCTGTCGATGATATCTTCCACGATCAGCACGTCCTTTCCCGAAAGTGATTCATCCAGGTCCTTGGAAATCCGAACGATGCCGCTGGATTTTGTATCGTCTCCGTAGCTGGAAACCGACATAAAATCCATCGTGACCGGCAGATTGATCCGCTTGGCCAGCTCGCACATAAACATGGCTCCGCCTTTTAAGATGCAGATCATATGGATGGTTTTGCCGGCATAGGCCTTGCTGATTTCCTCTCCGATTTCCGAAATCCGCTTATCTACTTCTTCTTCGGGAATTAACACTTCGATTCTTTCACTCATATCGACGCCTCCAGTATTCTTTTTGTTTGATCGTTTACTTTATAGTACTCACTGACGCGATACCCCACGATCCACAGAATGTGGGAACCGTCCGCCAGCAGCCATATACTGTCCCGTTTTTCCCTGGGAATCTTCTGATCAATCATAAACCTTCGGATGCTTTTCTTCCCGGTGGGTGCAATGGAAATGTAGTCTCCCGGCTGCCTGTGCCGAAAAATGACATACCCATCTATTTTATCATAGTCAAAGCATTTCGTACAGGAATTTTCCAGAATTTTTTTATATTCATCCCGTCCTGTTACGCGGAGAATCCCAGGGCTTTCGTCAGCCTCCTCCGCCTGTGATCCCCCCCTATCAAGCAGGATGCCGCCATCTTCCCGGCGCGCCACCAGCCCTCCCGGGAGATTTAGCCATTTGCCGGGACGTTTGTCAAACAGCTCTGCTAACGCGCGGATATGAACCGTTTCCAGATCCGTGGCGCTTCCTCGCACCTGCGCCATAGCATCCCGGCAGATCATTCCCCGGAGCTCCTTATCTGTCTCCCGCCAGACAGCCTCTTTTAAAAACACCCCGGATGGCCGGCGCTCGCGCATTGCTTCCAGGCGCTCCTTTGCCTCCCGGTCCAGATAGTCCTTCGCCTCCCCGATCCGGGACGCGGCAGACAGGATGTGCTCCACCGCCTGCGCGTTGATGGCTTCCTCCGCGTAGGAAAGGATCTGATGCCGGATCCGGTTTCGGGTGTAGTCATCGCCTTCGTTGGTGGAATCCTCCCGGTAGGGCTGCCCGATCTTCTGTAAAATCTCCAGGACTTCGCTTCTTCGAAGGCACAAAAGGGGGCGGATGATATCGGCATTTTGGGGCCTTAGTCCCCGCAGGCCGGACAGCGAGCTGCCCCGAAAAAGATTGAGGAGAACGGTTTCCGCGCTGTCCTCCTTCTGATGGGCCACGGCAATCACATCCGCGCCCCACGCGTCCTTCCATCTGCGAAACGCCTCGTAGCGCACCCGGCGCCCGGCCGCCTCCGAGGAGACGCCCCACTCCTTAGCCAAAGCCGGTACGTCCGCCCGCTCCAGGAAAAAAGGAACGCTCTCCCGTTCGCACAACTCCTGCACGAACCTAGCGTCTTCCTCCGCCTCCTCCCCCCGGATTCCGTGGTGCACATGCACCACCGCCAGGGAAAGCGGCATGTTCTTTGCCAGCGCGGTCAATACGCAAAACAGGCAGGTAGAATCCGCGCCTCCGGACACGCCCAGAAGCACTTTATCCCCTGCCTTAAGGAGCTTATATTCCTCGATAAAACGAAACACTCGATCCATGATCTGCTTTTAATTGCCCGGTCTCAGGATCATCTCCCCCGGTTTTACCAGGCCGAGACGGCTCTTCGCCATCTCTTCCACAAACTGTTTGGTTTGCACATAAATACGCTGTTCTTCCAGCTCCCCCGCCTTATCCTTCAGATCCTGGTACTCAGCTGTAAGCCGTTCTTCCTCGGCAGCGTAGGCCGCTTCCTTTTCCTTCAGCTTCTGCGTCTGTGAAGAAACCACTCCCAACAGCAGCAGCACCACGCAAAGAATGGTCAGCCCGCTTACGATTGTGGAGAGCGTATTGGTATTCTGTTTTCTTCTCCGCCCTGCCATGGTTTCCTCCCCTTTACATGATCGCCTGTATGCATTCCGGAATCAGAATAACTATACTTCACTTCTCAGGTTTTGTAAAGAGCTTTTCTTATAAGTACCGAAATAGTTCCTTTGCTTCCTCCTTGCGGGTGGTTTCCTGCACATCCAGAACCTCCACGCGCACCGGCTTCTCCCCGAAGGCGATTTCTATGATATCCCCGGCCTTGACCTCTGATGAGGCGCGGGCGACCTTGCCGTTTAACTGCACCCGGCCCGCGTCGCAGGCTTCATTTGCGATGGTGCGCCGCTTGATCAGGCGGGAAACCTTCAGATATTTGTCTAACCTCAACCGGAACCTCCTTGAAATAGAGAAGAAGGGCTGTGACATGTCACGGCCCTCCTTGCTAATTTGTTTTCGAACCTTTTTGGACAGTAAACTAGGCGTTGACCATGTCCTTCAGAGCCTTGCCGGCTTTGAACTTAGGCGTCTTGGAAGCCGCGATGACGAGCTTCTCGCCGCTCTGAGGATTTCTTCCCTCTCTGGCTGCTCTTTCGCTGACTTCGAACGTACCAAAGCCAACCAGCTGAACCTTGCCACCCTTGGCCAGTTCTGCGGATACGGCATCGGTAAACGCCTTAACGGCCTTCTCTGCATCCTTCTTGGACAGACCTGCTGCCTCTGCTACTGCTGCTACAAGTTCCACTTTATTCATTTGAAAAATCCCTCCTGTTTCGGTATGTAATGGGTTATTACGCTTTCTTTATAACCGTTTGTTCCATGTTTGTCAAGAATATCTGCACGATATACGCAGGTTTTTTAAGGAAAATCGGATTCTACCGCTTTTTTCGCAAAAATTCGGTGCTTTTTACCATTTTTCGCGGCTCATTTTATGCCAGAACCTGCACCTCATCCGCGACGCTTAACGTGGACTGCCGGTGCGAAACCAGAACCACGGTCTTATCGCCCCGTTCTTCCTTTAACACCTTTAAGATCTGTCCCTCGTTTAAAGAGTCCAGATTGGCGCTCGGCTCGTCAAGCAGAAGCAAAGGCGCGCCGGATAAGAACGCCCGCGCGAGGCCAATCCGCTGTCTTTCTCCGGCGGAAAGCGTATCGCCAAGCTCGCCCACCTTGGTGTCATACCCTTCGGGCAGGCCGACGATAAAGTCGTGGATGGCCGCTTTCTTTGCCGCCTCCTCGATTTCCTCCCGGGTAGCGCCTATCTTTCCGATGGCGATGTTTTCCGCAACCGAGGTGTTAAACAGCTGCGTCTCCTGGGTGACATAGGCTTCCGTCCGCCGCAAAAGCTCCGTCGGAATTTCCCTGACATCCTTTCCGTTTACCTTCACGGAGCCGCTGTCCACATCCCAGAAGCGCATCAGAAGCTTTAAGATCGTGGATTTTCCGGCGCCGCTCTTTCCCTGGATCCCCATGATAATGCCCGGCTTTACACTCAGCGTATAGTCGTCTAACACCTGGTGATCGTCATAGGCAAAGTTGACATCCGTAAAGGAAGCCTCCTGGAAGACGGCTTCTTCCTTCGAGCTGCGGGCCCGGATTTCACGGACCATGGGCTTTTCCTCCAGAAGGGAGAGCACGCGCTCGCCGCTGGCCAGCGTCTGTGCCAGTGTGTTGGACAACGCCGACAGCGCCAGCACCGGTCCGAACGAGCCCATCATGGCCGCCGTAGCGACAAGGACGGCGGAAAAGTCACACCACTCCATCATGTACAGCGACAGCATCAGGAAAAACATGCCAAAGGAGCCGAGAAGCACGGCCGCCGTGGTGATGGCGCTCTGGGTGCCTTCCCGCTCGCTCTGCTGCTTCTGGTAGCCTGCGAGCTCGATGGAACGGGCGTTTAACTCTGCCTTTCTCTCCTCGCCGTTTCCGTACTGGATCGTCTCATCGAGACCGCGCAGCGATTCTAAGACATAACTGTTCAGATCGCCAAAGCCCGTGCGGTATTCCATACCGGTCTGGGCGGTGCGCTTGCTGTTCCACATGGGGATCCCGACGCCGATCAGGGCGTAGAAGAACAGCGCCCACAGTCCTGCGAGCGGATGCTGGCAGGCGATGAAGATGACCATGACCAGGCTGACGATGGCGGCAATGGCAATGGGCGACACCGTATGCGCATAGAACACTTCGAGAAGCTCGATATCGCTCGTTAAGACCGCGATCAGATCGCCCTTATCCCGTCCCTCTAACTTGGCCGGGCAGAGCTTTCTAAGCGCCGCGAACACCTTGTGGCGGATCTGCGCCAAAAGCCGGAAAGCGATGTAGTGGTTACAGTACTGCTCCGCGTAGTGCAAAAGCCCGCGAAGGACCGCCAATACCACCATCCACACAAGCAGCGCGCCGGGGTTTTTCGCCGTCTCCCCGATGCGGGCGAACAGAAGCGCCGGAATCTGCGCAAGCCCGGACAACAGGGCCTCCGATCCTAAGATCGTCAGAAAGATGGCGCACAAATGTCCCAGCACGCCCAGCAGGATGGCGCCCGCCATCACCGGAATTAAGGGTTTCACAAGCACGATCAGCGCGCTCATGATCTCCATGCCGCTTCGCCTTGAAACACTTCTACGATCCGTTTTCATTCCGCCACCTCCTTCTTCGCGTATTCTTCCAGCTCACGCTGTTTTGTAAACATCCGGAAATATCCGCCGCCAAGCGCCATGAGTTCCTCATGCGTGCCAACCTCGACGATCCGTCCGTCTTCCATGTAGTAAATCCGGTCGGAGGGGACGCAGTTGTACAGGCGGTGTGAGATCAGCAGCACCGTACGGCTCTGCGCGAGCGCGTGGATGATCTCCATGATCTTTTCCTCGCTCTCCGCGTCGATGTTGGAGGTTGCCTCGTCAAACAGGTACACGGAAGCATCCGCCAGAAGAGCCCGGGCGAGCGCCAGTCGCTGGCACTGTCCGCCGGAGAGGTTGGCCCCTCTCTCCTCCAGCTCTGTCGCAAGTCCGCCCGTCTCCTGCAGTTCCTCCCACAGGCACACGTGCGATAACACAGCCTCCATCTCTTCTTCCGTCGCGTCGGGCCGTGCCATCTTCAGATTCTCGGCTACGGTTCCCTTAAACAGAAAGCTTCCGGAGCCAACGAGCACCACTTTCTTCTTTAAATCTTCCTCGCGGATATCCGACAGTTCCTTTCCGCCAATCGTGATGTTGCCGGTGTAGCCCTTGTTCTTTCCGGCCAGAATTCCGGCCACGGTGCTCTTGCCGCATCCGGAAACACCCACCAGGCTGATGAGGCGTCCCGCCTGCATCGACAGGCTGACTTCCTCCAGGTTCCCGCGGTTTTCCTCATACGAGAAGGACACCTTCTGCATCACCAGATCCAGCCGTCCGTCCGGAAGCGTCTCCTGCCCGTCCTTCTTTTCCGGAAGATCCAGCAGGGCAAAAATCCGGTCGCTGGCCGCCATTCCGTTCATGGCGATGTGGAAATACGATCCCAGGCGCCGTAAGGGGAGGAAAAACTCCGCCGCCAGAAAAACGATCACGACCGCGGCCGAAATCCCGATCTCACCGGCGATAAACTGCCGGCAGGCGATGACCATGCCGATGGCCGCCCCGCCGTACGCCACGATGTCCATGACGCTGGTGGAGTTTAACTGCATCATCAGAACCTTCATGGTCACCTTGCGGAATTCCTCGGACTCCGCGTCCATCTTCGCGGCCGCGTCCGCATCCGCCCGGTAGATCTTCAAGGTGGTCATTCCCTGCACGTTTTCCAGGAAGCTGTCCCCCAGCTTGGCGTACTTATCCCAGTACTTCGAGAGCAGCTTTTTCGCGATCTTCTGCACGACCACGATGGACACCGGGATCAGGGGAACAAACACCAGAAGAACGATGCTTGCCGCCGGGCTGACCGCCACCAGCGTGAGAAACAGCGTGACCGGAGCCAGCAGACTGTAAAAGAGCTGCGACAGGTACTTGCCATAGTAGGTTTCCAGCTGCTCCACGCCTTCGGTCGAAAGCTGCATCACCTCGGCCGTGGAGATGCTCTCCCGGTAGGAGGCGCCGAGCCGCAGGAGCTTTTCGTAAATCTTCTCCCGCAGGGTCCGCTTCACATCCACGCTGGCCGCGTACGCGCTCTCCGCGTTCTTTCTTTCCGCGAGGAACCGGAACGCCGTCACCAGGCAAACGGTAAAGACGGCCCGGATCGCGCCGATCAGGGTGAGGCCGCCAAAGAGCGCCTGCTGCACCAGATCCGCGATCGTGAAGATCGCCGTGATCTGCGCCAGAAGACTCAGCCACTGCCAGACCACCTGCAATACCACGTATTTTCTGGAGGAAGCTAACAGCTCCACCAGACGTTTCTTAATCATGCTCCCTTCTCCTTTCTCCCTTCTTACGCATGCGCTTTCAGCCATTTTTCCGCGCAGTGCGCGTAAACAGCCGCTCCGTAGGGAAGCACATCTTCATCCAGCGTCATCCCCTCGTGATGCAACGTCTTGTCATATCCCTCGTCGATACTTCCGGCGCCGATGTTCAGCATAACCGCCGGCACCTGCGCGCAGACCGCCGTGAAATCCTCGGTTCCGAAAACCGCCTCGGACAGTTCGTCCACATTCTCCTCGCCCACGACCTCCTGGCAGTAGGTGCCGATCTCATGGGCAGTGTCTGGGTCGTTGACCAGCGGTCCGATCCCGTACATAATTTCCACCTCCGCCCGTCCGCGGTAGGAGGCGGCGATGCATTCAGCCTGGTTCTTCAACCTCTCAAACAGGAAATCCTGCAGGGCCGGGTCCGCGGTGCGGATCGCGCCTTCCATCTCGCAGTAACCGCCGATGGTGTTGCAGGTATCGCCCCCGTGGATCAGGCCGAAGGTGACGATGGCCTTGTCGGTGCAGGGCACTTCCCGGGAGACCAGCTCGTTGGCCGCCACGATGATGTGCGCCGCGATGTTGAGGGCATCCACGCCCTCATACGGCATGCTGCCATGCGCGGACTTTCCGTACACCTTCACCTTGGTGGCATAGGCGCCGAAGTAGGCTGGACCCTTGACGTACCGCACGCGCCCCAGCTGGGACGTGGACGTTCCGATCGCGATGTGCAGCCCGATGGTCGCGTCCACCTTGGGATCTTTTAAGATGCCGTTCCGGATCATATCCTTCGCGCCGGCTAAGTCCTCCTCGTCCGGCTGGAACATGAACTTGACCGTCCCCTCCAGCTCGTCCTCCCGCTCTTTTAACATCTTGGCGGCCGCCAGGAGCATGGCCGTGTGCGAGTCGTGGCCGCAGGAATGACAGCTTTTGTTCTTGGAGGCGAAGGGAAGCCCCGTCTTTTCATACATGGGCAGGGCGTCCATATCGGCGCGCAAAAGAATGCATTTGCCGGGCTTTCCCACCGTACAGGTGACGCCTGCCTTACCGCACAGCTTCGGCTCATAGCCGTAGCTTTTTAGTTCCTTCATCACGAGTGCCACTGTCTGCGGAAGATCAAACGCCAGCTCCGCATACCCATGGATCGTGCGGCGGTTTGCGCGTATCTCTTCCATCATCTCCCTTGCCCGGGACAGATAGCTGTTTTCCATGGCCTCTTTCCTTTCTTTTTATTATGTACAAAGAAGGGAGCCGCTGCATGACCCACAAAGCAAACAGGCGTCTCGCTCCTTTCGCTCTTGTCGTCATGCGGCGGCCCCCGATAACTTCTTTTTTATTTTGCTTCAGACTCCGTTTCAGCTGCAGCTGCGGTAGTTTCCTCTTCCGCCGCCTCGTTGCCTGTCTCTGCAGTCTCACTGCCTTCTTCAGCAGCCTCGCTGCCAGCCACGGTCTCTTCTCCCTCCGTCGCGGCGGGAACCGCAGCGGCCTGCGTGGTTTCGGGCACGTACAGGAACTGGTCGAAGGTTAAGAGTTCGATGGCGTCCTGATTGGGAACAAACTCCGGAGCCGCATCGCGGTAAACGGTATACTTCTCCGTAAACTTCGCGTTCTCGCGCTCCTGGATGATGGAAGTCTTCGTGGATGCCGTAGCAGCCTGGTCCGTATCCGTCACGCAGGTCATCACGTACCAGTTATTGACCGACTCGACATACACAGCTTCCGTCTGGCCAGTGGTCAGGCCCATCGCGGTCGGTCCGAAGGTGGTCGTATAATCGGTGGAGGACACCGTGTAATCCGACGAGGTCAGATTGTAATCGGGATAGGTAAGAAGGACTTCCCGAAGCGTCTGACCGCCCTCAATCCTCCGCAGGATCTCATCCTTGATGGTCTCGGCATCATACAGCTGAGAAGCGCCGCTTAACGTAGTCAGCGTGACGCGGCAGGTTCTGGCCTCTTCATCGCTCACCACGCGGTCCGTATCGGCGATCAGGGCTTCCGCTACCTTGTTTGCAAGGGCATTCTGCTCATAGATCTTGATCAGCTCTTCCTCGCCAAGGCCTACGGCCTTTACAAGCGCCTCGTCCGAGGTGGACAGCCAGCTCTTCACGGCTTCCGCGCACTTGGCCTTGTCCGCGTCGCTTAAAGAGATGCCCAGCTCTTCTGCGTGGTTGTTCAGCACATGGATCTGGTAGGCCGTGTTGACCATCATCTGGCGGATGTACTCGCCGTAGCTCGCGGTATCCGAATACTGCATGGTCCACAGCTGATCGCCATAGTAGCCGTTATAGATAATCTCATAGAACTCCTGCGTGTTGCGCAGATAATAATTGACCTCAGCTAATGAGATGGTTTCATTTCCCATGGTTCCGGCCGCAATGCCCGGATAATCCGCCGGCGTTTTTCCGGCCAGGGACTCGGAGCAGCCCGAAAGCATACCAAGGCACAGCCCCGCTGCTAACATGGCGGCTGTCCATCTATTCTTTTTCATGTTTCATATCCTCCCGTTATATTGTCATTTCTTTGCACTTGGCAATTACTGCTATTTTATCACAGTGAAGTCTCCTGTCAAGCTAAGGTTAACGGCAAAAGGTCGTTCTGGAGCAGTTCTTTCGCCTTTTTCACCTGCGACAGCCCCGCATCCGTGCCTCCCTGCCGATTTGTATACAAGAACCCGGGTGTCTTTCCGCTCGCGTACTTTAAGGCTCCTCTGTACTTTTTGATCATCTCCGGCACCTTTTCCGTGTCCACCTGCGCGGACGGCGTGTAGAAGAAGCGCAGCTCCCGCTCGTTGGCGGTGATGCTTTCGATGCCGGCCTTGTGAGCCAGAGCCTTGACAACGGCCACCTGCAAGAGCACCTGCACGGGCTTTGGCGGGTCCCCGAAGCGGTCGATCAGCTCGTCCTGCATATCCACCAGGTCATCCTCGTTTTCAAACGAGGAGATCCGCTTATAGATATCCAGCCGCAGCGCCTCGTTCCGGATATACGTGGACGGGATAAAGGCGTTCACCGGGAAGTCCACCTCGGTCTCGAAGTCCTTCTCCGGTTTCTCGCCCTTCTCTTCCAGCACCGCCTCGCGCAGAAGCTTGCAGTATAAATCGTATCCTACGGCCTCCATGTGCCCGTGCTGCTCCTCGCCCAGCACATTTCCCGCGCCGCGGATCTCCAGATCGCGCATGGCGATGCGGATGCCGGATCCCAGCTCGGTATACTGCCGGATCGCCGACAGGCGCTTTTCCGCCTCTTCCCGCAGCAGCTTATCCTTTTTGTACATCAGGAAGGCGTAAGCCGTGCGGGACGAGCGTCCCACGCGCCCGCGCAGCTGGTAGAGCTGGGACAGGCCGAAGCGGTCCGCGTCCTGGATGATGATCGTGTTGACGTTGGGAATGTCCAGGCCGGTCTCGATGATCGTGGTGGACACCAGCACCTGAATGTCGCCGTTGATGAAGTCCAGCATGATGTTCTCCAGCTGCCGCTCCGTCATCTGCCCGTGCGCGCAGGCGACCGTCGCCTCCGGCACCAGCGACTGGATGCGCGAGGTGACGTCCAGGATGTTGTGCACGCGGTTGTTGACATAAAAGACCTGCCCGCCCCGGGCGAGTTCGCGCCGTATGGCCTCCCGCACCAGCTCGTCGTGGTACTCCATGACATAGGTCTGGATGGGACGCCTGTCCACCGGCGCCTCCCTAAGGACGCTCATGTCGCGGATTCCCACAAGGCTCATGTGAAGCGTGCGCGGGATGGGCGTGGCCGTGAGCGTTAACACGTCCACCGTCTCCTTCATCTTCTTGATCTTTTCCTTGTGCGCCACGCCGAAGCGCTGCTCCTCGTCGATGATCAGCATGCCCAGCTTGTGGTATTCCACGTCCTTGGACAAGAGCCGGTGCGTACCGATGATGATGTCCACGCGGCCGTCTTTTAGGCGCTCCAGGGTGTCCTTCTGCTGCGCCGGCGTGCGAAAGCGGCACAGAAGGTCCACCGACACGGCGGAGTTCGCCATGCGCTGGCAGAAGGTGTTGTAGTGCTGCTGCGCCAGGATCGTGGTGGGCACCAGGTACGCCACCTGCTGCCCCTCCTGTACGGCCTTAAACGCTGCCCGGATCGCGATCTCCGTCTTTCCGTAGCCCACGTCGCCGCAGATCAGGCGGTCCATGATCTTGCCGCTCTCCATGTCCTCCTTGACCGCGCCGATCGCCTTCTCCTGGTCCTCGGTAAGCTCATAGGGGAAGTACTCCTCAAACTCTCGCTGCTCCGCGTCATCCGGCGGGTACACGTAGCCCTTCGCGTTCTGCCGCCTGGCGTACAGCTTCACCAGGTCCTTGGCGATGTCTCGCACCGCCCCCTTGACGCGCGTCTTGGTCTTCGTCCACTCGGCGCTGTTTAAGCGGTTCAGCTTCGGCCTGGGGGCGTCCGCGTCGGCGTATTTCTGCAGCAGGTTCATCTGGGTGACGGGCAGGTACAGATTGCCTCCGTCCCCGTACTCGACCTTGATGTAATCCTTCTCAATCTGGTCAACTTCAATTTTCTCAATGCCCCGGTAGATGCCAAGGCCGTGATTTTCATGCACCACGTAGTCGCCGGGGGACAACTCGGTGTAATCCCGGATGCCCTTCCCCTCGGACGCGGAGCGCCCTCGGCGCTTCTTCTTTGCGCCTCCGAACATGTCCGTTTCGGTGATGACGATCAGCCGGATCGACGGATACTCAAAGCCGCGGTGCAGCGAGCCTACGGTGACCAGGATCTCCCCCGGCTGGATGTCTTTGTCTTCCTTTTCCCGGAAGAACGACCGCAGCTCGTAGGTGTCGCGCAGGTCTGTCGCCAGGCGCTCCGCCCGGGTGCGCGAGGCGCACAGCAGCACGACCCGGTACTTCTCCTTCTTCCAGGTGAGGAGGTCCTTCACCAGCATCTCAAAGCCATTCTGATAGGAGGCCACGCTCTTCACCGCGAGCGACAGGCTTCTTCTGACAAAGAAGTGGCCGGCCTTCCGGTCAAGGCCGGAGATCAGCACCGTGTTCTTGCGTTCCAGATAGGGCTTTAAGTCCCGGAACTCGAACATTTCCGGCACTCTCTCCCCCTCTTCAAAGCCGCTCTCCTGCCGTCCCAGCATGCTCTCCTGAAACTCAGACACCACCGCCTCCGCCATCTCTTCCACGCGGGCGGGTTCATCTATGTATAATATTGTATCTTCCCCGATATAATAAAGGAAAGAGACCAACCGTTCCGGAGCGGGTTTGCCCCCCTCCGTCTTTTCCCTGTGGGCTTTGTTTCCCACAGGCTGCTTCTTTCCGGAGAGCGCCTTGCTCCCGGAGGCGGTCTTACTCCCCGGCACATCTCTTCCGGGGGCGGTCTTCACCCCGGAAATTTCCTGCACCGCCGGAAAGATCACCACGCGCTCCACCGCGTCCAAGGAGCGCTGGCTGACCGCGTCATACAGCCGGATGGAATCGACGGCCGTGTCCCACAGCTCGATGCGAACCGGGTTTTCCTCCGTCAAAGGGAAGATATCCAGGATGCCGCCGCGCAGCGCAAACTGCCCCGGCAGCTCGGCCTGCACCTGCCGCTCGTACCCCAGCTCCACAAGGCGCCGGATAAACGCGTCCATGTCCTCGATTTCCGTCTCCAGATCGATCGTGATCTTCTGCGAATCCCACACGGGCAGCGGCTCCAGCTTTTCAAGGCATCCATCCGCGGTCACAATCACCGTCCAGGAAGGGCTCGTCAGCATCTCCTTTAACACCCGGATGCGCTGAGCCGTCAGCTCGTTCCCCTTGATGTCGGCATTGTAGAACAGAAGGTCCCGCGCCGGATACATAAACACCTGCCGGTCGTAACACCGATAGTCCTCGTACAACAGCCGGGCTTCCGTCTCCGAGTAGGTCACAATCACGCGGTTAGGATAATCCTTCCCAAGCTCGTGCATAAAATGCACCTTCTGCGAATCCAGGCACCCGCTAATCCATAAGGGGCCCTTCCCCCTGGATAAGTCCTCCCTCGCCTGCGCGTACTCCGTCAGTTCCGCCAGCGGACGATACGTTGTTTCCATTCTCTTTTAAGTTCCTCTTCTCTTTCGGCTTCTTCGCGCTTACATTGAAGCGGTTCATAGCCTTGTCCATCCCGTCTTCCAGGATCATCTCCACTGCGTCCGCCGCCATCTCCTGCGCCTTGCGCATGAGCTCGCGCTCCTTCTCGTCAAAATGCCCCAGCACGTAGTCCGCCAGGTCCATCTTCTCCGGCTTGTTTCCCACGCCTAAGCGCACCCGGGCAAAATTCTGGGTCTTTAACAGCGCGATAATGTTCTTCAGGCCGTTATGCCCGCCGGCGCTCCCCTTCGCGCGAAGGCGCAGCGCCCCCACATCCAGGTTGATGTCATCACACAGAATGATGAGCTCCGTCTCCGGGTCGATCCCGAAGTAGGAAGTCAGCGCCAAGATACTCTCTCCGCTCAAATTCATGTAGGTCTGCGGCATCGCCAGCAGCACCTTCTGTCCGCCGATGATGCCGGTGCCCGTCAGTGCCTTGCCCTTCGGCGTCGCCACCCGAATGTGATGCCGATCCGCCAACGTCAGAAGCGCCGCGAAGCCGGCATTATGTCTGGTTGCGTCATATTGTCGCCCGGGGTTACCCAGGCCTGCAATTAAAAACATAGTATTGATCCTCTTGGTGGGTGAGATGTGACAGGGGACGGGCCTGGGGTGTGACAGGGGACGGGCCTGTGTCACATTTTGCAAAATGTGACACAGGC
>JAFVBO010000139.1 GCA_017479935.1 Lachnospiraceae bacterium
CCGAAATGAGGTGTCAAGGCATTACGCCAATGAAGTTGTAGAACACCGTGATTTCGTTCTGCCTCTTTCCATTTATCTTGACAGGCTCATGTACTTCAACCCGCTGGATGAAATTCGCCACGATCTCATCCGTCAACTCCGTGATTACAGAGAAGCGCTTCACCAGCCGTATAAACTGCTCTGCTCCGTCGGTCTTTTCCTTCTCCTTGTTGATCGCTGTCTGGATTTCATCCAGCCTTCTCCGCAGGGTAGCCTGTTCGCCCTCGTAAGTGGCGAGCATGGTGGCGAAGCGTTCCGGCGAAAGGTCGCCGAGGACTTTGCTCTCGAAGAGCTTGTTGATGATCTGGTCGATCTCCCGGAGGCGCTTCTGTCCATCGGTCAGCTCTTTCTGAAAACGGCGCAGGTTCGCCTTGCCACAGATGCTGGTCTTTTTCTCAATGGCTTTCAGGAAGTCGCTTTCATGTTCCCTTACCATAGTCGTAGCATGCTGGAGGTCGGCAAGGACGGCAGCCTCAACGACGTCTCTGTGGATGTAATGGCTGGTGCAGAGATGGTAGCTTGTATGATAGAAACAATCAAACGTTCCGTTCGTGTTTTTCAACCTGTCACAGCCGTGAAAATGCAGCTTATTGTGGCAGTCGGCGCAAAAGAGGAAGCCGTTGAGCGGGCCTTTATCCAGCACCCGCCCAGGACGCCGTCTGCCTGCCAATCGGATCTGGTGCGCTGTCTGCCAGGTCTCTTCATCTATTATCGCGGGATGGGTATCTCGCGTGATGATCCAGTCATCTTTCGGAATGCGAACGCGCTCCTTCGTCTTGTAGGAAACGCAGGTAGACTTGCAACTAACCGTGTGGCCGCAGAGTTCATAACGGTCGAGTATCGTCAGAACGGCGTTTGTTCTCCACATCACCGGCGGGCTGTCCACCGTCAGGTATTTTCCGTATGCCGGACGCCCATGCTTTGTTTCCCCATACTCCCGTGGCGGAAGCACGCCGCGCTCGTTCAATTCCCGAGCGATGTCGATGGACGCCATTCCGCCAATGTACTTCTTGAAAATCTCCCGGATGACGGTAGCGGCCTCCTCGTCTATGTGCCAGACATCCTTATCGTTCTCATCCTTGACGTAGCCATAAGGCGCGAAGCCTGTCAGGTGTTTCCCTGCCATGGCCCGCGCCTTCATGCTCGCCTTGATCTTCTTGGACGTGTCCCGACAATACCACTCGTTGATGATGTTGCGGAACGGAGTAAAGTCGCTTCCCGTGTCATCTTCACTGTCCACGCCGTCGCTGACGGCGATGAAGCGGATGCCGAGCTCCGGGAACTTCATCTCAGTGTACAGCCCCACATGCAGGTAATTGCGCCCGAAGCGCGACATGTCCTTGCAGATGATCGTTCCGATCAGCCCGGCTTCCGCGTCTGCCAGCATCTGCTTGAAACCGGGCCGGTCAAAATTGGCTCCGGTATAGCCATCATCCACGTAGAATTTCGTCCGCGTGAAGCCGTGCTCGGTGGCGTATTTTTCGAGTATCAGCTTCTGCGTGGCGATGCTGTTGGACTCCGCGTCAGCACCATCATCGCGGGACAGGCGGCAGTAAAGTGCCGTGATTCTGGTTTCAGGTTCCGTTTTTCTCTTCAAGTGAAGCACCTCCTTCACGGACAATAGTCGCTCTGCTCTCCGGGGTAAGCAAGATATTCTTTGGATAACTCTCTGCGTCGTCCAAATGCTGCAGGATGAGCTTCATGACTTTGTCAACCGCCGTTTCTCTGGAGGTCTTACTGAAAACGGAATGTACGATGACGTGGGTTTTTCCGATGTCCAGTTCTGTCATACGCGTGTGCTCCTCTCGATTATTTGGAGCCTGGCTCCTATTCCCCCAGTGACAGAAGAGCGTCGGATGTGGACAACGGCACCTGAAAAACGAAGGCCCCTTAAAGAAAACTCTCATATTGTCCTTCAATTCACTGTTCTTCAAGATCTTTTTATTTTAATTGGAAGTCATATACCTTTAAATCCATGAGAGACGAAAAGTATGTGGTGGCTAACGAACAATTCCAATAGACTTAGGGTCATCAACGTTTGAAACAACATGCAGGCGCAATGCACATAGTCGAAATTAATCATGCAGGTGGATGCAAATTTAACAAATCAATAATGACAAGTAATGTTGCAATATGATAGAATATATCTTGCATGGAAGAGCAAGGCCAATGCAAGCAAATAAGTGCTCAACCACGATTGAGAAGGAGGAAACCCATGAAGAAACCAGGCGCTGAGTATACTCAGGTATACTCCCCAGACAAGGAGTTGCTCGCACAAATCGTTACAGCGGCGAAAGGGTCTGACAGATCAATGGCCCAGTTCGCTGATGACACGAAGGTTGGGGCATCGACCTTATCCCGCATCGTGAACCAGAAGATCACGAAGCCCATCAGCGTGGAAGCCCTGGAAAGCATTTACGAGAACCGTGCAAGTGGCTGCAAGATCACCAAGGCCCAGATGATGCGGGCGAACGGCATGGTGTTGACGGAAGAATACGAACGTCGACGCAATCAAGCCCGGATTCGCCGGGAGGACACCATTGTAAGGGAGGGAACCATTCGAAGAATCATTCCGGATGAGCTTTTCGCAAGGAATGTCTCAATCCAAAGATTACCTGTTTCCGAGAAGAACGACACTGCTGAATCAAACCTGTTCAATGACTTCATTGTCTGCGACATGGTAATCGAAGTGGCCGATGATAACCACAGATACCCGTGGGGTTTCAATATTCTGGCATCGGTTACAACATCTGATCAAAAGGAAGATGAAGCGCGTTGGTACGTCCGCAGCGCCATTCGTAGGTATGCGGTATTGTTCCTTATCGACGCTTGGGAGACAGAATCTTTCAACGACATGAAGTTGTCTTTCGTTTTTGCCGACGAATTGATCTATCGCATGTTCGTAAACAGCTTAAAGGAGAAGCCGATTCGCAATAGATTTACAGCGATTCTCGTGGATGCCGAGGGTGGTGCTGTGATAGATGAAAAACCGCTCGGGGCGTTCAGTGATGATAGCTTTGAATCGATCTTCAGCAGGCCCGCGCTGGATACAGAGAGCCCTGCTGAACGAGACTTTGGGCACCTGGACTTTGAACAACACGATGGTTTTTAAGGAGGGGAAAAGAGAAACGTGGATACTACTCGCACAGGACTGTACTTTTATGCGGATTGCCAAAAGTTTAGTGCGGCGATCAGTGTGGCATTCGGGCATGTGATCGAAGAAAGATTTAGCATGCACTGGATTTACTACATGATGATGCTGCAGCACGAAAAGCTGGAGGCCGACGCAATTGTTTTCTTGGAAGCACTTTATCAGTGCTTGAAAAAGTCGAAGGAAACCATGCTGGCAGTTGTCGCGGCGACAGTCGCAAAAATCAATGCACTACGATTGCGAAGACTGCGATCAACAAAGCGCGTATCGTATAACGAGTCATTCGGGGATATACTCTCCCAGTCAGTGCCAACACCACCCACTTCACGATATGCAGGGACATCGTTTTCAGTGAGGGACGCTGCGTATTAATCAGGAGGGCGGATATGAGACTGATCGAAGCTAACGAAATTCTTTCCCCGAAAGGGCTTAAGATGGGTACACGGTTTAACAAAGATGGAAAGACCATGGTTCACTACAAGGTGAACAAGAAATATGACGACATGACACCCGAAGTAGTCGTAGAATGCATCACAGGCCTCAAGGTCAAGGAAATCATATATGAAGGCCCACGCACTAACGCATAAAAGGAAGAACCATACTCAGGTGACCAGGTTGGCACGCTATGTAGCTGATCGGCCCTGAAAATGGAAATCGATAGTCTGCTTGCGAGCATCGCCGTATTATCGAGTGAAGCCGGAGCGGAATTGAGCGAAGGACAGTAGATGGCTAACCACCATCCGCGTCCAAGCTGAATTCTGCTCCGGCTTTTTTGTCTCTTGCCAGGTTACATTATCTGACCCTTCGTCCAAATCGCCCACCGCCTTCTATTGGTAAATAGACGGTAGTCATTATCCCGACTTCATTTCCCGACTTACACCGTAGAGCATCCGCCTACCCGGTTGGCCACCGGCGACGGTGCTGCTTGAAGACCTGTACCGACCCGCAGGAACAGCGGCAGGTGCAGTTTCCGAGGGACGATCCTTCACATTTCGCTGGC
>JAFVBO010000017.1 GCA_017479935.1 Lachnospiraceae bacterium
AAAGGCGTCAAGGTATTCCCGCACCCTGTCGCACGTACAGACGCGGAAATCTGGCTGGCGACAAAGAAAGCGGAATATGATCCGATCCGGGACAAGCATATTATCCCGCCCCGGCTCAACATGGATGACCGGAGAATGGAGTATTTTTCGAAGCACCACCGGTCATGGCCGGGATATGACTATTTTGAGTTTCACTATGAGGTAGAGAACATCCGCATTGAGGCGCGGGAAACGCGGGATTTGCAGCAGGACCTCCGCGACGTGGCCGACGGTTTGACCGTCGTGCATGACAGCGACCTGAAGGCTGCCGCGAAAAGGAAAAAGCGTGACGCGAAGAGCGCCAGAGCTGCCGCAAAGGAACGTGGAAGAAAACGAAAAGCCCTCCTGCTGTTCCAACAGTATGCGGATGACCCCCAAATGGAAAAGGTCCTCCGGCAGAGACTGGGCAATGAGGCGTATGAGCGCCTGGCCGCGGAGCGGAGGGACGAAGCCGCAGGTATCGGAAAACAGAGCAGTATATTTTAACAGAACGAGGAGAAAGAAAAAATGGGCATCAAATATCATGATAACATGAATCCGCCGAGATTTGGGCCGGATTACACACTTTCGGATAATTGGAATCCCGACGCAGATTATGGAAACGAATATGTCGAGGTCCATTTCCGAATCCATGCGCCGGCTTATTATCAGGGAGCTTATCTGGGCTTTACTCCGGAACAACGCGACAGCTTTTTCAGTGAGGCAACGGCAGTATTTCAGTCGTTTGGCTGGAATGTGATTGCATCCGACATAAGCGGCGGTTGTCCGGAGGCTGCCCGAGGCAAGGAACACTTGTATCTCCATCCCCAGGATTTCAGCGGTGAGATGCTGAAACGGGAGGTGAAACCTGTCGCGGAGGCATTGGCGCAGCATGAGTCTTTTCACCTGGAGTGGGTCGATCTCTATAAAACCGTATATGACATGACGGATGAAGCGTATTTTGCCTATCTGCGAGGCCAGAACGAGAAGATTCGGGCGGAAATCCTTTCTGAAAGTCAGACTACTCGAAGATACTGCTTCTTCCGCGAGTACGATGTCGCATGTGCGGTAGCCTCAAAAGTGATGCTGATACGCGTGGGAGAAGAAGATGGCCGTTACAGCAGAGGGGCCGGGAAAACCGCAAATTACGTTGTCAGCCTGATTCCTGGTTTAGTGAAAGAGGGCTATCTGGTTTCAGCTGTGGCGAAAGACGGCAGCCGGATGATCCGCACGATCAACAAAACGGAGCAGCGGCAGAGAAAACTCAAAATCGCCTGAGTTACTGTTCAGGGGGCGGGGAAAGGGGACGCCGGCCCCGGATTAACCCGGAACCGGCGAACAACTTCCAAACAGAGATTTTAAATCTTCAAACATGTTGTCGCTATTTGTTCGGAGGGAATTTAGCATGCTTAAACCATCGCAGAAATAGACGATTCCATCATCGCTGCGAAATGACATGACCTGCTTTTGTTTTCGCTTGAACCCTCGAAGCAGGCGCTCACTTATATTATTTGTAGTGGGTACTAGCGGATTATGGAGGAAGAGCAGGTGATTGTGCTTGTAATCCCGAAGGCGGATAAACAGGTTGTACCCATCCATGTAGTATTTGCCTGCGGGTACATCTTCGTATTCCTCCTGCGCCTTTTCAAGGATGGCATCATAACGAGCTTCAAATTCTCTGACGACTTCTTCTTCGGGCAGAGAATCCGGAGGGGCCTGGTTTCGGCAATGAATCATCTCCTGAATCAATTTACGCATTTGTTTATTCCAGGTCCGTTCTGGCTCATTCTGTATGCTGTCAAGCAAATAGCGCAAGACATGTTCCAGACACTCCTGGTGGTCCTCGCCATAACTGTAAAACGTTTTGTCATGGTCGTGTACCATAATCCCGTTAAACAGTTCAGCTGGAGTGTCTTTGACGCCGGCATGGCCTTTATGCTCCCTTGCAAAGTATAACGTATAGGTCCCCTCTGGATTTGTGCAAATGAATACTTGCCTTGATGAACCATTCATACGGGCATTCGTGGCGTCAATGTGCATGACAGGGGACGCAAGTAAATGATTAAACATTTCCTTGCGTTCTGCCTCTGTCTTTTTGGAAAAGTCCTTACCGAGATTGCTAATCATTCCCTTTGAAAGGCGCAATTCTCCCGCGGTAATATCAGAAATGAAGCGGCTAACCTTGTCAATAGATACATTGCATTCCTGGTTCAGGAGGAATGCGAGCGCACGAACGCTGCCGTCATAATTTACGTCATCTACAACGCCTTCCGGGAAAGGAGCGTGTACCGTTCTTCCGGTTGCTATCTCAATATATTCCGGTGTCTCATATTCTACAGTTACAACAGAGACTTTGACGCCAACCTGCTGTTTGCGCACGGTTTTACCTGTCGGCCGGTATTTCTTGGCGTCCAAAAACTTCTCAGACGGAGGAATAGAAATGACAGTGTCCGGTTCCCTGCGTTTCCTGGCATGACTTTCATGGCCCGGCTGACCGCCAGGCTTCCGCTCAGTTTTTTCCCTGTTGTTGGAGATTTTCTTGTGGTTCGGATTCATGGACGATGGCTTTGAGGAATTCTGGAAGTCCCGATTCAACTGCGCAGTTAACTTGCGATTCTTTTCCTGTTCCTCTTCCAAGGCTACAAGAGCTTTATATTTATCTGCCTTTTCCTGCCGGAGAGCTTCCTTTAATTTCTTGTTTTCCTCAATGAGCGCAGCGTTCTTCGCTTCATAGTCCTCGGCTATTCCCATCCATATATTTCTTACCGTGACAGTTTCTTTATGCGAGTCAGCTAACTCTCGCTTTAATTTCTTTATTTCTCTTTCGTAATATGCGTTGTCCTTTCTATGTGCTTCCTCCATTTGGGCGTACTTTTCCCCGCTTTTGAAAGCAGCAACCTCCGCTGTTAGCGCTTTGACCTTGTATTGGAGGCGTGAAATAAGCTCAAATGCGGACCACATGGTTTTCACCTCTTAACGCGTACACTTGTCCCTGCTTTTATAGCATCTTATTTGCCACAGGCTTTCTTTAATGCTTCCACCTGCCGGCTTCGCACTTCTGCCATTTCTTGATATACCTCCACTTCTTTTTCCAGAAGTGCGATTTCTCTCTCCTGTGACTGTACTATCTTTTCCAGTTGTCCAATTTGTTGTCTTAAGGCTTCGTACAGTTTTTTATATCCAGAACCCATATTAATTTCTTCTCCTTACTCTTCTTCAGTAATTGAATTATAGCATATTATTTTCTAAATTGCGAATCGCTCATTTTCATGCCTCGTTATTTTGACTGTGGAAAACTATAAAATAATTCCGAGAAGAACACCGCCACAAGTGCCCCTCCCGGAACCATTTCGCCTATCTAAATCACTTTGCCCCTCTATTGTGGAAAACTATACTGTCGCTAAAACAATTCTGTTCGGTGAGGCCGTTTTTTTCCACCCCTTTTCGCCGCTTTTCGGGCTATGTCGCCTCAAAAACTTTTATAATTTCTACGTTTTCACTAAGCTGACCGGTCGGGTGCCTTCCCCCGCCCCCTGAACAGTAACTTCACAATAGCCCTGAAAACTTTTCACTTGCTTTTCTCGGGAAAATATGATAATTACTGACTTTCTATGATGTATTCAGCTCAAACCGACCTTAACGACGTCGTTTCTAATGGCAGGTAAAATTTATCTGAAGATTGTTGGAAAAGAGAGGCTGAATCGAAGTGAGCATCACGGAGAAGGAATTTTCGTTC
>JAFVBO010000018.1 GCA_017479935.1 Lachnospiraceae bacterium
CGCGGCCGGCCAAAGGGAAGCAAAAATAAACCGAAATCAAACGATACTGCCACCGGTCAGAGCTGACGCTCTGCCGGTCGGCACTCACCAACGGCCACTGGCTATGCTCCGTATAGTCTAACTGGTTGGGAAAGTACTAATTAAATTCTGGAATGATATTTTTTACAAAGGTGTAGGAAACGTTTTCAAACAACCTTCTACAGCGCTCTTCAAACAACTTACCGCGACTAACTTCCTGGTACAAGAGGCCAGACTGACCTTTGTTCGTGCCGGTTGCGTCTTTATCCCTGATAGCATTTGTGTGATCTTCGGCCCAATCGGGATCCACTTTCATTTCAAAAACGCGAAGCTCCGAAAACACATCCCCCAATCCATATACCGTCCCATTCTCCCCTTCCCGTCTGCCGGACGTGGCGGGTACGGAAAAGGAAATGTTTCCAAACGTTTCCGTTCGATAGGCAGATACCTCATATACTTTTTTCACCTGAATTTCGCTTAAATACTTTTCCAGGAAATCTGCCTCCTCTGTTTCAGCCGAAGAAGCCTCTTGTTTATTGGTTTCCTCTTTGCTTTCTTCTCCCCTGGCTGTTTCCTTCGCCCCATTGTTCCCATTTGCGGCATTGATGAGTCCGCCATTGAAAACGCCGGATACTCCCAACGTAATACACATTCCCATAGCTGCCAAAACATAGATCCATGATTTACTCATATTCATACCTACCTTCCTGTTTATCAAATAAAACGTTGCCCTTATATAACTGGATTGTTTCCCCCTGCCTTATGTTTTCTTTTTTATTGGGGCTCATGACTCGGTGCCATTGCGATGATACCGAAACTCAGCCTGCTGTGCCTGACTTTCTGTGAATCTGTACATTCTAACCAAAACCCGTTCGATCTCAGACCATGTAATTACAGCTTTCCTTGCTTTATTTTTTGACACATATCGCTCCAACATAAAAACAGCTTTCTCCACCCAATCTACACCACAGTGATCTGCCGCGTACACAGCTTCCTCATAGGAAAATCCCTCCGCCTGAATCTGATCAAGCATTTCTCCATACGTAATGAATTCCAGTTCTTTCAATTGGTTTGCCAGAAAAAGTGCCTGGGCTTTCTTATCCACATCCGGAATGCTTGTTTCTTCATTTTCCTCTTTTTCTTCCTGGTCATCTTTGTTTATGAGAATAGCTGCGGAATCATTCTCCCCACTGGCCTTTATCCCGTTCGGAACCATACAGGAAATAAGTCCTACGGAAATAAACAGGAAAGCCGCACACCCAAGGACAATCACCCCTTTGGCATGATGTCTTTTCATGACCATTAACGCCATCAGTCGTTCCTTCATCGGATCTCCCAAAAGAGCTGCTGAGACGGGTGCCGCCTCCTTGCCTGCCTCCAACTGGCGAATCAACATGGCTGCATACGTTTTTCTATGTGACCATCCGATAGTCTCTACCACCTGCTCGTCACAGGAAAGCTCCATATCCCGATTACAGCAGAAGAGCATCAGCCAGGAAAACGGATTAAACCAAAAAACACTCACCAGCAGGCAAAGCAGTTCTTTAAGCAGTATGTCCATACGTCTGACATGCACATACTCATGCTCCAGAATGAGTACCAGATCCTCAGCCTCATAATCCACGCGGTAAGGAAACAGAATAACCGGGTGAATCACCCCGTAACTGAGCGGAGATCCAATTTCATCCGAGCAACGGATCGTAATCTTGCGACGCAAATGATGTGTATTTTTCCATGCTGTCAGTGTTTCATTTTCATATGGCTGCGAAAAAGATAGTTTTTGTAAAAATACCAGGTACAGAAGAAGAAAACTTCCAAGCAAAATGACTCCCGGCACACACCATATCCAGAAAAAGAGCCGGTTTTCCGATGCGCTTTGCATTTTCTGCCAGATTGTTTGACTTACCGTTTTATACGCCATTACCAACCTGTTAAGGGCATCTGTCGTAGAAAACTGGTTTTGCTTTATCGAAACAGTATCCGTATGATCATCCTTTGTTTGATTCCCTTCGCCAGGCATTACGGTATCCAGATTTGTGCTGACGCCTGCCTGCCCTATCTCTTCTTCTCCGCTCATCCATCGTGAAGATACTGTCACCCGCAAAGGCACAAGTGCTTGTAAAAGCACCATCCACCACAGATAAAGCCATAACTTTCGGGAAACTTTCTTCTGAAGGAAAAAACGCAGAGCAAGCACAATCACAACTGAGATAGCGAGGATCAGATTATTTTCCAAGATGTACGATATATTCCAGAAATTCCAGACCATCACGAAATGTTCCATACTCCTCGTTCACCTCCTCCAGTCTAGTTTTCTACCCACTCTTTAAAGCGCTTCAGTTGCTCTTCGGATATCTTGTTCCGGCTAAGTAGAGAAGCAAACAGTTTATCTGCCGAACCGTCAAAGATTTTGTCAATCAGCTCATCTGTTTCGGCCTGTTGTACCTCCTCCTGCCGTACCAGTGCATGACATAAAAAGCCCGGTTCTGAGCGAAGGATCGCCCCTTTCTTGATGCAGCGTTTAATAAGCGTATACGTCGTGTTGATATTCCACCCCACCTCCTTGTTCAGCACCTCCGCAATCTGCCTGGCTGAGACATCCCCCTCATGCCAAAGCACCTGCATGACCTTCAGTTCCGAATCAAATAGTTTCGTTTCCATCGTTCCTCCTATCTGCTGCTTGCTAGACCAACCGCTTTTTGCAGAGAGTTTGTACTACTGCAGTAGTATCTTCATATTACTCCAGTAGTATGTCCCTGTCAAGAGGCTTTTGCATGACTTTTGCAAAAAATCTTTCCACCCGTTCTTCCCACCCGATTGTTTTTTTCACACCCTGATGATATTCTCTTCCAAAACCGTACTATATTGGTGAAGCCGGATAACGCTTCCGGTACCGAACCATCACCCGAAATGCATGCATCGCCCGGGCATCCTGCCCGTCTTATGTGAAAGGAGGTGCGAACACTGGACGACGAAAAAATCATGGACCTGCTCTTTGAGCGCTCGGAACAGGCCATTGTTGAACTACAGAATAAATATGGAGCCGTCTGCCATCGAATCGCCGACAACATTCTGAACAACCGGCAGGACACGGAAGAATGTGTGAACGACACCCTTCTTGGCGTCTGGAACAGCATTCCCCCAAACAGGCCGCGTTCCCTGGCAGGTTACATCTGCGGGATCGCGCGGAATCTGGCGCTGAAGACCTATGAAAGGAATACCGCGATCAAGCGGAACAGCCATTATGACGTTGCCCTGGAGGAGCTTTCGGAATGTCTTCCCTCTTCGAACTCCGTGGAGGAGGAAATGGAGGCGAAGGACACGGCCGAACGGATCAACCGCTTCCTGCAGACGCTAAAGCCGGATGACCGCATCCTCTTTGTCCGTAGATACTGGCATGCCGATTCGATTGAGGAGCTGGCGAAACTGTTTCACACGACTAAGCGTTCCATCACGCAGCGGCTCTTCCGGCTCCGAAAGTCTCTGAAGAAAGGAATTTCCCTATGAAAAAAGAAACAATTTCCGATATCATAAACCAGATTGATCCTGCCTACATCGAGGAAGCCACCCTTTTCCCGGAAGGCAGGAAGATGCCCATTCACCGATTTTCCCGCCTCGCTGTGGCGGCCGCGGCTCTGCTTCTTCTTACCGGGCTCGGCTTTACCGCAAACTTTCTTGTCGCGGAAGCCCGGGAATATCGCCTCGCGATAGAATTTTTTGAAGAAAACGGATTGTCAACGGAGGGGCTTAGCCGCACGGAAGTGAAAGAAGTATACAGGGATATTACAACGAAAAGTTTTACTTATGAAAAAACTGCCGAGGTCATCCGGCAGACAATTTCCCCCGACATCATAAAGCAGACAGTTTCCGGCTGGGAAATCGCGCAGAGAGATCCCACGCCGGAAGAGTTGGCGGCCATGTGGGATAAAGAACTGTTGCAGAAAACACGCCCGCAGAACGACATTCACTGGCGCACAGACACCCAGTATGTATATAACGAAACACTGGGATATGAGGTCTTAAACAGGAGCATCCTGGAATGCTATCAGGGCGAAGAGCTTCTCTGGTCCTCGGAATTTCCGGGCATCTACATACAAGGATATCTCCATACACCGGATGGTATCGCCGTCTGGGGGTGGAACGAAACCCACCAACCGGGAGCCTTGACCCACGCCTACCTCGCCATGGTAAATGAAGAAGGAAAACAGCTGTGGATTCAAGATCTGCGCCACACCTACGCGAATGAATATATTGGAGCAGTCTTATGGAACACCGACGGAACACTTGCCGTCTTTAGCCGCATAGATTTAATCTATCTTTGTTTCAGCCTCTTTGACAAAGATGGCCACGAGCTGCTCGTAAACAAGACCGAAATAGGAAACTTTGGCATCTGGAACGCAGCACATCTAGGTGACGGATATATGGTTCAGCTGGGAAACTACACCTTCCAGGATACGGCTCATCTATACTGGATGGACAAAGAAGGAAACCTTTTAGATAACTATTCCTATCAATCCGAAGACAGCGTTTACCACCTGACCGATATGGCCGAATTCGGCGGCCAGGTCTACCTATCTGCTTACACCTTTCCCTTACAGAAAGATGCAGGCGGACGCCACGAAATCGCGAAAATACTGGAGTATCTGTTCTCCAGAGAAGATGCGTTCAGGGATATTTCCAGCGAGGAACTGACACCCCTCGTGAGGGACAACTACACAGCCGTGCTGCTCGTCTGCGATCCGGAGGGCGGCACACCGAAGACCTTTTACTCCATTCCCGGCTCCATGGGCGGTGCGCTACATGTGACGGAGGACGGAAAACTGGAGTGGGAAGCGGAAAGCATCACCTCCACCTTCTTCTCCCCGGCTACGAGTTCCTTCACCATCGGCGGTGTCTGCTCGATCTTCCGCTATACCTTTGACGCAGACGGTACGCTGCTTGGCCAGGTTGACACCGGGGAGACGGTGCCCTACCGCAGATAGGGCGTCGCCCCTCCCGCGGCATCATTCCAAAGCTACTACGCCCCGTAATGCCGAATGGTTTTCCATCTTCTCCGTAAGCAAAAAAGCGCAGGGATTGTACCTTTCCCTGCGCTTTTCGTATTATCCTACCATCTCCAGACTATTATTTCATACGGTACCGGATCATCATGATACCACCCGCAATTGCAATAATATAGGGGATTTCGTAAGAATTATGAATACCGTACTTTAAGCCTGTGATGGCGCCGATGGCGGTAAGCGTCGCAATGTTTTCCGTGCCGCGCACATTTAATGTATTCTTAGGATTTTAGAACTGGTTCCGTTAAACAACTCCTGCTATACTAGTATAACGTCCGACAATTAACTGGACTTTTTCAACGGTAACGTATCGACAATAACTTCTTCGGAAACATCAATATCATCAAGGTTATACTTCCAGTGAAATACCACAGGTTCTTCATTGACCTCCTTGAAATAAAGGTATATGCGATCAGTCAATTCGGTCTTAGATTTGACCCGTATTCCACGAAGCATCTGCTTGGTCATCTTGCTGAAGAAAGCTTCTACCATATTAAGCCAGGAACCGTGTTTCGGCGTAAATACGAACTCAAAACGCTCAGGAACAGTAGCGAGATATTGCTTGGTTTCCTCTGATGTATGTACCTTAAGGTTATCAAGTACAAGGCGGATCTTATCTCCTTTGGGGTACTTGTCATCCAATATTCTGAGGAATGCGATATAGTCCTTACTGTTGTGAGTCTCGCTGACCAGCGGAATCGCTTCTCCAGTCTGTAGATCAATGCCGGCAAGCAAGGACAGAGTGCCAAGCCTTTTGTACTCATAATCTCTGCTAATTGTGCTGTGATTTTCATCCGGCAGCAGATCTTCGGATGTGGTTGCAATTGCCTGGATACCCGGCTTCTCATCATAGGAAAGTACATGAACGACCTCTGCATCATCTTCCCAAGGGATGAATTGCCCATTCTCATCGAACTGCATGGACAGCTGCTTATATACAAGAAGTACGTTATGCATCTTACTGTCAAAATCAGGATCACGATTTTCGCAGTAATATTTAATCCGGAACGGTTTGATCTCAGCTTCGTCAAGGATCGCATGGACAGTGCTTTTATGGATCGTTGAAAGCCTTATATATCCTGCTTCTTCCGCATGCTTATTGATATGAGATGTCAGCCGGGCATAAGTCCATGTTTCAGCAGAATAGCCGAAATCCTTCGGCTTTTGGCATGCAATATTGATAATCCAGGCCTTTTCATCGTCCGTAATCTCAGCATTGCGGCCACGGCCAGGGGCATCAAACAAGGCATTTTCCACACCGCCCTCTGCATACTTCTTGAGACAAAGCATTACGCTTTTGCGGTTGATGCCGACTTTGTCAGCTATATCGTCAATCGAACAACCGTCTGCTTTTAGAAGCAATATACGAGCCCTGTTAACAGTTTGCGCCTGAATTGTACGGGCCCGGGTTTGGGTCTTCAGGTAATCGCGTTCTTCAGCTGTGAGGGTGATAACACTTGATTTTCTTCCCATGAAATAAAGCCTCCATTTCTTGATGGAAACATTATACCATAGGAAGATATTAAAGTCCAGTTATTTAAAAAACATCATACTAGGCGTACGATATGAAAGGAAACAGGGGAATGCGCTATGTACAATATTTTAATCTGCGACGATGAGCGGGACATCGTCTCGGCCCTCAAAATCTACCTTTCCTGCGAGGACTATCAGATTTACGAAGCGTACGACGGGATCCGGGCTCTGGAAATCGTACGCACAACCAAGATCCATCTGATCCTGATGGACATTATGATGCCGCACTTAGACGGGATCTCCGCCACCGCCAAGCTGCGCGAGGAAAGCAATGTTCCCATCATTCTTCTGACCGCCAAAAGCGAGTCCGGTGATAAAATCCTCGGCCTCAACGTGGGGGCGGACGACTATATCACCAAACCCTTCGATCCGGCGGAGGTAGTGGCCCGCGTGCGGTCTCAGCTCAGACGATACGTCAAACTGGGGGCCATGCCGCAGCCGGTGAAAAGCGAAATCTTTACCGTCGGGCCCATCTGTTTAAACGAAGAAGAAAAGACCGTCACCGTGGACGGGGATCCCGTGACGCTCACCCCGATTGAATTCAACATCCTAAAGCTCCTGATCCGGCATCCGGGGCGCATCTACTCCTCTTCCCAAATCTACGAGCTTGTGTGGAACGAAACGCCCATCGGCGCGGAAAACGCCGTGTCGGTGCACATCCGGCATCTGCGGCAGAAAATTGAAATAGACCCATCCAACCCCCGCTACCTGAAAGTCGTGTGGGGTATGGGGTATAAACTGGAGGGAAACGAGAAATGAGAGAAAATGAAAAACCCGTTCCTGGCTATCTGGAGAAAATCCCGCTGGATCTGTACCTGCTTATCACGGCCTCGGGGCTGTTGGGGGTCTGGATCCTGCTTGATGATGGATATGGCCCCTTCGGAAACGGCATAGGGCTGTTTTGTATCCTCGCCGCCGCGGTGGCTTTGGTGCTTGCCGCCATAAAAACCCTGTACGTGCGCGTGCGCCTTGGAAAATGGTGGCAAAATACGCTCATTTACAAGCTCGGCATACTGATCAAGCGGACCTTTTTTGACGAAAACCATGGCCTGCTTAAGCAGCTTCACCGCCTTTCCCCTGTGCATAGAGCCCTGCTTTTTGTGGCAGCGGCCGCCCTGTACGCATGGGTTGGCACGCGGTATGCTCCCATGTATACGGACTTAGCTTATCCGCTTCTTGTGTGGAGCGGCGTGGCCGCCTTAGCGTTCTTTCTGATCAGAAGCGCCTTACAGCTGGAAAAAATACTCGTTTGCAGCGAAACGCTGGCCGAAGGAGCTCTGGATACGAAGGTAGGCACGGCCCACATGTTCTGGGACTTCAAATGTCTGGGGGAAAATCTGAACGCCATCTCCGGCGGAATGAAGCTGGCCGTGGACCAGAAGCTGAAAAGCGAGCGCCTGAAAACCGAACTGATCACCAACGTGTCCCACGACATCAAGACGCCTCTGACCAGCATCATCAACTATGTGGATCTGATGCAGCGCGACCGGGCGGGCGAGCACCGGGACGAATATCTGGAAGTGCTCTCCCGCCAATCCGCCCGGCTGAAAAAGCTGACGGAGGATCTGGTGGAGCTTTCCAAGGCGGCCACCGGAAACGTCCCGGTAAACGCGGAGCGCCGCAGCTTAAACGAGCTCCTTTCTCAGGCGGTCGGCGAATACGCGGATCGTCTGGAGAAGGCCCAGATTGAGCCCGTTTTGACCTTGCCCGAGCAGGAGCCGTTCGCCCATTTAGATGGGGCGCTTTTCTGGCGCGTCCTGGACAACCTGTTCTCCAACACCTGCAAATACGCGCTGCCTGGCACGCGCTTCTATATCGACATGAACGCAAGCAAGGGGAAAATTCATCTTTCCTTCCGAAACATTTCCCGCGACCGCATCAGCGTCTCCGCCGATGAACTGATGGAACGCTTTGTCCGGGGCGATGCGTCCCGCTCCAGCGAGGGAAGCGGCTTAGGACTGAACATCGCCCGGTCTCTGACGGAGCTCCAAAACGGGACCTTCGACCTCACGCTGGACGGGGATGTGTTCCGGGTGGATATTACGTTGCCGCAGATGGTGTAACTGCTAAAACTGAAAATAAATAAATGCATTCCCACCACCGCCTGCCAGAACGAGGAGCCAGGCAAAGGCGATGAGCATCACCTGCAAAACCATGCGCACGGCAGCCGATGATGCCAGAACCGTCCGGTCCGGTTCCTGATCCCACAGCGCAAGGCATAAGAGAAGCAAGAAGACATGCAGAAGGCCACCGGAAGGTAAGCCCAGCTGGGAGAAGGTTCCCGCCAGGAGATCCCCCCGCCAGCCAAGCAGCATCTGCTTGTACACCGCCCCCGCTTCCATGAGGCTTTGTGCGCGGAACAGCACCCACGCCAGACAGACAAGCACGAAGGTGCGGATAACGCCAAACCCTTGCGACAGCCGTTTCGGTAAGAAGCGGCTGTTTTCTTTGTCTGCAATGCTTCCGGCAGCGGTCCCTGCCCGCCAGGTTTCCCACGCCAGCATCAGGCCGTGCACAGCGCCCCATGCTACGAATGTCCACCGGGCTCCGTGCCAGAAGCCGCTTAAGAAAAAGACCAGCAGGATATTCCGGATTTGTTTTTTAAGCCCTTTCCGGTTTCCGCCAAGTGGAATATACACGTAGTCCGTAAACCAGGAGGTGAGCGAAATGTGCCATCTCCTCCAGAAATCCCGGATGTTCCTGGCCAGATAAGGTAATCGGAAGTTTTCGCCTAAACGAATCCCCAGCATGCCCGCAGCTCCGCAGGCAATGTCCGTATATCCGGAGAAGTCACAGTAGATCTGCAGCGCGAAGAAAACCGTCGCCGCCATAACCGCCGGGGCGGAGGCCCCAGCCGGATCCCGGTAGACGTTATCCACGAAAACCGCCAGATAATCCGCCACCGCTACCTTCTTAAAGAAGCCCCGCAGCAGGCGGAAAAACGAATTCCAGATCAGGTCTTGATCGCCAAAGCATTCCCTCCCGTTTTTATCCTCTGTTGCCGGTTCTTCGTCCCGCCCTGTCCCGATAGATTTCTTTCCGATCAGCTGCGGCAGCAGATTTTCCGGCCGCTCGATGGGGCCAGCCACAAGCTGCGGGAAAAAGGCCACAAACAAGGCATAGTAAAACGGATTTTTCTCCGCACGGATTTTTCCCCGGTACACGTCGATCACATAGGACAAGGTCTGAAACGTGTAGAAGGAGATGCCCACCGGCAGGATCGGTTCATACACTGGAAGCATCTGGCTGATCCCGAACAGGGAAGCGAACGCATTCACATTGGAGGAGAAAAAGCCCAGATATTTAAAGTAAAATAGCAGCGCCAGGGGCGTGATCACGCCCAAAAGCAGGCAGATGCGCTTTGCCACTTTATGGAATGTCCGGTTTCCCTGTGCCAAATCCATTCCGAGTGCCGCCAGGTACGTCACTCCTGTCGTGAGAAGCAAAATCCAGCCGGTGCCCAGGTTCCCGTTCAGGTAGAAAAACCAGCTGGCCACAAGCAGAAAGTATGGCCGCAGTTTTCCTGGTAAAAACCGGTACAGCACGAACACCAGCGGAAAAAATACCAGAAAAGATAAGGATATAAAGTTCATTTACACCGCATCTCCCTTCGCCAGTTTCTCTCCGGCCAGGAAGGTCCCGTTCCAGATCAGAAGCAGCATGACCACTTCCTCCAACTCTGCTCCTATATATAAACAGGCAAAAATCTCTGCCACCACGGCAGCAAGTCCCAAGCAATTAACCGAAAACGAGAGCTTTCCCCTCCCTGCCAGGAAAGCAAATATCCCTATGAGCAGCGCAGCTCCCCAAAGCACCGGGCTCTGCATAACGATCCATTGCATATCTATTCCTCCCCATCTATTGCCTTGCAGCTTTACGCCTATGAACGGTTCCCGTGCATCGCTGCATTCACACAGATTGATTGACTCATTGCGTTTCCAGAAATCTTCTCAAATCCTCTACGATCCTCTCCGTCCGGATTTTGACTCCTTCCGTGGACAGGTGGTTGTCCGTCCCATACAGATAATACCCGGAATACATGGATTCTTCGATATCGGAAATCACCGGGGCAATCAGGTTGTCCCTCAGATGCTGGTCCAGCTCTGCCCGGGTCTTCCGGCTGCTCCGCTCGGAAAGTGCCTTTTCGTTGCGCGGCGCATAGGTGACCAGGAAGTGGATCCCCTTTTCCTGATACCGCGCGATCACCGCGTTAAAAGGGTCCAGGAACGTACTTTTCGGGAGCGCCTGCGCCGTGTAGTCCACGGGCAGGCCATACACCGGCTGATCCGTCTTCGCATTTTCCCGGTACAAAATGTAATCCCCATACCGGTTATAGCTGGGCGTATGAACCGGATTTCCCTCTTCGTCATATTCAGACGGAGATATTGTATACTCTTTCCCGTCCATCCCCGCCCGAACCTGCAGGTATTCATCCAGCGCTGCAAAAACGCTCGCGTATTCCCTTAAATTCAGCTCTGCCAACAGATCATAATTGGCTTCCGCCATGGCAAAATGGTGCCATTCCATCTGGTTGCTGATGCAAAACTGGCTTTGCGGCGCGTCAAATTCCGGGGAGGCTAAGAGAATATCGCCTTCATTCATATATGAAAGGATCAGGTTATACTGAGGCAGAGCGTTCGTGTAAGCAAACACGCCCATGTTGACAGGTTCATACTCCGGAAATTCCTTTTTTAACAGATCGCAGTCATAGCCAAAGCGAGTGGAAGACCCGGAAAACAGCACCAGCTTCTTTCGATCCCGCACACTCTTTAAGTAATCCATTTTATCCGCGAAAGTGGCAAAATAGTTGCCGCTGTACACCGGCGCCGTAGCCGCCTGCACGCGAAGCGTCTGCAAATTTTCGCATCCGTCGAAGGCATGGGCCGAGACCGTCTGCAAATCATCAAACAGATAAAGCGTGTGAAGAGCGGCTCTTTCAAACGCCCCTTTTTCCACGTTCTTCAGTCCCGGGGGCAGGATCACCGTACCGGCCCTGCAGCCTGCCAAGGCGCCTCCCGCGATGGAGTAAACCGGAAGACCCCCGATTTCCCTGGGGATGGCAAGAATGTCCGGTTCGGTTCCTGAATGTCCGTCAAGGATTTGTGTCTCCGTTTTGCTCTCTGAATCTCCGGCGCTGTTTTGAATGTCCGTTTTTCTATATCCGGTAATCCGCAGACCGTTTCCTACGGGCTCTGTTTCAAAGTCTTCCTCCGGCGCTTCCTTGGCCCACATGGCATACAGGCTGTACGCTTTCGCAGGTAAAACTGATCCACCGTTTTCATCCGGTACATGTGTCTTCCACCCGTCTGCAGCGCCATCAGCCGCTTCTCTTCTCTCTTCCGTTTCCAGGAAGTCCTCTGCCCTCACCCGGCTGCCCAGCCCGATTTCCTTTCCACTTCCGTCCGGCGCTGTGTTCCAGCCGATGAGCACATATCCTTCCCGCACAAACGCTTCTGATGCCTGCAGCGTGTTCAGCGCCAGGTGCGACACCGGCACTTCCCTGACCAGTGCGTTTTCGCTTGCTGCATCCCGATAGACAAACGTGACGTATTCTCTTTCCGCCTGCAAACGGACAGCCGTGGAAAAATGGATGTCGGATATCGTCAGCACCGTATTGCCGTCTGCGTCTTTTGTGAATGTCCGGTTTTCTTTCCCATCGCACCCGGTGATCCTCCACCCGGGCGTATGATGCAACACAAAAACCGCTTTCTGTCCTTCCTCCACTTCCTGTATATATGGATCCGTGTAAAAAGCGGGGGATTCTTCTAAGACAATCCTGCATAACTCGGGATATATTTCCGAACACATCTCTTTGACACTGTTCGTACAGTCCCCCAAACATACAAACATGAGCAGGATCATACATAAACGGATATATACTCTTGTTTTCTGAATGATCCTGACCTGTATTTTCTGACGTTGTTCTATTTCCATATGATATTCCAGGATCCTCTCTCCTTAAAATCGTACTCAAACAGCACAGGTCCCACACTAGAAGCGCAGAAATCTTTGATTTCGTCGCGCTTCTGCGTGCACAGCAGGCCATCCGCTTGCGGCATATGTCGCGCCTTTTACGCTTACGCCAGGATATCGTATCACAAAATTCCTGTCCTCTGCAACTCCTTTGTAACTGTTCAGAACCTGAGCAGTTATACTCCTTTCCTCTTTCTTGACAGCGGCCCGGTGTTGGTATATACTTTGCGTATATACAGGAAGGAGGTGGATCATCCATGCTTACAGCGAAAGTATTCCAAAGCGGCAACAGCCAGGCCATCCGCATTCCAAAAGAATACCAGACCGATGAGAAAGAATTCATCATCCGAAAAAGCGGAAACTGCTTCTTTCTCATTCCCGCAAATGATCCCTGGGCGTTACTGCGGCAAAGTCTAGGTCAGGCAGAGGAAGCGGTATCCTTTGAACGTGATCAGCCCTTGCTCTCTGATTTACCGGAAAGGGATATTCTGTGATGTATCTGTTGGACACCAATATCTGTGTTTACGCGATCAACGGGCGCTATCCATCTGTAAGCCGCTATCTGCTTCGCATCCCGCCGGATCACATTTTTCTTTCATCCATCACGATCGGCGAGCTGGAGTATGGCGCGGCCAAAAGCCGATGGGGTGATAAAACCCGGCAAATCATGCATGCTTTTCTTGCCAATTTTCGAGTTCTCGATTTTACCGAACAGGATACCGTACTGTTCGGCCAGCTTCGGGCTTCCCTTACGTCCCTCAGTACTCCGATTGGCGCTTACGACGTGATGATTGCCGCGCAGAGCATCTCGCGTCATCTCACAGTGGTCACGCATAACACAGGCGAGTTTTCCCGTGTACCGGGGATCTCCCTCGAGGACTGGGTGTCAGACGAACCCGTCCAAAAAGAGCTTCAATGATCAGGAGGTTTTTATCATGTTAGGATTTACGTATTATACCCCCACCAAGGTTTTGTTCGGAAAAGGAACTGAAACCAAGGCTGGAGAATTAGCCGCATCCTTCGGCGCGAAAAAGGTGCTGATCCATTACGGCAGCGAACGCGTCCGCAAGACCGGGCTTTTACAAACGGTGGAAAAGTCCTTGGAGGAACAGGGAATTGCCTATGTGGAGCTGGGCGGCGTGGTGCCGAACCCGCGCCTTTCCAAGGTGTATGAAGGAATTGAACTCTGCCGCAAGGAAAACGTGGACTTTCTTCTGGCCGTGGGCGGCGGCAGCGTCATCGACTCGGTCAAAGCTATCGGCTACGGCCTTTATAACGGCGGAGACGTCTGGGATTTCTATGATTTCAAGCGTGTTCCGAAAGGCTGCATGCCCGTCGGCGTAGTGCTGACCATCGCCGCCACCGGAAGCGAGATGAGTAACTCCTCCGTCATCACCAACGAAGACGGCGGAATCAAGCGCTCCTGCAACACGGACTTTGGCCGTCCCCGCTTTGCCATCTTAAACCCGGAACTCACAGCCACCCTGCCTGAGTACCAGACCATGTGCGGCTGCACCGATATCATGATGCATACGCTGGAGCGGTATTTAAACAACGGCGGTTATATGGACCTGACGGACGGCATCGCCGAGCACCTGCTGCGCACGGTCATGAAGCACGCCCGCATTCTTTTAAGCGACCCCACAAACTATGAATCCCGCGCCGAAGTCATGTGGGCAGGAAGCCTGTCCCACAACGGCCTGACCGGCTGCGGAAGCGACGGCGGCGACTGGGCCTGCCACCGCCTGGAGCACGAGCTTTCCGGCTTGTATGATGTGGCGCATGGGGCCGGTCTGGCGGCTATCTGGGGCACCTGGGCGCGTTATGTTTTGGATTCCAACCCGGCCCGCTTCGCAAAACTGGCTGTAAATGTACTGGGCATTACCCCGCAGGAGGACGATAAATCCACTGCCCTTGAAGGGATCGCCGCCATGGAAGAATTCTTCCGTTCCATCCACATGCCTGCTTCCCTCACAGAGCTCGGTGTCAATCCAACGGACGAGGAGTACAAAATCCTGGCCCACAAGTGCAGCCTGGCCACACACGACAACTTAGGCTCCGTACGAAAGCTTCATGAAGATGACATGGAAGCCATTTATCGGGCGGCGCTGTAAATAACGAAGGTTACCAGAAAGGCTTTTATAAGATGAACACACTCCCTCAGGATCCCATGATCCTCTTAAGTTACCTGAATACACAGCTGCGGGATTTTTACCCTAACCTGCATGACCTTTGCCTTGCATTGAATATCAATGAAGAGGAAATCCGACAGAAACTGGAAAGCATCGATTACATTTATAACCCGGAAACCAATCGGTTTGAATAGCATACCCTGTTTTATGGCCTTCAAACCAACCTGGATGATACAAAAACTCTAAGAAGGAGTAATCATTCCAATGCCAGATGTTTATTATAGCAATACCGAATTAACATTCGTATGGGACTCAGACAAAAATGAGTTAAATTACAAAAAACACGGTATCACTTTCCAAACAGCAGCGAGAGTTTTCGAAGATGAGCTCCGCCTGGAATTTACAGATCCCCGCCATAGTGATGAGGAAGAACGGTATATTACAATTGGACTGGTACACAAAATACTAACCGTTGTATATTGTGATCGAAAAAACAACAACACTGGGAATACCGATATTCGGATCATTTCTGCACGCATAGCAACAAACACCGAGATGATGATGTATAACAACAACCAGCTAGGAAGGTATTAAACCAAAGGAGGTGAAACCACATGGGGAAAGAAATATACTTCACTCTCAAAAAAGGAACGGTATTAACGGAAAGTGAAATTGCAATGCTTGAGACTGCCAGTACCAATCCTCCTGAATATGATGAAGAGAATCCTGAAATTGATCCGATTCATACACCGGAACTTTACTCTTCTCTGGTCAATGCCGTAGGTGAGAGAAACCGCCGTATCGCCAAACGCATGGCATAAAAAACGTGTCTGAAATCTGACCGGGGAATGTGACAGGGGACGGGTCTGTGTCACAAAAGCTGACAGCTTTTGTGACACAGGCCCGTCCCCTGTCACATTCCCCGGTCACATTCCGTCTACCGATAATTCAGATACACAAGCGTCGCATAAATCACCAGCAGGCTGATGAAAATGATCGCCTGCTTTAGCCGGTGCTCCGTGAGGAGCCCGACGAATTCACGCACGGAGGCGTTGGGCCAGAAGTACCATTTGGTGGGGGCGCCCATGCCCTGGGCTTTCATTTTTACGCGTCTTCCGTACAGGCCGCCGCGGAACACATGGTAGTTGGTCGTGGCGAAGGCCACTTTTCCTTCCGGATTGACTTCCCAGATTTTTTCCTTTGAAAATTTCATGTTTTCAAAGGTGCTGGTGGACTTATCCTCCATGATAATCTGGCTCTCCGGGATGCCCTGCTCCATGAGGTAGTTTTTCATGGACAGGCTTTCCGATATCACTTCGTTTGGTCCCTGTCCGCCGGAGGGGACAAAGATCAGTTCCTTTCCCGTCTCTTCCTTCTGCTGGCGGTAAAAGGCCAGCGCCCGGTCTACACGGCCCTTTAAAAGCGGCGTGGGCGTGCCGTCTTTGCGAATGCCGCAGCCTAAAATGATGAGGAAATCCTTATCCTTTTCCGGCTCGTAGCGGGATGCCAGGGCACCGGCAATGATCGCGCCGATCAGCATGCATTCGCAGTACAGATAGATCGCAGAAAACGTCGTCGTGATGAGATCATGCCGCCGCACTTCCTCCATGCTTCCCATCGCGTAATAGTCAACTAAATAGAGAAACACCAGCCCTCCCACCATCAAAAAAGACAGGAGGATGCCCAGAAGGTTGACAAAGCGCTTTCCTTCATGCCTGATCAAAGAGACATTGGAGATAAACAGTGCGATGGCAAACACCAGGACAAAGGGAGAAGTAAAAAACATATAGGTTTTGGCCGAATTGGCCAAGGTACTGATAATCGTTGGGGCGTAATCAACATCCAGCGGATACAGCCAAAACCTATATAGCAAAATCGCATGCTGAACAAACACGCTGAACGTAAACAGGGCAAAGCCCGAGTAAAAAATCGTATTATAGGAGTACAGATTATACTCAATCTGCCGGAAAAAAGCTCGGACAAGCAGCACCACGACCATCAGATAATAGGCAGTGAAAACGGAGAGGATGTAAAGATATTTTTTCTCGCCACCCGCAATGGAAAGGATCGCCACCACAGCCGCCAGGATGACCGTCAGCACCGCAATATTGTAAATCTTCGGTTTTACATTTCTGGTATCCAGTTTGATCATATTCTATCCGTTTCTACAAATCAGGCAGTTCCCTTGGTAAGGATTTTTCCTCTCCAGGGGAACTGCCGTCAGATCTTATTTCTTCAAACCTTCCAGCTGCGCAAGGCGCTCTTCCACCTGGCGCATGGCCTCTTCGTACTTGGCCAACTTCTCGCGCTCGGCGGCGATCTTCGCCTCCGGGGCCTTGCTCACGAAGCGCTCGTTACTCAGCATGCCGCGGCTCCGCGCCAGCTCGCCTGTCAGGCGGGCCTGCTCCTTCTTCAGGCGCTCCACTTCCTTCTCGATATCCACCAGGTCCGCAAGCGGCATGTAGATGGTCGCGCCACCGGCTACGGTGGAGACCGCGTCCTCGGCGATGCCGGACTTGTCCGTCTGGATGGTGATGGTTTCCGCGTGCATCAGAGCGGTGAAGTTATTCTTGACCGCCTCCAAGGCAGCTTTCTGCGCGCCGTCGCCCAGGACGATGTACACATGGGCCTTGCGTCCGGGCTGAACGTTCATGTCGCTTCTCACGGTACGGATGGCGCGGGTGATTTCCTTTAACTCATCTACCACCGCTTCGTCCGCGGCAAAGTTCCATTCGTCCTTATACTCCGGCCACTTAGAGATCATGATGGACTCTTCTTCGTCCTGCAGGTTGCAGAAGATTTCCTCTGTCACGAAAGGCATATACGGATGCAGCAGCTTTAACGCGTTAATCAGGACAGTCTTTAACGTCCACAGCGCGGTGTTCGCCGCCTTCGGATCCTCCGCCTTCGCGTACAGGCGCGGCTTGCAAAGCTCAATATACCAGTCACAGAACTCTTCCCAGATGAAATCGTAAATCTTGGAGACCGCGATGCCCAGCTCGTACTTGTCCATGTTCTCCGTGGCATCCTTCGCCAGCGTGTTCACCTCGGATAAAATCCACTTGTCGATCGGCTGCAGGTCCTCCATGGCGGGCTCGGTGATCGTAAAGCCTTCCATGTTCATCATGAGGAAGCGGGACGCGTTCCAGACCTTGTTGGCAAAGTTACGGCTGGCTTCCACGCGCTCCCAGTAGAAACGCATGTCGTTGCCGGGGGCGTTGCCGGTGATCAGGGTTAAGCGCAGGGCATCCGCGCCGTACTTATCGATGACTTCCAGAGGATCGATGCCGTTTCCAAGGGACTTGCTCATCTTGCGGCCTAAGGAATCACGCACGAGACCGTGGATTAAGACGGTATGGAACGGAACCTCTCCTGTCTGCTCGAGCGCAGAGAACATCATACGGATAACCCAGAAGAAGATGATATCAGATCCGGTCACCAGAACGTCCGTGGGATTGAAATA
>JAFVBO010000019.1 GCA_017479935.1 Lachnospiraceae bacterium
GATTGTTTATGCCATCATCAACGGCCAGATTGTTGTGATTACAACGATTCTGGCAGGATCCCGTGGAGATGTCTACAAGAAGATGGACGGGTTAAAGTAAAGAATCGGAGCGTGACAGGGGACGGGCCTCTGTCACGTTTTCTGACAGGGGACAGATCTGTGCCGTAGTTTTGCGAGAGGGCAATGAATAGATGCATAATGTGGCCAGGCCCCATAAAGCTTCCGAGGTGAGTGCAGCATTTCCACATGGCTCTCCACATGGATCTGTCAGATCGCAAAAAACTGCCCTGCAGAGCATTACGCTCCACAGGGCAGCTTTCTCAGACAACCATCATGTTGCCGTTCTCGTTGGCAGCCAGTATCATCTGTCCTTCATAATGTGGCCAGGCCCCATAAAGAGATAATGTTACAAGATGTTACGTGAATGTTACAACAAACTTTGGCGCCTGCCCTCTTTGAGAGTGATGTATACCACGGACTGTAAAAAACTATGGGAAGGCAATCCCGCAGCATGCGGGATTGGGTTCAATAATTCGGGCAGTTGGAATAAATGATCAAAGTCCGGGAAATTTGACGATCAGCGTTTTCCGAATAAAGAACGCGCCAGGCTGCAGGCAGATGCAAAAAAAGGGAACCAAAAGGAGAAGACAAAACGGATTACCCGCCTGACCCAAAGACGAAACAATAAAGTCAGGGATCAGCTGCACAAAGCAAGCAGAAAAATCATTGACCTCGCAAAAGCTACCAATACTGGTGTGATCATAATCGGTAATAATAAAGGCTGGAAACAGAACGTAAACTTAGGAAACAAAACAAACCAGACATTCGTATCCATCCCTTATCTGAGGCTGATCGAAATGATCCAATATAAAGCAAAGCTTGCCGGGATAGAGGTGCGAGTTGTAGCAGAAGCTTATACAAGTGGAACGAGCTATTTAGACGGAGAACAACCGGAAAAGCAATATTATGACAAATCCAGGAGAGTTCACAGAGGCCAGTTTCGAAGCAATTCGGGAACATGCATCAACGCCGATGTGAACGCTGCATATCAGATCATGAAGGCCGGTGGGATAGCGGATCTGGAGGTCAAAGTAAAGGAACCAGTTAATAGAATAAAAGTAGCCTGAGTTATATCAGGTAGAGGTGCCAGGCTGGCGTCATTAAAGATCCGGTGTATAGAAAGTACATCGGAGATTTATAAAAATCAACCATAATGTTGAAAACAGCCATACCCATTCATTATCCCATAGATAATAACAGAATGACTTTGCTGTGAGGCCTTTCAAAAAATCGAAGGGATTATGGGGGGCCAAGCTTCCTCCCCCCCCTACTTTTTCAGTGATCTCGGACGGTTCTCGTGGCAGAATTTCGGCCACGAGAACCGTCCCCTCGTCAGCTTTTTACAACCGGCATGGAGTTTCCTTCTCAATGTTGATGTGATGTCCGCTGTAATTTCCGGTGATAACGGACGCTTCATGCTTGGCGGCAGCCAGAATGCTGGAGAAACGGATACCAGTTTCATATCCCATTTCATTTAACATCCATACGATGTCTTCCGTGGCCAGATTACCGCTGGCACCGGGAGCGAAGGGGCATCCGCCCAGGCCGCCCAAGGTGGACTGGATCTCATCCGCGCCTGCTTCCATGGCCGTCAGAGTGTTGACCATGCCAAGGCCTCTGGTATCGTGGAAATGAACAGCCAGCCACAGATCAGGATAAGCTGTTCTGACAGCGGAAAGCACAGCTTTAACCTGAGCCGGGTCGGCAATGCCAATGGTGTCGCACAGGCAACAGGCTTTCATTCCTGCATTGACATAATCCGCCAGGAAAGATACCACCGCGTCCGGATCATTGTACTTTCCTTCAAAAGGGCAGCCGAAGGTGGTGGCCAGATCAACTACAATGTCCAGATCCGGGTAAGCTGCACGGATCTCTTTAAAGGCGTCCAAGGACTGTTCATGTGTGCGGTTAATATTGGCTTTGTTGTGGCTCTTGCTAAGAGAAACCACGTAGCATACTTTTCGCAAACCCAGGCTGTAAGCCGTGGAGGCACCGCGCAGGTTGGGAACCAGGGCAAAGAGATCGGCGTCCGGGTGACGTTCCAGTACGGCGCGGGTGACATCCGAAGCATCCGCCAGCTGGGGAATAGCCTTAGGGCTGACAAACGAAGTAAATTCGATGTGTTTTACGCCGGAAGAGAGCAGTTCTTCAATGATCTCGATTTTCGTCTCCGTGGGGATCTGCATGCACGAAATGCTCTGAAATCCGTCGCGGGGTCCTACTTCACATATTTCAATGGCTTTCTTCATTTCTGAATTCCTTTCTTTAAGGGAAAGACTGACAGGATCAGCGTTTCCTTATATGACGCCTTTCTCTTTCAGCTCCGCCAGTTTCTCCGCGTCAAAGCCAAGAAGCTCTCCGTAAATGGACGCGTTATCCTCGCCAAGAAGCGGAGCGGCCTTGCGGGGGACAGCCTTCGTGCGGGTCAGCTTCTGAGGAGCAGCGGTGATGTGAAGCTTGCCGATTCCGGGCTGGTCGATTTCGGGGAACATTTCACGCGCTCCTGCGATCTGAGGATCCACTACCATACGGTCGATGGTATTGACCGGGCTGGCCGGGCAGCCGGCATCGTTTAAGAGCTTATCGACTTCATCGATGGTATGCTGCATGGTCCAGGCGGAGACTTCTTCGCGCATGGCTTCATGGTTCGCTACACGGTCGCGGACTTCCAGGAAACGGGGATCGGTCTTTAATTCCGGTTTTCCCATCACATCGCAGAGGATGCTGTACAGCTTGTTGTTGCCCGCGGCGATGATGACGCTGCCGTCCTTTGTGGGGAAGGAGTCATAGGGATAGGTGGACTCATAGCGGTTGCCGATTCTCTGAGGGATCCGCCCGGTCGACTGATAGATCATGGTGATATTTTCCATGGCAGAAGCAACGGAATCTACCAGAGCCACATCAATCTTCTCTCCCAGGCCGGTTTTCTGACGGTTGACCAGAGCCGCGAGAACACCGATGGTCAGATGCAGGCCGCCAAGCACATCGCCCATAGGGGTGCCACATCGGGTAGCGTCTCCGCCTGGCCATCCGGTGGTGCTCATTAAGCCGCCCATAGCCTGGCCTACAATGTCATATCCAGCACGTTTGCTTAAGGGACCGGTGTGACCAAAGCCGGATACGGCTCCATAAATGATAGCCGGGTTGATTTCTTTTAACACATCATAGCCAAGCCCCAGTTTTTCCATAGTTCCGGGACGATAGTTCTCGATAATCACATCCGCCTTTTTTACCAGTTCCTTAAAAATTTCTTTTGCTTCCGGGTTTTTTAAGTTCAGTGTGCAGCCGATTTTGCTGCGGTTAAAATTCGCAAAATAAACGCTGTTGTCATTGACGAACGGCCCCATTTTACGGGAGTCATCGCCTCCATTCGGGTTTTCCACCTTGATGACGGTGGCTCCCATATCAGCCATAAGCATGCCGCAGTAAGGGCCGGCAAGTACCCGGGTTAAATCCAGAACGACGATACCATCTAAAAGACCTTTTTCCATGATGAACTCCTCTCTATGTTGGAAGATGGGGGCAAAAGTTTTGCCCCCGGTGAAGCGGTAACCTAAGAGCTTTTTCAACTCTTTTGTGTAACCGTGCTGAATAGTTATCTTTTTTACAGAATGCTGTATAAACCGAATAACGCGGCGATGACAATCAGGGCGAGCATCAATGCGGAAACACCGAAGAGCTCGACAAAGACTTTGTTTTCTTTTTCTTTGGTAAATTCAGGATCGGTTGCGTTCGCAGCCATGATCAAGCCGCCGCCGGTAGAAGCAGGGCTTAATCCGGCGAATGCAGCGGTCAGCGCCATGATGGAAATCAGACCATTCGGAGATACGCCAACCTTGGCCGCGATTTCCCCAACCGTGGGAACCAGCGTCGGCCACACAACACCGATGGCGGAGTTGAACCAGGACATGATGCCGGCGGTCAGTCCCTGGATGGCGGTGGCCGTCTTCGGGGTCATGATAGAAGCCAGGCTGTCAGAAAGAAGAGCAACGCCTCCCACGTTGATGACGGCTTCCATCAGCATACCGAAACCGGTTACCATGAGCAGGGTAGACCAGGAGATGGTTTTAAAAACGGCTTTTTCATCCGCGGCTCCGATCAGAACCAGGAAAATACCTACAGTGTTTAGTGTATAATGAAAATACCAAAAGTTGCAGAAGAAAATGGAGAAAAGTGAATCTCCATTTTGGAGAAAATTGCAGAATTTCGGTAATCCCAGGAACGGGCATCACCTCATAGCGAGGGACCCAAGTCGGAGAACC
>JAFVBO010000020.1 GCA_017479935.1 Lachnospiraceae bacterium
CAACCCTGAATACCTGTGACGGGAGTACTTGCCAAGGAGTGCAGCCATAGAATGGCCCACGGTGAATAGGCCGTTCGACGCGCTTGACGCGGACTTTAGAAGCCCTTTCCAAACTCCGTTTGGGAGGGGAGTTTCACTTCCTCCCTATGCATAACAGGGATTTATATTTTAACTATAACTGTTATAAGATAAACTTTGCACAAATACAAAAAAGTGAGAAAGTTTTCAGAAGTTCATCACTTTATAGCAAAAAAGCGTTGACACGAACCGAAAGTATGATAGAATAAGTACAATTTCATAGCGACAAACCGAAGATGTGGAAGTAAAGGCGGGATACGCGCGTACAGAGAGTGGACTGGTGCTGAGAAGTCCGCGGCATACGGCTCGTCATAATGGACCACGGAGGGCGCGGTGAAAAGCCGCGACGTGCGGGCATACGTCAGTTGCCTGGGATATGTTGGTATCCTGTAAAGTGCGCGGCGTAAACGCCGCGAATCAAGGTGGCACCGCGGATTAATTCGCCCTTGACTAAACGCAAGTTTAGTCAAGGGCGTTCGTCGTTTCTGGACAAAAAAGAGAGGAGCATCACAGATGGCAGACAAATACTATCCTTCCTTGCAAGAAGCCATGACTTACCGGGAAGATTACAAAACGGTCCCGATCAGCCGCACCATCCTGTCGGACAGCCGGACACCGGTGGAAACGTTGCGGATTTTAAAGTCCGTCAGCCGCCATGCATTTATCCTGGAAAGTCTGGAGGACGCGAAACGATGGGGACGGTACACCTTCCTGGGCTTTGATCCCAAGCTGGAATTCACCTGCTTGAACGGAACCGTACAGATTACGTCCGGAACCACCATGCGTTTCCCGGGTGTGAGGCCTGCGGATCTGATCCGGCAGATTGTAGAGGAGAACAAAGCTCCCAGGCTGCCGGGGCTGCCGAGCTTCACGGGCGGCCTGATGGGCTACTTCGCGTACGACTCCATCAAGTATGCGGAGCCGACGCTGGACCTTGCAGCGGAGGATGAAGATCATTTTAATGACATCGACCTGATGCTGTTTGACAAGATTATTGCCTTTGACAACTTTAAGCAGACCATCACGCTGATCTGTTCGGCCAGGACAGACGGCCTGGAACAGAATTACCGGGCGGCCTGCATGGAGCTGGATAAGATGGCGGAGCTGATTTTGAGGGGAACGCCGGCCAGAAATGTGCCGCTTTCACTAAAGAGCGATTTTGCCCCGGCCTTTGACAAGAAAGAATACTGCGAGATGGTGGAAAAAGCGCGGCATTACATCTACGAAGGGGACATCTTCCAGGTTGTGCTTTCCAACCGCATGTCGGCGGAGGCGGAAGGGAGTCTGTTGGACACGTACCGGCTCCTCAGAACCCGCAACCCTTCCCCCTATATGTTCTACATCTCCAGCGACAAGCTGGAAGTGGCTGGCTCTTCGCCGGAAACGCTGGTCAAGCTGGAAAACGGCATTCTGCATACCTTTCCGCTCGCAGGCACCCGTCCCCGCGGGCGCACTGAAGAGGAGGACAAAGCGCTCGAGGAAAGCCTGCTTTCCGATCCCAAGGAACTGGCGGAGCACAACATGCTGGTGGATCTGGGAAGAAACGATCTGGGGCGGCTGTGCAAATTCGGGACGGTGGAAGTGGAAAAGTACATGAGCATTGAGCGGTATTCCCACGTCATGCACATCGGATCCACTGTGCGAGGGGAGATCCGGGATGATCAGGATGCGCTTGACGCCATCGCCAGAGTGCTTCCGGCGGGAACGCTTTCCGGGGCCCCGAAAATCCGCGCCTGCGAGATTATTCACGAGCTGGAGAGGGGAAAACGCGGCATCTATGGGGGTGCGATCGGCTATGTGGATTTCACCGGGAACATGGATACCTGCATCGCCATCCGGCTGGCCTACAAGAAAAACGACCATGTGATTGTGCGGGCGGGCGCCGGAATTGTGGCGGATTCGGTGCCGGAAAAGGAATTCCAGGAGTGCATGAACAAGGCGGCAGCCGTGGTGGAGGCGCTGAAACTTTCGGAAGGAGGGATCGACTGATGACGCTTTTGATCGACAATTACGACAGCTTTTCCTACAACCTGTTTCAGCTGGTCGGCTCGCTGGATCCGGATATTCGCGTGATCCGGAACAACGAGATGAGCGTCGATGAGATACGGGCGCTCAGGCCTTCGCGGATCATCCTGTCCCCGGGCCCGGGGCGGCCGAAGGACGCGGGCATCTGCGAGGAGGTGATCCGCCAGATGGCGGGAGAGGTGCCGATCCTGGGCGTCTGCCTGGGGCACCAGGCGATCTGTGAAGTGTACGGCGCCGTGATCACCTACGCGAAAGAGCTGATGCACGGAAAACAGTCAGAGGTCATTCTGGACAAGAGCTGCCCGCTGTTTGAGGGGCTGCCGGACCGCATTCCGGCGGCGCGCTACCATTCGCTGGCGGCCAATCCGGCCACGCTGCCCCGCTGTCTTTTAGTGACGGCGCAGACGGAGGACGGAGAAATCATGGCAGTAGAGCACGCAGAATATCCGGTATACGGGCTGCAATTCCACCCGGAATCCATCCTGACACCGGACGGGAAGAAAATAATACAGAACTTTCTGAAAGCGGCGCGCTAGCACGAAGCGCGAAGCGACGCGTTTGCTTTCAGAATAACAGAGCAAAGCATGAAGCAACGCGTTTACTTTCAGAACACCACAGCAAAGTGAGGAGAGGACATCATGATTAGAGAAGCGATTATGAAGATTGTTGACAAGCAGGACCTGACCTACGAGGAAGCCTTCGCCGTCATGAACGAGATTATGAACGGCGAGACAACGCCCACCCAGAACGCCGCCTTCCTGGCAGCCCTGACCACCAAGAGCACCCGCGCGGAGACGATCGCGGAGATCACCGGCTGTGCCGAGGCCATGCGGGAGCACGCGATCCAGGTGAAAACCGGCATGGATACGATGGAAATTGTGGGAACCGGCGGCGATAAGGCGCATTCCTTCAATATCTCCACGACCAGCCTGTTTGTGCTGGCAGCAGGCGGGGTAAAAGTTTCCAAGCACGGAAACCGAGCGGCTTCCAGCGATTCCGGCACAGCCGACTGTTTAGAGGCGTTGGGCGTTAAAATTGAGCAGGATCCGGATGAGTGCGTGCGCCTCTTAAAGAAAGTGGGAGCTTGCTTCATGTTTGCTCAGAAGTATCACACTTCGATGAAGTACGTGGGCTCTATCCGCAAGGAACTGGGCATCCGCACTGTGTTTAACATCTTAGGACCCATCACGAACCCGGCCAAGCCTGCGATGATCCTTCTTGGCGTGTACGATCCGCTGTTGGTGGAGCCGCTGGCCCGCGTGCTGACCGGACTGGGGATGAAACGCGGCCTGGTTGTCCACGGAACCGACTGCCTGGATGAAATCTCCGTTTCCGCGCCGACGCTGGTCTGCGAGTTTGACAACGGAAATTATAAAGCCTACGAAATCTGCCCGGAGGATTTCGGACTGCCCAGATGGCACAAATCAGATATCATCGGCGGAACGCCGCAGCAGAACGCCCAGATTACGACCGATATCTTAAAAGGTGTAAAGATGGGAGCCAAGAGGGACATCGTTCTGTTAAACGCCGGCGCAGGCCTGTATGTGGCCGGCAAGGCCGAGAGCATCGGTGACGGCGTGAAGCTTGCCGCGGAACTGATCGATTCGGGAGCTGCCTATCGGAAGCTGGAAGAAATTAAGCTGGAATCCAACCGATAAGAAACAGACATGCTATGAAAGCGGCCGCGTCGCTTTCATCAACCAGAAGGGGAGGGATGGACATGAGCACAATCCTGGACACAATCGCGGCTTACGCGAAAGAACGGGTGAAGGCGGACAAGGAAAAATGGCCGCTGAAGGACGTAAAGGCGCGCTGCCAGAACCTCGCGCCGGCAGACCGGGAAAGCTTTTACGACGCGGTAGCCAGGCCGGGGCTCTCCCTGATCTGCGAGGTAAAAAAGGCTTCCCCCTCCAAAGGCGTGATCGATCCGGTCTTTGACTACCTGTCCATCGCCCGGGATTACGAGGCAGCCGGGGCGGACTGCGTCTCCTGCCTCACAGAGCCCCGGTGGTTTCTGGGGAGCGATCAGATTTTTACCGAGATCCGGCAGGAGATCCGCCTCCCCATGCTCCGCAAGGATTTTGTCGTGGACGAATACCAGCTGTATCAGGCAAAGGCGATGGGGGCGGACTGCGTGCTCCTCATCTGTGCGATCCTGGATGAGCCCACGTTGCAACGATATCTGGGGCTTGCTAAGGAGCTTGGGCTGGCTGTTTTGACGGAGACCCACGACGAGGCGGAGATCGCCTGCGCCGTCAAGGCAGGCGCCCGGATGATCGGCGTCAATAACCGCAACCTGAAGGACTTTTCGGTGGACTTTTCCAACGCGGCAAGGCTGCGGGACAAAATCCCGGCGGGCGTTTTGTATGTGGCCGAATCCGGAGTGAAAACGCCGGAGGATCTGGAAATGATCCGGAAAATCGGAGCGGATGCGGCTCTGGTGGGCGAAGCGTTCATGAAGGCTCCGGACAGAAAAGCTTTCCTAAGGGAAATGAAAGGGAGGTGTCGTTAAAGTGACTTGTGGTATCAAAATCTGCGGTTTATCTCGGGAGTTTGACATTCAGTACGTAAACGAAGCCAGGCCGGATTATGCCGGCTTTATCCTCTTGTTTCCCAAAAGCCACCGGAACATCCACCCCGAATGGGCCGCGGAGCTTAAAAAAGCCTTGCGCCCGGAAATCCGGGCGGTGGGAGTGTTTGTGGATCAGCCGCAGGAGGCGGTCTTAAGCGCGGCGGATGTGGCCGGGCTGGACGTCATCCAGCTGCATGGGCATGAGGAGGAAGCGTACATTCGGGAGTTAAAGAAGAAGACAGCCCGGCCGGTGTGGAAAGCCTTCCACGTCCGGACAAAAGAGGATGTGCGGGCGGCGGAAGAAAGCGCTGCCGACGAGATCCTTCTGGACAATGGGTACGGCACGGGACAAAGCTTTGACTGGTCGCTGTTGCCAGAGATTTCCCGCCCGTTTTGCCTGGCAGGGGGGCTTACGCCGGAGAATATCCCGGAGGCGATCCGGCTGTTTTCCCCGAAGCTCGTGGACATTTCCTCCGGCGTGGAGACCGGGGGGCTGAAGGATCGGGAGAAAATCCGGCGGGCGGTAAAAGCGGTCAGGAGTTATTCGCGCGGCGGCATGTAACTGGTGCAATCCGAAAATCCAGACAAGTTATGGAGCCAGTGAATGAGAAATCGATGTAGCAGGCATGTCTGGTGATACATGAAGATACAAACGGAACATAGGACAACGAGGAGAAAGATGAGCAAAGGACGTTTTGGCATTCACGGCGGACAGTATATTCCGGAAACGCTGATGAACGCAGTGATTGAACTTGAGGAAGCTTACAACCGGTACAAGGATGACCCTGACTTTAACCGGGAACTGACGGAGCTTTTGAACGAATACGCGGGCCGGCCTTCCCGGCTGTACTACGCGGCGCGCATGACCGAGGACCTTGGCGGCGCGAAGATCTATTTAAAGAGAGAAGACTTAAACCACACCGGAGCCCACAAGATCAACAACGTGCTGGGGCAGGTGCTCTTAGCCAAGCGCATGGGCAAGACCCGGGTGATCGCGGAGACCGGCGCCGGGCAGCACGGCGTTGCGACGGCGACGGCAGCAGCGCTCATGGGAATGGAGTGCGTGGTCTACATGGGGCGGGAGGATACGATCCGCCAGGCGTTAAATGTCTACCGCATGCGGCTGTTGGGAGCGGAGGTGCGGCCGGTAGATTCGGGCACGGGCACCTTAAAGGACGCGGTGAGCGAGACCTTCCGCGAGTGGACCAGCCGGATCGAGGACACGCATTACGTGTTAGGCTCGGTCATGGGGCCTCACCCCTTCCCGACCATCGTGCGCGATTTCCAGGCGGTTATATCCAGGGAGATCAAGCAGCAGATGCTGGAGAAGGAAGGGCGGCTGCCGGACGCGGTCCTGGCCTGCGTGGGCGGCGGTTCCAACGCCATCGGCGCGTTCTATCATTTTATTGAGGATCCGCAGGTGCGCCTGATCGGCTGCGAGGCAGCAGGGCGCGGCGTAGATACCTTCGAGACGGCGGCCACCATCGCCACCGGGCGGCTGGGAATTTTCCACGGTATGAAGAGCTATTTCTGCCAGGATGAGTACGGGCAGATTGCCCCGGTGTATTCCATCAGCGCCGGGCTCGATTATCCGGGCATCGGGCCGGAGCATGCGTATCTGCACGATATCGGGCGGGCCGAGTACGTGCCGGTCACGGACGAAGAGGCGGTAAACGCCTTTGAGTACCTGTCCCGCACGGAAGGCATCATCCCTGCCATCGAATCGGCCCACGCCGTGGCGCACGCCATGAAAATCGCAGGGCAGATGGGCAAGGATAAAATCCTGGTGATCAACATTTCCGGCCGGGGTGATAAGGACTGCGCGGCGATTGCCCGCTACAGAGGGGAGGACATTCATGACTGACGTAAGAGAGGCACGTGCCGGGATGAAAGGCGCAGAAAGCAGCCGGGCAGGCGGAAAAACCATCCGGATCGCGGACGCGTTTGCAAACGGGAAGGCGTTTATCCCCTTTATCACCTGCGGGGATCCGGATCTGGAAACGACGGAAGCGCTTGTGAAGGCAGCGGCGGAAAACGGCGCGGACCTGATCGAACTGGGGATCCCCTTCTCGGACCCCACGGCGGAGGGCCCCGTGATCCAGGAGGCCAATGAAAGAGCGTTAAAGGCCGGGACCACCACGGACAAGGTGTTCGCCCTGGTTGCCAGACTGCGGGAAACCCTGACCATCCCGCTGGTGTTCATGACCTACGCGAACGTGGTGTTCTCCTACGGGACGGAGCGCTTTTTGTCCGAGTGCGTGCGCGTGGGCATTCAGGGGCTGATCCTGCCGGACATTCCGTTTGAGGAAAAAGCGGAATTTGAGCCCGCCTGCCGCGAAAAGGGGCTGGAGCTTGTGTCCCTCATCGCGCCGACCTCCGAGGAGCGGATCGGCATGATCGCGAAAGAGGCGGCCGGCTTTGTGTACTGTGTCTCCTCGCTGGGCGTCACGGGCGTGCGTAAGGAGATCACGACCGATGTGGGCGCGATGGTGAAGCTGGTGAAGGCTGCGAAGGACATCCCCTGCGCCATCGGCTTTGGCATCTCCACGCCGGAGCAGGCCAGAAAGATGGCGGCGGTCTCCGACGGGGCGATCGTTGGCTCCGCCATCATGAAGCTGATCGCAGCCCATGGGAGAGAGTCCGTGCCTTACGTGGCACAGTACGTGCGCGAGATGAAGGACGCCGTGCGGATGTAAGTCCTGAGAATCCAGCTTGTAAACCCGGTAAAGGCGGCGCCGCATTGAAGGCGAACAGGGGAAATAAGGAACATTTTGTCCAAAGGCAGGGAAACGTCAAGTTTTTACACGTATGGGAAACTTGACAAATTTTAAACGAAAATGAAATTTTTCTGTTGCATTTTAGACAAAAAAGGACTAAACTGAACTTACCATACAATGAGGGGCCAAGAGAGCTCCGAAAATTCAAAAAAGGGGTGAATGTTTTATGGTAAGTTTTGTAGTATGTTTACTCATTCTGATCGTAGGGTATTTCACGTATGGTAAGCTCGTTGACAATACCTTTGGTCCGGATGACCGTGAAACGCCCGCCGTGGCAATCAACGATGGTGTCGACTACGTTGTTCTGCCGCAGTGGAAGCTGTTCATGATCCAGCTGCTGAATATCGCCGGCCTCGGCCCGATCTTCGGTGCTATGCAGGGTGCTTTATGGGGCCCGATCGTCCTTCTGTGGATCACCTTCGGTACGGTTTTCGCCGGTGCGGTTCACGACTATTTCTCCGGTATGCTTTCCGAGAGAAACAACGGCGCTTCCATTTCCGAAGTTACCGGTATCTATCTTGGACCGGTCATGAAGTTCATCATGCGTATCTTCGCAGTTGTCCTTCTGATCATGGTTGGTACCGTTTTCGCAGTTGGCCCTGCCGGACTGATTGTTAAGCTGCTCACCGAGAAGGGTGTCAGCGGTATCTTTGCCAATACCATGGTATGGCTGGGTATCATCTTCGCGTACTACTTCATCGCCACCTTTATCTCCATCGATAAGATCATCGGTAAGATCTACCCGATCTTCGGCATCTGCCTGATCATCATGGCAGTAGGTGTTGCCTACGGTACTTTAACTGGCGGCTATGCGATCCCTGAAATTTTCCAGAACTTCACGAACATGCATCCGAAGGGAACCCCCGTGTGGTCCTTCATGTTCATCACGGTTGCCTGCGGCGCCATCTCCGGTTTCCACGCAACCCAGTCCCCTCTGATGGCTCGTTGCTTAAAGAGCGAGAAACAGGGTCACTTCGTATTCTACGGCGCTATGACCGCAGAAGGTATGATCGCTCTGGTCTGGGCCTTAGCGGGCTGCTCCATTTATGAAAAGACCGGCGGCCTTTCCACCGGACTTCAGGCTGTTCTGGCTGATGGCCAGGCGGCTGCCATCTACGATGTCTGCGTTACCACGATGGGTCCTGTCGGCGTTATCCTCGCCATGCTCGGCGTTGTAGCCTGCCCCATCACCTCCGGCGATACCGCATTCCGTTCCGCACGTCTTACCCTGGCTGACTGGTTCCACATCGATCAGGAAAGCCTTGGCAAGCGTCTGGCGCTTTGCATCCCCGTTCTGGGTGTTGGTATCTTCTTAGGCTTTGGTAACAGCCTTGGATATTTCAGCTATCAGGTTATCTGGAGATACTTCAGCTGGACGAACCAGACTCTGGCCATGATCGTTCTGTGGGCCGGTGCCATGTTCCTGGCGAAGGAAAAGAAGAACTACTGGGTTTGCGCGGTTCCCGCTACCTTCATGAGCGCGGTTTCCATTACCTACTTCGTGATGGCTCCCGAGTGCCTTGGCATGAACGAGTTCTTCGCAAACAACACGATGGTCGCTTATCCGGCCGGTATCATCTGCGCGGCTCTGTTCCTGTTCATCTTCCTGGCCTGCGCTAAGAAGTATAAAACGGCTTAAGTAAGTCCTGACGGACAAAACGGGAGAGGACGCATGAAAACGTGTAGCGATCCTGTTTAAAGAAGCAACCCAAGAGCAGCGGCGCTAAGAAAGAGCCGCTGCTCTTTCTGGTCTGAAAAGAAAGGCTGAATATGATTTTTGCACCGAAACTGATTGGAAAAAAGGAACTGGATACGGAAACTCTGGCACAGGATAAGAAAACCTGTTATCGGATCGGCCCGTGCGGACTGGGCAAGAAAGCGATCTACTTAAACAGCTTCTTCATCGATCGCCATTATTATGTACAATATAGTGAAGTAAGCCGCGTGTTTAAACGACTGGCGATGAGCAAGGGCGGCTTCACGGGAAAGGGCGTCTTTGGTTCGATCCCTTACCTGGTGGTCCTCATGAAGGATGGGACGGAGAAGGCCTGTAACTTTAAGTACGAGGATCTGGTGGATACCTTCCTTGTGGAGCTCGGAAAAGAGCATCCGGAAATCAAGCTGATGAGCGCGGATGCGGAGCGGAAGCTGCGCGAAGCCGAAGAGGCGGAAAAGGCCCGCTACGTAAAGGAGCTGACTCCGGAAGCATCGAAAACCTGGAATGAATTAAAGGAAGCGCAGGAATACTTAAAGGCCCGCCCGGCGTTATACACCACGCTGTCGGCCGCCGCGAAGCAGAAGCGGACGGTGGACGGCATGAAGAAGTCCTACCAGATCTTCGCCATGGTGATTTTAGGGCTGGCCATCGCCGCGCTCATCTTTGGCGTGTATGCCCTGATCAAGGGATTGGGCGGCGCCATCTATTTTGTGCTGTTTGGCATCGCGTTCATGTTCTTCGTGATCTCCACGCGCGTGCTGCCGCTTGGCCGGAATAACCGGAAGGCGGCCCAAAAGGAGTGGGATGACGCGCTGGCGAAGATGACGGCGTATGTGCAGAAGAATGCTTCGTTCCCGATTCCGCCCCAGTACGCCCATCCGCTTACCTTGGAGCGCATGATCCGGGTGATCCGGGAAGGCCGCGCGCAGACGAAGGACGAGGCGTTTGAGGTGATGAAGAAGGATTTGAAGGCCTTAAACTCCAGCGTGACCGTGTCGCAGAAGGAGTACGACGAGGTGGTGGCCGTAAAGCCCATGTTCCTGCTGTGCAACTATGAATAAAGGCGAAACGGCGGGTAAGTTAGCCCGCATGTGAGGAGAGAATCTTGGACAGACAAGAGGAACTGTTTGCGTTTCTGAAGGAGGAAGGTGTCAGTTCGGACCTGCTTGCGCAGGTCCGGCAGTTTCGGGCTGCCTACCCTTCAGGGGAAGAATGGGAGTATCGCATCGCGAATCCTGCCAGCTTTTATTACGGGAAGGATGTATGGGAAAAGGCGCTGGCCGTCCTCCTTGCCGGGGAAAACCTGCTGCTTTCGGGGCCGAAGGCAACCGGAAAAAATGTCCTGGCGGAGAATCTGTCGGCGCTGTTTGGGCGGCCTTCCTGGGACATTTCGTTTCATATCAATATGGACGCCTCCTTCCTGATTGGGACGGATACCTTTGACGGCCAGAAGGTGATCTTCCGGCCAGGCCCGGTATCGCTCGCGGCGGAGAACGGCGGCTTTGCGGTGCTCGATGAGATCAATATGGCCAAGAACGAAGCGCTGGCGGTTCTGCACGCTACGCTGGATTTTCGCCGTGTGATCGACATGCCGGGGTACAAGAAGATCGCGGTTCACCCGGCGACGCGCTTTATCGGAACCATGAACTACGGCTATGCCGGCACCCGGGATCTAAACGAAGCTTTGTGCTCCCGCTTTGCGGTGCTCAGCATGCCGCTCATCCGCGAGGAGGATCTGACCAAGCTGATTTCGCGGCGCTTTTCGGACATCCGCCCGGAGTTTGCGCTGCAGTTCGCGCGTCTCTTTTACGATCTGCAAAAGAAGGCAGAGCATGGCGACATCTCGGAACGGGCGCTGGATCTGCGCGGGTTATTGGATGCCATCGCCCTGGTTCACACGGGGCTTCAGACCGGGCAGGCGTTAGAAATGTGTGTGACGAACAAGACGTTTGACGCGTATGAGCGCAGACTGGTCTCGGATGTCATCGCCGCGCGGCTTCCGCAGGACCTGCGAAGTGCGGAAGTCTTCCAGCTCTGAGGCAGTGCACGCGCGGATGGGTCGAAGCCGGACGCATGTGCGTCACGTGGAAAGGGGAGGCTTACGAGATGAGCGCAGAGAACAATCTGCAAAACCGGCGCGCCCTCAATATGGTGTGGAACGCGGCCGGCCGGTACGGGTTTTCGCCGCCATTTCTGGCGTTCTACCCAGACGGCGACGCGGATTTTTACTGGAATACGGTGATCGGGCTGACCGAAAAGTATGTGGACGGAGAAGCTCTGGCCACGCTGTTTTCCTCCTATGCGGGGACAAGGCGGGCGGAGGAGTTTGACGGGCTTGTCTGGCTGGCCCTGGAAAACTACGTGTTTGAGAGGGAACAACCAGAACGCCCCATCCTTCGGGCCATGCGGGAAGAGGCGGCAAGGCGGTTCTTTCAGGAAAGGGAGACTTTGTCCCGGCAGCAGATGATGGCGGTGTCCCCGCGGCTTTACGAGCAGCGGGAGGCGCGATTTGCCTATGTTCTGGGGAAAAAGCTCCCTTTTTTGTCACCCGCGGGGAAAAAACTGGAAGAAGATTTGCGCCTCCCGGGGAGCCTTCAGGCGGACAAGGTGCCGGACCGCCTGAAACTTATTCTGGCGGAAGATCTGCATTTTCAGAACTTCAAGCTGGGGGAGAACCGGGCGGGGAGACCTGTGTCCCCCTTCTTGTCGCAGATCTTAAAGGGAGTGCTTCGAACCGAATCAAGGCAGGTCGATTCTCTGATCATCCGTACCGGCGCCAAGGAAGCCGGAAACGCGCCCGGGGCGGAAGGCTTCCGTCAGCACCATCTGACGTCGCGGCAGGAGGGGGATGAGGCCTTTATCCGTGAGGTGTTTGGCCCCTGTATGTACGGCGATGGACAGATGCGCCGCCTGGAGGCAGAGCTCTGCCGAGGAAATCACGAAGAATGCCGGCTCTGGATCACCAGGGAAAAGGATTTCTCCGGAGCCTTAGGCCGGGAGGCGGCAAGGCGGGCGCTTTCAGATGCGGAGAAACAACAGGGGAAAAACCGGCAGTTCTATGAAGCGTCCGGGCAGAGGGCGGAGGCGGTGATCAGGAGCCTGGCGGCGCAGTTTCAGACGCTCCTGTCATCCTATGCGCGTCCGCTTCCGGAAAAAGCGCGCACAGGGAAGCTAAACGCCCGGCTGGCCTACCGGATGGCGGTCTGCCAGGACCCGATGGTTTTTCTACGCCCCGGCGAGGAGACCGAGTATGACCTGACGGTGGATCTTCTTCTGGACGCCTCGGCCTCGCGCGCGGAAAACCAGGAAATGATTGCGGCGCAGGCGTTTATGCTCTCGGAAAGCCTGGTCAGATGCCATATCCCGGTGCAGGTGACGGCTTTTCGGAGCCTGAGAGGCTTTACGGTGCTACAGGTCTTAAAAAGTTACGAGGAAGAAAAGAGCGACCGAATCTTCCGGTATTATGCCGGCGGCTGGAACCGGGACGGGCTTGCGATCCGCGCGGCCAGGCAACAGATGAAACCGCGCGCGGAGAGTTCGCTGCGGCTTCTGTTTGTGCTCACGGACGCCAACCCCGACGATTCCGTGAAGCTCCCTCCGGAGGAAGGCAGCTTCTTTCTGCGGGAGTACGGCGGCCCGGGCGGCATAGAGGATACGGAGGAAGCGGTGGCGGAGCTTAAGGAGGAGAAAATCCGGGTGGCCGCCATCTACTTAGGACCGACCACGCACCTGAAAAATGTGGAGAGGATCTACGGCGAAGAATATGTGCGGATTTCCCGCATCGAGCAGCTGGCGGACGGCGCCCGACGGCTTTTAGAGCGGGTGCTGATCAATCGGTGATATAGCATTCACGGGTCACCAACCCATCAGGTCCCAGGCCATCCGCCTACGGCGTATGTCGCACCTTCGGTGCTTTTGCCTGGGACTGATGGGTGGTGACTGCTTTCGCAGTTCACTGGCAATGCAAGCGTGCTTATGCATGCAAGCATGCAAAGCACCTCTTGCATTGCCAGTGCCCCGTGAATAGTAACCGTGTTTACAAACTTTTTCCATTTGCAGGACGGGAAACAGTTGCCAAAAGCGGGATAAGTGAAGTAGAATATAGAAAAGAAAAAAAGGGGGCGTGGAAGATGTTCTTTGAAAAGAAAGTAACCATCTTTAAAAAGAAGGATAAAGAAACCTGGTCGCAGATCAAAGATGCCTTAAAGGAAGCCGGGATCGACGCAAATGCCAGCCACTATTTTGCGGATACGGTGGCGGCAGGCGGCTGCGGCTCCAAGCTGGATCCCCGCAACTTTGGGGCGAAGGGAACCATCGACCGGGATATTTACGTCATTAAGGTGAAGGAAGCGGATCAGGAAGCCGCGCTATCTGCCATTCGCGCCAAGGGGCTTGTGACCGTGGTGGACGAACAGGCGGCGGTGGATGCGGCGCTGAAACGGCCGCTGGTGTAACATATGGGTCATACATTTTTTGCGACGATCTCCCGCATGAAATATATTGAGCGCTGGGCGCTCATGCGCAATTCCAGGCCGGAGAACTTAAGCGAGCACGCGATGGAGGTGGCCATGATCGCCCACGCGCTCTGCACAATCGGCAATGTCCGGTACGGACATACCCTTGACGCGGAGAAGGCGGCGTTAATCGGCATCTATCACGACGCGACCGAGATCATCACAGGCGACATGCCGACGCCGGTGAAGTATCACAATGAGATCATCCGCCACGCCTACAAGGAAATCGAGAGGGAAGCGGAATGCGCGCTCTTACAGCGGCTGCCGGAGGATCTTCGCCCGGCGTACGAGCAGATCTTTTTTCAGACGGACGATCCGGAGGAGCGCTACATGCGCCGCCTGGTGAAGGCGGCGGACAAGCTGTCCGCGCTGGTCAAGTGCATCGAGGAGGAGCGGGCCGGAAACACCGAGTTTTTAAAGGCGCGCCTTTCCACGGAAAACATGCTGGAAAAGATGACGGCAGAAATGCCGGAAGTCAGGGATTTTATGGAAGAGTTTCTGCCTTCCTACGGAAAAACATTGGATGAGCTTTCGTGACGGTTCTTAAGCGTGGAACAGGTTACGGATTTTCATAAATGGCACTCATACAGGGCGTGCGCGCGAAGAGCCACGCGCTGTAGTCATAGCTAAGTGGTAACAGACAAGGAGGAAAACAAATGGCAACACAGGCACCCAGAGGACGGAAACGGAACGTGACGGGAACCGGCAGCGGCGTCCACGTGGGCGGATCCGGTTTGGGAACCGGTCCGGTCGGTTCGTCCGGCGGTAAAATGGGCGGCGGCGGAAGCGGACGCACGGGGCGCACGGGCGGCTCCTATTCAGGCGGCTCAGGCGGCGGCGGAAGCTTTTATTCCGGCGGCGGAAGCTCCGGCGGAAGCTCCGGCGGCAGCAGAGGAAGCGGCGGCGGATTTGGTCTGCTTCCGATCCTGATCATCATCGCGATCGTCTTATTCGGCGGTGGCGGCGGTATCTTATCAAGTCTCTTTGGCGGCGGAACGTCAACGCCCAGTGGCAGCAACCCTTCGGGCCAGATTAACCAGGGTGGAACAACGGTGCCCGATCTGTATAGTCTGTTTGGCGGCAACAGCAGCGTTTCAAACGGCTGGGCCGACAACGCGGCTTCCAAGCCCACGCTGAATACGTCCGTGGCAGCCGGCTCCCGCGCGAAGAGAACGCAGATTGTCGGAAACGGCCGGGACGAAATCACCATCATGGTGTACATGTGCGGAACCGACTTAGAGTCCAGAAGCGGTATGGCTTCGTCCGACCTTCAGGAGATGGCGGCCGCGAATATCAGCGACAACATCAACATCATCGTCTACACCGGCGGCTGCAACGGCTGGAAGATTAACGGCATCAGTAATGATGTGAACCAGATTTACCAGGTTCAGTCCGGAAGCTTAAAGCGCTTGGAGAGCAACATGGGCACCGGCGCCATGACAAACCCTGACACCCTGTCCGAGTTTATCCGGTACTGCAAGAACAACTTCACGGCAGACCGCTATGAGCTGATCTTTTGGGATCACGGCGGCGGCTCCGTAAGCGGCTACGGCTACGAGGAAAAGAACACCCGCACTGGTTCCATGGATCTGGCCAAGATTAACAAGGCCCTGCGCGACGGCGGCGTTGCCTTCGATTTCATCGGCTTTGACGCCTGCCTGATGGCTACGATGGAAACGGGCCTGATGCTGAACTCCTACGCGGACTACATGATTGCGTCCGAGGAAACGGAGCCTGGTATTGGCTGGTACTACACAAACTGGCTGACGGAGCTCTCCAAAAACACGTCCATGCCTACTATTGAAATCGGCAAGAACATCGTGGACGGGTTCGTGGAAACTTGCGCGAAGAAGGTAGCGGGCCAGAAGGCTACGCTTTCCGTGATTGACCTGGCGGAACTTGCCTCCATTTCTCCGGCGGACTTTACGAATTTCTCCAAATCTATCAGTAGCCTGATCAAGAACAACAAATATCAGACTGTTTCGGATGCCCGGAATATGACGCGTGAATTCAGCGCCAGTTCCGGTATCGACCAGGTGGACCTGATTCATCTGGCCATGAATATGAATACGACGGAAGGAACCAAGCTTGCGAAGACGCTGCGTTCCGCCGTCAAGTACAACCGTACGTCAACCAACATGACGAACGCCTATGGTTTGTCCATCTATTTCCCGTACAAGAGCTCCAAGTACGTGGACAGCATGGCGAGAACCTATAATTCCATCGGCATGGATTCCGAGTACACCAAGGCTATCCAGGAATTCGCCAATATGGAAGTGAGCGGCCAGGCGGCCGGCGGCGGCAGTTATACGTCCTCCCCGATCGGTTCTCTGTTTGGCGATCTGACGGGCGGATACAGCGGACTTTCCGGAGCCGACCTGGGCGATCTGGGTGATCTGGGAAGCCTGTTAACCGGAGCCTTAGGCGGATCGACCGGTTCGACCTCCAGCGCAGATCTGGTGGGCACGCTCCTTGGTTCTTTCTTAGGCGGTGATCTGGGAAGCCTTGTAGGCCTTACGGATTCCACCAGCGGTTTCCTGTCCGGCAGAAGTGTGTCTCCGGAGGAAGTGGAAGAATACATCCTGGCCAACTACTTTGACGCGTCCCAGCTGACCTGGCAGGGAACAGCCGGAAATGAATATCTGAAGATCTCCGAGGATCAGTGGAAGCTGGTTCACGGCTTGGATCTGAACATGTTCTACGATACGGGCAAGGGCTACGCGGATCTCGGTCTGGACAATGTGTACGAATTTGACAAGGATGGCAACCTCCTTCCGGATTCCGGCGATGTCTGGCTGCATATCAACAACGAGCCTATCGCGTATTATCACACGGATACGCTGGATGACGGCACGAACTACATCGTAACCGGCTACACGCCTGTTCTCTTAAACGGCGAGCTGGCCAGACTGATCCTGGTGTCTGAGAACGATGAGCCGTTCTATATCGCCGGCGCCATCTATGTCTATGAAGAGCAGGAAGACGAAGAGGAAACGGTTCTTACCATTCCGAAGACCATCAACGCGGTAACTGGGGAGGCGGAAGAAGCCTTTAGCTTTACGATGGTGGACGAAAACGGCGAGTCTTCCGACGAGACCGTGGACGTAGCCGGCCTGCAGGCACTTCACGAGGGCGATGTCATCCAGTTGCTGTGCGATTTCTATGACTATGATGGCAACTATGACGATACCTACCCGCTTGGCAACCCGATCACGGTGACGAAGGATCTGACAGTCAGCGACAAGTATCTGGGTACCACCGGTCATGTCCGGATGATGTATGTCTTCACCGACATTTACAATCAGCAGTACTGGACAGCTGCGCTTACACGGTAAGCCATCTGTATGAAGCCAACATAAAGAACCGTCCCCTGGCAGAAATTCTAATAAGGGACAGTCCTTGAATACGTTTCGAACAGTGTGGGTAAAGCGGTGTGATATAGGACTTGCAAAACAGAATAGAAGTGCTATAATGCAGCATATGTCAGAAATATAAAATTGACATATGCTGCATTGCTTTTTGCTTTATAGAAAAGTTCGATTCCAGGTCAGCAAAACGTATGTTCAAGGACATCTATTCACACGGCTGTCTAAGGGACCGTAGTTGCCTTACGGCAGCAGGGCGGCCGGTGAAAAGGATAGAGATATAGAATGGAGGAATTCCATGGCTCGTAAAATGAAAAGCCGTCGGATTTGCCGGGAACCGCAGGTATCGTCCTTTGCTCCGCAGGGAGTAAAGGAGCAGGAGCAGGTGATTCTGACGGTAGACGAATATGAAACCATCCGTCTGGTGGACTACGAAGGCTGGACGCACGAACAGTGTGCCGCTCACATGGACGTTTCCCGCGCAACGGTGACGGAGATCTATGAGGCAGCCAGGCATAAACTGGCGGACATGCTGGTGAACGGAAAGCACCTGTCCATCTCCGGAGGTGCCTATCGCTTGTGCTCCGGGGCGGGAGAAAAATGCGGGAAGCAAAACACATGCCCGGCGGCATCCCGGTGCGGAAAATGCGCGGATGCAGATGGGAAAAAGGAAAACGAAGAGCAGGAAAAGCACCCGGTGACGGTGCAAAGTTTTCTGAAGAAATTGCAGGATCAGGAAAGGAAATAACAAAAACATGTCGGAACTGTTGCAGGTACGGGATCTGTCTGCCCGTGTAGAGGAAGCGGAAATACTGAAGGGAATCAACCTGACCATAGGCGAGGGTGAGGTGCATGTCATCATGGGTCCGAACGGAGCCGGAAAGTCCACGCTGGGATATACCATCATGGGTGATCCGCGTTATCAGAAAACCGGCGGACAGATCCTGTTTAAGGGAGAGGATATCACCGGGGAGAGCACCGATAAGATCGCCAAAAAAGGACTGTTTTTATCCTTCCAGAACCCGCTGGAGGTGCCCGGGATTTCGCTTGGAAATTTTATTAAGAGCGCGTTGGAGCAGAGAAGCGGAAAGCGCATCCGCCTCTGGGATTTTAAGAAGCAGCTGGCGGCCACAATGGAAATTCTACAGATGGACCCCGCGTACGCGGAACGCGATCTGAACGTGGGTTTCTCAGGCGGAGAGAAAAAGAAAGCGGAAATTTTGCAGCTTTTGATGCTGAAGCCTGAGTTGGCTATTCTGGATGAAACAGATTCCGGTCTGGACGTGGACGCGGTGAGGACAGTATCCGCCGGCATCGAAGAGTATAAGAAGAGCGTCAATGGCGCGCTTTTGATCATTACGCACAATACCGGAATCTTAAAGTCTCTGCAGGTCGATAAGACGCATGTCCTGGTGGACGGCCGGATCGTAGCAGACGGGGACGCGTCCCTGGTAGCCGAAATCAACCGGGATGGATTTGAAAAATATATATGATATCGCCCGGTCGCGCGAAGCTGTGCGTAGGGCGATATCATATGGTGAAGATCGCCCGGTCGCGATGCGTAGGAAGATATCATATGGTGTAGAGCGGCCGTAAGGCTGCATGGGAGTTCCTTATGAAAGAAAAAACACAAGTGGCCGACATAGACCGGAGCATGTACGACTTCCGCTATGAAGAAAATGATGCCTACAGAGTAGAAGAAGGACTGACACCGGAAATTGTCGATCAGATTTCGACAGAAAAAAAGGATCCCGACTGGATGCGCGAGTTCCGTCAGGAATCCTTGAAAATATATAACCGGATGGAAATGCCTGACTGGGGTCCGGATATCTCCGGCCTGAACATGGACAACATCGTCACCTACATCCGTCCGAACACAGACCGTATGCACGCGAAGTGGGAAGAGGTACCGGATGACATCAAAAATACCTTTGAACGGCTGGGAATTCCGCAGGCAGAGCGCCAGTCGCTGGCTGGCGTCGGCGCGCAGTATGATTCCGAACTGGTGTATCACAATGTGAAGAAGGAGGTCGCTGAGCAGGGCGTCGTCTACACGGACCTGGAGAGCGCCCTTCACGGGGAGCATGCGGAGATGATCCGGAAGCATTTCATGAAGCTGGTGCCTCCCACGGACCACAAGTTCGCCGCGCTGCACGGAGCTGTCTGGTCCGGCGGATCCTTCGTATATGTACCTCCGGGCGTGTCGGTGGAGATCCCGCTTCAATCGTATTTCCGCTTAAACGCGCCGGGTGCCGGTCAGTTTGAGCACACCCTCATTCTGGTGGACGAGGGTGCCTATCTTCACTTCATCGAAGGCTGTTCGGCTCCGAAGTACAACGTTGCCAATCTGCATGCCGGCTGCGTGGAACTGTACGTCGGAAAGAACGCTACGCTGCGCTATTCGACCATCGAAAACTGGTCGAAGAACATGTACAACCTGAACACCAAGAGAGCCAAGGTGGAAGAAGGCGGCAAGGTGGAATGGATTTCCGGTTCCTTCGGATCCCATGTTTCTTACCTCTATCCGATGAGTGTCCTGGCCGGACGCGGCGCCCGGGCGGAATTCTCCGGTGTTACCTTTGCAGGCCATGGTCAGAACCTGGACACCGGTACCAAGGTGGTACACAACGCACCAAATACCTCTTCGTACGTGAACACACGCTCGATTTCCAAGGACGGCGGCATCAGCACCTTCCGCAGCGCCGTGGTGATCGGGAAGAACGCGAAGGGAAGCAAGTCAGCTGTTTCCTGCCAGTCTCTTATGGTGGATGATATCTCCCGCTCGGATACGATTCCGGCGATGGATATCCGCACCAAGGACGCGGATGTGGGACACGAAGCTAAGATTGGCAGGATCAGCGATGAGACTGTTTTTTATCTGATGAGCCGAGGGCTCTCGGAGGAAGATGCCAGAGCATTGATCGTAAGCGGCTTTGCCGACAATGTCGGAAAAGAACTGCCTTTGGAGTACGCCGTGGAAATGAACAATCTGATCCGCCTGGAGATGAAGGGAAGCATCGGATAATAAGAGGACTGGCAAGTGTTAAGCAGGTCGGAATAAGGTTGGCTGGCAAAAAGCCGGCAAGCAAAGGACCGGTTAGCATGAAGCCGAAACAGCATGTGAGAGGAACAAAATGGAAGTGAAACTAAATAAAATCCCGGCCCTTACCTGGAACTGGCTGCGCATGAACGAAGCGGCTATTTCGGATGTCCCGGTTTTGTCAGAAGGCACGCTTCTGGGACAGTTTCCGGATGAAGTGCGGGCGGAAAGACGCCCCGGTGCAAAGCTTTCCTTCCGGACCGGAATGGGAACAGCTGTAGATGAGATGATACAAAAAAGCGGCGCGGAGATCGTTTCCGTATATTCGGATCAGAAGGTGACAGAACCGGTCTATCTGCGTTTTTCGTATCAGGGTGGGGCAGCGGATGCTAACGCGTTTGAGCTGCACGCGGAGGAAAACAGCGAGCTGACGGTTGTGATGCACTTCTCGTCCGACCGGAAAGCAGGCGGGAATGCCTGTGTACAGACCCGGTATCACGTCGGAAAGAACGCAAAGATCACGCTGATCCAGATCCAGACGCTGGGGGATGAATTTACCTTTTATAACGATATCGGGGGAGAAGCGGACGAAAATGGGTCCTTTTGTCTGATCCAGATGATCCTGGGAGGAAAGCATACCTACCTGGGAAGCTTTTCGGAGTTATCCGGGCGAAAAAGCAGCCTGACGGCTGACATCGCTTACCGGCTTGCCGGAACGGATACGCTGGATATGAACTACGTGGCCGATCACATCGGACAGAAAACCCGTTGCGGTATCTTAGCTTCCGGCGTTTTACGGGGAAGCAGTCAAAAGCTTTTCCGGGGAACGATCGATTTTCACCGGGGATGCGCCGGCGCGAAGGGCGATGAATCAGAGGACGTTCTTCTGATGGATGACAACGTTCAAAACCAGACCATCCCGATCATCCTGTGCGATGAAGAGGATGTGGAAGGAAATCATGGTGCCACCATCGGACAGCTGGATGAGAATCTGATGTTTTACCTGCAGTCTCGCGGCATAGAAGAGGAGGCAGTCCGGGAAATGATGGCCCGCGCCCGCTTAGATGCCGTCTGCGCGAAGATCGAAGATGAAAAAACCAGAGAAATCGTGCAAGCTTATTTAGATGAAGAAAACCAGATATAAGGCATAAGAACCCAAAGCGAACTTTGTGTAAGGCGATATCATGATACCAAGGTCAAAAGACCTTTTGATCTCAACATCATATCATATCGTGTGAAGCAGCGCGGCAACGCTGCAGGGGTGTTATTTAGGAGAATTGAAATGACAGATCGTGACAGAGAGATCCAGGCGGAGTTTCCGCTTTTCGCGAACCGCAGGCTGGTTTACCTTGACAACAGCGCAACCTCCCAGAAGCCGCAGTGCGTGATCGACGCGGTAAATGACTATTATCAGAAGAACAACGCGAACCCGATGCGCGGCCTGTATCCTTTAAGCCTGGACGCGACGGAGAGCTACGAAGAGGCCAGGCAGCTGACGGCGGAATGGATAGGAGCCGCTTTGGCAGAAGAAATCGTGTTTACGCGAAATGCCTCGGAAAGCCTGAACCTGATAGCCTACACCTACGGGGAAGCCTTTGTGAAAGAAGGGGATGAGATCGTGGTCTCCATCGCCGAGCACCACAGCAATTTCCTTCCCTGGCAGCAGCTGGCGAAGCGGAAAGGGGCTGTTGTCCGTTTCTATGAATGTGAGCCGGATGGTTCCTTCTCCTTGGATCGGCTGAGGGAGCTGGTGAATGAGAGGACAAAGCTCGTCGCTGTGACGCAGGTGTCCAACCTGTTCGGCCGGGAGAATGATATCAAGGGCATGGCAAAGATCGCCCACGAAAAAGAAGCTGTGTTCGTGGCAGATGGTGCGCAGAGCGTCCCGCATATCCCGGTGAATGTTCAGGAGCTGGACGTGGATTTTCTGGCTTTCTCCGGTCATAAGATGTATGCTCCTATGGGAATTGGCGCATTGTACGGTAAAATGGAACTGCTGGAAAAGATGCCACCCTTCCTTTACGGTGGAGAGATGATCGAAACCGTGACGAAGGAGCGTGCAACATTTGCTGAGGTGCCGCATAAGTTTGAAGCGGGAACCGTGAACGCGGGTGGAGCCGTAGGCTTGGCGGCTGCCATCCGCTATATGAAGCGGATTGGCTGGGACGAAATGCTTGCCAGAGAGAAAGCGCTTACGAAGCTGGCCTTTGAGGAAATGACGAAGATTCCGCATGTCCATGTGATTGGCGGCGATAAGGCCGAGGACCACCTGGGGATCCTGACCTTCACCATCGACGGGGTTCACCCGCACGACGTAGCCGCTGTTTTTGCCGACGCGGGCATCTGCATCCGGGCCGGTCATCATTGTGCGCAGCCGCTTCATAAGCATCTGGGCATCATGTCCTCCTCCCGTGCCAGTTTTGCGTTTTACAATACGGAAGAGGAGATTATGGAGTTCATTGCCTGCCTGAAGAAAATCCGGCGGGAGATGGGGTATGCGGAGTAGATCAAAAGGAAAGCTACTGAATATTTAAGGGTAGACATATGGCGAATACGTTTTATAATGAGATTATCAATGAACACAATCTGCGTCCTTTTCACAAAAGAAAGCTCCCGGACGCTAACCTGACGCTGGAAGGCGTGAATCCGTCCTGTGGGGACGACATTATCCTGCAGCTGAAGGTGGAGGACGGCGTGATCACGGACGGAGCCTTTGAAGGGGATGGCTGCGCCATCTCTCAGGCTTCAGCGGATATCATGCTGGAACTGGTGATCGGGCGCGAGAAGGAGGAAGCCCTTCGCCTGGCGGAAATTTTTCTGCGCATGATCAAGGGAAAAATCACGGATGAGGAAAAGGAAGAGCTGGAGGAAGCTGGTGTCCTGGAGGACATCGCCCACATGCCAGCCCGGGTCAAGTGCGCGGTGCTTGGCTGGCATACGATGCAGGAAATGTTTGAAGAATAGCAGGCGAAGGAAATACCGGGTGATGCATACTTTGCTATGCATTAGGTAAAAGCCTCATGCGGTTTGGTATTTGATACCTGACGGAATTGAAGCACGCGGCGCGACGGACTTTCGAGCGAGTCGTGACAATGGATAGGAAACGGTACGGAAAGGAAGAGGAGAATGAAGATTGCCATCATGGAATCGCTGGGAATCAGCGAAGAGGAACTGAAAAAGCACGAAGCATCTTTTGTCGCGCAGGGACACGAGTTTGTTTCATTTGAAAAGACCGGAGATCCGGACAAGCTGGTGGATGAAGCGAAGGACGCGGATGTCATGATTCTGGCCAACATGCCTATGCCGGCGGATGTTCTGCGACGCTGCGAGAACTTAAAGTATATCGACGTGGCGTTTACGGGCGTTGACCATGTGGGCCTGGAAGCCGCGAAGGAAAAGAACATTGCCGTGAGCAACGCGTCTGGCTACGCCACGGAAGCCGTGGCAGAACTCGTGATTGGCATGGCGTTATCGCTGATGCGCTATATGCCGCAGGTTGACGAGAAATGCCGTGAGGGCGGCACCAAGGTTGGCTTTATCGGAAACGAGATCACGGGCAAGACCGTGGGTATCGTAGGCCTTGGTAAGATCGGGACCCGCTCCGCGGAGCTCTTCCACGCCTTCGGCGCGGACGTGCTGGCCTACAGCCGCCACATCCACGCGGATGCGCCAGCCTATGTCTCCCAGGTTTCCCTGGAGGAAGTTCTGGCGAAATCCGACATCGTGGTTCTGCACTGCCCGTTAAATGACAGCACCCGAGGCCTGATTAACGCCGACAGACTGGCGCTGATGAAGAAGAGCGCAATCCTGATCAACGTCGCCCGCGGCCCCGTGGTTGTCTCGCAGGATCTGGCGGACGCCTTAAACAACGGCACGATCGCCGCCGCCGGCATCGACGTGTTCGACAAGGAGCCGCCGCTTGACCCGGCCGACCCGCTGCTTCACGCGAAGAACACGGTCGTGACGCCGCACGTCGCTTTTGCCACGAAAGAATCCATGAGCAAACGCGCCGTCATCGTCTTCGACAACCTGGCCTCCTGGCTGGCTGGACAGCAAAAGAACGTCGTATTATAAAAAACACCCCCGCTTCCGGCGAAGTGCCGCAGGCGGGGGTTTTGATTTTTACCGGAGTTTTGAGTAAATCCCTGACACGTTTTTTACCGGAGTTTTAAGTAAATCCCTAACGCAATCTCTAAAAGAGCGATGATGGTGACCGCAATCGGCAAGGCACGCGGCGTGGTCCGGTGGCGCAAAATCAGCATGGCAAGAAGAACGCCAAGGCCGCCGCCAAGCAAAGCCACACACACAAAGGTGCGCGTCGGGATGCGGAAAACGCTGTCGGAAGAAGCGTATTTCCTGTCGCGGTTGATCAGAATGAACCCGTGCACATTGATGAAAATTAGCCAGATAATCAATAGTTTTTCAAGCATAACCGTGAATCCTTTCTAATTTCTAATTTTTTCCCCTCAAAGACTAGGCAGAGCTACCTCACCCGTGGTATAATCGCCTAACGTATAGGGGAAAGTTTGCCCTGCAGTCTCTTCATGATCTGCAACTTCATTATATCATGAAGAGGATGAAATGACAATTCGGAGGAATGATAAAAAATGTACTCACTTAATGACATCAAAGCAGTAGACCCGGAAATCGCAAAGGCTATTGAAGACGAGATGCAGCGTCAGGAAGATCATTTGGAGCTGATTGCTTCGGAGAACTTCACGAGCAAGGCTGTCATGGCAGCGATGGGAAGCCCCTTGACCAACAAGTATGCCGAAGGATATCCCGGAAAGAGATATTACGGCGGCTGCGAGTGCGTGGACGTGGTGGAAGAACTGGCCAGGGAACGGGCGAAAGAACTCTTTGGATGTGAATATGTAAACGTACAGCCTCACAGCGGTGCGCAGGCCAATATGGCGGCCTTCTACGCGGTCTTAAAGCCGGGCGATACTTTCATGGGCATGAGCCTCGATCACGGCGGTCATCTGTCTCACGGAAGCCCCGCAAACCTCTCCGGCAGCTATTTCCATGCGGTTCCCTACGGAGTCAACGCGGATGGTTTCATTGATTACGATGAAATGCGCCGCATCGCGCTGGAATGCAAGCCGAAGATGATCGTCTCCGGAGCAAGCGCTTACTGCAGAGCGCTGGATTTCAAGAGAATCCGCGAGATCTGCGACGAAGTCGGCGCCGTGATGATGGTCGACATCGCTCACATCGCAGGCTTAGTGGCAGCAGGACTTCATGAGAGCCCGGTTCCCTATGCGGACATCGTGACCACGACCACGCACAAGACGCTTCGCGGACCTCGTGGCGGCATGATCATGGCGACAGCGGCAGCGAACGAAAAGTACAACTTCAACAAGGCCATCTTCCCGGGAACCCAGGGCGGCCCGCTGATGCATGTCATCGCGGCCAAGGCAGTCTGCTTCAAGGAGGCCTTAAGCCCCGAGTTTAAGGAATACCAGGCGCAGATCATGAAGAACGCGCAGGCGCTCTGCAAGGGGCTTATGTCCCGCGGGATCGACATTGTTTCCGGCGGTACGGACAACCACCTGATGCTGGTTGACCTTCGCCGTCTGGATCTCACCGGCAAGGCCATGGAAAAGGCCATGGATGCCGCGAACATCACCTGCAACAAGAACACGGTTCCGAATGATCCGAAGTCACCGTTTGTCACCAGCGGCCTTCGCTTAGGCACTCCGGCGGTCACCACCCGTGGCCTCAAGGAGGACGATATGGATCAGGTGGCAGAAGCCATTGCGCTGATTTTGCAGAATCCGGAAGGAAACACGGAAAAAGCCAAAGCCATCGTGAAGTCCCTGACGGACAAGTATCCGCTGCATAAATAAAAAAGATTGAAACCCCATGTCTAAAGGAGGCCTGAGGAATTGTGAAAACAAAAAAATTACTTAGGGTCCGGTTCTTGACAACAGCTCTGGCCCTGTTTACAGGGCTCTCCGGAAGTCTTTCCGGGAGCGTTGGGACTTTGCTGTACGCTGCGGAGCAGACGGGCGAAGAGACATCCTTGGACGAAGGGACGGTAGAGGACCTGGAGCTGGTGCTGGAGGAAGAAACGGGGCCGGAAGCCAGCTTTGCGTGGGAAGTGACGCATGAGGAGGAAGAACCTGCCTCCACAGAGGAGATTGCATTACCGGAAGAGACCCCTTCTGCTGCGGAAGCGGAGCAGACGGAAGAATATTCGCCCGCCGTGGAAACAGAGCAGACCGAAGAGAATACTTCTGTTCCGGTGCCTGAGCAGACAGCAGAAACCCCTTCCACTGTAGAAACCGAGCAACTGGAAACCGAGCAGACGGAGCCCGAGCAGCCCGAGGAAGAAATCGAACCGGAGCCGGTTCTGCGGGCCGGGACTGTGGAATTTGCCCAGCTGATGGACAAACTCTTCGAAGAAGAGATCGAGGACATCGTCCTGGATGAAGAAGAGTTTGAGAAATCCATCGAAGTATTTCCTGAAAGCTACCGCGTCTGGCTGCGGGAGATTCACGAAGAATATCCCAGCTGGCGCTTTGTGCCGCAGGAGATGGGAATCGATTTTGAAGAGGCTGTGGACGCGGAGAACGTTCTGGGCATCAGCCTTGTGTATACAGGCAGCCCGTCCTCCTGGAAGTCCTTACAGCCCGGCGCCTACGACTGGGAAACCGGGAAATGGCGCGGCATGGACGGCAACTACTGGGTGGCGGCATCCCGCGAAATCATCGAGTACTACATGGATCCCCGGAATTACCTGGATTCCACGTATGTATTCGCTTTCCTGGATTACAGCTATGATCCGGAGCTGCAAACGCTTCCCGGACTCTACCAGATCATCAAGGGCACCTACCTGGAAGGAACCTTCACCGAGAATGACAAAACCTACAATTATGTGGATGTTATCATGGAAGCCGCGAAGGAAAGTGGTATGAATCCCTATCTGATCGCCTCCACCATTCTGGTGGAAAACGGTCTTCAGGGAACGGGCCGCAGCATCTCCGGCACGGTGGAAGGCTACGAAGGAATCTACAACTATTTTAATATAGGAGCTTACGCAACGGCCACGATGGGAACCATCGAGCGAGGCCTGTGGGTCGCTTCCCTGGTTCCCTCCAATCCGGAGAAAACCTATCTGCGCCCCTGGGATTCCCGGTACAAATCCATCCGGGGCTGCGCGCTCTATTATTCGAACAGCTTCATCAAACAGGGGCAGGACACCCTGTATAAGAAGAAATTCAACATTGTAAACGGCAGAGCGTCCCATCAGTACCTGACGAACATTCAGGCGGTATCGATTGAATGCCGGAAGCTGGGGCAGGGCTATACCGAAGACATGCGCAAGACTGCGCTCGTGTTCCGCATCCCGATCTATGAAAACCTGCCGGAGGAAGACGTTCCGAAGCCCTGGAAGGATGGCAGTCCGAACTATAAGCTGCGCTCCATCTCCGTGGACGGGTACCGCTTAAATCCGATCTTCGACATGGACACGCTGGAATATGACGTGGCGGTGCGCGCCGGCACAACGACTGTGGAAGTGGAAGCGGTGCCGATGGATGAAAAGGCTGCGATCAAGGGAGCGGGTACCATTCCGGTTGAGACCGGCGAGAACATCGTGGAGCTGGAGGTTACGGCCGAAAACGGCGATGTGCTGGTCTACACGCTGAACGTAACCGTCCGTCCGGACTGGGTGGAAGCCGGGCCTGTCACGGTGACATCCCCTTATAATATTGAGGAGGAGATCGTGACCGGGCTTGTACCGGGAATGACCGCGGAGGAGTTTCTGGACAGTCTGACCGTGGAGGGCGGAACCGCCGCTTTGATAACGGAAGACGGATCGGAAGCGGAACGGGCCGGAACCGGATGCCTGCTTCAGATTTACAATGAGGCCGGCGAAGTGGAGCAGAGTTATATGCTGGTGCTCTACGGCGACGCCAACAAGGACGGGCGCATTACCAGTGCGGATCTTCTGCGAATTCAAAGATCTATTCTGCAGATGACAACCCTGGATGAGTCATCGAAAGAGGCGGCGGATGCCAATCATGATGGAAAAGTGAACAGCGCGGATTTATTGCGCATTCAGAAGGCGATCCTTGGCATGACGGAGATCGTACAGTAAGGGGAGAGTTTTTGGGAGGCAGATATGTTTTGGAAGAGAATGAAAAATAGCCTGAAGGGAATGGCCGTGGTCCTGTTCCTGTTCGCGGCGATGGGGCTGCAGGCGTTTGCGTCCAATGGTTCGGTCACCGTGGAGGGCTATGACGGAGAGCCGGGAGATACGTTTACGGTTTATGTGACAGTCAGTGGGGAAGACGCTAACCCTGGTTCGGTCGATATCGTATTATCCTATGATTCATCAATGCTGACGTTTGTAAGTGGTGGAGTTGGGAATGCGCTGGCTCACGGAAGTGATGGCGAGGTCCGTATTTCGTGGTATGACGCGACAGCACCGGAACAAATTAGTATTCCACTTACCTTCACAGCTGATGCGGAGGGAGAATCGAGTCTGTCCATTGAAAGCATCGATGTAACAGATGTGGACGGCGGTGCTATAGATGTAGGAACCGACTTTGGCCTGATCACCATCGCGTCATCCTACGTGCCCTCCGGGGAAAACCGCTTAAGCTGGCTGGAAACCGGAACATCTCTGACTCCGGAATTCGATCCGGATACGGAACAGTATTGGACCAGTGTGGATTCCGATGTCGATTTTCTTCTGATCAATTATACGCCGATCGATGAGACCGCGACCGCTTCGGATGACAGCCACGATCTTTCTTACGGAACGAATGTCATCCACGTGTATTGTACAGCGGAAGATGGCAGCCAAAAGATCTATAGCATTTTCGTGGAACGGCCGGAGCCGGAAACGGAGCCGCCGACCGAGCCTTTAGAGACTGAACCGCAGGAGACGGAACCTTTAGAAACGGAGCCGCTTGAGACCGAACCGCAGGAGACGGAGCCTTTAGAAACCGAGCCGCTTGAGACGGATCCGCCGGAAGAGCCGGAAACGCCTGTTCCCTATGAACCCTCGAGTGAAGCGCGCCTTACCTGGTTAACTACCTCGGCCGGCCTGTATCCGGAGTTCTGGTCGGATATCTACAGCTATTCGGTCAGCGTGGATGCTACCACCGACTATCTGGATGTCTCTGCCGTCCCCATGGATCAGGAGTATGCCAGCGTTTCCATCAGCGACCAGTCACTTTCCTATGGCGGCAATACCATTTATATCTACGTGACGGCGGAAGACGGCACGGTAGAAACCTACACGATTTATGCGGAGCGGGCTTATCCGCCCGAGGAACCTCCGTATGTGCCGGAAACGGAACCTCCGTATGTACCGGAGACCGAGCCTCCGTATGTGCCGGAGACGGAAGCACCCACCGAAGCTCCTACCGAAGCCCCGACTGAGGCTCCCACAGAAAGCGAGACGACTGCGGAAGCAGAAGATCCGATGGCTGTCGAAGTGTTTGGCGTCAACCTGAAGGTGGTTGAGACCCTCGAAGGGGTTGAGCTTCCGGAAGGCTTTGAGTACGGCCTGACGAGATACAAGGGCGAAGAGATTCAGATTGCCAAAGATCCTAAGCACGGCGTCGATCTGTTCCTTCTGGTGGACCCCAGTACCATGCAGACGGCCTTCTTCCTGAAGTCGCAGGAGGATGTATTCACCCCGTACGTTCAGGTGCCTTCGGCAGAGCAGTACGTGATTGTACATAACGATAATCCTTCCGTCGTTCCGGCAGGGTATACGGAAACCGTCAAAGAAGTGGACGGAGCGCCCGTGCAGGCCTGGTATGCTACCGAGGAAGGTGAGGAAGCTCCTTCGTTCCTCTTATATCTGGCGGATGAAGAGGGCAAACGAGGGTTTTACACGTACAATCCGGAAGAAGGTACGGTAGAACTGGTGCAGGAGGTTGTGGAGACCGAGCCGGAGAGCACAACTGCTCCGGAAACGGAGACTGTACCGGAGACGACCAAGGCTCCTGAAAAGGAAACAACGGTTGCTCCGACCAATCCGGGCGAACGGGAAACGGAGACGGCCCCGGACCGGGTTACCCCTGTGATCGAACCGACGGACGGGCCGGATGATGGAAATCTTCTTGACCGGGCTCTTACCTTTGTCAAGGATGGCATTGGAAAGATCAAGGATGGCATCGGAAAGCAACAATTGATCCTGTTCGCAGGAGTCGGCGTTGCAGTTCTGGCTCTGATTGCGATTCTTGCCATGCTGCTTTCCCGCCGCGGAAAGAAGAAGGCGGATGCGGTCGAAGTGGCGACCTATGCGCGGATTAAACCGGACAGCGAAGCCGTAGAAAGCGATCCTCATTTTAACGGAATAGATGAGGACGATGATGATGAGTACGATGACGACGAGTATGATGATGACGACGACTACTTTGATGACGATCCGTCCATCTTTGAAAAACCGGCGTCCGTAAAGCAGAATGAATCCAAGGCGGCGGAGACCGCGGGCAATCCTGCGGAAGAAAGCAAAGCCGATTCCAATGAGAAGCAGACACCGTACCGGAACCGTTCCGAGGAAGTGAAGGCCAAGCTGGCGGAAATCAACGAGCGGAACGCAGGCCTGACAGAGGAACGCACCGAGAAGATTCGCCGTGGAACGTCCAGCCCGGCTTCCCTGCGCCGCAATACGGCGGTAGCGGAAGAACCGGCGGCTCCGAAGGAAAAGAAATCTTTCTTTGGGCGCAAGAAGGCAGTAGAAGCGCCGAAGGCAACGGAACCCGTAAAAGCGGAAGCTGTAAAGGCGGAAGCTCCGAAAGCGGAAGCCCCGAAGGCCCAGGCTCCGAAGGCAGCGGAAGCCGTAAAGGCGGAAGCCCCGAAGGCAGAGGCCCAGAAAGCGGTCAAGCCGGCTAAGGCGCAGGCGCCGAAAGCCGCCAAACCCGGAAAAGCAGAAGCGGCAAAAGCCTCCGCCACGGTCGTGGAACCTTTAGCGGCGGCCTCCGCCAGAAGCAGCAGGCCTCGGCGCGCAGCGGAAGACACCACGGATCTGTCGGAAGAACTGAATAAGATTCAGCAGCGCATGGACGAAAAGGAAAACAAGAATCAGAAGAAGTTTTCCAGACATCCGTTTGAAGAGGAAAGCACCGCCAGGCAGACAGCAGGCAAGCCTTCCAAGTCGAAAGGACGTATGGCCGTTCCCAAGGCGGACCGCGATCCTGACCGTGTCATCGACCAGGCCAATCTGGATGATTTTGACATGATCGACTTCTGAGAATTGCGCGGGCAGTCCGGAAAATAACAAGTGAGAGCTGTTTTTCACGATTGACAAAGGAAAGCAGGAGGACAAAACGTCCTCTTGCTTTTTTATTGCATGTGTGCTATCATCACTATAACAAATATAACGTGCCCACTTCACTGCGACAAGCGGTCACGTTAAAAGGAGAGAAGGTCATGTATATACAGATTGATTTTAACAGTGATGAGGCGCTGTATATGCAGCTTCGCAACCAAATCATCTATGGGATAGCCACCGATAATCTTCGGGAAGGAGATCAGCTGCCCTCTGTGCGGCAGCTGGCCGAAACCATCGGCATCAACATGCATACGGTGAATAAGGCTTATTCGGTATTGCGCCAGGAGGGATTTGTGAAACTGGACCGCCGGAAAGGGGCGGTCGTGGCGCTTGATGTAGATAAGATGCAGGCCATACAGGATCTGACCATGGACTTGACTGTGGTTCTCGCGAAGGCGGTCTGCAAGAACATATCCAGAGAAGAAATCCATAAGGCAGTGGATCAGGTTCTGGATGGATATCTGGAGGATGAAAAGAACGATGCTTTGTGAAAAGTGCGGGAGCCGGGAAGCGAACGTCCACTTCGTGGAGGTTGTGAACGGCAGCAAGACCGAACATAATCTGTGCGCGGAATGCGCCAGAACCATGGGCCTTGACCGGGTGATGGGGTCCCTCGCGGCGACGCTGTCGGGCGATGAGTCCATCGCGCGGGTGCTCTCCGGAATCCTGGGAATTCCGGCGGAAAATCAGCCCAGAAAACAGGAGGAATGGGATCAGGTGCTTTGCCCGAACTGCGGCATGTCCTACAGCCAGTTCGTGGAGGAGAGCCGCTTTGGCTGCCCGGAATGCTACGGCACCTTTGATCTTTTGATGAAAGAAAACTTAAAAAAGCTGCAGGCAGGGGATACCCACACGGGGAAACGCCCCCGCTTCGGGCGGAAGGCCAACTTCCCGGAGGCCGGGGTGGTAAGCAGGGAAGAGACGCTGTCACCGGAAGAAAAGCTTCGCCTGTTGGAGGCTAAGCTTAAGAAGGCAGTGGAGGACGAAGAGTTTGAGGATGCCGCCTACTACCGGGATCAGATCAAGGAGTTAAAAGGAGCGAAGAAGACAAGTGAAATGGTTTGAAAATCCGGAGAGCGGAAATGATGTCTTTACCGCATCCCGCGTCCGGATCTCGCGAAACATAGAAGGATATAAATTTCCGGAGAAGCTATCGGATGAGGAGCAGAAGGAACTGACCGATCTTCTGGCCGAAAAGCTGACCGGGATCGGCTTAGAGGAAGGGCAGCCGTTTCGGTACTACGCGTTAAGCGATCTGACGGAGTCCGAGAAAAACGCGCTGAAGGAGCGCCACGTTCTTCACGAAAAGTCCGTCACGGAGAAAAAGGCGTCCGGCTTCTTTTTGTCGGAGGATGAATCGACCGCCGTCGTCTTAAACCGGGACGATCACATCCGGATCCACCGCTTTGGGCTGGGCATGAACTTAAACCGCTTAGGGGCGGCGTGTGACCGGCTGGACGACTGGATCAACGAGCGCTTTTCCTATGCGTTTGACGAAAAGTACGGGTATCTGACCAGCTATCCCACCAACATGGGAACGGGGCTTCGCGTCTCGGTTCTTTTACACCTCCCCTACCTGCAGGAAGGCAAGAATTTCCGCAAGCTTTTGCAGGAAGTGGGGCGCACGGGCGTACGCGTGCGTGGACTTGTGGGGGAAGGCCCCGAAAACTACGGCGGCCTGTTTGAGATCAGCAACCAGAAGACGCTGGGTCTGTCGGAGGAGGAAATCTTCTCCATGGTCTACCGGATGGCCTCCCATATCGCGGTGAACGAGCGGAAGGTCCGCTCGATGACACTTCGGGAAAACCGGCTTGCGGTGGAAGACCAGGCGTGGAAGGCCTACGGGGTCTTAAAGTACGCCAAGCAGCTCTCGGAAAAGGATGCGCTCATCTATCTGTCGGCGGTTCGGGCCGGGCTGTGCGAAGGCTTACTTTCCGCGGAAAACCCGACGGATCTGTTCCAGGCCATGTGGACCTGCCGGGATGGCTGCATCCGGGAGCGCCACATCGGCGACATGACGCCCATGGAAGTGAACGCGGCCAGAGCCGAGATGGTGCGGGCGTACCTGCCGGAGATCCGGTAAAACAAAATGGAGGAATTTACATAGAAGATGGCATATGAAAAGTTTACTGCCAAGGCCAGACACGCGCTGGAACTGGCAAAGGAATCGTCCCGTGAGTTCGAACACCGGTACATCGGGACGGAACATATCCTGCTCGGACTGGTGCGGGAAGGCACCGGAACGGCAGCCAAGGTACTGGAAAAACAGGGCGTAACCGAGGATAAGGTGGTCGCCCTTATGAAAAAACAGATCGCTCCGGGAAGCGCGGTGGCAATCGCGGAGCGCGAAGGGTTTACACCGAAGGCGCAGAAGGTTCTGGATCAGAGCCAGCGGGAGGCCGAGCATTACCGCGCGGGCTTAACCGGCACCGAGCACCTGCTGATCGCGCTTTTAAAGGAAGGCGAGTGTGTGGCCACCCGGATGCTCAACACGCTGGGCGCCAGCATTCAGCGGGTGTATGTGGAGATCCTGGCCGCGATGGGCGAGGACACCACGGCTGGCAAGCTGCAGACCGAGGCAGGCCGCGGCGGCGCGCAGGGCGGCAACACGCCTGCCCTGGATCAGTTCAGCCGTGATCTGACACAGCTGGCGGCAGACGGAAAGCTGGAGCCTGTCATCGGGCGCCGGCAGGAGATCGAGCGCGTGATCCAGATTTTAAGCCGCCGCACGAAGAACAATCCGTGCGTGATCGGTGAACCCGGCGTCGGCAAAACCGCCATCGCCGAGGGCCTGGCCCAGCTGATCGAGGCGGATGAGGTCCCGGATACCATCAAAGGAAAACGCATTCTGATGCTGGATATGTCCGGCATGGTGGCCGGCACAAAGTACCGCGGCGAGTTTGAAGAGCGCATTAAGAAGGTCATCGAGGAGGCGGAGCAGAACAAGAACATCCTCCTCTTTATCGATGAAATTCACACGATCATCGGCGCGGGCGGTGCGGAAGGCTCCATGGATGCCTCCAACATCTTAAAGCCGTCCTTAAGCCGCGGCGACATTCAGGTGATCGGCGCCACGACCGTGGACGAATATCGGAAGAGAATTGAGAAGGATGCGGCCCTGGAGCGCCGTTTCCAGCCGGTGCTTCTGGAGGAGCCCTCCGAGGAGGACACGGTTGAGATGTTAAAGGGTCTCCGCCCGAACTATGAAAAGCACCACCATGTGGTGATCACGGACGAAGCCCTGGAGGCAGCCGCGCATCTGTCGGCCCGTTATATTTCGGATCGTTTCCTGCCGGATAAGGCCATCGATCTGATCGATGAAGCGTCCTCCCGCCTGCGCCTGTTGGGCTATGAGGTGCCCGCGGACATCAAGCTTTTGGAGGCGGACATCACCGGCATGGAGGCGGAAAAGGAAGCGGCCATCAAGGCGGAAAATTATGAAAAGGCCGCCGAGATCAAGCGCGAGCAGATGAAGAAGCGCGAAGAGCTGAACGCCGCCAGGGAAGCCTTCGAAAAAGAGAAGAAAGAAAAGCCCCGCAAGGTGACCGAAAACGAGATCGCTGAGGTGGTGGCACAGTGGACCAAAATCCCGGTCAAAAAGCTGGCGGAAGGGGAGATGGAGCGTCTGCGCAGTCTGGAGAAGATCCTGCACGAGCGCGTGATCGGACAGGAAGAGGCCGTGGCCGCCGTGGCCAAGGCCGTGCGCCGCGGGCGCGTGGGCTTAAAGGATCCGCGCCGTCCCATCGGTTCCTTCCTGTTCCTGGGGCCTACCGGCGTCGGCAAGACCGAGCTTTCCAAAGCCCTCGCCGAGGCGCTGTTTGGCACCGAGAACGCCATGATCCGCGTCGACATGTCCGAGTACATGGAGAAGCACAGCGTGTCCCGTATGGTCGGCTCGCCGCCCGGATACGTGGGCTACGAGGAAGGCGGTCAGCTGTCTGAAAAGGTGCGCCGCAATCCCTACTCGGTCATTCTGTTTGACGAGATCGAAAAGGCACATCCGGATGTGTTCAACATGCTGCTGCAGGTGCTGGACGACGGTCACATCACCGACGCGCAGGGGCGGAAGATCGACTTTAAGAACACGGTTCTTATTATGACCTCCAACGCCGGCGCGCAGAACATCATCGCGCCCAAGCGCCTGGGCTTCTCGGCGGAAAACGATGTGAAAGCCAACTACGAGTTTATGAAGAACGGCGTGATGGAGGAAGTCCGCCGGATCTTCAAGCCGGAGTTTTTAAACCGTATCGATGAAACCATTGTCTTCCATGCTCTCACCAAGGACCACATGAAGGACATCGTCAACATCATGCTCCGTGATATCGAAAAGAGAACGAAAGAGCAGATGCACGTCACCCTGCAGCCGGACGATGCGGCGAAGGTATTCCTGGTCGAGAAGGGGTACGACGAAAAGTACGGCGCCCGCCCGCTGCGCAGAACCATCCAGAACGAGCTGGAGGATCCGCTGGCGGAGGAAATCCTGGCCGGCCGGATCGTGGACGGCGATGAAATCAAGGTATCTGCCAAAGACGGAAAGATCACCTTCGACAAGGTGAAAAAGCGCGGCAGGAAAAAAGCGGCGGCCGTAACAGTGTAACAGTTTGGAAACACAAGCTGTATAGAATGCTATGCGGGATTCTTTCGAGCCGGGAAGGGCTTGCTTGGAAGGAATCCCGCATATATGTTTTTGTTCAGTAAAGCGTAACCTTGCGTGTTTATTTTACGTCATATAGGGTGAGGGCGTTTTCGTTGGGACATAGAAGGAAAGGATGAAACCGGATATGGCAAAAGCGGCAAAAACCGTGTTCTTCTGCAAGGAATGCGGCTATGAATCCGGAAAATGGCTGGGGCAATGCCCCGGCTGTTTTGCGTGGAATTCTTTTGTGGAGGCGCCGCAGGCTCCTAAAAAAGCGGCAGTGAAGGCAGCTGGGCCAAGCGCGCTTCTGTTTGAGCGCCCGAAGAGACTCTCGGAGATTGAAAGCTCCGAGGAAGACCGGACCGGAACCGGCTTTGGTGAGCTGGACCGGGTGCTGGGCGGCGGCCTGGTGAAGGGATCCCTCATCTTGGTGGGCGGCGATCCCGGCATCGGAAAATCCACCCTGCTTTTGCAGGTTTGCCGGAACCTGTCCACAAATGAGCAGCGGGTTTTATACATCTCCGGCGAGGAATCCTTCCGGCAGATTAAGATGCGCGCAGACCGGATCGGAAGCTTTTCTGAAAACCTGACGATCCTGTGCGAAACCAGCCTGGACCGCATCACAGAGGTGCTGCAGGAAGAAAAGCCGAATGTCGCGGTGGTGGATTCCATCCAGACCATGTATAAGGAAGACGTGGATTCCGCAGCGGGCAGCGTCTCGCAGGTGCGGGAGGGAACCAACCTGCTCATGCAGATCGCCAAGGGCCTTGGCATCACCATCTTCCTCATCGGACACGTGACGAAGGAAGGCGTGGTGGCTGGCCCGCGCACGCTGGAGCACATGGTGGACACGGTGCTGTATTTTGAGGGCGAAAAGAACGCCTCCTACCGGATCATCCGGGGCGTCAAAAACCGTTTCGGCGCCACGAACGAGATCGGGGTGTTCGAGATGGCGCAGGAAGGCCTCAGGGAGGTCAAAAATCCGTCCGAGTATATGTTAAGCGGAAGGCCGCTGGAAGCCTCCGGATCCGTGGTGTCGTGTTCCATGGAAGGAACCAGGCCCATCCTGGTGGAGATCCAGGGGCTGGTGTGCAAGACAAACTTCGGACTTCCGAGGCGCACGGCGGCAGGAGTGGATTACAACCGCATGAACCTGCTGCTCGCGGTGCTGGAGAAACGGGCCGGGCTTCACATGTCCGAGTGCGATGCCTATGTCAACCTGGCCGGCGGTGTGAAGATCACGGAACCTGCCATGGATCTGGGCATCGTGATGGCGCTGGTGTCAAGCTACAAAGACCGGCCGGTGGACGATCAGACGATCATCTTTGGCGAGGTTGGCTTAGCGGGCGAAATCCGCTCCGTGAACATGGCACAGGCCCGGGTGCGCGAGGCGGCCAAGCTGGGCTTTACCACCTGTATTTTGCCGAAGAGCAATTTAAAAGGACTGAAGGAAGAGAGCGGAAACATGCGTCTTGTCGGCGTGCAGACGCTGAGGGAGGCTATTGGGCTTTTATAGGGGGACGTTTATGGAACAGACATGGGAAAAATGGAAGAAACTGACATGGTCGGACGTGGGCGGCGCGGCGGTGCTGGCCTGGCTTGGCATGAATTTCCTCCTGGGATCATTTTTTCACGCGGGGGATATCCAGTTTGTGGGGGAGGGATCGCTTGTCAAATCCGTTCTCGTGTTTCTCCTGCTCTGGATGTTTTTCCTGGCGGGCGAGGTATACGGGGGAATGCCGTTTAAGGCCGCGGTTTTAGGCGGTCTGGTTCTGGCGGCAGCGGTTGCCGCGATCTGGAAGAAAAATGATTATTTTTCGGTTGGCCTTGCCACGCTGATCCTGTTGTGCTTCCTGTGTCAGAAACGGGAATTCTGGAAGGATGTGGCGGCGTTTCAGTGCCCTCTAAGCATCGTAAAATGGATTTACCTGACGCTGTTTTTGTTCCTGGCCATCTATATCGGGGCTGTCACCGTGTGCCGGTATCTGGCTTTCCGCAGCCCCACCTTCGACATGGGAATCTTTTCCCAGATGTTTGAAAGCATGCGCCGCACCGGGATTCCCTATACCACCTGTGAAAGAAACGAGCTTTTGTCACATTTTCTGGTGCATCCGTCGTTTGTCTTTTACCTGGTTCTGCCCATCTATATGCTGGCTCCCTCGCCGGCGACGGTGCAGATCATCCAGGCGCTGGTGGTTGCCTCGGGCCTCGTGCCGGTGTATCTGCTGGCAAAGAAGAGAGGACTTCCCTCGGCGGCAATCATCTTTTTGGGGCTCCTGTACGTGGGAATGCCCGGCCTTTCCGGCAGCTGCTTCTATGATTTTCACGAGAACTGCTTCCTGGCTCCCGGCATTTTGTGGCTGGTTCTGGCGATGGAAGGAAAACGCGCATGGTGCGTGATTCCGGCCGCGCTCCTCATGTGGAGCATCAAGGAGGACGCCGGCATCTACACAGCCTTCATCGGCCTGTACTTCTTACTGTCCGGGCGGCAGAAGAAGCGGGGCGCGGTGCTGTTTATCGCCTCCTGTGCCGTCTTTGCCTTCATCAACCATTACCTGTCCCAGACCGGGTACGGGGTGGCGGATGTGCGCTATCAGAATCTGGTGCTCGACAAGGACGGAAGCATGTACCAGATCCTGCAGACCGCCTGGTTTCACGCAGGTTACCTGCTTCAGGAGTGCCTGGATCTGGAAAAGATCTGGTATCTGATTGTGGTCACGCTTCCCGCGATCCCGCTCATTTTCCGCAGAAAAGACTGGAGCGCGTTCCTGCTGCTGGGCCCCATGGCGCTGCTCAATCTGATGCCGGACTATGCCTATATGCATTCCGTCAACTACCAGTACAATTTCGGAAACTCCGCGTTGCTGCTGTACCTGGTCCTGATCTGCCTGGATCATGTGGAGAAGGAAGACATGGTTCGCTTCGCAGCGGCCGCTGCCGGCTGCGCGCTGGTTCTCTTAAGCGGCTTAAAGCTCTGGCGCCTGGATCTGGTGAAAGAGTGGTGGGGCAAGCGCCGGGAGTATGAGCACCTGGACAATGTGCTGCAGGCCATACCCGAGGATGCCTCGGTGACCGCGTCCACCTATCTGACCGCCCACCTGTATAAGCACGAGAAACTGTATCCCATGACCAGCGGGAAGGTGAGCGAGTATCTGGTGCGGAGCCTGATGCATTCCTCCACTGTGACGGAGGAGTTTTTGCTGGAGCACTACGACTACGAAGAATTCTACTACGAGGAGGGACTCGTGGCGATTTATAAGCTGGCGGAGTAGATGGCATCCTGTACATGGCTGAAATAACGGCTTTTTCTTCCTTATATAAGTGCAATACGCTTGACCGCGCCCGCAGGATGTTGTATACTCGGAAAAACCGGCATCTATTGCCGATCTTTTTAGGAGGAACACAGATGAAATGCCCTTTTTGCGGGGAAGAAGACACCAAGGTGATCGACTCCCGCTCTGCAGATGACAATACTTCCATCCGGCGCAGGCGCCAGTGCGAATCCTGCGGCAAACGTTTTACCACCTATGAAAAGGTGGAAACGATTCCGCTTCTCATCATCAAAAAGGATAACAGCCGCGAAATGTACGACCGCGCCAAGCTGGAGGCCGGCGTTTTGCGTGCCTGTCACAAACGTCCGATTTCCGTGGAAGCGATCGGCCGTCTCGTGGATTCCGTGGAAAATCAGATTTTCACACGCGAAGAGAGGGAAGTAAAAAGCTCGATCATTGGCGAGTTGGTCATGGAGCAGTTAAAAGAGCTGGATGCCGTTGCCTATGTGCGTTTCGCCTCCGTCTACCGGGAGTTTAAGGATGTCAACACCTTCCTGGAGGAACTGGAGAAGCTGTATAAGAAAGAGCAAATGTAACAGACATCCTTGCCAATGCGCCCGCGTTTTTGAAATACGGATTATTTTTGATATTTACTATGATTTCTACGTTTTACCCCGATGAATACCTGGACTCCCCATACACCATAGACTTTGCTCCCTATTACGAATCGGGATTTCGCGGTATTCTGTTTGACATCGATAACACCCTGGTTCCCCACGGCGCCCCGGCAACGGGGGAGGCGGTGGCCTTCTTTAAGAGGCTCCATGCGCTCGGTTTTGCCACCTGCCTGATTTCTAACAACAAGGAAGCGCGGGTAAAGCCCTTCGCGGACGCGGTAGGATCCGGCTATGTTTTTAAGGCGGACAAGCCGCTGGCCCACGGATACCGGGAAGGCATGACAAAGATGAACACCATCCCGGCCACGACCCTGTTTGTCGGGGATCAGCTGTTTACCGATGTGTGGGGAGCCAAACGTCTGGAAATCCATACCATTCTGGTGAGGCCCATCGACAAAAAGGAAGAGGTGCAAATTGTCCTGAAACGCTTCCTGGAAAAGCCTGTCCTGTGGATGTATGAACGGAAACAAAGGAAGCCAAATAGAAGCAAAGAATCCCGAGCATAAGGTAGTGGAACCTGAACAGGAACAATCATCTGCCCTGAAAAAAGTTTCACTTGATTTATGCGCGGATTTGTTATAAAATTTTTGCGATTGAATTTGATTTGAAAGGAGTTTTTCTCTATGATTTCTGCTGGCGAGTTTAAGAACGGTTTAACCATCGAATACGACGGCAACATCTGGACCATTATCGAATTTCAGCATGTAAAACCCGGCAAAGGCGCCGCTTTTGTCAGAACCAAACTGAAAAATATCAAGACCGGCGGCGTGATTGAACTGTCCTTCCGCCCGACTGAGAAATTCCCTCTGGCGCACATTGACCGCGTTACCATGCAGTACCTGTATGACACGGGCGATGCCTACTGCTTCATGAACAACGAAACGTTCGAGCAGATGGAGCTGATGCACGATGTGGTTGGCGATGCCATGAAGTTCGTGAAGGAAAATGATGAAGTGAAGATCTGCTCTTGCAAGGGCGACATCTTCTCCATCGAGCCTCCGCTGTTCGCGGAACTCGTGGTTACGGAAACGGAACCCGGCCTGGCCGGCAACACCGCTACCAACACCACCAAGCCCGCAACCGTGGAAACCGGTGCTCAGGTCCGTGTTCCGCTGTTTGTCAACATCGGCGACAAGATCAAGATCGATACCAGAACCGGTGAGTATCTGTCCCGCGCGTAAAACAGGATTTTTATGTTGGATTTTAGGGGCTGCCGCTATATGCGGCAGCCTCTAATTCTATTTTCCATGAAAGGATACGAGAATGAAAAAACTGATCGATCAGATGACGGCGCAGCTGGAGGCCGCGTTTGCCGCGGCCGGGTATGACACCCGCTACGCGAAGGTGACGCTGTCGAACCGCCCGGATCTGTGCGAATACCAGTGCAACGGCGCGCTGTCCGCGGCCAAGGAATATCACAAAGCGCCGGCCATGATCGCCAAGGAAGTGGCCGAAAAGTGCCAGGGCAACCCGGCTTTTGAGAGCGTGGAGACGGCAGGCCCGGGCTTCATCAACATCAAACTGGGCGCGTCCTTCCTGAAGGATTACTTAAATGAAATGGCCGAGAACGAAAAACTGGGCGTGGAAGAGTGCGAAAAACCGGAAACGGTTCTGATCGACTTCGGCGGCGCCAACGTAGCCAAGCCCCTGCACGTAGGCCATCTGCGCTCCGCCATCATCGGCGAGAGCGTCAAGCGCATCTGCCGCTACAAGGGCAACAAGGTGATCGGCGATGTGCACCTGGGCGACTGGGGCCTGCAGATGGGCCTCATCATCACGGAGCTTCGGGTGCGCCAGCCGGACCTTGTCTACTTCGATGAGTCCTACGAGGGCGAGTATCCCGCGAAAGCGCCGTTTACGATCAGCGAGCTGGAGGAAATCTACCCTTGCGCCAACGCCAAGTCCAAGGAGGACGAAGCCTTCCGCGAGGAAGCGAAGAACGCCACCTTCGAGCTGCAGAACGGCCGCCGCGGCTACCTGGCCCTGTGGAACCACATCCTGAACGTGTCCGTGACCGACTTAAAGCGCAACTACGACAACCTGAACGTCACCTTCGACCTCTGGAAGAAGGAGAGCGACGCGCAGCCGTACATCCCGGACATGGTGAAGTATCTGAAGGACGAAGGCTACGCGCACATCAGCCAGGGCGCCCTGGTTGTGGACGTGGCGGAGCCGGACGACACCAAGGAAATTCCTCCTTGCATGATCTTAAAGTCCGACGGCGCGACCCTGTACAACACCACCGACCTGGCGACCTTAGTGGAGCGCCGCAAGCTCTTTGATCCCGACCGCATCATCTACGTGGTCGACAAGCGCCAGGGCCTGTACTTCGAGCAGGTGTTCCGCTGCGCCCGCAAGACCAAGCTGGTGAAGGACGGCATCCGCCTGGACTTCCTGGGCTTTGGCACCATGAACGGAAAGGACGGCAAGCCCTTCAAGACCCGTGACGGCGGCGTGATGCGTCTGGAGCACCTGATGCGCGACATCAACGAGGCCGTTTACGTGCGCATGATGGAAAACAAGACCGTCTCCGAGGAAGAAGCCCGCGCCACCTCGCGCGTCATCGGCCTGGCCGCCTTAAAGTACGGCGACCTGTCGAACGCAGCGGTGAAGGACTACATCTTCGATGTGGACCGCTTTACCTCTTTTGAAGGAAACACCGGCCCCTACATCCAGTACACCATCGTCCGCATCCAGTCCATCCTGAAGAAGTACGAAGCGCTGCCGGAAAGCGAGCGCCCGGCATCCGCCATCCGCGAGGCATGCAGCAAGAGCGAGCGTGATCTGGCGCTGCAGCTCTGCAAATTCAACGAGATGATGGACAGCGCCTACGAGGAGCTGGCCCCGCACAAGATTTGCTCTTACATCTACGAGCTGTCCGACGCCTTCAACAGCTTCTACCACGAAATCCGCATCCTGGCGGAGGAAGACACCGTCAAGCGCGCCGGCTACATCGCTCTCTTACGCCTCACCGTCCGCGCCCTGGAAACCGGCATTGAATTGTTAGGCTTTGCGGCGCCGGAGAGAATGTAGTTGAAGAAGTGGTTGCATGGGGAAGAGCGGGATTTGCTTCGAACCCCATGCAAATGCGGGCTTGCGGAGAAACGAAATGCATGGGGTTCAAGCGGAATTGGCTCAAACCCCATGCAAATGTAGGCTTGCGGAGAAGTGAAATGCATGGGAAAGAGTGGAATATGCCTCAAACCCCATGCAAATGCGGGCTTGCGGAGAAGTGAAATGCATGGGAAAGAGTGGGATATGCCTCAACCCCCATGCAAATGTAGGCTTGCGGAGAAGTGAAATGCATGGGAAAGAGTGGGATATGCCTTAAATCCCATGCAAATGTAGGCTTGCGGAGAAGTGAAATGCATGGGGAAAGGGCAGAAACAAGCCAAACCCCATGCAAAAGCAAGATTGAAGAGAAATGAAATGCATGGGAAAGAGAGGAAACAAGCTCAAACCCCATGCATGAGATCGTTTAGAGTGAGGAACGCGCATGAAAATTGCGGTTGTGGGCGGCGGGGCCGCTGGCATGATGGCGGCCATTGCCGCAGCGCAGGCAGGAGCCAGGGTAACGCTTCTGGAAAAAAATGAAAAGCTGGGCAAGAAGGTCTACATCACTGGCAAAGGCCGCTGCAATGTGACCACCGCGTGCGAACCGCCGGACTTCTACGCGAAGGTGATTACCAACCCTCGTTTCTTGTACAGTTCCTTTGCAGCCTTCAACAACAAAGACATGCAAGAGTTTCTGGCAAGCGAAGGCCTTCGCCTAAAAACCGAACGCGGCCTTCGGGTCTTTCCGGAATCGGACAAGGCGTCGGATGTCACCCGGACGCTGTCGGAAAAGATGAATTCTCTGCACGTAAGCGTGCGCTTGAACACGGAGGTGCTGGAAATTCATCAAAACGATCGCCTGAACACTAATGCGTTGGAAGTTCATCAAAATGATCGCCTGAACCCCGAAGTGTCGGATATTCATCAAAAATATCGCCTGAACACGGAAGCAATGGACATTCATCAAACAGCAGAAGTGCCGCCTTCCTTTACGCTCCTCCTTCGCGATCCCCGCGGTACGCGGGAGGAAACCTTCGACAAGGTAATCGTGGCCACGGGTGGCAAGTCCTACCCCTCCACCGGCTCCACCGGGGATGGCTACCGCTTTGCGGAAGGCTTTGGCCTCAAGGTGGAGACGCCCATCCCCTCGCTGGTCCCCTTCGTGGCCAAGGAAGAGTGGGTGAAAGAGTTGATGGGGCTTTCTCTTCGGAACGTGGAAGTGACCATCAAGGACGGGAAGAAAAAGCTCTTCACCGAATTTGGCGAGATGCTGTTTACGCACTTTGGCGTCAGCGGGCCGGCGGTGCTCTCCGCCAGCGGCGTGTGCGCCAAGGCGATCCGCAAAACTCCGCTCACGCTTACGATCGATTTAAAACCGGCTCTCACCGAAGAACAGCTGGACAAGCGGATGGTGCGCGAATGGGAGGAAAACAGCAGAAAGCAGTTTAAAAACGCCCTGGGCTCGTTCCTTCCGGCAACGCTCGTACCTGTGATGGTGCGCCTTTCCGGGATATCGCCGGAAAAAGAGGTCAGCGGTATTTCGAAGAAAGAGCGCCAGAACCTGATCGCGCTCATGAAAGGGTTTTCTCTGACACTCACGGGTGTGCGGGACTTTGCGGAGGCCATCGTCACACAGGGCGGCGTATCCGTCAAAGAGATCGCGCCAAAGACCATGGAATGCAAGAAGGTGCCGGGCCTGTACTTTGCGGGCGAGGTACTGGACGTGGATGCCTGTACCGGCGGCTATAATCTGCAAATCGCCTGGTCTACCGGTCGCGCGGCGGGCAAAGCCGCGGCGGAGGAAACCCAAAGAATCTAATAGGAAGCCGGACCTTTCCGGCAAGGATAAGGAGAGAAGAAAAATGGCTCAGAGCATTGCACTGGACGGACCGGCCGGAGCCGGAAAAAGCACCATCGCGAAGCGCCTGGCGGCGCTCCTTGGCTTGAAATACGTCGATACCGGCGCCATGTACCGCACGCTGGGGCTGGCCTGCACCCGTCGCGGGGTGGACGCGACGAAGGAAGAGGAAGTGATCCCGGTTCTTCAGACGGCGGACATTCGTGTCGGCTATGTGGGGGACACGCAGCACGTCTACTTAGACGGCGAAGACGTCAGCACCCTCATCCGCACCGATGAAGCGGGCGCCATGTCCTCCAAGGTCAGCGTGCATCCGCCCGTGCGCGAGAAGATGGTGGATATGCAGCGGAAGCTGGCGGACGAAATCAGCGTCATCATGGACGGGCGCGACATCGGGACCGTGGTGCTTCCGAACGCCTTCCTGAAGGTTTTCCTAACCGCATCGGTGGAAGAGCGGGCGAGACGCCGCCGCCAGGATTACCTGCTTCAGGGGAAGAATAAGACCCAGGAAGAGGTGGAAGAAGAAATCCGCGAGCGCGACTATCGCGATTCCCACCGGGAAGTGGGGCCGTTAAAGCAGGCGGAGGACGCAATTCGAGTGGATACCACCGGCCTGTCGATTGAGCAGGTCGTGGATACCATCCGGGAGCTGTACGAAAACCGGCAGAAGGAAGCTGCCAACGCGTAAATAAGCTCTGGAGACAAGCTGGCCTGGGAAGCACACACACGCAAAACAACAGGCATGGGAAGCACACATACGCAAAACAACAGGTCTGGGAAGCACACATACGCAAAACAACAGATCTGGGAAGCACACATGCGCAGAACAACAGGCCAGAGAAACAGGTATCTGACTAAGGAGCATCACACGCAGAAGGCGAAACGAGGGAGGTAACCCATGGAACATCCAGCCAGCGTAACCGTCGCAAAGACAGCCGGTTTCTGCTTCGGAGTAAAACGGGCAGTGGACCGCGTCTACGAATTGATCGAATCAGAAAAAGGCCCCATCTACACCTATGGCCCCATCATCCATAATGAGCAGGTGGTGGAAGACCTGAAAAAGCGCGGCGTGGATATCTATGACCCGGAAACGGCTGCCCCCGGCTCTGTGGTGGTGCTGCGCTCCCACGGTGTGGGAAAGCAGGTGTACCGGGAACTGGAAGAAAAAGGCCATACCATCGTAGACGCTACCTGTCCGTTTGTGGAGCGCATTCACAAGATTGTGGAAGAGGAGTCTGCCGCGGGAAAGAAAATCCTGATTGCGGGCGATGCCACGCACCCGGAAGTGGAAGGCATTATGGCTTTCGCCTCGGGCGAGGTTCGCTGCATAACAAAATTGGATGAAATAGACGAATTGCCCTGGGAGAAGGGCACCCCTGTCTGTTTCGTGGCGCAGACCACATTTAATCACCAAAATTTTCAGAATATGGTTGAAAAAATATTCGAAAAGGGGTATGATACTCGTATTGTAAATACTATCTGTAATGCTACTCAGGAGCGGCAGGAAGAAGCAGGCCGGCTCGCCGAAGCTTCAGACGTCATGATCGTCGTCGGAGGCAGAAGCAGCTCTAACACGCAGAAGCTGTATGAGATTTGTAAAGGCAAATGCGCACGTACCTATTTTATCCAAACGGCTGAGGATTTTCATTCAGAAGTGTTACACGGAGGGGATAACGTAGGCATAACTGCTGGTGCATCGACCCCGAGCAATATCATACAGGAGGTCAAAACGAAATGTCAGAATTAAGTTTTGAACAGTTATTGGAAGAATCTTTAAAAACAATCCATACGGGGGAGGTCGTTACCGGTAAGGTTATCGATGTCAAAGATGATGAAATCATCCTGAACATCGGCTGCAAATCTGACGGTATCATCAGCAAGAGCGAGTATTCCAATGATAACAGCATCAACCTGAAGGAAGCAGTCAAGGTTGGTGACGAACTGGAAGCCAAGGTGCTGAAGGTGAACGATGGCGAAGGTCAGGTAGCTCTTTCTTACAAGAGACTGGCTGCAGACCGCGGAAACAAGAGACTCGAAGAGGCTTATGAGAACGCGGAAGTCTTAAAGTCCACGGTTAAGCAGGTTGTGGACGGCGGACTGATTGTTGAGGTAGAGGGAAGCCGCGTGTTTATCCCCGCCAGCCTGGTTTCCGATTCTTACGAGAGAAATCTTGAGAAGTACAACGGCCAGGAAATCGAATTCGTTATCACCGAGTTCAATCCGAAGAAGAGAAGAATCATCGGCAACCGTCGTCAGCTGGTTTCCGCTCAGAGAGCCGCTGCGAAGGAAGCTCTGTTCTCCCGCATCGAAGAAGGCATGACCGTTACCGGTACTGTGAAGAACATCACCGAGTTCGGCGCGTTCATCGATCTTGGCGGAGCGGATGGCCTGCTTCATGTTTCCGAGATGAGCTGGGGCCGCATCGAGCGCCCGAAGAACCTGTTCACTGTTGGACAGGAAGTCAAGTGCTTCATCAAGAACATCACCGGCGAGAAGATCGCCCTCAGCATGAAGTTCCCGGGCGAGAACCCTTGGGAGAAGGCCGTTACCAAGTATGCCGTTGGCAACGTGGTTACCGGTAAGGTTGCCAGAATGACTGATTTCGGCGCTTTCGTAGAGCTGGAAGATGGCATCGACGCCCTGCTGCATGTTTCTCAGATCTCCCGCAACCGCGTGGAGAAGCCTTCGGATGTTCTGAAGGTTGGCCAGGAAGTTACCGCTCAGGTAGTGGACTTCAACGGCGAGAACAAGAGAATCAGCCTGAGCATGAAGGCCCTTGAGCCCGCTCCGGAGAAGCCCGAAAGAGAGCCTCGTCCGAAGAAAGAGCGCGAGCCCGAACCGATCGTTCCGGGTCTGGAGCAGCCCGAAGCCATGACCATGGCAGACGCGCTGAAGGCCGCTGTTCAGTCTGTGGAGCAGTAAGCAAAACTGTATAAAGGAAGGGATTCCGTAAAACGGAACAACCTTATGGATAGCCCTGTGGATGTCATATCCGCAGGGCTATTTGAACGTAAAATATATTTACAGCACAGCTATGCAGAAAAGAAAGGAAAATAGCTGCTTGCAGCTACTTTTCCATTCTTTTCTGCATAGGTCGTGGTGGGCCCCCCACCACGACAGTCCCAGGCAAAAGCCGCGAAAGCGGCGAGCGTCGTGCGAAGCAGGACGCGCCTGGGACCTGTGCTGTAAGCATCACGAAACAAAAAATCAGTCCCAGGCTTTTAGCCGCGTACGCGACGTGCCTGTGACCTGTGCTGCACACTCAGGTGAACTATGAAAGTAAGCGAATGCGTATATACCCCAGTCCGAACATCCACAGCGGTCCTACATACTCTGCCCGGCCGGTACGTGTTCTTTGACATCGAGACCACCGGTCTGTCCTCCAAAAACAGCACGGTTTACCTGATTGGCGTCACCTGGCCCGTGTCCTACGAAAATCCGGACAGGGAATGGAACTTTTGCCAATGGTTTGCCGACACGCGGGAGAGTGAACGCGAGGTTTTGCGGGAATTCACCCTGTGCCTTGCCGGGTTCGACACCCTGGTGCACTTTAACGGCGATACCTTCGACATCCCCTTTGTGCGTGGACGCCTCTTTTATCACCGCATGTCCGATCCGTTTTCGCTGATCACCAGCGTGGATCTGTATCGAATGGCCAGGCCGTTAAAGAAAATGCTTCCGATCGGAAGTCTGAAATTAAAAAGCCTGGAAAGTTTCCTGGGGATCCACAGGGACGATCCGTATACGGGCGGGGAGCTGATCGATGTCTACAATCAGTACCTGAAGTGCCCTACCCGGGAAGCGGAAAAAGACCTGATGCTTCACAATGAGGAAGACATCAAAGGCATGCCGGAGCTTCTTCCCATCTTCGCGTATCTGGATATGAAAAAGGCGTCGTATCGCCTGGTCGGTCAGAAAAGGGAGCGCTACAGCGGGTTTGACGGGACGGAAAAGACCGAGGTCTGTCTGACTTTCGAGAGCAGCCTCGCCCTCCCGGCCGCGTATACACAGCGAGGAGAGGACGTAACACTGCATGTGGATGGCAACATCTTCACCTTCTTTTTCACGCCCTATGTCGGGGCGCTGCGCCACTTTTTTCCCAATTATCGGGACTATTTTTATCTGACGATGGAAGACAAGATTGTCCATAAGAGCATCGGACAGTTCGTGGATAAAGCTGTTCGCCGCAAGGCCCGCCCGGAAGAGTGCTACGTGGAAAAAGAGGGCCTGTTCCTGCCGCAGAAAGAACCGCTCATCACGCCGGTGTTTCAGAAAGAAGGAAAAGGAAGGGAATGGTTCTTCCTTTTGGAAGAGGAACTGAAGTGGGATGAGGAAACGGCCACCCGCTTTGTGCAGGGTTGGCTGTAAGGAGATTTACGATTATGAAAAATACAACATCCGAGACGGCAGCTAAGTACGCTTTCCAGATCCCGGTCAACAAAAATGCTTTCGCAAACGGAGCCCGGGACGGTTTCCCGATCGGATTAGGCTACCTGGCAGCCGCCTTTTCCTTAGGAATTGCGGCCCGAAACGCTGGCCTTACGCCGTTCCAGTCCACGCTGGCAAGCCTCCTCTGCAACGCATCCGCCGGAGAGTATGCCGGCTTTACGCTCATCGCCGCGGGAGCAAGCCTTTTGGAGATCGCGGTGGTCATCTTCATCACCAATGCCCGCTACCTCCTGATGAGCTGCGCCATGAGCCAGCGAATGGCCACGGACATGCCTGGAAAGCATCGGATGGCCATGGCTTTTTTCATCACGGATGAGCTGTTCGCCATCAACATGGCCAGGCCGGGCTACTTAAACCCGTACTATTCCTATGGCTCCGCCGCTACCTCGCTCACGTTGTGGGCGCTTGGAACCGCCCTGGGAACCATAGCGGGAAACATCCTGCCCATGCGCCTGGTGAGCGCATTTTCTGTCACGCTGTATGGCATGTTTCTGGCAGTCATCATTCCGCCGGTCCGGCATGATCGAATTGTCGGGGCTCTGGTGATCATCAGCTTTATAGGCAGCTGGCTCTTTTCCCAGCTGGAGATTTTCTCATCGATCTCGGCCGGAACCAAAACCATCCTGCTGACCCTTCTCATTGCGGGCGGCGCAGCGCTGCTGTTCCCCAGGGAAGCAGAAGGCGGGCAGGAAGAGGACAGAGATATTTCGCATGTGGAAGAGGCAAAAAGCGAAGAAACGCGGGAGGACGTATGAAATCAGATCTTTACATCTTTGCAGGCCTGTTTGTGATGGCGGCGGTGTCCTATGCGGTCCGCTCCGTGCCGATCGCCTTCCTGAAAAAGCCGATCACGAATAAGTACGTGCAGGCGTTCCTGTACTACGTACCCTATGTGACGCTGGCCGTCATGACCTTTCCGGCCATCATATACGCCACGCAGACGCCGATCTCCGGCCTGATTGCCCTGATCGTAGGCTGTGTCCTGGGCCTTTTTGGCGCCGGCCTGTTTCCTATTGCGATTTCCTGCTGCGGCGCGGTGCTGATCGCGGAATTCTTTCTTGTATAAAAGCGTGTGGCGGAGCAGCCGGAAGATATCTGACGTAGCGCGGGGCTAAAAAAGGCCTTGACGCCCCGTATGAAGAGAAGCAAGAAGAGCGCGGGATACGTGGTGTGAAGCGTAAAAAAGCCCCGGTGCCCCGTACGAAGAGAAACAGCAACGAAATCGAACGTCTGTGCGGTTTGCGCTTGCGTGAAAACGAAATACGTGGTAGGATAAAGAAAACGAAACAAAGGAAGAAATACGGATGATCTCTTATATTAAAGGAACCCTGGCGGAAAAGCGCGATGCCGGTGCTGTCGTGGAAGCCAGCGGGATCGGCTACTTCATCTACATGTCAACCACGTCTCTTTCAGGCCTTCCGGCAGAAGGAAAAGAAGTCAAAGTGTATACACACTTCTCCGTGGGGCAGGATGCCATGCGCCTGTACGGTTTCCTGGATGAAGAAGAGCGAGATCTGTTCCGCATGCTGATCCGTGTCAGCGGCCTTGGACCGAAGGGCGCCCTGGGTATCCTGTCCACGTTGTCGGCGGACGAACTTCGCTTCGCCATTCTGGCGGATGATGAAAAAGCCATCTCTCGGGCACCGGGCGTGGGCAAGAAGATTGCGCAGAAAATCATTGTGGAACTGAAGGACAAGATGGATCTGCAGGAAGCTTTCGATGCCAAATCCGCCCATGTGGCAGCAGCGGCGGTCGCAGGTTCTACTGCCATGGACGATGCGCGGGATGAGGCCGTGCAGGCGCTTGTCGCTTTGGGCTACGGTGGCGCAGCCGCTTTAAAGGCTGTCAAGGCCAGTCAGCTGCCGGAAACTGCTTCCGCGGAAGACTGGATCCGCGAAGCACTGAAGCACATGTAATGATCATACGGGAAGGAACACTATGCCGGATCGCATCATCAGCACCGATGTCACGGATGAAGACATCGTCATAGAAAATCATTTAAGGCCCCAGCTTCTGAGTGACTACATTGGTCAGACCAAAGCGAAGGACACCCTGAAAATCTATATCGAAGCCGCCAAAAACCGCGGGGAGCCATTGGACCACGTGCTGTTGTACGGCCCTCCTGGATTGGGAAAAACCACGCTGGCCGGCATCATCGCCAACGAAATGGGCGTGAATATGAAGATTACGGCCGGTCCCGCCATCGAAAAGCCGGGTGAGATGGCCGCCATCCTGAATAACCTGAAAGAAGGCGATGTGCTTTTTGTGGATGAAATCCACCGTTTAAACCGGCAGGTGGAAGAAGTTCTGTACCCCGCCATGGAAGATTACGCCATCGACATCGTGATCGGAAAGGGAGCCACTGCCAGATCCATCCGCTTAAACCTGCCCCATTTCACGCTGGTAGGTGCCACGACGCGCGCCGGTATGCTGACCGCCCCGTTGCGGGACCGCTTTGGTGTGGTGCATCGTCTGGAGTTTTACACGAAAGAAGAGCTGAAGACTATCGTGCTGCGCTCCGCCAAGGTCCTGAATGTGGAAATCGAGCCGGAAGGGGCGGCCCTGATCGCCGCACGTTCCCGCGGGACTCCGCGAATTGCCAACCGTCTCTTAAAACGCCTCCGCGACTTTGCGCAGGTCAAGTACGATGGACGCATCACGGCGGACGTGGCTGAGTTTGCGCTGGATATTCTGCAGGTGGACAAACTGGGGTTAGATCGCATGGACCGGGAAGTGCTGCTCTCCATCATTCAGAAGTTTGGCGGCGGTCCGGTTGGACTGGAAACGCTGGCTACCTCGGTGGGAGAGGATGTGGGGACCCTGGAAGATGTGTGCGAACCCTATCTGATTCAAAGCGGCTTGCTCCTTCGGACACCCCGCGGCCGCATGGCCAGCGACCTGGCGTACAGCCATCTGGGATTGGAAAAGAACTAAAAAGGTAAGCATCCGCCGAGGCGGCGAACAGCGTGCGAAGCGCGATGCGATTCAGGTTTTTGCGAGAAAATTGCCATCTTTTCGAGGTGGAAAAATGGGCCTCGGCACGCCATTTACAAGGTGTGCCGAGAGAAATATCCGAAAAGTGTATATTTAAATCGAAATTATTAAGGGTAACTTTCTATTGACAGTTATCGAATTTGAACTATAATAGAAGTTGAATTGGGTGGTAGGGATCATTTTGTCTGAATGAAGGTGTTGCTCTACATTCATGTACAATATCTTTTAAAGATGGATGATAACCGCCTTTTAAGTCATTCAAAAGGGTAAAAGATGAGTAGACAAAGCGTGGCTCTCCCGAGCGTGGGGAGCATTGAGGAAGAACTCAGACGCGTACGCTACCAGAAGAACTTCGGACAGGAATTGCGAAACACCATTTTCCTGCTGGTCGTGGTAGCGGCAGCAGCCGTACTGGTTGCCGTTCTTCTCCTGCCAATTCTTCGTATTTATGGTAGTTCCATGAACGACACCCTGCAGGAAGGCGATATTGTCGTTTCTGTCAAGGGCGGACGTTTTCAAACAGGAGATATAATCGCGTTCTACTACAATAATAAGATTCTTGTGAAGAGGGTTATCGGCGTATCCGGAGACTGGATCGACATAGATGAAAACGGAGAAGTCTACGTCAACCAGCGTCGGATCGATGAACCATATCTGATGGACAAGGCACTGGGAGACTGCAACATCGAGCTCCCTTACCAGGTCCCGGAATCCCGTATCTTCGTGATGGGGGATAACCGCAGCGTATCGGTTGACTCACGAAACACTGCCGTCGGCTGTGTGGCCGAAGAGCAGATCGTGGGAAAGATCGTCTACCGCGTGTGGCCCTTAGAGCAATTCGGAGTGATCGGAGAAGGACTGGATGTCGGCCAGACTTTCTTCTCATTTGGGATATCGGAATCATAGTAACTATTGGCAACTGCACGGCACAGCAAGCACCGCTAATCCGGTGCAGGCGCACAAGAAACTGTTCACATTACCCCGGGTGTGGAATCTTCACGCAGGACATCAAACAAAGGAAAGGTGACTCATATGAAGAAATCAAAGTTCCCCTGCATTCGGGGAAAGCCTCTGAAGCCTGGATAGATACCTCTTTTAAGATCCTGGCTTAGAGGAAGAACGAAAGATGCAGTTTCAACAGTAGTACGAACTGTGCCTTTCGAAAAACAGTGTGAGAAGTTCCTGCTGTTTGCGTTTTGCATGTTTCACAAAACGCACCAGGTGGAAACCAATCAGACCGGATCCTTTATGAAAGGAGGTACAGATGGCATTACCGGAAAAGAATAACCAATCTTTCCCGGGAAAACTCTTTGCACGTCTTTATTCCAATAAAGGAAGCAGTACGGAATGAATGCATGCTGAAGGGGACAACGTTCAGAACCGGGCAGAATGCTTGGCAATTAGTTAAACACTCTGCGAGCAACGCTAGGTGCTGCGAAAGATCAGGGGCTGAGTGTTGGAAGGAAAGGGAAACATTCTCTTTGAATAGTTACTATGCAATGAGGATGGAAAAAGACAATATTAGAAAAGAAAGGACAATAAACATGAGAAACACATGGAAGAAGATGATGGCTTTAGTCATTGCTATGGTAATGGTACTGGGAACCATGAGCATGACTGCATTTGCAGATCCTGGTGATCCAATCACAGCAACTACAGGTACAATTACAGTAGAAAACGCTGCTAAAGGTGAAACTTATAAGCTCTATAAGATCTTTGGCGCAACGATCTCAAAAGTTGAAGGCGAAAATGGCGTAGCTGATGCTGTTGCGTACACATTTAGTGGAGATCTTCCCTCTACGCTTTCTGGAGTATTTGAGAAGATCGGCGATACCGATTATGTTCAGAGGAAAGAAGGCGCAACAGATGATGCGATTATCGCTGCTGTAAAAGCTTACGCTGCAACTCTGGCTGAGCCTACTGGTAGCAATGTCACAACTGGCACAGGCGATCCCGTTGTATTCAGCGGCCTTGATTTCGGTTACTACTATGTAACATCTAGCCAGGGTGCTAACGTTACAATTGACTCTGCGAATCCCAATGCTACAATTTACGACAAGAACAGCAAGACTCCGGTACCTGAGAAGACAGTTGAAGAAGAATCCTATTCCATCGGTGACACTGTTAAGTATACTGCCACTTTCTCCACTCCTAACTTCCTGGGTAGTGGCGCAGATGCTAAGCAGGTTACAAAGATTAAGGTTGAGGATACTCTGCCGCCTTATCTTAGTAATGTGAAAATTACCAAAGTGAAGGTAGTTACTACTCAAGCAGTAGCTGATGATCCGGATACACCTGAAGATGAGACAGTTGCAGAAGTTGCTACTACACTTTCCGGCTATACCACCTTTGGCGATTCCAAGACCATCTTTATTCCGTGGGCAACTTATACAGCTGACCCTGATGATCCTACTAATTCCGATAAGGGTACGTGGACCAGCTTGTATCCTAACAATGCACAGTTAGTGATCGAGTATGAAGGTACTTTGACAGACACCACGAACATCAACGCTGATGATACGAACGAAGTCACATTTACGCCTTATGTCGATTCGACAAACAATGGCGATGACGACGATGACGACGACGACGATACTCCTTGGAGCGAGCCGTTCAGCGACGATGCAAAGATTCAGACATATGCTGCCGCTCTGAAGAAGGTTGATGGCTCTGCATCTGGCGCTGCTGGCCTTGCTGGTGCGAAGTTCAAGTTCAAAGGCCTGACAGTGAAAGAGACGGAATCAGGCGTAGTAGGTAACTATACCGTTGTTTCTTATGATCCAGAATCCACGACACTTGGGACCGAGATGGAAGTGGATGCCGACGGTATGCTGTACATCGTTGGTCTTGCTGATGGTGTTGAACTGACCGGTGAAGAAACTGTCGCTCCTACTGGCTATAACAAGCTTACTGGCGAGGTTACCCTTTCTCCCACGAAAATGGAAGAAGAAATCTTTAATACATCTGGTACCCGTTACTATGATGCGGCGGGAAACCTTGTTAAGGAAGAGGTGACAGGTGGTTCTACCAAGACTGTTACCAAGAACCTCTCCGACCTTGACGCTACTGCTGTGAAGGTAGTCAACAACAAGGGTACTGAGCTTCCGAGCACTGGTGGTATCGGTACTACGATCTTCTACGTGATTGGTGCCATCCTTGTTCTTGGTGCTGGCATCCTGCTGGTAACCCGTCGCCGCATGAACGCAAACTAATAACAAAACCTGGTAAGAATAAAAGTTCTTCAAGGCTTTAATTGATCAAGTGATTTGAACTTTGATCAACTGGGATTCCCCGGGGCGGTATAGTCCCGGGGAGTTTTCATGTTTCTACTGTTTTACACGTCGTTACTCCCCTGTCATCAAGATTTCTCTAAGCCATACTTCACGGAAAGGATGTTAATATAAAATGAAACGGAAAAGACTCTTGTGGCTGATACCAATACTGGTCGCCATCGTAGCTGTCATTCTTTGGCGCATGCCCCGAACCAATGAGAATCAGAAAATGTTTCAAGCCAAAGCCGATATTCTAAAAGCCCAGGTTGTTACAGATGCAACGATGGAGGAGATCGGAGATGCGCCGGTGGAGTCTGTAGGCTATGTGGTCTTCTTTTCCGTTTCGGATGGTTTCACCCGCGCGAAGGTGTACAACGGAACAGGTGCTTCTCTGGAGGTTGCCTGGGATAAAGCCGTGAAGGGTGCTTTGCACGAGCTGAAGGCTAACTCCACAGAGCCGAAGTGGCTCCGTGTAGATGTGGTCAGCAAATCTTGGCCTATCAATTCTCTGGAAATCTTGAACGAACTTGCCGACACTCCTTCCGGCTTTGACTATCACGGCCTGTCCTTCGATCCTGAGTTTAACACCGCTTTTCCTGAGATCTGGATGAATGGAGCAGGTATTTACGATTATAAGGACGACCGGGTATCCGTGGAGCGAGTGAACCAGTGGCTTGTGGAAAATGACCGTGAGCCCCTGAAGATGTTGCCAGATAATATGGTGGAATTCGATTGTCTTGGCTGGTTCTGCGATGAGAATGACGAAATCTACGACCTCTGTAATGAAGGTGCTGACACGGGAAGGCGTATGGTTGAAGCCCTTGATGCTGACTACGCCAAGAACATAATCGATGCCGCATCATCCTTCCTGATGGATCAGGTAAAGGAGGATGGCAGCTTTATTTACGGGATCCGTCCACAGTTTGATAAGGAGATTGATGACTATAACATACTGCGTCACAGCGGCACAATCTGGTCGCTCATCTGTCGGTACCGGATGTTCCCGGATGATGCGCTGAAGGAGAAGATTGACAGCACCATCGGTTACATGCTCGAACAGCTCCTTTATGATGAAGACGGTGCAGCATACCTGTTGGAAGCAAACGACAGTGAATTGAAACTCGGTGCCAATGGGATCGCTGTAGTTACACTCACAGAATACATGGATGTGTTTGAGAACGAGGATTACAGGGAGATCTGTGAAGCCCTTGGCGAGGGTATCCTCAAGCAACAGGGAGATGACGGCAGCTACTGGCATGTGCTTTTCACGGACTTTTCGCAATTAGAGGCTTTTCGCACCGTCTACTATGACGGCGAGTGCACCTTTGCACTAACCAGGCTCTACAGCCTGACTGGTGATCAGAAGTGGCTGGATGCGGCATGCCTCGCCATCGATCACTTTATAGAATATGACTACACACAGTATCGCGACCACTGGGTGGCGTACAGCCTCAATGAAGTCACGAAGTACGTAGATAAGCAGGAATACTACGATTTCGCCCTGGCAAACGCCACGAACAATTATAGCCGGATCCTGGGACGGTGGCGCACCTATCCCACGAACCTTGAACTGTTGATCTCCAGTTTTGAGACCTGGCAGCGTATGGTGGAAAAAGGGATCGATACAGGCGACTTCGAAGTCCAGGATCTGCTGGATGCGATTGCTGCCCGTGCAAACCGCCAGCTCAGCGGTTACTTTTACCCTGAAACTGCAATGTTCATGCAGAATCCAGAAAGGATCCTTGGCTCCTTCATGATGCGGAATGACAAGTTCCGTGTGCGCATTGATGATGTGCAGCACAATATAGGCGGATACTACCTATACTGGAAGAACTATGACGCTATGCTGGAGGCGGGGCTGGATCCGGGCAGGATGGATGTGTCAAAGGTGAACGATTGATATGAACCAAGGTAGCAAAAAGAAAAAAAATCTGCTCGGCGCGTTGTTCATCACGTTGCTGTTATATTTCATCTTCTCTATCTCTGGCAGGATATATACCTTTACAGACAATATTACAGTAGCGGTGGTGACCGGCGGGATGTATGGCGACAACAACATGTGCCAGTACCTGCATCCGTTATTCTGCCTGATCATCAAAGTCCTGAACCCGATCCTGCCCACAGCGGATGTGTTTGCCGTTCTTATGCATGCGGCGCTGCTCTTGGGCATCTTTGTCATGTCTTATATGACGATAGAGAATTCGTTCCGGAAACCGATAAAGAAATGGGATATTGAGGACTATATCTTTTTCGCCGTGTTGCTCTGCGCCATCACATACTTTGTCCTTGGATTCAAACTCTTTGGTGTGAATTATACGGTGCAGTCTGCCGGGATCCTCGCGATGGGGCTGATCACCCTTTTCTACGCAAGATACCGTGGTAAGGGCCGGCGGTGGATCATCGCAGGAACGCTCCTGGTATTTGCCGGATTCCTTGGGCGGATGGAAGCCTGCCTGCTGTTCCTGCCGTTTATTGCGCTGGAGCTTTTTATCGAGTTTGTCCGCCACAGGGGACGGATAAAAAGGGCAAAGGAAGGGCTGAGATACTTCCTTCCGATGTTTGTGGTCATCATCGGACTGCTCGGTTCTAAGGCGTTGTTCTTACAATTTGAGCCATACAAATCCGATGCCGCTTATAATGAGTACCGTACCGTCGCGGAAGATTATCCGATGGAAACCTACGGGGTTTCGTATAAGGATTTCAGCGAGATCGACCACAGTACCTATACCATGGTTCTTCACTGGATGCTGGCGGATACGGATCTGATCAATGAGGAATCCCTGAGGAAGATCGCGGAGGTTGGCAGCCGGAACGAGTTTCAGGCTACCGAACAGGGGATCAAAGGAACCTTCCGGGACATGAAATGGATGGCGACCACGCAGGATATCCATATTATGGTACTGATTTTCCTGGCCGTAGTGCTGACCCTCTGGAGCCTGATCGCAGTCAGGAGCATATGGCTGAAGCTGGAAGCCCTTTTCAGCTTTGGCGGCGGTTTTATCATACTGTTCTATTTCGCCTTCCGTGGCCGGGCACCTATCCGTGTGTGGCAGTGTACCCTGATTGCATGTCTTACGAACCTGGCTTTGATTATGATTAAAAACCGGATGGACAGGCGGGAGAGGGCAGCCCACAAAACCACTGTTGACCAGGGGAATGCGTGTGGCCAGGGGAATGCGTGTGAACAGGGGAATGCGTGTGAACAGGGGAATGCGTGTGAACAGGGGAGTGTGTGTGAACAGGGGGGTGTGGGTGACCAAGGGAGTGTGGGTAATCAGCGGGATGCGGGTGACGCGCAGGAGACGGTCTTACAGCAGAACGGTGAACAGAGAAAGGTTAGCACGCGCCCTGTCCCCATCTTCACGGTTGTATTCCAGCTCTTCTTATGTATCGTCTTGTATTTCGGAGTAGGGCAGGTGCTTGCGCATTCAAGTATCCACGCGCCAACATCGCCTTTAACAGCCCGAATCGGCCAGGACGACAGTGGGTATGAGATGACGTTCGAAGATAATGCCCTTTACATCTGGCCGGGATGGTATTCCGCGATTCCGGACTATTTCTCTAAACAGGACAAGCTACCGACACAGCGGGTAATTGAGCATAACATTGCTATAGGGGACTGGGTGTATGATCAGGTATATTTCAGGGAGTTTTTGAGTCGGATCGATGCGGAAAATCCGGCGCTGGCGCTTCTTGACAGGCCGAACACATACCTGGTAGAAGGTCAGGAGAAGATTTTCCTTGAATACATGCAGGAACACTACGGGAACGACATACAGCTTGAGTACTCCCATGAGATACTTAACCGGAAGGTGTATAAGCTTGTAAGGGGTGAGAAATAAATGCTGAGAGAAAAACCAATACTCTATATCGTCATCCCCTGCTATAACGAGGAAGAAGTGCTTCCTGTGACTGCTCCGATGTTTAAAGCAAAGATTGAATCGCTCGTTGCTTCTGGGCTGATTGACGATGGGAGCCGGATCCTTTTCGTCAATGACGGCAGTAGGGATCGGACATGGGAAGTATTGACAGAGTTGTGTGCTTCAGATCCAGTGTTCACAGCTATAAAACTCTCCCGTAACCGTGGCCATCAGAACGCACTTCTCGCCGGTCTCATGGAAGCAAAAGATCTGGCCGACATTACTATATCTATTGACTGTGACGGGCAGGATGATATTGATGCCATGGACGAGATGGTGAGAGCTTATAACGACGGATGTGAGATCGTCTATGGTGTGAGGAGTGACCGCTCGTCAGACAGCTTTTTCAAACGCTCCACAGCACAAGGCTACTATAAGATCCTGAATGCACTCGGCGGAGAAGTGATCTATAACCACGCGGATTATAGACTCGTGTCAAGCCGGGTATTGAACGAGCTGGCAAATTATAAAGAGGTGAATCTGTTCCTGCGCGGGATGTTTCCAATGATCGGATTTAAATCTACGTGTGTGGAATACAGTCGCCATGAGCGTCTGGCAGGGAAAAGCAAGTATCCGCTTTCCAAGATGCTCACACTGGCATTCGATGGGATAACATCTTTCTCTGTCAAGCCGATCCGGATTATTACCGGGCTGGGTGCTCTGACTGTTGTCCTGTCCTTGGTTCTTATCATCTACGCCCTGGTGTCCTGGGCTACTGGTCACGTTGTCCCCGGTTGGAGTAGTTCTTTCATCGGCACCACACTGATCGGCGGCATCCAGCTGATATCTCTTGGCGTGATCGGAGAATATGTCGGAAAGATCTATATGGAAACCAAAGGGAGACCGAGATACATTGTAGAAGAACGTACATGGAGTAATACGGATGGCGGAGAGAGTGGAGAGAAAATGTGATCGTATTGATATACTTCTTAAGGCTTTGGTGGCGGCTTTATGTGTCGCTCAAGTGTTGATCGCCCAGACTATTTCAACAAACCAGGTCACGAATACATTTCATGAGATCAGCCGAAATCCTTTATTATATTTAGCAGGCACAGTGATGTTGTTCCTACTGTTCTATGCGGTTGCCCTGTTTTCAAGAAGGACACTTCTGGTATCCGGCATTATAGCAGCCTTTTTCAATTTCATTGCTTTTGTAAATTACTATGAACTTCAGCTTCATGGGACGGTGCTCACGGTACAGGATGTGAAAAACATTCCTACAGCTGCCAGAGCATTGGGTGGATATACGATTCAGATCACCTCAGAGACGGGAGCAATTTTCTTTTCTTTCTCGATCCTACTCTTTGTTCTTGCTGTGTTTTACTCCAAAGGGGTTTCTTTCAAGTCGAGTAGGAAGGCAGGAGCGTTCACGCTTCTTCTCCTTTGCTTCTTTACATATTGCCTGGTATTCTCTCCTTTCTCCCCGCTGAGATTCCTGGATGGCTGGAGCTGGGAAATCCGATACTATGTAGACAGCGTGCCAGTTGGAGTGACTGAGAATATCCGGAGAGCCCTTCTTGGAATTGAGAAGCCGGAAGGGTATGATGTGACGGAGATCACTGACATCACCGGTCTGCCCGGCTCAGATAACCGGCCGGATATCATATTCGTATTGAATGAGACCTGGTACGACATGGATCATCTGATCGACTTTAACACAGACGTTTCCTACATGGAGAATTATGATGCCCTGGATGCCATCAAGGGCTATGCGACCGTTCCTATGATCGGCGGAGGAACCAATGCCAGCGAGTATGAACTTCTGACAGGCAACAGTATGATGCTGGTCAATACAACTACGCCCTTTAATGACCTGAACCTGAATGACAGTAAAAGCATTGCAGAGTACCTGAAAAAAATGGGGTATGCCACCATGGCCGCCCATACTGAACCCGCCGGTAATTACCATAGAGGGGATGCATGGAAAGCACTGGGATTTGACGTGACCTACTTCCAGCCAGATATGAGGGGACTTGAGTATTATGAAGCCCGCTACTCCGCAAGCGATTCATCGCTCTTCAGGAATTTCACTAGATTTTATGAAGCCATGCCGGAAGATCAGCCCCGGTTTGCTTATCTTCTGACCATCCAGAACCATGGAGGATGGGATCGTAATAGCCCCGATAAGGACACGGTGCATATCCAGGACAGCCAAGGGTTCTCGGAATATGAGCAGCAGATCAACGAATACCTGACCTGCATCCAACAGACGGACGATTTTATCGGCGAGATGGTGGAGTATTTTTCTAATACCGGCCGGGATGTAATCGTCTGCATGGTAGGGGATCATGGCCCGTCTTTCCTGCGGGAGTGGGATCTTGGAGAAGAATATAATCTTAGCAAACGGCAGGTTCCTTACTTCATATGGAGCAATAAGGGGACTGAGGAAGCTGGAAGTAGGGATACAGACGGGGCTGAGGATGAGGATGCAGACGGAACTGTGGATGTAGACGGGAACGTAGCCACAGTCGCAGAAAAGGATGCACACAGAAATGTGGACATATGTGCACTGGCTCCGATGGCGCTGAAGGCAGCGGATATGCCGTTGTCAGCCTATTATACACAGATCCTTCGCCTGTCCGAAAATGTCCAGGTGCTGACTGGAGGGTCTGACGAGTATATCGATAAGAATGGTGACGGGAAGGATATCTATAGCGGCATCGAAGAAGCAGAACTTGTTCGGAAGTACTATTATATGGAATATAACAGCCTGCTTAAGAAGGGCAGAATCGATGCGCTGTTTGATCCGTGACGGAGTGTTTGTTCCTTGACGAAGGAGGAGCGAGAGGTGGCTGGAAAACGAAATAACGGAATTGAGCTCCTGCGGATCGTTGCCATGATCATGATTGTAAGCCACCACATCCTTTACCACGGTGGCATACTGGAGAATGTTATTCCATTTACAGGAACCTATAAAGCTGCCTGGCTGCTTGACATAGCCACAGCCTGTGCGGTTGACATTTACGGATTGATTTCAGGCTATGTCGGATACGAGACGAAGCATGGCATAAAGAGAATCCTGAGATTGTACCTCCAGGTTATCTTCTACACCCTCACAGCGACAGTACTATTCTGGATCATAAGGCCGGAACTTGTTGACTGGATTGTGATAAGGAATGCGGTTTTCCCTTTTGCGTACCGCACGTATTGGTACTACACGGCGTACTTCTGTCTGAGCTTTATCATGCCATTCCTGGATGAGTTAACGGCGGCACTTGACCGGAGAAAAAACCGGCAGTTGCTGCTGGCTCTGTTTGTTGTGACCTCTGTACTCACCACAGTCTTCGGCCGGGATTTCGCCTATACGGACAGGGGCTATACCTTCCTGTGGCTTGCCATTCTTTATCTCGCCGGAGCCTACATCAAAAAATACGATGGGGAGAAAAAAGGCGAGAGACGTCATCTGGCAGGCTACCTGCTGTGCACAGTTTTCACCTGGCTTACCAAAATGGGTGTAGAGCAGGTGATATATTCAGTCGAACACACCTATCGGAAGTTTTCTCTTCTCATGGAGTACATATCGCCGTTTATTGTGATCTCTGCTGTATGCCTGGTCGTGGCGTTCAAGGAAATGAAGTGTGGAGATAGATTGAGGAAGATGGCAAGCTTTTGGGCTCCGACTTCATTCGATGTGTACCTTCTCCACGATGAACCACTCGTCCGTGACACCTTTATTATCGGAGCGTTTGCAGTGTGGCTGGCATGGAATCCGGCTTTGATGGTACTAGCCGTGATCGGAACAGCTGTGGGTATCTTTCTCATTGGGTCTCTCGCCGGTCGGCTCCGGATACTGATATTCAGGCTGCTGCGAGTGGAGCGGTTCTGTGAGTGGGTGGAGGAGAGAACTGCGGTATTATTTCAAAGGATGTGACTATCTATGCAAACATCGATCAAAGAAATCCTGACAAGAATTGTTAAGACAGACTGGGATGATGAAACAGAAATAGAGACTGAAAATTATTCTGTCCGCCTTTTCAGTCCGACAACGATATCCAGCGCTTTCCAATGCTTTGAAGTTCATATAGACAAGGCTTCGGTCGACACAGATGAGTATGATGTTCCTGAAGTTTTTGTGGTTAAGATTGGTCAGGAGAAGGCTGATCGTGAGGGAGAGATACTGGAGGTATTATACGAGAAGGGTTTTTCTGTCCCAAAAGTCTACGGAAGAATTGAACTGAGAAATCCTCGCGTGAGCATCAACATTATTCTTGAGGAATTCATTCAGGGTCATACGCTATTTGAGGATGGAAGCAGAGAAAACTGGTTGCATTTTGCGGGTTCTCTTGCAGACTTCCACAAGGGGCTGTGGAATATGGATACCGGAGTTGTAAGCCCGAGAATTGGGAATCGTGTGAATGCAGCTTCATGGTTCGCTAATCGGTATCGTCAGTATATTCCGACCTGTAAAACTGCTTTAGCGATAGTTGATCGTTGCACAAGGACTTTCCTGCATGGAGACTTGGTTCCCACAAATGTCATGATTTCAGCGGGAGAAGTAAAGTTCATAGATTTGAACGATGGCGGGACGGATCCTTATGTTTTGGATATTGCCAGAGCGATTTCCTGTGTTGATCCTGTGACAATTGAGCGATGTTGCCCAGAGCCGGAAGAGTTTTGCAGAGCTTATTACGATGTGATGCAAGATCGGCTCGGTTCTTTTGAAGAATTCAGAAGAAATGTCCGAGCCGCCGAGTTTCTGGAATGTTCAGCATTGGCTCAGGGGGTAATAAGCATCAGACCGACAGCACCGTTGGAAATAAAATATGCGGACTATATGCTTGCAAGGGTAAAAGAGCAGGCGGAGAGGCTGGCGTGATGGCATGGAATTCGCCACAGAAATGATCGCGGAGGTGGTGCGGAAGAAGCTCAGGTTTAAAGAAGTCTCTGTCCCTCTGAAAAAGGCCCAGAATGAGCGGACAGAAAAACTCCGTACCATCCGGGATGGGTTGAGGCATTTGGGGTTCATCATCAGTTCTCACAGAGGGTGAGGAGTAGAGAGGTGTAGTGTGACGGTCTGCGTCACCTCATCTACATCATCACTTCTCACAGGGAGCAAAGAGCCACACTGCTTCCGCCGGGATAAAGTGGTGTGAAGCCCAAAGGGCCGGGCGTCACCTTGAGTACATTATTGGCGGGGGTGAGGAGTAAAATGCTGGGAAGCGAGGACGGATGGGTTGATTGTGGTTTATATTGAGGGCGTAGAGAAAGGCGTGAGAAGGAGCGTGAGCGAAGAGCGAAGCGAGAGCCGGGGCTGTGGCCTCGGTTTTTTTGTTGCCGCCACACCCCCGAAAATCCTTGATATTATGCGCTTTTGTGCATATAATAATTATGGATTATTGTGCTCATTTTGAGGGATCATACATGGATTATATGACGATCAGAGAAGCAGCAGAAAAATGGAATCTCGGAATTCGCAGAGTGCAGTTTATGTGCGAAAGCGGAAGGCTTGATGGGGTAAAGCGATTCGGACATGCCTGGGCAATTCCGGCGGATATGGATAAGCCTTCTGATGCTCGTGTAAAGCACGGGAAATATATAAAGAAAAAGGACGGTGCAGACAATGATTGACGCTCAACAGAGAGAGGCGGCACGCCAGTTTTATTATAGATGGAACGGGAAAGGCAGAGAAGACGAAGATGCTCGTTCTTATTGGATCGAGATATTATCCGACATCCTCGGTGTGGAAAACGTGACCCAGCGTGTGGACTTCGAGAAGAAAGTCATCGGCGGGGATGGAAATACGAAGAGGATTGATGTGTATATCCCGGAGACGCATGTCCTGATCGAACAGAAGAGCCTGGGCATAGCATTGGATAAACCACAGGCTGGCCACAATGGAATGACTCCCTATGAGCAGGCGAAGATGTATGATAACGGTCTGCCACATTCTGAGAAAGCACGGTGGATTGTTACATCCAACTTCGGTGAGATCTGGATCTATGATATGGAGCAGAGGAAGCCTGAAGAGACTGTGGTTAAGATCAATCTGATCGATCTCCCCGCGAAATGGCACATGCTCGACTTCCTGGTGAAGAAGGAAGTGAAGAAGATCTCTGACGAAATGGCTGTGTCCTTGCAGGCTGGCGAGATAGTTGGAGTGCTTTACGATGCTTTCCTGAAGCAATATAAGAATCCGGAGAATGAAGAGACTCTGAAGAGCCTGAACAAGCTGTGCGTGCGGATTGTGTTCCTGCTCTACGGCGAGGATGCTGGAATTCTCGGAAAGAAGGGCATGTTCCATGACTATATGGAGCAGTTCAGTGCAGCTCAGGCGAGAAAAGGACTGCGGGATCTGTTCCGCGTCCTTAACCAGAAACCGGAAGATCGGGATCCATATTTGGCTGATGACGATCCAATGCTGGCTGCTTTTCCCTATGTGAACGGCGGTTTGTTCGAGGACGATAATATAGAGATCCCGCCCTTCACAGACGAAATCATGGATCTGCTGCTGAGGAAAGCGTCTGATGATTTCGATTGGTCTGGGATCAGCCCGACCATCTTCGGTGCTGTGTTTGAGTCAACATTAAACCCGGAAACTCGCCGCTCCGGTGGCATGCATTACACCAGTTTAGAGAACATCCACAAAGTGATCGATCCTCTCTTCCTGGACGATTTGAAAGCGGAGCTGGAGGAGATCAAGCAAATCGCTGTGGTCAAGACGAGAGAACGGAAACTGCACGCTTTCCAGGATAAACTGGCCTCATTGTCGTTTCTGGATCCATCAGCGGGCAGCGGAAATTTCCTCACCGAATCATATCTCCAGATTCGGAAGCTGGAGAACGAGGTGATCCGCACACTGACCGGTGGACAGATCAGTTTGGGAGCGGTACTGAATCCGATCAAGGTAAGTATAAGTCAGTTCTACGGTATCGAGATCAATGATTTCGCCGTTACGGTAGCGCGGACGGCTCTTTGGATTGCGGAAAACCAGATGATGAAGGAGACTGAAGATATCGTCCATATGACGCTGGATTTCCTGCCTCTGAAAACGAACGCATACATTGTGGAGGGGAATGCTCTGCGGATCGACTGGAACGATGTGGTTGACAAGAGCAAGCTGAACTATTTGTACGGAAATCCGCCGTTCGTAGGCACTAAGATGATGTCAAAGCGACAGAAGGACGATACGAAGCTTGTTCTGGGGAAGTGGAAAAACTATGGTGTTCTCGACTATGTATCTTGTTGGTACAAGAAAGCCGCTGAATATATAAATGGCAGCAGAATAAGATGCGCTTTTGTTTCTACAAATTCAATTACTCAGGGAGAACAGGTTTCTCCCCTCTGGGAACCGATGTTTGAGGAACTGAAGGTGCATATTGATTTTGCTTATAGAACATTTCAATGGGATAGTGAGGCAAGCATAAAAGCACATGTTCATTGCGTGATTATTGGTTTCAGCCAATTTGAAAACAGGAATAAGAGGAAACTCTTTGATGGTGAAAAAGCAGCTCTTGCTGATAACATCAACCCTTATCTCGTGGATGCACCAACAGTCTATATTGAATCTCGTAAAACGCCTATTTCCGACAATGCGCCAATTATGTATATAGGCTGTGAAATGAAAGATGACGGATATTATACACTTTCAGAAGAAGAAAAGGATCAAGTAATCAAACAGTTTCCGGGAATCGAACAGTTTATCCACCCTTACTATATGGGGAAGGATATGATAAGTCGTAAACCAAGATATTGCTTCTGGCTTAAGAATGCAAATCCTTCTGAACTGAAAAAATATCCGTTTATTCTCGGTCGGATTAACAAAGTAAAACAATTCCGGCTTGATTGCCCGAGTCCAGATACAAATCGATATGCAGAACTACCGATGCTGCCTGTACGGCTGAGATATTATAGTGAAGATCGTAATACTGAGGCTCTGGCAATACCAAAGGTCTCATCTCAAAACAGACGATACATTCCGATGGATGTTATTAGTGCGGATGCTATTGCCGGTAGTAAACTATTTCTGGTTCCGAGTGTAGGCTTATTTGCATTTGGAGTTATGACATCCAATGTCCACATGGCTTGGGTTCGGACTGTGTGTGGAAGATTGAAGAGCGACTATAGTTATGCAAGCAATGTAGTATACAATACATTCCCCTGGCCGTCTCCCACAGATGCGCAGAAGGCTGCCATCGAAAAGACTGCTCAGGGAATCTTGGATGCCCGCGCACTCTACCCGGACGCGTCCCTCGCCGATCTCTACGATCCGCTGACCATGCCTCCAGAACTCCGCAAAGCTCACCAGGCAAATGACCGCGCTGTGATGCTTGCCTACGGAATGCCGATCAAGGAAACGGATGAGGCAGCGTGCGTTGCTTGGCTGATGAGGCTGTATCAGGAGAAGGTAGGTGAGCGGAAATGACAGAAAGGAGACCTTTTGCTGTGAAGTCCCATGATGTTCACCTCGATTCCGAATACACACATTGGATTACAGAGGTTAAAGAACGGTATAGAAAAGCACAGATCAAAGCCGCTGTCAGAGTGAATACGGAACAGCTTCTTTTCAACTGGCAGATGGGTCGTGACCTTGTTGTAAAGAAGGCAGAGGAGAAGTGGGGAACCGGCGTAGTGGAGCAGGTCAGTCTGGATTTGAAAGCAGAGTTCCCTGATGTTACCGGTTTCAGCACTACGAACCTGTGGTACATGAAAAAATGGTATTCATTCTATGCCAGCGCAGGATTAGAGGTTGCAGCTATCAACTCTATTGACGAATTACAGAATAACAGCCAAAAGCTCCACCAAGCTGGTGGAGAATGGAGGCATTCGGAAAAACTCCACCAAGCTGGTGGAGAATTAGAATTCCCGTTATTGTTCGCCTATGTACCGTGGCGTCATCATGTGGAAATCATCACGAAATGCAAATCTCCGGATGAGGCATTGTTTTATATTAAGAAGACGATTGAAAACGGATATAGCCGCAGCGCACTGCTCAATGTGATCGAGGCAGATTATTATCACACTTCCGGCGCGGCAATCACAAATTATAGTGAGCGGCTGCCACTTCCACAGGCTCAGCTGGCACAGGAGATTACGAAGGGTAACTATGATCTCGGATTCATAACGTTACCTGCAAATTATGATGAGAAGGCCTTGGAAAATGCGTTGGAACAGAACATCACCAGATTCCTGTTGGAACTGGGGACTGGATTTGCATTTGTCGGGAGGCAGAAGGAAATCGTCGTTTCGGGGAAGACAAGGAAGATGGATCTGCTGTTTTATCATATCCGTCTGCGGTGCTATGTTGTCGTGGAATTAAAAGTGACCACCTTTGAACCTGAGTTCGCAGGGAAACTGAACTTCTATGTGAGTGCGGTCGATGAACTGATCAAGGAAGAAGATGATAATCCGACAATCGGTCTTTTAATCTGCAAGGACATGGATAAGACGGAAGTACAATGGTCTTTCCGAAACGTGAGCACGCCGCTCGGTGTAGCAACATACAGCAATATTCAGATAGAGAATCTGGAGGCTGTTCTGCCAACAACTGAGCAGATTATGGAGCGGGTGCGCCAGGCTGAAGAGGAGTTCATCCTCGCACAGAAAGAAGCCAGAGAGGACTAAGGTGAACAGAAATGATTACTAAGATTGTGGAATATGATGACTATGTCGTTATCACGGAAGACGGGAAAGACTACATCTGTGATAATAACCCCGGAGTCATGGGCGGCGAGTTTCTTGTGGCTGAATTTCATCCCAGGGGGAACTATCGGAAAACCTTTCTTGTAGAATGTTTTGAGGATGAGGAAACATGGACACGGACATATAAGCCATTTTCATCGAAACAGGATGAGAAGAAAGCTCTGGAGATATATGCCGATATCATGGATTGTATGTGATGATGTGGAGGAAGAACTGAAGCCGGGTGTGATGCATATCTGTCCACAGGGGTCGAAACATAGCATACTGAACACCGGGGATTCGGATCTGGAGATGCTGACGATTGTGGTGAAGAAGTAGGTGCGAGGAAACGAAATGATACTCTATATCAACGCCTGCGTGAGACAGGAATCAAGAACAAAACGCTTAGCTGAAAGCCTGCTGGAAAAATTGGACCCTCCGGTTGAAGAAGTCCACCTGGAGGATATAGCTTTCCCTGCTGTTGATGAAGCATTTCTGAATCGCCGGGATCAGCTGCTTCAGCGCGGAGAGTATGGTGATCCGATGTTTGCTTTGGCGAGGCAGTTCGCGGAGGCAGAGAAAATAGTGATAGCAGCTCCGTACTGGGACTTATCATTTCCGGCCACACTGAAGCAGTATCTTGAGCAGATCAATGTTGTCGGGATTACATTCAGATACACCCAGGAAGGTGTCCCGCAGGGACTTTGCAAGGCAAGGGAGCTTTACTACGTGACCACAGCCGGCGGAACATATGTCCCTGATGAGTTTGGTTTCGGTAATGTGAAGGCACTGGCTGTAAATTTCTACGGGATAGAAGATGTGAAAAAAATACAGGCAGTTGGTCTGGATATCGTCGGGGCGGATCCGGAGAAGATATTGCAGGATGCTATAGCCAGGATTTCGCCATGATGGATGATAGAGACTACAAACACACGTTCGCCAAGAACCCCTCTGAAACGCTCCCAGACGACCCAGATCGCGTCAGGACATATCCGCCCTAAGAAGTTATAGGGCGGAAAAGGAAAGTCTCTTAAAACTGGTTCTGGGTGGGTTCTGCGATTTTTGGTGATGTTATGAGTTTTTCCATACGACAGAGGTGCGAGGATATATTGAGAGGTGCCAGCATGGCTGGAGGAAATACAAATGATTGTCCATAAAACATCTACTTTTCCGGCATCCCGGAAGAAGGTATTCCACTATCTCCAAAAACTGAAAACACTCCAGTATGTCGCATGGCCGTTCGCTACGTTTGAGCCGGTTGACGAAAGCGACCCCGTGTGGAAGCCAGGATCCATTTCTTCCTATCATTTTCGTCTCTTCGGCCTCATCCCTTTCGGTACCCACACGATCAGGATAGAATCTTTCACCGAAGATCTTATCCAGAGCCGGGAGAGCAATACATTCGTCCCGACCTGGGATCATAGGATCGATCTGAAGGTTGTAGATGAGGAGCATACCGAATATACAGATCATGTAGAAATAAAAGCAGGATGGAAAACTGTGTTTGTCTGGCTCTGGGCGGAAGCGTTCTATGCCCACAGGCAGCGGAAATGGATACGGATGCTGAAGAGGTCAAAATGGAAATCAGAGAAATCGTAGAAAACAAAAGAGATTTTCTTCCCCTGCTCTTACTTGCGGATGAACAGGAAAATATGATCGACCTTTATCTCGACAGAGGGAGGATGTTCATCCTGGAAGAGGATGGAATAACGAAATCGGAATGCGTGGTGACGGATGAGGGTGAGGGCGTTTTGGAGATACAAAACCTTGCTGTTGCGCAGCCATTTCAGGGACAGGGATACGGCAAGAGAATGATAGAGTTTGTGGCTGACCATTTCCGGGGTGAGTACAGAATTCTTCAGGTAGGAACGGGTGACAGTCCGCTGACAGTTCCATTCTATGAACACTGTGGCTTTGTTCAGGATCATATCATAAAGAACTACATCATTGATCATTATGATCAGCCGATTTTTGAATGCGGGAAGCAGCTGATCGATAAAGTCTATTTGCGAATGGGGCTGTGAGCGTGAGAATTTACAATGGAATACAGAAACGACGATAAGGGATACGTAATCCGCTGCGTGGATAAGTTCAGTGGCAGAGTCTTGTACAGAGGAAGCCATCAGAAATACTCACATGAGAAAGATGCGCTTATGCCGAACGACACATATACCATTTCCGGGGCAAAGAGGGCTCTGGCAAATATGGAGAGGATGTATCCGGATGGGAGCTTTTACTCAATAGAACGTCTCAGCTGCTATTATATCGATTTTGAGGAACGACGACTGGAAGGTGATTTCAGAGAAGGTATCTATAACAGAATCGCCCATGCCATGAAGCGGCTTGACGAGCTATGGGACGGGAATGATTTTGACAACGGCGATAAGATGAGGATCAGTGAAGTACGGTCGGATCTGCGGACGATAAAAACGATTCTATTGGAGCAAGGGGAGTAGAGCCTATGGACCACAGTTTTTCAATCTTGTTTTTAATCTTCGCCGCCGCCATCCTTCTCTACGCTGCCCTCATGGCGATCACTAAGGACTACCGCATCCTTCCCTATCGCTCTCGTGTTTCCGTCAAACCGAAGAATCCGAAGAAGTATATGGTGCAACTGAGTAAAGTCGTTGCACTGGTTGGCGTGGCGATTGGAGCCGGAGCAGCGGTGAGTTTTTGGAGTGCTGGTATCGGCGTTGTGATTATGGTTGCAGGGACGATAGGAGCCATATGGTACGGAACCAAGATTGTGAAGAATTGAGGTGAAAAAATGTTCTACAAACAGGAAATCTAAAACTACCTGAAAACCAATAACATCTGGCATGAAATCACGGAACATACCGCTGTGTTCAACATGGAGGAGCTGGATGCGGTTGAGCTGCCGTATCCGGACTGCGATGCCAAGAACCTGTTCGTCAGGGACGATAAGCGCCGGTTTTACTACCTGATCACAGTCAAGGGTGACAAGCGTGTCGATCTGAAGGAGTTCAGGAAGACCTATGGAACGAAGCCACTGACCTTCGTAAAGCCGGACGAGCTGGAACAAATCCTTGGCCTGATCCCCGGGGCTGTGACTCCTTTTGGCTTGCTCAATGATGAGGAGAAGAAGGTGGTCTTTTATATTGATTCCGCATTCAAAGATGGCTCCGGCTTGACCGGCGTCCATCCGAATGATAACACAGCAACAGTGTGGCTGAAGGCAGAGGATCTTATTAAGATCATTCAGGAGCACGAGAATGAAGTGAATGTGGTGGAGATATGATCACAGTCAATCTTTATTATACAGGAATGGGTGGTGCCGCGAGGCGTTTCGCAGAGGAGATGGAGAACTCCGGGACGGCGGATAAGATCCGGGAAGAGGAAGGGAATCTCCGTTATGAGTATTTCCAACCCTTATCTGATCCCGAGACAGTTCTGCTGATCGACAGCTGGGAGGATCAGTCTGCTATTGATAAGCACCACGAGAGTCCTATGATGAAGACGATCGCACAGCTGCGTAAGAAGTACGATCTCCACATGAAGGTGGAGCGGTTTGTGAGTATGGAAACACCGGAAACGGAGAAACAGTATATAAGAAAATGACAGGAGGGAAAACATAATGTTAAAAAGCAGACTTGGTTTTGGAATGATGCGGCTGCCGGTGAAGAATAACAATCCGACAGATTTCGACTACGAACAGCTGAATGAGATGGTGATTCTTGCGTACAGGCGTGGATATTATCTGTGAAAGACGCTAATATGCACATACCTTGAAGAGGGGAACAGAAATAAACCACAACGCAGGAGGATAAAGCGATGACGAGATTTGAGATGGAGATCAGCGGAGCACTTGGAGCAACATGGAAAGCCTCAGCAGAGCGGGAGATTGAAAAGCTTCAGGAAAAATAAGCCGGGGATACCGGCTGAGAACAGAGCAAGACAAACGTAAGACAGAATGTAAGACACACTGCATCGGAGAGATCCGGTGCATTTTTTATGTCCGCAGACAGGCGGAGATTGGAGAAGCATATGAAGTACAGCGATAAGAATAAACCGGCTGTGTGCATGATGACGCAGAGCACCTGCTATCAGGGAACACGTAAGGTTACCCCGAAGGGTATCCTCTGGCACAGCACCGGCGCGAATAACCCGAGGCTCAGTCGTTATGTCCAGCCTGATGATAATGCGAAGGACAGAGCTGAGATGATCAAACTGATCGGAAAGAACAGCAACGGAAATGACTGGAACCATGAGGAAGTCCAGGCAGGTCTTAACTGCTGGATCGGCAAACTGGCTGACGGGACTGTGTCCACGCTCCAGACCATGCCCTGGGATTACCGTCCGTGGGGATGCGGAAGCGGATCGAAAGGATCCAGCAATGACACCCATATCCAGTTCGAGATTTGCGAAGATGGGCTGACTGATAAAGCCTATTTCGATGCCGCTTACAAAGAGGCCTGCGAGATCACAGCATATCTCTGCAAGTTCTATGGCATCGATCCGAATGGGACGATCAAATACAACGGCGTGACCGTTCCGACAATCCTCTGCCATGCCGATTCCCACACCCTTGGCCTCGGCAGCAACCATGGGGATGTCCTGCAGTTTGGTTTTCTGGATCTTTTCTCCGTTCTCATCAAGCAGATAACCCTCTCCATCAACAACACGGTTATTTACTGATACATACTGATTGGGTACTACATTCCAGTTCTCACCATCCTGAACCCTTACAGGGATTTTTTTGTTTTCAGCATCTAATTTTGCATCTTCTTTTTCGAATTCGCCTTCAACCGGTACATTCGTAATTGTGTAAATCGGGAACTGAGCCGTCAATGTTGCAAGCTGTTCTGCGGAAGGATTTTCAACAACCTTGACCCAAGTGTCTATTCTTTTCCTAGTGTACGGTTTAGGATCGACTCAGGAATGCTATACTCCCTATAAATGAAAAGAGCAGCCCGTTCTACGAGCTAGAATTTGCTACCATAAACGACAAAGGAGTAACAGGGGGAGGGGGGAACAAGGTATGAAGCGAAAACATCATTTGCCGCCCGGTTTTGGAACAGTCCGCTACATCGGGCCCTGCCGGACGAATCCGTATGCGGTGCATCCTCCGGCGAAGGAGAGGGAAAAACGGCCGAAAGCGATCTGCTATGTGCCGGATTTTGTAAGTGGATTGAAAGTGCTGGCGCTGTACCATGCCGGATTGTTTACACAAGAGCGGGAAGCGGGGCTATTTGGGTTCCAGGAAGATGTGCGAATGCGGGAAAAGGACCGTGATGGAGAAATTGTTCGTTACTGTAAGCAGGTTCTGGAGAATTTGGATCGCTTGCGAGGGAGAGAGGAGAAGATTAAGGAGGAGAAAAGAGACATCATAGAGGACGGCGGTCAAACACGAGATGTGACGAATCCTGTTTCGGATCTGCCTAGTACACCATTTTTTAAATAGCTACATTCTTTGAGAAAGTTTCACAAGCGACTTCTTCAGTTGGATCAATATCATCCAGGTTCCAAGTCCAGTGGTAAACAACGGGTGTCTCATTAATCTCATCAAAGTACTTGTAAA